>JAADJJ010000001.1:0-664918 GCA_010092695.1 Enterobacteriaceae bacterium 4M9 | reverse complement strand
GTCATCGTCAAGGCCGCTAAAGACCTTGCGTGCCAGCAGGCCTGCACCCAGCGCCGAGAGTTCGGCGGTGGTGCTGCGCGCCACCGGGCAGCCGAGCAGGTCAGCCTGGAACTGCATCAGCCAGTGGTTACGCGTCGGCCCGCCGTCCACCATCAGCGTGTTGAGGTGAAAGTCCGGGTGCTGCTTCATGGCCTCAATCACATCGGCAATCTGGTAGGCAATGGCTTCCAGCGCCGCGCGCACCAGATGCGCGGGGCCGCTGCCGCGGCTTAAGCCGCAGATGGTGCCTCGCGCTTTGTCATCCCACCAGGGCGCGCCGGAACCCGTCAGCGCCGGCACAAAGTACACGCCGTCGGTTGAAGGAATGGAGTCCGGCAGGCTTTGCAGCAGCGCAACGCGCTGTATTTCGTTCAGCGTGCTGATGCCGGTTGCCTGGAGCATCCACGCCAGCCCATCGCCGGTGTGCGGAATGTTGCCCTCAAGGCCGTATACCGCACGCGCCCCGTCATGCCAGGCAACGGTGGTTGCCAGCCGGGTAATGCGGGTGTCGGGCGCAGGCAGCGGCGCCATCACCGAGGAGCCAGTGCCGTAGGTGGCCTTAATGCCGCCCGCCCTGCCCAGCCCGTGGCCATAAAGTGCAGCGTGAGAGTCACCAATCATCGCCAGAATCGGGATGCCGTCGGCAATGCCCGCCACGCCTTTGGTCACGCCAAAGCGCCATGCCGACGGACAAATCTCCGGCAGCGCGGCACGCGGGATACCGTACAGCGCCAGCATGCTCTCGTCCCATTCCAGCGTGTGCAGGTTCAGAAGCTGGGTGCGGGCGGCGTTGGAGTAGTCACAGCGGAACTGCTCGCCGTCGGTCAGGTGCCATAAAAGCCAGGCATCAATGGTGCCGAGGCAGATTTCCCCGCGCGCGGCGCGCTCGTGTCCTTGCGGCGTGTTGTCGAGCAGCCAGCGCATTTTTGAGGCGGAGAAGAGCGGCGCGACAGGCAAACCGGTTGTAGAACGAATGATTTCGTCCTGCCTGTCGCGCCGAAGCTGTTCGCAAAACGGCGCCGAGCGTGAGCATTGCCAGGTAAGCGCAGGGGACAGCGGCCTGCCGCTCTCCCGCACCCAGCCGATGGCGGTTTCGCGCTGGTTGCTAATGGCCAGCGCCGCCACGCGTTCCTTGCCAACCTCGTTAATCACCTGGCGCAGCACGTCAAACGAACCGTCCAGCAGCGCATTGCCGTCCTGCTCCACCCAGCCGGGCTGCGGCGTGGCGAGCGACAACGCTTTCGATGCCTGCGCCACCACGCGTCCCTGTGCGTCTATCGCCACTGCTTTGACGTTGCTAGTGCCCTCGTCGAGCGCAACGATAAGCTCTTTATCCATGACTGACCTCCGAAAGGGGTGCAACGGCCTGTTTCTTTTCATGTCTGCGCAGCAATATCACCTTGTTTTGCAGGCGCTGCTGGAACTGATCGATGACGACCGCAGTAACAATCACCACGCCTTTAATCACCATCTGCCAGAAGTCGCTCACGCCCATCATCACCATGCCGTCGGCAAGGAACACAATTACAAACGCGCCAATAATGGAGCCAGAGACGCGCCCGCGCCCGCCCGCCAGCGCCGTACCGCCGAGCACCGTGGCACCAATGGCGTCCATTTCAAACATATTGCCGGTCATTGGGTGCGCGGTTTGCAGCTGTGAGGCCACAATCAATCCCACCAGCGCGGCGCACAGGCCAGAGAAGGCGTAGACGAAGACTTTGACGTTAACAATTGGCACGCCCGCCAGCCGTGCCGCCGACTCGTTACCACCAATGGCGTAGATATAGCGCCCAAGCGGGGTTTTACGGGTCAGCCACAGGCCCAGCAGCAGGAAGCCAATCATCAGCCAGATAGGAATGTAAATGCCCAGCAGCGTGCCGGAACCCAGTAACGAAAACCCGGTGTTACCGAGCGCTTGTGCGCCGTTGAGGTTGGCGTAGGTGCTGCCGTCGTTATAGAGCAGCGCTGCACCGCGCGCCACGTACATCATGCCGAGCGTGCAGATAAATGGCGCAACGCCCAGGCGGGTTATCACCGCACCGTTGATAAAGCCAATCACGATACCGACCAGCGCCACCGCCACGATGACTTCCGGCACGTTCAGGAACAGCATATTATCGCCCCAAATCGGAATGCCGCTGGTGAGCAGTGCGCCTGCCACCATGCCGCAAATTCCGGCGACGGCCCCCACAGAAAGATCGATACCGCCAGTCAGGATAACCAGCGTCATGCCAATGGCCAGCAGGCCGGTAATCGCCACGTGCTGGGTCATAATCAGCAGGTTAGACGCGGTAAGAAAGTTCGGGACCATCACGCTGAAAAAACCAATCACAATCAGCAGCGCAATAAAGGTGCGCGCCTTCAGCAGGGTCATGTAGAGCCTATATTTCTGGTTCATTATTCACTCCAGCCAGTTATTCCAGGGGCGTTGAGGCGCTAATCAGTTTTTCGCGCGTGACCTCAGCGCGCGGCAAATCAGCAGTAATGCGCCCGTCGGCCATGACCAGCACGCGATCGGCCAGCGCCATCACTTCATCAAGCTCGGATGAGGAGAACATCACCGCAAGCCCCTGCCCGGCCATCTGGCCAATCAGGTGATACACGTCGGTTTTGGCACCCACGTCGATGCCGCGCGTTGGCTCGTCAAGCAGCACAACCTCCGGCCTGGTCATTAGCGCTTTGCCGAGCACCACTTTTTGCTGGTTACCGCCGCTGAGCGAGGTAATGGGCAACTCGCTGTCGCTCACCTTAATGGCCAGCCGCTCAACCATGTCCAGTACGCTCTCGCGCTCTTGTTGCTCGCGAAGCCATGACCAGGAGCGCCAGAAACCGCGCAGGCTCAAGTCGGAAAGCGTCATGTTGGATTTGATGGACATCATCTGCACCACGCCTTCGCCCTGCCGGTCTTCCGGCACCAGCGCAATGCCGCGCTTAAGCCGCTGCTGGAAGCTCTGTTTTTCAACCGCGCAGCCGTTAAGCGCCACGCGCCCGCTCTGGCAGGGCATCAGCCCGGTCAGCCCTTTAAACAACTCCGTGCGCCCGGCACCGAGCAGGCCGTAAATGCCAATCACCTCGCCTTTGCGAAGCGTAAAGGTCACATCGTTAAGCCGGTAGCCGCCGTTCTGGTGCAGCGCGGTCAGCCCGTTGACCTCAAGCACCGTCTCGCCCTGGGTTGCAGGTTGGTAATCGAAATGCTTTTTCTTGTCGCCCACCATCTGCTCAATGATCCACGGCACGCTGGCGTGCGCGACTTCACGCTCGCAGATAAAGCGCCCGTCGCGAAAGATGGTGATGTGGTCGCCAATCTCCATCAGTTCTTCAAGGCGGTGCGAGATGTAAATGATGGTCACACCGCGCTTTTTAAGCTGCTCGATGACCCGAAACAGCACTTTGACCTCCGACTGGCTCAGCGCCGAGGTCGGCTCGTCCATAATCAGCACGCGGGTGTCTTTGGAGAGCGCGCGGGCAATTTCCACCAGCTGCTGGTGGCCTATGCCCAGCTCGCCAAGCTGGGTGAGCGGGTCAACGTCCAGCTCCAGGCGCTCCAGCAACGCTTTCGCCAGTTGGTACTGGTACTTTTCGTTGATACGCCCGCGCTGGAAGAACTCGTTGGCAATGAAGATGTTGTCCATCACGCACATGTTCGGGAACAGGTTGAGCTCCTGAAAAATGATGCTGATGCCATGCTTTTCTGCCTGATGGGTAGAGCCGAGCGTGACCGCTTTACCGTCGAGCAAAATCTCGCCGGACGACGGCGTTTCCACCCCGGCCAGCATTTTCATCATGGTGGATTTGCCCGCGCCGTTTTCACCAATCAGCACGTTCACTTTGTTGCGATATACCCGGTAATCGACGCTATCAAGCGCCGTCACGCCAGGATAAACCCGCGAGACGCTGCGGGTTTCGATAATGACATCATGGGGCGCGGTATTGGGCAGGACAGGGGCGCTCTGACTCATCATGCGCCTCCCTGCGTGCGCGTGATGTTCGCTGGCGTCACGTCCGGGAGCGTAGCCGGTACGTCCCAGGCACTAAAGACGCCATCAACCGTCACCGCGTCACCAGGCTGTGGGTTGAAGGCTTTCATCATCGCCGCTGCGTGTTCGTTAATGGTGCGGCTGTAGTTGCCAAACAGCACCTGGTCGTTGAAGTCCTGGTAGCTCACGCCTTTATAGCCATCGCGCAATGCCGTGCCGCGAATAGTTGGCCCCAGTTGCACCACCACGGTTTCGCCACGCTCGTCTTTGATAAACACTTTGCCGCTGCGCGATGTGGTATCGACCTTTTCTACCGTGCCGCTCACGCGTACGGCAAACACACAGGGGTTCTCATCCTGAGAACGCCAGCCGTACTGTTTGCAGGCGCTGTCAACGTCGCTGGCCGTACTAAGCAGGCGCATCAGCTCCTCTGCCGGGCGCGCTTCACCCACAATCTGCGGCACAATTTTTTGCTGCCAGGCCTGGTCGATATTCGCCATGTGCGGGTTAGGTGGATTTTTTAAATCTGCCAGTTCCTGCGTTGAGACGATACGGCAACCGCCCAATACCGGTGCCAGTACTACCAGCGCCAGCCAGAGTGGTCTGGACATACTTACCTCCTTGTGCGCCCCGCTACGGGGCGCGACAGCGTTAACCTCAGGACTTAAAGTTGAAGTCCTGTACTTTGTCAGCGTTGCCCTGGTTGACCAGGATGCCGCGGAACATCACGCGCTGTTTAGCGGGCTTTTCACCCTTCTGGAGGTAGTTGTCGAGGTCGGTCACACCCTGGGCGGCAATGGCCTGTGCCTGGAGCATCACGGTAGCTTTGAGCGCACCGGCCTTCACCGCGTCGCGCTCGTCGTTGCTGCCATCAATACCCACCACAATCACATCCGTGCGCCCTGCGGCCTTAAGCGCGGCAATCGCGCCGAGCGCGACCGGGCCGTTGCCGCAAATCACGCCTTTCACGTCCGGGTGCGCCTGTAAAATGCTGTCCATGATCCGCTTGCCGTCAATCAGGGTACCTTTGGCATCCTGACGCGCCACGCTCACCATGTCCGGGTACTGGTCGATAACCTGGTGGAAGGATTTGGAACGGGTCACGCAGTTGTTATCGGCAAGATTGCACGTCAGTTCGGCATATTTGCCCTTCTCACCCATGTCTTCCACAAACACGTTCGCCACTTCAGAACCTGCCTGGAAGTTGTTGTGGGTGATTTGCACCAGCGCCACATCATCCACCGGGATTTCGCGGTTGATCAGCACCACCGGGATCCCGGCCTGCTGCGCCTTTTTAATGGCTGCGACGCTGGCGGTGGAGTCGGCGTTATCAAGAATGATGCCCTGCACTTTTTTACCGATGGCGGCATCAATGAGTTCGTTTTGCTTTTTTACGTCCTCGCTATGGGACAGCACGCTGGTTTTATAGCCCAGCGCCTGTGCCTTCTCGGTGGCCCCTTTGGCTTCGGAGGCGTAATACGGGTTATCAAGGGAGTTCACCATCACCAGGATGGTGCCTTTATCAGCGGCGTGCGCGGTGAGGGAAAAAGCGCAGGCTGCGGCTGCGGTTAACAGGTTTAAACGCAATTTCATAATGATGTTCTCTCTGTATTCCCCTGTGGGGATTGTTATTGTTGGGTACAGCGAAACAGCGTAATTGCCCTGGTCTTGCCGGGCGCGAAATGCGACCAAATCAGCGGCTTACCAGATGGTAAAACCACCGTCTATCATGAGATCCGCACCGGTTATCATGTCGCTGCCGTTGCCGGCAAAGAACAGCACCGCTGCGGCGATTTCGTCGGTGTAGGCGAAGCGACCCATCGGAATGAGTTTTTTCATTGCCTCGCCCTTCTCGCCACGCCAGGCTTTCTCGCCCATTGGCGTGAGCACCACGGTGGGCGAAAGCGTATTGACGTTAATGTTGTGCGGGGCGAACTCTTTGGCCATCACTTTGGTCATGCCCAGCAGCCCGGCTTTGGCTGAGGTGTAGGCCACGTGGTTGTCGATGGCGATGGACGCCGCCTGCGAGGCAATATTAATAATCTTGCCGCCGCGCCCGGCCTTCACCATGCGCTTTGCTGCCGCCTGCGAGCACAAAAACGGCCCGGTGAGGTTGACGGCAATCTGCTTATTCCACTCGGCAAATTCGGTTTCCAGCACCGGTTGCAGCATCACATAACCCGCGCAGTTCACCAGGATATCAAGCTGGCCGTAGTGCGCCTCGACCTGGAAGAAGGCTTTCTCGACCGAGTCCGGGTCTGCGACGTCGCATTCCACAAACAGCACGCGAGCGGAGTCGAACTGTTCTGCCGCCTCCAGCGCTTTTTCACGCTCGAAGGCCGGATACAGCAGCGCCAGCTTCGCGCCCTTCTCCAGCAGCATTTCATTGCTCGCCATCGCAATGCCGCCCAGCCCGCCGGTTACCACCGCCACCTTGCCGGATAAATCCCCCGCGGTGTCCACGCCGTAGCGCAGATTCACGTCATATTCGTTGCTCATGGTTAGCTCCTTACGCGAAAACGCCCTGTGCGGCCTGCTCCAGCGTGTGGCGCAGCCCTGCGGCATCAATATTGAACTGGCGGCGCAGCGCCTTGCGGCTGCTGCTGTGAGTGAACGCATACGGCGGTACGCCAAGCGCCGTGAAACGTTGGCCGAGGCGCTGCTGGTGCAGAATTTCACCAATGATGCTGGCAAGGCCACCGCTAATGACGTGTTCTTCCATCGAGATCACATGCGAGTGTGCGGTTATGAGAGTGCGTACCGCTTCAACATCCAGCGGCCACAGTGACGGCAGCGAAACGACAGTGACGTTCGGTAAATCCGCCGCCAGCGCTTCGTGCACGATGGTGCCAAGGCAGAACACCACGGTGTCGCGCCCCTGCTGTACAACTTCAGGTTTGCCCGGTGTGAAGCGCCAGTCGTCACCGTGCAAATCCGCCACCTTGTCGCTGTCCATGCGGATATACACCGGGCCACGATGGGCAATGGCGTGGCGCGTCACGGCGCGGGCCTCAGCGGCATCTGCCGGGGCAAATACCTGTAAATTGCCGAAAGTGCGGGCGATGGCGATGTCGTTCATGCAGTGGTGCGTGGCACCCAGTGGCCCGTAGGCAAACCCGGCATTGAGACCGAGCATTTTGACGTTGGTGTCGGTGTAGCAGACGTCGTTTTTCACCTGCTCATTAGAACGCGCCAGCAGGAACGGTGCTGCGTTCGCGGTAAAAACGGTGCTGCCGCTCAGCGCCAGGCCCGCAGCGATGCCAACCATGTTCTGCTCGGCAATACCCACGTTCACCACGCGCTCGGGAAACGCCTTTTCAAACGGTGCGATTTTGGACGTTGAGGTGGAGTCAGCCACCACCACATTGAGATTGGCTCCGGCCTGCTGGGCCTCAAGCAGGGTTGCGATAACCGCGTCACGTAAGTCTTGCATGATTAATCCTCCAGTTCCGCCAGCGCCTGAGCGAGCTGTTCATCATTGGGCACCAGGTGATGCCAGGCCGGCACGTTCGCCATAAACGAAATGCCGTGGCCTTTTTCGGTGTTGGCAAGAATGACGCGCGGCTTACCGGTTGACGGGGCGTTCACCGCCTCACAGATAGCCACCGGGTCGTGGCCGTCGCACTCCAGCACCTCAAATCCAAAGGCCTGCCACTTATCGGCAAGCGGCTCCAGCGGCATGATGGATTCGGTTTTGCCTGCCAGCTGTAAGCGGTTGCGATCGACGATGGCAATCAGGTTATCAAGCTGGAATTTGCTGGCAGACATGGCCGCCTCCCAGTTGGAGCCTTCTGCCAGTTCGCCGTCACCCAGCAGCACAAAGGCGCGACGGTGGCCGCGGCCTGCGAGCTTGTTGCCCAGCGCAAGTCCCACGGCAATCGGCAAGCCGTGGCCCAAACCGCCTGAGTTAATTTCGACCAGTTCCGGCAGCTTCTGGTGCACCGGGTGGCCTGCGAGCAGCGTGTCGTCGCCCATGTACTGGCTCAGTACCTCAGGGTCAAGCAGCCCCATCGCCGCGGCGCTGCAATAAAAGCCGCCTGCGCCGTGGCCTTTAGACAGGATGAAACGGTCCTGGTCCGGGCGCGCCTGGCCGCGATCCATCACCGCCATGTAGAGCGTGCAGAGGATATCGATTTCGGAAAGATCGGCCCCGGTGTGGCCTTTGCCCGCCCGGTGGTTCATCTGCAACACATAGCGCCGGGCCTGTCGCGCCGTCTGTTTGATTGCCTGTACGTCCACACTAACCTCCAGATCGTAACGATCGTGATGACAAAAATGCTATCGATCGCTTTCATTTTATTTTCGATCGAAAATGTATAGTGTTTATTTAACCGATTCTGTGGCATTGATCAAATATAAAACAAAAGGCATTCGAAAATTATCTTGTCTCACGACGGTGCTTTTTCGTGCAACAGCCCGGTATCGATTTGTGGCGTTATCTGGCTGAAACAATGCAAAAAATGGCTAAAATACCGTGTAATGTGCGAGTGAACTCGCATTCACTGAAAACGAGCGCTACACTGCGTGGCAGAGCAGAAGGTGGGGCAAGGCGTTCAGAACCAGGAGCATTTCGATTGAAAACCAGGAACGAGCAGCTGGCGGATATGCAGCAGCGCAGAGATAAGATCCTTGAGATGATTCGTGAAGACGGCACTGTGACCGTGAAGCATCTGACCGAAACCTTTGATCTCACCGAAGCGACAATCCGCACCGATCTGCGCGAGTTGCAAAAACAGGGGTTTGTGCAGCGTTATTACGGCGGCGCCACGCTTGTCACCGGTAAGCAAAACACCGGTGCGCTGCTGCTGGAGCGCCAGATCAATCTGGAACAAAAAGATGCCATCGGGCGACTGGCGGCAGCACAGATTGAAAACGGCGACGCGGTGATTTTCGATTCCGGCACCACAACGACCGCCATTGTTGACCATATGGCCCATATTCACCGCCTGTCGGTCACCACTAACGCGGTCAACATAGCGCTTAAACTCGGCGGCGAGCCGGGCATCAACATCCTGCTCACGGGCGGTACGTTCAAGTTCCCGACGCTGTCCACCTCCGGCGAAAAAGCGGCGAGCTTTTTTGAAAATGTGCTGGCAGAGAAGCTGTTTCTCGCCACTGCCGCTATTTCACCGCGAATGGGGCTGAGTTTTCCCAGCGAAACCGATATCAACGTGAAAAGCGCCATGATCCGCTCGGCCAAAACGGTGTATGTGGTGGCGGACTCCAGCAAGATTGATAAGGTGTCAATGTTTGCCCTACCGTGCGACTGGAGCGATATCCACTATCTGATTACCGACAAAGGGATTAGTGACGAGGCGGTGAAGGCGTTTGAAAAGCTGGGCGTGACGGTGCTGGTGGCGGGTTAAGCGACGCAATACTGACCTGCTATACCCGGTTCTGAAAGAATCAGAGGGATGCCTTTCAGCGCCCCGACAGGCCGCGTTCACCCGTGAGCGTTTTCGTAGGGTTTACGGCCTGGCGCGGCAACCCACTCATCTGCGATTCATTTTGTTACTGCGTGCAGACTGGCTACGCCCGGCCGCAGCCCTTCCCTGAGACAGATGGCAAACAAGCTAGCCCTGCAAACCCGCGCAGATGGCTATTGTCACGACGCTCCCTGCCCGACAAAGCCCAGCTTATGCTCTGCAGAACCTGAACAGGCACCGGTAAAGGGCGAAACGCTTCCTGAGCTAAAAATCTGACGGCGGCACATTGCCCCTGGCGGTACTTTGCTGCGATAAACGCCAGAAATCATGCCCTGCGGGATATTGATATAAACGCAAAGAGAATTCGCCGGCAACCGCCGTGATGTACTCAAATATCCCTGACTGCGTATCTTCGTAATCCATCCACGCTGTGGAAGAGGTAAAACAGTAGATTTCCAACGGGATCCCGGCGGGCGTAGGTTTCAGGGTTCTCACCACAATGTACATGTCTTTAATGATGTCAGGCCGGTCAGCGAGCCAGGACACAAGGTGGTGACGAAACAACGTTAAGTTTGTCAGCCCGTTATCGACAAACCAACGATTGGCCACGCCGGTTGGGTCACGGCCATCCAGCAATTTTGCCAGAGGCTCATTGATCCCGCGTATTGCCAGCATGGGACCCAGCATCTCCTGAGAGAGAAAGCGAATTGAGTGCTGATCAATATCGATACTGCGCATAATCCTGCGCGCCCCGGACGAAAACATCGCCTGCCAGTTGGTATAGGTCTCGGTAAGGAAATTCTTGGTCGGAATGCGTGAGATCGTATTATCCCAGTTACGGATGGTGATGGTATGAAGCGCAATATCGATAACCTCACCGCTGAGATTTTTATCGGGCATTTCAATCCAGTCACCCAGTTGCAGGACATCATTTGACGAGAGCTGAACGTTAGCGACCAGCGACAGCAGGGTATGTTGAAACACGAACATCAGTACCGCCGCCACTGCACCGAGACTGGAAATGATAATCGCCGGTGATTTGTTCGACATAACGGCAAGGATCATTATCGCGGCGATGACGTGTACTAATATTTTGCCTATCTGGATATAGCCTTTGATTGAGTGGTTTTTACGTCGGGTCTTGCGCAGATAGGAGCTATTAACAATATCCAGCATTTCATTGAAAAAGACCGACAAAAAAACAAAAAACAAAATCCCACAGATAGTGTTAATCGCCGTAACCAGCGATGCTGGCATATTCGGCATAAACTGCAGCACGTAATAGACGATGATAACCGGAATAAAATTTGACAGTTTTTCGGCAATACGTCGGTCTTTCTCCAGCGGAACATCCTGCTTATGGCTGGCAAAGAAGGCTTTGCGCACGACTTTTATCAACAAGAATTTGCATAAAAGGTGCGCAAGCATGCCAGAGACAATCAGTAAGATAATGTTAAAACCCACGGCAAGCGCCGGATTGCTTTCAACAAATGTGAATAGATGATTCAAATACGCCATATTTTATTGCCTGAATAAGTAAGCCAGTTCGCTCCAGTACAGCCCGCAGGATATGTCACAGGTATAACTGAATCTTTTCGCTTTGTATCCTGACACACCACAATAGCTGGATTTTACCCTGTACCAAAGGCGATGTTTTGGTACGCAAGGCTGAGGAGCGTAGTCAGTGTAGCGCACGTATTGAGATGAAGGTGATAAGCAAACAAGCTGAAATATCGCCCAGGTTGTGATGAAGCACGCCACATATTTCAGAGTTTTCGCCTTATACACGCAGAATAGACCTGCTTTCTGAGCGGAAAATACCGCATTCCTGCCACAGGCGCCTCAGAGCACGCTGAGTGCCAGACTCGTCATTGAAAAAACGCTGATAAAAGATGAATGGCCATTTTCTGCTACGCTGATAGCGGAAAGATTCAAAGTGAGCGATTTAATAGTTCCAGTAAAAATCTTAACAATTATGTCACTATTAATCTCATTAATTACCCACCGTGATTTCCTCAATAATAGACAGGTGTGCGCTATTTTTTATCCTCCTGACAATCCTGGCTGGCAAATTGTAAAATATTCCTGCAACACATTACTGGTTTTATCTGGAATATAACTTATCTATTTTGAGGACGTAAAATGTTTCATCTAATTAACACCAGTTTCAGTGAAATTGACAACCGTATTTCATCAGAACTTTACCAGTTAAGAAAAAAAACGTTCAAAGACCGTTTGCAGTGGGAGGTTAACTGCTCGAATAATATGGAGCATGACGAGTTTGACAATGAGGATACGCAATATGTTTTAGGGATTTGTAACAACGAGATTATTTGCAGCATGCGCTTTATTGAGCTGCACAAGCCGAACATGATTACCCATACCTTCGGCAAACTCTTCGATGATGTTAGCCTGCCGTTAAATCAGATTGAATGCAGCCGTTTTTTCGTTGATAAGTACCGCGCCCAGCGTTTCCTCGGCGAGTCCTATACTGTCAGTGATGCTCTCTTTCTCGCTATGATTAACTACAGCCGGGATAGACAGTATGATTCAATATACGCAATTGTCAGCAGGTCAATGTACGCCATCCTGAGAAGAACAGGCTGGAAGATTGAACTTATCAAGGAAGCTCAATTAAAGGTTGATGAGAACATCTATCTCCTCAAACTCCCTGCTGATAGCGATAGTCAGGCCCTATTTGCAGAAAAAGTGGGGAAAAACCTCAGCCTGTTTCCGCAGGCTCTTTTTAACTGGCCGTTCTCTCTGCCGGTTAATGATCCTCGTTAATAATTAATTTAAGCTCCATGCCCAGTCGAATTGCTGACCGGGCATTTCTGACGCCCATCTTTTTGGTCACATTCGACATGTGAAATTTTACTGTTCTGGCCGATATACCCAACATCGAAGCGACCTCTGCGTATGTTTTGTCCCGACTGACCCAATACAACACTTTGTTTTCCTTGGGTGTGAATATTGGTTTAGTTTCTCCAGGGCTAAAATTCTCACCCAGATAATTACTTTTCCCTGACATTATTAAATTATACATTTGCTCAGTAACATCTAATAATATCATTTGAAGTTCAGCTTTACTTTTATCAATAATTTTTTCATTTTCTCGCCTGCCTTCGTTATTGATAATCAAATTCAATAGAGATACGTTGTCTAAATAATCATGCGCAACAAAAGAGAACCCATTAACAATATTATATTTTTTAGATAACTCAAATATCTTGGATGATTTTAAATCGCTGATCAGCGTCAGGTTTTCGTCCCAGGCAAACGGTGTGATACGACGAAAGCCCGTTAATATTACCGGGTCAATAAACTGAAAGTTATTCTCTCGATATGTCTCAACCCATTCCGGCGGATAATTTGATATAATCAATCCTTTTGACGGATCCTTTTTACTGAATACGGTAAAAGCGTATTCGGGCAAGCCGAAAGGTTCTAGTTTTCGTTCAATGTAGTCGCGCAACGTTTCAGTAAGGACTTTATTTTCATTGAATATAGAGAACATCAATGCCCCTCATTCTTCGATTCCAGTTTCGATCCTGCACTTTCGGACAGTATAAACCAGTCCACATGGACAACTTACATTATTTTCAGCGCGCTTTATAATCATTTTCACCCATTTGGGTAAAAAAAACCTGGCACAATAGCCAGGCTGCGAAAATCGCATTTAACACCAGGGAATCCGCTTACCGATGGTTAGTTCCGGTAAGTAATCAGTAAATATTATACCAAAAAGCCCTTAAGGCGTAATGTACATATTACGCCTTTTGGCGATGATGTTTTTCCTACACAACATCCATCAATACCAAAATTGAATGGCACATTGCCTTACTCTGCTTGTCATCACGCTGAGCATTCACCATCACACTCCGTTATGTCATCGCCTTAACACCTACAATACCAATGGCAGCGGAACTGCGCCTGTAGCAAATATGCTCTCGTTATCATCAGGAATTGCTGATTACAAGGGGATGGTTTCTTATGTTGGCTGCCTGGCTTCTCAGCGAATTTGGCAGGCCACAGCCATATATGTGCGTTTTACCTATAAAAGTGCGTCTCATGAGACGCACTGGCGAGTATGGCCAATTTAATTGGCCTGCACGAGTACCGCTAACCCTGTTTGTAAGCTCCATTGCCTTACTTTACCCGCTCAGGCACGCGCTGCGCACCGCTTCGTTAGCAAACAGCGTCCCCCCTTCATTTTGCAAAGCACTCGGCTGACGTCGATTACAATGGTTGAGTAATACTTGCCACAGATTAAGCGTAAAAAACGCTCTCTGTTCTCTGATCCTTTCGGCACAAACACGTTGCTGTAATGGTAGCGCCTGCCGCTATTAAGGACAGGTCATCGCGAAACATAAAGTCTGTAGTGTAAACAGAGAAAAGTCTTTGCGGTCGAAGCCAGCAGCTGAGAAGAAATGTTACCGGCGTCGGCCGGTAACGCAACTGTAGAGTGAACTACCCGGCTTTACGCTTGAGGATCTTGCCAGTGTCATTCCAGATATCGCTACGGTAATGGTTCCCCTCACGTGAGAAAAACACCGTACTGGAGCCGTCATGCGCCAGCAGCTCGATGCCGTCTGGCGCTGGCCGCCATGCAACGGAAGACGCAGGTAGCAGCTGTTCCGGGCATGGCGTCAATAGCGTTAACGCGTAACCATTTGCCGAGCTCATCTCTTGTGTTTCCAGACGCACGCGGCACGAAACACCTTTATCAGTTATCACCCACTGACCCGCCAGCGATCCGGCGGAAGGTAAAACCAGACTACTCGCCATAGTGACTCCTGAAAATGCGATGATCATTCCCAACCACACTAATTTATTCATAGGCAAATCTACAATAAAAGTGGCCACACGGCTCACCATGGTGACTAAACAATGAAATCGGTTTGCGCATCCACCAGACTAACAATTTGCACAAGAAAATCTCGCGCCACACCACGGTGTGACGCTTCATTCAGATTAGACTGTACGTTATATGACAGCAACGTTTCTCCTGCCTGCCCGCTCAAGCTCTCAACAGCATGTAACGTTTTGCCGCCCCGATTTAACAAGCTTCTCCACATCAGGCCAGAACACCAGCGACAGTCTACGACTGTCTCGGTTTTTCTCTGTCATCGTAGGGAAGTAAGTAGGTTAACGTTACACTCTTATCCGTTGCTCCCGCGCCGATCCATATGTGCTCATCCTGCATGATGAATAACCCCGATTACTCGATACCACATGAGGGTTTGTTATTAATTACCAGACTCTGGCCCTGCTCATGTTAATTCAGTAGATTTTGACCACTGCCCAGCTTGTTCGGCATGTCAGGTAATACTTGTCATAACCTTTTAAGTTAGCGTTACTTAAATAATGTCTTATCTACATAGTGGCCAACGTCGATAGCTATTCCGTCATCACACGTGGATATATTAACCCTCACTGGCGATTCATTTTACTTATTTTCGCGCTTGCCTAATGTATTCACGGCATATCATCACTATTGTGAAGATAATAACGAGGGCAGGTATTTTCCTGCCCTGTGTTCTCAGACAATAATGTCGGTTTGTGTATTTACCTGGCCTACAATCTGCACCAGAAAATCAGGCACGGCACTACCTTGCAAGTCCAGCGACAGTTCGCTCATGTTGTCCTGCGCATCATAGGCAATCATTGCTTCACCGGCTTTGCCACTAAAGTTATCGACAAAATGTAACGTATTGCCACCCGGGTTCAAAAAGGACAGTTCGATTTTGTCGATACCAGAAACAAAATCCATGATTTTATCAGGTGCACTGACGGGGGAGTCGCTCACAGCGGCGAAGACAAAAATGTCGCTGCCGCTGCCCCCCCAAAGCGTATCGCTGCCTTCTGCGCCATACAGCACATCGTTACCGGCTCCGCCGCGTAGCACGTTCGCCACATTATTGCCCACAATCACGTCATTTCCCGCACCGCCAATGGCGTTTTCAATGGTGGCGCCTGCGGCAATAGAGACGTTCCCCAACAATCCCCCTACATCAGAAAACGTCCCGTCATTGAGGTTAATGCGCTGATTATTGCTGTATCCTGAAAAGTCGAGCGTATCATTCCCACCCGCATCCCAGACACTGAAAATCAGCTTCTGGCTGGCACTGGTGGCGGTGTAAAAGTCCCGGCCAGTATTGGAATTAAACCCATATATGGTGTCGCCAGTGCGGGTGGTAAAATTGGCTCCGTAGAGGTGCTGAATGGCTGCGATATCATCAATAAGCGGGGCCGATGCGTAAGCGCCTTTAAAATCACCACCGGTGTTAGACGGCTGCCAGTAGCTCATTACGCTGAACATACGCGTATCCTCTGCATAGCTGGCGTCGCGATAGGTCGGATTGCCCAGCCCGGCATTGTAATTACCCGGATGATTCAGCCCCAGCGTATGGCCAATTTCATGGGTAAAGGTTAGGCGACCATAGTTACCCAACTCTGGATTCAATACTCCAGAACCAGTAATGCTGTACCAGGACTGGCCGGAAGCGTCATAACCGCGATTGTCGTAATACGGCTTACCGGACGGCGCGGTGGTAAACGGTAGCAGGGCATAAGCCTGGCCAGGGGCATCGATGTTACCAAAGGTAATGTTCGAATACTGACTGCCGCTCACCTCGACAAAAGTGATATTTGCCACATCCGACCAGGACTGTAGGGAAAGCCGCGCCTGCGCCTGCTGTGTGGCGCTAAAGCCGGAGTAGATAAAATCCTCGCCGACATTGATATCACCATAGGTCCAGTCAGGGAAAGAGTAGGTTATCGTGGCGCCCTGTCCCGTCACGCCAACACCGTTCCAGCTGGCGTCTCCACGCGCAATTTGTAAACCTGCCTGCTCGATATCAAAAGACGGTTTGTTATTAATGACCAGACCATTCCCCCGGTCGTGGTAATTCAGTAAATCATTGATACTATCCCAGCCAGTTTTGGCTTTCCTGGTAACACTTACCATAATATCCTCCGAGTTCACTTTTATCTATAGAATAAGCAATTCCCCACTTGTTTTCCGCGACCAATGGCCGTGGCCTTTCTGACAGCACGACTATTTTCACGACAGATTGTCTGCCGCCAGAAATTTTAAACCCATGTCTTCCTGAATACAGGAAAGTAATATCAGACGTAGTCACTTTACTAAAAGTGACGTTCCAGCAGGTTAGAAATGTAGAAGAGATAATAAAAAATTAAACATTATAAATATCATGGCTAATTAAAAAGTCATTACCTCTAACTCAGAATAGCTACCACCAATTTGGTATTATGATATGGAAAAATCTCTTTCATTGATTAATGAAAACACGGCACTATTTCTGATTAAGTTTATCGGCACAGATATTCAGCGTATCAGTACTCTTAAATAATGCCAGAAAAAATATTATATATATGTAACTCTTATGCCACACATAACCACAAAAACGTAAATATTTCGTTACGCAGTAAGAAGGGATACGCCTGTAATGTACCGCCTTTACAACAGGATGAAGCAGGATAGCCACCCAGCAAAAGGCCGGTAAGCGGACTCACCCGCCCCGGCCTCAATATAATAAGACGCTTTGCTGTTGCCCGCGTTAGCCCCCCAGATAGGCGCTTCTCACAGCCTCATTCGCAAGCAACGCATCACCCGTGTCTTCCAGCACCACGTGCCCGTTTTCCAGTACGTAGCCCCTGTCGGCCAGCTTCAGGGCTTGGTTGGCGTTTTGCTCGACGAGGAAGATGGTCATGCCGTCAGCGCGTAGCTGTTCAATGGTGTCGAAAATCTGCTGAATGATAATCGGCGCCAGGCCCAATGATGGCTCATCGAGCAGCAACAAACGCGGGTTACTCATGAGCGCACGGCCAATGGCCAGCATCTGCTGCTCGCCGCCGGACATGGTGCCAGCACGCTGTACCCGGCGCTCGTGCAGGCGCGGAAACAGGTCATACACCCACTTGATGCGCTCGTGATACTGATGGCGGTCAGTAAAAAAGCCCCCCATCGCCAGGTTTTCTTCCACCGTCATGCGCGAGAAGACGCGTCGGCCTTCCGGCACAATCGCTACCGCTTCACGCATGATACGCGCGGTAGCCCAGTCGGTGATGTTTTTACCATCAAACACAATCGAGCCGTGAGTAGCGCGCGGGTCGCCGCACAACGTGCCAAGCAGCGTGGTTTTGCCCGCGCCGTTCGCGCCAATCAGGGTGACAATTTCCCCCTGATTGATGTACAGGCTTACCTCATGCAGCGCCTGAATTTTGCCGTAGTGCGCACTCACCCGGTCGAAGGTTAACATCGCATTTCCCATTTATGCTTCTCCCAGATAGGCGCGGATAACGTCAGGGTTATTACGGATTTGCTCCGGCGTGCCGCTGGCAAGCGGCGTCCCCTGGTTGACCACATAAATGCGGTCCGAAATACCCATCACCAGCTTCATATCGTGCTCAATGAGCAAAATAGTGGTGCTGTGGTGGTCGCGCAGCTCAACAATCAGCTCGTCCAGCTCTTTGGTTTCACGCGGGTTGAGACCTGCCGCCGGTTCGTCGAGCATCAGAATTTCTGGCTGCGTGACCATGCAGCGGGCGATTTCCAGCCTGCGCTGCTGCCCGTAAGCCAGGTTGCTGGCCTGACGGTTGGCGTGCTCTAAAAGCCCAATACGCTCCAGCCACACCGCAGCGCGGTCCAGCGCCTCAGCCTGGCTGCGGCGAAACGCCGGGGTTTTAAGAAGCCCGGAGAAGACGCCGGTTTTCATCTGCTTATGCTGGGCTACCAGCAGGTTTTCAATGACCGTCATCTCACGAAACAGCCGCACGTGCTGGAAAGTGCGCACCACGCCAAGCCGGGCAATCTCCTGCCCGGACAGGCCAGCCAGTTCTTTATCACGCAGCTTGATGGTGCCGCCACTGGGCTTATAGAAACCGGTCAGGCAGTTGAATACCGTGGTTTTACCGGCACCATTCGGGCCAATCAGCGAGACGATTTCGCCTGCATTGAGCGTCAGCGCAACGTTGTTTACGGCGAGCAGGCCGCCAAAGCGCATCATCAGAGCGCTTACCGACAATAATGGCTGACTCATGCCTGCTCTCCTTTTACGTCACCCTTTTTCAGCTTCAGTTCCGGGCGCTTCATGGGCAGCAGCCCCTGCGGACGCCAGATCATCATCAGCACCATCAGGCCGCCCAGCATTAACATGCTGTATTCGTTGAAATCACGCATCAACTCGCGCGACACCACCAGTAAAATGGCGGCGAGAATAACCGCAAACTGCGAGCCCATGCCGCCCAACACCACAATGGCGAGCACAAACGCTGACTCGGCAAAGGTGAAGGACTCCGGGCTGACAAAGCCCTGGCGTGCGGCAAACAGCGTGCCCGCAAAACCGGCAAATGCGGCGCTGATGGTAAAGGCCGTAAGCTTGATACGCGTCGGGCTTAAGCCCAGCGAACGGCAGGCGATTTCGTCCTCGCGCAGCGCTTCCCAGGCACGGCCCAGCGGCATGCGCAGCAGGCGGTTAATCACAAACAGCGTAAAGACCACCAGTAGCAGCGCCACCAGATAGAGGAAAATCACGCGATCGCCAGGGTTGTAGGCCAGACCAAAGAAGTTGCTGAAGGTGTCCCAGCCGCCTTCGCGCGGCGTGCGGCTGAACTCCAGGCCAAACAGCGTGGGTTTAGGGATCTGGCTGATGCCGTTCGGCCCGCCGGTGATTTCGGTGTTATTGAGCAGCAAAATACGCACAATTTCGCCAAAGCCGAGGGTGACAATCGCCAGGTAGTCACCGCGCAGGCGCAGCACCGGGAAGCCGAGCAGGAAACCCGCCGCCGCCGACACCAGGCCCGCCAGCGGCAGACAGGTCCAGAAGCCCAGGCCGTAATAGTGGTTTAAAAGTGCAAAGGTGTAAGCGCCAATGGCGTAAAAACCGCCGTAGCCCAGCACCAGCAGGCCAGAAAGCCCGACCACCACGTTAAGCCCGAGACCAAGAATGATGTAAATCATGGTCAGCGTGGCAATATCCACCGTACCGCGCGAGACCATAAACGGCCAGGCGACGGCCAGCACCAGCAGCGCAATCAGGAACAGCTTTTGCTTTACCGTGGAGCCATCAATGGCGGGTAGGATAAACTTTGGCCCGGAGACGCGCTTGAGGCTGCGTTGCACGAACGGGCGCATCAACTGGAAGAAGAACACCACAGCAGTGCCGATAGCGACCCACTCCCAGCGCACGGCAGCGGCGCTGCCCACCACCAGTTTTGTGCCGTCCAGCCCCAGCTGCACGCCCATAAACACCGCAGCCAGTACGAAGAACATGGCGGCTGAGAACAGCGCGCCGAAAAAATGCATTGGCTTCATACTTTCTCTACCTCCGGACGGCCCAGAATCCCGGTTGGCATCACCAGCAGCACCAAAATCAGCAGCGCAAAGGACACGACGTCTTTGTACTCCGTGCTGAGATAAGCAGACGTCAGCGCCTCGGCCACACCGAGAATCAGCCCGCCGAGCATGGCCCCCGGAATGCTGCCAATACCGCCCAGCACTGCGGCGGTGAAGGCCTTCATCCCGGCCATAAAGCCAATGTAGGGGTTAATCACGCCGTAGAACTGGCCGAGCAGCACGCCCGCCACGGCGGCCATTGCCGCACCAATAACAAAGGTCAGGGATATGACGCGGTCGGTATTGATACCCAGCAGGCTCGCCATTTTCAGGTCTTCGGCACAGGCACGGCAGGCGCGTCCCATGCGCGAATAGCGGATAAACAGCGTCAGCGCCAGCATGGCCAGCACCGTTACCACCCAGATAACTAACTGCATGGTGGTAATGGAGGCAGAGAAATGCTCGCTGCTGCCGACAATCCACTGGCCGCTGAACAGACTCGGTAGCGCAATGTCGCGCGAGCCTTCGGTGAGGCTTACGTAGTTTTGCAGGAAAATGGACATCCCGATGGCGGAGATGAGCGCAATCAGGCGCTTGGAGCTACGCACTGGCCGGTAGGCCACACGCTCAATGCTCCAGCCATAGGCACTGGCGATGATGATGGCGCCAATAAACCCGGCACCCACTAACAGCCAACTGGCATCAATGCCCATCATCAGCAGTGCGGCGATTATCATAAAGGAGATGTAGCTACCAATCATGTACACCTCGCCGTGAGCGAAGTTAATCATGCCGATGATGCCGTACACCATGGTATAGCCGATGGCAATCAGCGCATAGGTACTGCCAAGCGTCACGCCGTTGAACATCTGCTGTAAGAAATAGAGGAATTGCTCAGACATAAGCTACCTTCGTGCGTTATTGCGCGGCAACCGACGAAGAACCGTCGGCATGCCAGCGAAAGACTCCAAAATCAAACCCCTTCAGGTCGCCTTTATCGTCCCAGGCAAGCGGGCCAATCACCGTCTGCGCGCCGTGGGCTTTGAGATCGTTTGCCAGTGCTTCTGGCTCGCTGCTGGCACTGCGCTCAAGTGCGGTCGCCAGCGACTGCACGGCAGCATAAGTTATCCAGACATAGGGGCCGCTCGGGTCTTTTTTGTCCGCTTTGAGTGCATTGACGATGGGCTGATTGACCGAGTCCTGGTCGTAGCGTTTGGGCATGGTCACCAGCAGGCCTTCTGCCGAATCACCGGCAATGTTAGACAACGAGGTATTGCCCACGCCTTCCGGCCCCATAAACTGCGTTTTCAGGCCCTGCGCTCGTGCCTGGCGCAGCATCTGCCCCATCTCCGGGTAATAACCACCGTAGTACACGAAGTCGATATTTTCTTTTTTCAGGCGCGCCACCAGCGCGGAGAAGTCTTTTTCACCCGCCGTGATGCCGTCAAAGAACACCACATTCGCGCTGCCTTGCTTAAGCGCATCACGTACTGAACGCGCCAGCCCTTCGCCGTACTGCTGTTTATCGTGAATGATGGCGATGCGCTGCGGTTTCACCTGCTCTAAAACGTATTTTGCCGCCGTCGGCCCCTGAGCAGAGTCCAGACCGGCGGTACGCATGATGGTTGCATAGCCGCGCTGTGTCAGTTCCGGATTAGTGGCACCGGGCGTAATCATGAGAATGCCTTCGTCGGCATAGATATCTGAAGCAGGCTGAGTGGAAGAAGAGCACAGATGGCCGATAACGTATTTGATGCCGGCATTGACCACTTTGTTGGCAACCGCCACGGCCTGTTTTGGATCGCAGGCATCGTCATATTCCACGCCAACCAGTTTATTGCCCTTCACGCCGCCTTTGGCGTTGATATCTTTAATCACCTGGCGCGCACCGTTAAATTCCATATCGCCCCACTGGGCGACCGGACCGGACATCGCACCCACTACGGCGACGTTAATATCCTCTGCCGTTGCCACATGGGACACAGCCAGCGCCACCATCCCGGTCGCCAGTGCTTTCGCTTTTATTTTCATCCTGATAAGTCCCCATTCGTGATGTCGATATTGGTTTTATTGTGTTGACAATGTGCTGCTCTATTTATGAACAGCATTATTTTTATCTGACTGATTAACGAGTTACGGCAATTTTTGGCGAATTAACCCGTCATTACCCTATAATTCAGTCAATTAAGCAGGAATATTATTCTGATTCAAGCACTGAATAAACAAAAAAAAGCGCACCGCACAGAATAATATATCGGCATTATTAGCTAATAAATTCCCGACTTAGCAGACAGTTGCGCCATAAAATGGCGAATATTCTGCTCAATGAACCATATAAGAGGCTTTCTACCGCGCGAATTGCCTGGAGAAACGCTGAAACAGAAAACGCAGGCGAGGCAAACCTGGTACACTTGAGCCTTACTGCTAACAACAGAGCCAACTATGAAACTGACCATTGTGCGACTGACCCATCTGAGCGAGCAGGACATTATCGATCTTGGGAAGATCTGGCCGGAGTACGCGCCTGCTGAGCTACAGCTTAATGACAGCCATCGCGTTTATGCGGCAAAGTTTAACGACAGGTTGCTCGGCGCGGTGCGTATGACGCTGTCAGGCACCCAGGGCGAGCTGGACTCATTGCGCGTGCGTGAGCTAACGCGCCGACGCGGTGTGGGACGGTATCTGCTGGAAGAGTTGATGAGTGATAATCCCGGCGTGAGCGACTGGCGGATGCAGGATGTCGGGGTGGAAGACCGTGGTGTGATGGCGGCGTTTATGCAGGCGCTGGGGTTTCGGGCGCAGACCGGTGGGTGGCAGAAGGAGGAGTAGCCTCTGGGGTCAGCCGGCCAGGCTGGGCGAGAATGTGTAAGCCCGTTTTTAGTGTGGTGGAATGTTCCGTTCACTTGAAGCCCGATGATTAGCGAGACCTTATCTGCGGTGAACGGGTTAAGGAGCGCTCCCGCGCGCTCCTTAACAATCCTCGCGGCCCCGCAAGGAAATCGCCGCTTCGCGGTACGCTCTCCTCCCGGCGCTGCGCCTGCGGCCGGCTCCACGCAGCATCCATGCTGCGCATCGCCTCAGCCCGCCATCCCTGGCGGTCTGACCTTGTCTTCACGCCTCCGGTTCGCCGATTTCAGCGGGGTCAACAACCCCACACTGTAAGCCTGTGCATCCCAAGTGCAAATCAGGGCGCTGTTTGCTGCTGGTTCGTTAAGAATGGGATTTCTGAATGTTCACCTGAGTAAGCTGGCTTATCCTGTAGTCTCAGGCTTAACAATCTCTGCGGGGTCAGTAAGCCTACGCGCTAAGCTTGTGTGTCTCAGCGGTGAATAAGGGCGCTGTTAGTTTGCTGGGGCGGCGAGCCTATACGCTGTGGGTGCTGGGCTATATAGTGAAAATCATGCCTGGCTATCGAGCAATAAAAAAGCCGGGGGTTTATTGGCCGCCCGGCTCGGTATTTACGTCGTTGTGCCTGCTTTCGCGTTAGCGAAAAACAGGAGCTGGATATTACTTCGCGTCGGTCGCGGTGCCGTTGGCATGCCAGGTAAACACGCCAAATTCGAAGCCTTTCAGGTCACCTTTTTGATCCCAGGTCAGCGGGCCCATTACCGTATCCACTGAGTTGGCCTTCAGGTATTTGGCAATTTCAGCCGGATCGTCAGACTGGTTCAGACCGGCAGTCAGCGACTGCAGCGCAGCGTAAGTAGTCCAGACAAACGCGCCACTTGGATCTTTCTTCTTCGCCTTGATCGCATCCACTATCGGTTTGTTCGCCGGTACCTGATCGTAGTTCTTCGGCTTAGTCACCAGCATCCCTTCGGCAGATTCGCCCGCAATGTTAGACAATGACACGTTAGCCACGCCCTCCGGGCCCATAAACTGGGTTTTCAGGCCCGCTGCGCGCGCCTGGCGCAGGATCTGGCCCATTTCCGGGTGATAGCCGCCGTAATACACAAAATCGATGTTCTCTTTCTTCAGGCGAGCCACCAGCGTAGAGAAGTCTTTTTCACCGGCGGTGATGCCGTCAAAGAACACCACGTTGGCATTGCCCTTCTTCAGGCCGTCCTGCACCGCGCGCGCCAGACCTTCGCCGTACTGCTGCTTATCGTGAATGATGGCAATGCGCTGCGGTTTCACGCGCTCAAGGATGTATTTCGCCGCCGTCGGTCCCTGGTCAGAGTCAAGGCCCGTGGTACGCATTACCAGGCTGTAGCCGCGTGCGGTCAGCTCCGGTGCAGTGGCCGCTGGGGTTATCATCAGAATGCCTTCGTCTTCGTAGATGTCCGACGCAGGCTGCGTGGAGGATGAACACAGGTGACCGATGACGTACTTAATGCCGTCATTCACCACTTTGTTGGCTACCGCTACCGCCTGTTTAGGGTCGCAGGCGTCGTCATATTTCACGGCAACCAGCTTGTTGCCTTTAACGCCGCCTTTGGCATTGATATCCGCAATCGCCTGATCGGCCCCCGTAAACTCCTGATCGCCATACTGCGCCACCGGGCCAGACATAGCGCCCACTACGGCAACTTTAATATCCTGCGCCAGTACTGAACTGCTCATCGCCAGTGCAATACATCCTGCCAGTAAGGCTTTACCCGTCATTTTCATTCTTCCTTTCCCCATTGTGATGGTGATTTGTTTTTATCGTGGCGTTGTGTTTGGAATATTTATCCATTCACTGGCGTAAAAAGCGCGCTAAGCGAATGAAAAACTCCGTTTTAGCTTTAGCAAACAGAGCACTCTGCTAAAACATACGCGATTTCAGCGGAATTGAAATAATAAATTTGTGGGGGAGATAACAGAGCGGGAAATCTGCAACTCAGGCTTTGTCACAGGCGGGCAAGGTCAGAAATAAAAACACCCCGAGGCCGTAAGGCGCCGGGGTGCATGTTAACTGCGCAGGAAAATCAGGCTTCGATAGCCGCGCGCAGTTTTTTCATCGCGTTCTTTTCAAGCTGACGTACGCGCTCTGCGGACACGCCATA
The DNA here is from genome assembly GCA_010092695.1 of Enterobacteriaceae bacterium 4M9. Taxonomy (GTDB): domain Bacteria; phylum Pseudomonadota; class Gammaproteobacteria; order Enterobacterales; family Enterobacteriaceae; genus Tenebrionibacter. The sequence goes on along the minus strand of JAADJJ010000001.1, from coordinate 640,128 downwards.
GCGGTCGGCCAGCTCCTGAAGCGTGGTTTTGTTGTCTTCATCCAGCCAACGGGCGCGGATGATGTGCTGGCTACGCTCGTCCAGCCCCTGCATGGCAACAGAAAGCTTATCTGCTGCGTGCTCTTCCCAGTTATCATCTTCAATGCCATCGGCAAAGTTAGACGTTTTATCCTGCAGATAAAGCACGGGTGCCATTGGCTGGCTGTCGCTGGCGTCGTCGTCGTTGGACATGTCAAACGTCATGTCCTGGGCCGCCATACGCGACTCCATCTCACGCACGTCTTTGCTGGATACACCCAGCTCGCGGGCCACCATTTCCACTTCATCCTGATTGAACCAGCCCAGACGCTGCTTGGTTTTACGCAGGTTAAAGAACAGCTTACGCTGTGCCTTGGTGGTCGCGACCTTCACAATGCGCCAGTTTCGCAGCACATACTCGTGAATTTCGGCTTTAATCCAGTGGACGGCAAACGACACAAGGCGCACGCCCACTTCCGGGTTGAAGCGGCGCACGGCCTTCATCAGACCGATGTTACCTTCCTGGATCAGGTCCGCCTGCGGCAGGCCGTAACCGGAATAGTTACGAGCAATATGAACAACGAAGCGCAGGTGCGACAGGATCAGCGTTTTAGCTGCTTCCAGACTGCCCTGGTAATGCAGCTTTTCAGCCAGCTCCTTTTCTTCCTCAGCCGAGAGCATCGGCCAGGCGTTGGCCGCCCGGATATACGACTCCAGGTTACCGACAGGGGCTAAAGCCAAAGTTTGCATTTCTTTAGTCATTCAAATCCTCACAATTTTTGTCTGGCTCCGGGTTCGCCCCCATCAGGCAGCGTTGCCGGACCGATACTGTGCAACGAGATTACTCATCACTTAATCATCAGACAGTGACGTTATCCACAAGTTCATTGTAACCTGTGAATAAAATTACACTCAATTTGTGACAAAGCTATGAAAAGACGCGGACAGAAGGATGATGTGCAGAAGAGGCAATTCACCCTCTGAATACGGGTTCTCGTAAGCAGAGGGTGAGTATACCAGACTTTTATTATTCGGGGGTAAAGTGACGCAGATGTTGTACAGTTGCTAACCAGGCGGCAGTCCAGCCGATCATTGCCGAGACCAGCAGTAGCAGCAAACATTCATCAAAAGACAGCCCGCTGATGGAGAATTTAGTGCCAAACACGCGCGCGACATCACTTACCGCCGACGACAGGCGCAGCACCAGAATCTCAGAGAGAATCAGCGATAAAAACGCCCCGCTGAACCCCAGCAGCGCCCCGCCGTAAAGGAACGGGCGCAGGATAAAACCGTCAGTGGCACCAATCAATTTCTGCACGTTAATGGTGTCGCGGCGGGCAAAAATGCTTAACCGCACGCTGTTACCAATCACCAGGAACACCGCTGCCACCATCAACACGCCAATCATCGCTGCCACGCGTCCGACCAGGCCAGTGAGCGCGGCAAGGCGCGCAAACCAACTGTCATCCATGCGCACTTCATCAACACCACGCAACTGGGCAACCCTGTCGCGCATGGTGTTCAGCGCCGTCGTGCTCTGGAAATCAATCTTTGGCTCGACCACCACAACCGCAGGCAGCGGGTTTTCTTCGAGCATATCCAACGCCCCGCCAAAGCCCGACCAGTTACGGAACTCGCCCAGCGCCTCGTCGCGCGACAGGTAGTTCACCTTCGCCACGCCCTGCTCGGCCTGAAGCTGCGCTACCACCTGTGCTGCGGCGTCATCATCCAGCGTTTTATCAAGGTAAACGGTGATTTGCGGCGTCGGGTAATACTGGGTGGCGGCCTGGCTGACGTTTTTGTAAACCATGTAGCACACGCTCGGCAGCGTCAGGGAAATGGCAATAACCATCACCGTGAGGAACGTCGCAAACGGCTTACTGCGTAAATCCGACAGCGCCCCTTGCCAGGCGTAGCGAAACTGCTCATTGACGGTGCCTTTGCGCCCGCCGACTTTTGCTGCCGGCGTAGTATCTCGCCCACGGCGCGTGGCGTTACGTATGGCGTCTTTGGTGCGCCCAACGCGGTTATTTTTATCAAAACGGTTGCTGAAGCTTTTAATGCGATTCAATGCGCTGCGCTTATTCACCACTCTGGCCTCCGTGCAGATGTCCGTCGCTCAGATTCAGTACCCGGTACGGGCGGCGGGAAATCAGCGCCAGATCGTGGGTTGCCATCAGCACCGTCACACCAACCTGATTAAACTCTTCAAACAGGCGCAGAATGCCCTCAGACAACGCGTTATCGAGGTTACCGGTCGGTTCATCTGCCAGCAGTACGGCGGGTTTGTTGACGACGGCGCGAGCAATGCCCACGCGCTGTTGTTCACCGCCGGACAGCTGAATCGGGAAGTTTTTCGCTTTGTCGAGCAGCCCAACTTTATCCAGCGCGGCCGACACGCGGCGGCGAATATCCTCGCCGCTGGCCCCCGCAATGATAAGCGGAATAGCCACATTATCGTAAACGGTGCGGTCCATCAGCAGGTGGTGATCCTGGAAGATCATGCCAATTTGTCGGCGCAGAAACGGGACTTCACGGTTTTTCAGGCGACTGATGTCATGCCCGCCAAACCAGATTTTGCCCGCGCTCGGGCGTTCGATGCCGCAAATGAGCTTGAGCAGGGTACTTTTACCTGCGCCGGAATGGCCGGTCAGAAACGCCATTTCCCCCGGACGCAGGTGTAAAGACACTCCCTGCAGTGCTTGTCTCCCACCGCGATAGGCCTTGCTGACTTGTTCAAAGCGAATCATTGTCAATCCTCTCGGGCAAAAAGTGCCTCAATAAAATCGTCTGCATTAAACGGACGCAAATCTTCAATACGCTCGCCAACGCCAATATAGCGAATCGGGATGCCAAACTGATCGGCAACAGAGAAAATCACGCCGCCTTTGGCGGTGCCGTCCAGTTTAGTCAATGTAATACCGCTCAGGCCAACGGCTTCGTGGAACAGTTTTGCCTGGCTGATGGCGTTCTGCCCGGTGCTGGCATCAATAGTGAGCATCACTTCGTGCGGCGCGTTTTCATCCAACTTTTTCATCACGCGCACGATTTTCTTCAACTCTTCCATCAGGTGCGATTTGTTTTGCAGGCGCCCGGCGGTGTCGGCAATCAACACGTCCACGTTGCGGGCCTTTGCGGCCTGCAGGGCATCAAAAATCACCGAGGCAGAGTCCGCACCGGTGTGCTGTGCCACGACCGGGATATTGTTGCGCTGACCCCAGACTTCGAGCTGCTCAACGGCGGCCGCACGGAAGGTATCCCCTGCGGCCAGCATCACCGATTTGCCTTCCTGTTGGAACTGGCGCGCCAGTTTGCCGATAGTAGTGGTTTTACCCACGCCATTAACGCCAACCATCAGAATAACAAACGGCGTGTGCGCTGCCACATTCAGCGGCTCGTCAACCTTTGCCAGAATGCCGCTCATCTCATCTTTGAGCAGACCGTACAGCGCTTCGGCGTCACGCAGTTGCTTGCGCGAGGCGCCTTCAGTCAGGTTGTTAATAATCTTGCGCGTGGTTTCCACGCCCACATCGGCAATGAGCAGCTGCTCTTCCAGCTCCTCAAACAGATCGTCATCGATCTTCTTGCCGCGGAACAAGCCGATAAATCCGGAACCGAGATTTTGTTTGGTTTTAACCAGGCTGCGTTTCAGGCGGGCAAAAAAGCCTTCTTTGGTTGGCTTTTCCTGCTCAATCTGGGCAGATGACGCGCCAGCCTCGGCTGCGCCGGCCTCTTCTTCGGCACGTTGAGCTTCTTCTGCTGCGCGGGCCTCTTCTTCGGCACGTTTGGCTTCTTCTACTGCACGGGCTGCTTCTTCAGCGCGTTTGGCTTCTTCTGCTGCGCGGGCCGCTTCTTCGACACGTTTGGCTTCTTCTACTGCGCGGGCTGCTTCTTCGGCACGTTTGGCTTCTTCTGCTGCGCGGGCTGCTTCTTCGGCACGTTTGGCTTCTTCTGCTGCACGGGCCGCTTCTTCAGAGCGTTTAGCTTCTTCTGCTGCGCGGGCTGCTGCTTCAGCGCGTTTAGCGTCTTCTGCTGCGCGGGCTGCTTCTTCAGCGCGTTTAGCGTCTTCTGCTGCGCGGGCCGCTGCTTCGGCACGTTTGGCGTCTTCTGCTGCCCGGGCTGCTGCTTCGGCTTCCTGTGCGGCTTTCTCGGCTGCCATTACGGCTTCATGCGCAATACGCGCCTCTTCCGCTTCGCGTTTTGCGGCCTCTGCTGCAAGGCGGACGGCTTCTGCCTCTTTTTCTTCCTGCTCGCGGCGCGCCACTTCAGCTTCATGCTCGGAAATGGCTTTTAGCTCCTCGCGGGCAAAAACCAGTTCTTCCTCAATGATCTGCTCCTGCTCAACCTGCCACTTATCAGGGTAATGGGGCTTTTCACTTTCTACGACGCGCTGGCTGACATCAACGACGTCATTAGCAAACGCCTCTGATTGGGCCTGAGTATGGGGAGCGACCGCGTCGCCAGCGGCCTGCTGAGTCTGTTCTGCCTGCTCTGGCGCGGGCGTAGCTGCTGTGTCTTCGGCTTTCTCTTTCTGACCAAAACCCAGCCAGGAAAAAAAGCCCTTTTTCTTCTCTTTTGCCATTGGCGACCACGCTCCTCAATGTTGATTCATGGCGCTGTCCCGCGCATAAGTGACGGGAACGAAAAATAATGCGTTAGTCTAACACTTTCCCGGCGCGGCATCACCGTGCCGCTGTTGGGCAACATCGGGTTTCCCTCCACCGTTACCGCGCTTTCTTCGCCCGCCACTCGCCGCTAGAATAGCCGCCAACATTTCCCTTGCAGTGAACGTTATGAAGAAACCCCAGCGCGGTGGCAGCGGCCAGATTCGCATCATCGGCGGCCAGTGGCGCGGCCGCAAACTCCCTGTTCCGGACAGCCCCGGACTGCGTCCTACCACCGACAGGGTGCGCGAAACGCTGTTCAACTGGCTGGCGCCACATATGGTTGATGCCCGCTGTCTTGACTGCTTTGCTGGCAGCGGCGCACTCGGACTTGAGGCGCTGTCACGCTATGCCAGTACTGCCACGCTTGTGGAAAAAGACCGCCTGGTAGCGCAGCAATTACAGAAAAATCTCGTTACGCTTGGTGCAAATCACGGCAAAGCCATCACCGCCGACACGCTGAGTTTTCTTGCTCAACCCGGTGAGCCGCACGATATTGTGTTTATCGATCCGCCGTTTCGCAAAGGACTGCTTGAGGAAACCCTCAACCTGCTGGAGCGCAACGGCTGGTTGGCCGATGAGGCGCTGATTTACGTGGAAAGCGAGGCCGAAGCTCCGGCCCCCCCTGTGCCGCAAAACTGGCAGCTACACCGGGAAAAAGTCGCCGGTCAGGCCGCAAGCCGCCTCTATATTCGTCACATGCAGGAGAATAACGATGTTGATTAACCTGGGACGTCTGCTGATGCTGGGTGTCTGGGCATTTATGCTGTTAAACCTGTTCCAGCCGTTTCCCCGGCCGCTGAATATTTTTGTTAACGTCGCGATGTTCTTTACTATCCTGATGCACGGCTTACAGCTGGTGCTGCTCAAATCCACGCAGGCAAAAGACGCGCCGCCCATCAGCAAGTTGCAGGAATTTCGTATCTTCGTGTTTGGTGTGTTTGAACTGCTGGCCTGGCAGAAAAAGCAAAAGCGTTAAGGTATGAAAAATAAGGAGAACGAGGCGACGGGCAGCCTCACTCAGGAAGAGTTTATGGAACTGTTTGTATATTACTGGGCATTACGTTTGGGTCCGCTCTTTTGAGCGGCGCAGGCGTCATGTTTAACAACACCGGTCAACTCCCGGCCGTCTCTCGTTTTCTGCTTATGCGCATGGTTTTTATTGCCCTTGCGCAATGGTCACTGAAGCTAACGTCCAGCAAAAAATAATTTATCGAAGAGAATAACCATGCTTGTTTATTCTCAAAAGCGCCGGCCAGGTTTACTGTTCACTGGCCGTAAGCGCCGGGATAAACCCTTCATAGCGGGTACCACGATACTGCAATGTACCTGCTTCACCCTGCGTTAACGCATGGTACTGAGCGGCATTCACGCTAAAGCGCATCACCGTACCGCCGCTTACCGGGCGAAAACGCACTTCATAATGCAGCACATCTTCTACAGGCATCACTTCACGCTGGCGAGATAGCCTGTCGTTAGCCGGTACCTCACGCTTGGCCGCAACCGTCACACTGCGGCTCATGAGCGGCTGCGCGTCGTTTATTGCCTCAATGCGGCGCTGCTGCAGAAAACGAAACGACGCTAAAATCACAATCAACGCCATGATGACGATAAAGAAAAGGGGGGCTTTACTCATTATTCTGACTCCCGTTGCCACGCCCTGGCATCATAACGCGCACGAAGAAGCATTGTCATCTGGTGGCGTTGCCCACTAGACTGAAGGCAGGCTGCATGCCTGATGCATGCGCAACAATAGCGAATTCAGGGAGTTATCATGCTGTGGTCGTTTATTGCTGTTTTCTTTTCCGGCTGGCTGTATGTGGATGCCTCCTATCGCGGCCCCGTCTGGCAACGCTGGCTGTTTAAACCTGTTACATTGCTTCTGCTGCTGATGCTCGCCTGGCAGGCACCGATGTTCAGTGCCACCGGCTACCTGGTGCTGGCAGGGCTGTTTGCAAGCCTTGTGGGTGACGCACTCACACAGTTGCCTGGCCAGCGCACGCTGTACGCCATTGGCGCGTTTTTTCTCTCGCACCTGCTTTATACCATCTGGTTTGCCAGCTCCATGACGATGTCCTTTTTCTGGCCGCTGCCGCTTGCGCTCATCATCATCGGTGCACTGCTTATCGCCGCGCTCTGGACGCGGCTTGAAGAGTACCGCTGGCCGGTCTGCACGTTTATCGGCATGACGCTGGTGATGGTGTGGCTTGCAGCGGAGCAGTGGTTCCTGCGCCCCACCGAGGCGGCGTTTTCCGGCTTTGCCGGGGCGTCACTACTGCTGCTTGGCAATATCATCTGGTATCTCACTCACTATCGCCGTCGCTTTAATGCCGACAGCGCTATCGTGGCGGCCTGCTACTTTGGCGGACACTTTTTGATAGTGCGTGCACTTTATCTCTGAATATCCTTGACTCTGGAGTTCACTCCAGAGTGTAACCTTACGGCAATGTCAGTTTTCATTGCCGGAGGTTGTCATGTCGAACCCCATTATCAAATCTACGCCGAGCTTTTCTCAGGCCACATTGCGCCCGTTTGTGCCGCAAAAAAGTGTCTACGCCGTTGAGCCGCCCCAGCAGGAAGCACCGGCCCCGAAAAACACCACCCGCTACAGCTGGCAGGTGCGCGGTATGGACTGTGCCGCCTGCGCACGCAAAGTCGAGAACGCTGCGCGCCAGCTGCCGGATGTCGCCAGCGTACAGGTGCTGTTCGCTACCGAAAAACTGGTTGTCGATGCTCATGCCGACGTGCGCCGCGAGGTAGAAAAAGCGGTCGCTAACATTGGCTATACGCTCCAGTCAGCCGGCGAAAAAGCCCCAGAGCCGTCTGCCTGGCGTGAAAATTTGCCAGTACTGACGTTGGTTGTGCTGATGGTCGCAAGCTTTGGCCTGACGCAGGTTTCTCCCCTGGCCGGTCGCATCGCCTTCATTTTCACCACGCTGGTCGGCCTGTGGCCGATTGCCAGTAAAGCGCTGCGCCAGATACGTTCCGGCACCTGGTTTGGCATTGAAACATTAATGACCGTGGCGGCCATCGGCGCACTGTTTATTGGTGCAACGGCAGAAGCCGCCATGGTGCTGTTGCTGTTTCTTATCGGTGAGCGCCTGGAAGGCTTTGCCGCCAACCGCGCCCGGCGTGGAGTGACTGCGCTGATGGCGCTACGCCCGGAAGAGGCCACGCGTCTGCGCGACGGCAAACGTGAAACCGTCGCTATTGCCAGTCTGCGCCCTGGAGACTGCATTGAAGTGGCAGCCGGTGGCCGCCTGCCAGCCGATGGCCGTCTGCTGGACAACGCCGCGAGCTTTGATGAGAGCGCCCTGACTGGTGAATCAGTACCGGTTGAGCGGCTTAAAGGCGAGAAAGTAGCCGCAGGTGCCACCAGCGTAGACCGCAAAGTGTTGCTTGAGGTCACCAGCGAGCCGGGCGACAGCGCAATTGACCGCATCCTGCGCTTGATTGAAGAAGCCGAGGAGCGCCGCGCGCCGATTGAGCGCTTCATTGACCGCTTCAGCCGCATCTACACGCCTGCCATTATGGTGCTGTCGTTGCTGGTTGCCATTGTGCCGCCGCTGCTGATGGCCGCAGCCTGGGAACCGTGGATTTATAAAGGTCTGACGCTGCTGTTGATTGGTTGCCCGTGCGCGCTGGTTATTTCCACTCCTGCCGCGATTACCTCCGGGCTGGCCGCTGCCGCACGGCGCGGTGCGCTGATTAAAGGCGGTGCCGCACTGGAGCGACTGGGGCGTATTGAGCAGTTCGCTTTCGATAAAACCGGTACGCTCACTGCGGGTAAACCGCAGCTGACCGGGCTTTTCGCGCAGGATGGCGTAGACGACGCCGAGCTGCTGCGCCTGGCGGCCGCTGTGGAGCAAGGCTCCACTCACCCGCTGGCGCAGGCGATTATCGCTGCCGCTCAGGCGCGTGAACTGACCATTCCAGAAGCACACAATCAGCTGACGCTCGCAGGCAGCGGCGTACAGGCCGAGGTGGAAGGAAAAACGCTGCGCCTGAGCGCGCCGGGCAAGCTTAGCGACGGTGTCCTGAGCGAAGCACAGATGTCGCAAATTACCCGCGAAGAGGCACTCGGCCAGACGCTGGTGGTGCTGCTGGCAGGCGAACAGGTTTACGGCCTGCTGGCCCTGCGCGACGAGGCGCGCCCGGAAGCCGCAGACGCGATGGCACAGCTTTCCGCACTGGGGATTGAAAGTGTGATGCTGACCGGCGACAACCCGCGCGCTGCCGCCGCCATTGCCAAACCGTTAGGGATGAGTTTTCGTGCCGGGCTGTTGCCTGCCGATAAAGTCACTCAGGTGAATACGCTGAACCAGCAGGCACCGCTTGCGATGGTGGGCGATGGCATTAACGATGCACCGGCCATGAAGGCCGCTACGCTTGGCATTGCCATGGGCGGCGGCACTGACGTGGCACTGGAAACGGCGGATGCAGCCCTCACCCATAACCGCCTGAGCGAACTGCCCGCAATGGTGCGCCTGGCGCGCGCCACCTCCAGCAATATCCGTCAGAACATCACGATAGCGCTGGGGCTGAAAGCTATCTTTCTGGTTACCACGCTGCTGGGGCTGACCGGGCTGTGGCTGGCGGTGCTGGCTGACTCTGGCGCGACGGCGCTGGTGACGGCTAACGCGCTGCGTCTGCTGCGTAAAAAATAAGCCCAAACCACCGGGAGACTGACGTCCAATAAGACAGGCCGATTATTCGGCCTGTCTTGCGTTGCACGGTAGCAAGAAAAAGCGATATCTTCGGCAGCACTTAAAAAAGCGCGTGGAACTAAAACGGGTGAGCTTACAGGACGAGGCTACAGAGAGAACAACAGGAAGTTCGTTAACAATTACAGGAAGCAAAAAAAACAGGTTTTTCTATAGATTGTTTGGTAAATAGCTTTAGTTATCCTTTTTAAGGGTAAAAAGAAGGTATGTTTGAGTGGTTTTTTAATCAAAAGGAATTTGTATATGAGCTTTAATGCATATCTTAAATTAACGGGGACTAAGCAAGGGCTAATATCTTCTGGATGCAGTTCTGCTGATTCTATTGGAAACCGAAGGCAAAATGGGCATGAAGATGAAAGAGCCTGTAAATAATTCTGTGTAACTGCCACCGTATTAAAGGTGAACGCTCAGGCGGTCACCGAACTCGATAATAAAGCGGCTCATTGCCAGCCGCCAGTTCCGGATCGGCATACTCCATTTTTTTGACGCATCCTTGATCGCCAGATAAATAACTTTTCGCACAGAGTCGTCTGTCGGGAACACCTTTCGCTTTTTGATGGCTGTACGGATAACGCTGTTCAGCGACTCGATGGCATTCGTCGTGTAGATTGCCTTGCGGATATCTGGCGGGTAACCGAAGAACGTATTGAGATTTTCCCAGTGTGCGAGCCTGTAAATAATTCTGTGTAACTGCCACCGTATTAAAGGTGAACGCTCAGGCGGTCACCGAACTCGATAATAAAGCGGCTCATTGCCAGCCGCCAGTTCCGGATCGGCATACTCCATTTTTTTGACGCATCCTTGATCGCCAGATAAATAACTTTTCGCACAGAGTCGTCTGTCGGGAACACCTTTCGCTTTTTGATGGCTGTACGGATAACGCTGTTCAGCGACTCGATGGCATTCGTCGTGTAGATTGCCTTGCGGATATCTGGCGGGTAACCGAAGAACGTATTGAGATTTTCCCAGTGTGCACGCCAGCTTTTGCTGATTTGCGGATATTTATCGTCCCAGACTCCCGCGAACGTATCCAGCGCCATCAGCGCGGCTTCTTCCGTCGAAGCCTGATACACTGTTTTCAACCCACTGATCACGGCTTTGTAGTCCTTCCACGACACGTATTTCAGGCTGTTGCGCATCATATGGATGATACACAGCTGGATATGTGTCTGCGGGTACACGCTGTTTATCGCATCCGGGAAGCCCTTCAGGCCGTCAACGCAGGCAATCAGGATGTCCTGAAGGCCACGATTTTTCAGCTCCGTCAGCACATTCAGCCAGAACTTTGCGCCTTCATTTTCGGCCAGCCACATGCCCAGTAATTCTTTCTGGCCTTCGGTGTTGATACCCAGTGCGAGGAAGACGGCTTTGTTTATTACGCTGCCATTCTGACGGACTTTTACGACGATGCAGTCCATATAAACAATGGGATACAGCGTATCCAGAGGGCGGTTTTGCCACTCCGCCACCTGTTCTTTCACCGCATCTGTGACTTTGGATATCAGGGTGGGCGACACATCCGCGTCGTACATCTCTTTGAAGGTGGCGACAATCTCCCGGGTCGTCATACCTTTGGCGTACAGGGATAAAATCTGGCTGTCCATCTGCGTGATACGGGTCTGATTTTTCTTTATCAGCTGAGGCTCGAAGGTGTTTTCACGGTCACGGGGTGTGCTGAGTTCAATCTCACCCTCGTCGCACAGCAGCGTTTTGGACGAATAGCCGTTGCGGGTATTCGAGCCTGATTTTGGCGCATTTTTCTCGTGTCCGAGGTGGTCTGTCAGCTCAGCATTGAGCGCCGTTTCGACGGTAAGTTTCGTCAACATGCGGGAAAACTGATTGAGATCGGCTTCGGTTTTAAGGCCTTTAGCCAGTTCAGCCGCAAGGGCTTTAAGTTTCTTTTCGTCCATAATTTGCCTGTCTCCGTTGTTGGAGTGAACATATCAAAAACAGGCAATTACACAATTTTAATTACAGTCTCCAGTGTGCACGCCAGCTTTTGCTGATTTGCGGATATTTATCGTCCCAGACTCCCGCGAACGTATCCAGCGCCATCAGCGCGGCTTCTTCCGTCGAAGCCTGATACACTGTTTTCAACCCACTGATCACGGCTTTGTAGTCCTTCCACGACACGTATTTCAGGCTGTTGCGCATCATATGGATGATACACAGCTGGATATGTGTCTGCGGGTACACGCTGTTTATCGCATCCGGGAAGCCCTTCAGGCCGTCAACGCAGGCAATCAGGATGTCCTGAAGGCCACGATTTTTCAGCTCCGTCAGCACATTCAGCCAGAACTTTGCGCCTTCATTTTCGGCCAGCCACATGCCCAGTAATTCTTTCTGGCCTTCGGTGTTGATACCCAGTGCGAGGAAGACGGCTTTGTTTATTACGCTGCCATTCTGACGGACTTTTACGACGATGCAGTCCATATAAACAATGGGATACAGCGTATCCAGAGGGCGGTTTTGCCACTCCGCCACCTGTTCTTTCACCGCATCTGTGACTTTGGATATCAGGGTGGGCGACACATCCGCGTCGTACATCTCTTTGAAGGTGGCGACAATCTCCCGGGTCGTCATACCTTTGGCGTACAGGGATAAAATCTGGCTGTCCATCTGCGTGATACGGGTCTGATTTTTCTTTATCAGCTGAGGCTCGAAGGTGTTTTCACGGTCACGGGGTGTGCTGAGTTCAATCTCACCCTCGTCGCACAGCAGCGTTTTGGACGAATAGCCGTTGCGGGTATTCGAGCCTGATTTTGGCGCATTTTTCTCGTGTCCGAGGTGGTCTGTCAGCTCAGCATTGAGCGCCGTTTCGACGGTAAGTTTCGTCAACATGCGGGAAAACTGATTGAGATCGGCTTCGGTTTTAAGGCCTTTAGCCAGTTCAGCCGCAAGGGCTTTAAGTTTCTTTTCGTCCATAATTTGCCTGTCTCCGTTGTTGGAGTGAACATATCAAAAACAGGCAATTACACAATTTTAATTACAGTCTCAGATGAAATTCAAATATTATCTTTAAGCCATAGTATAACAAGAGAGCAAAACTGCAATCATCATCCCATCACATTCGTGAAGCCTATAGATAAATCCTCACCCTTGCTTGGGATATCAGTTTCTGAGAATGAAAAACTTACCGCTGAGTTTTATCTTTATAGAATTGATTCCTCTGGTGCACTTGAACTTTACTATAAAATAAAAATCACCAACGCTACGATAGAAAGCATTAATTCAACTTACCCTAATGTATTAGATAGCTCAGAGCTTATGCCGTATGAAACAATCTCACTAAAATATGAATCTATATCGTGGCAGCATATTACTGCCGGTACTTCAGGGTATAGCATCTGGTCTGATAGAGTATACTAGCAATAGCCCTGCCTTGAAAAAGGCAGGGCTATCTCAAACGATCTACCATTTTATGGCAAATCCACCAGGAAAATGTAAAGGCTATAATTGCACCAGGGAATAACACCCCTTCGGGCATTAAATATCCTATTAAAATAATAAAAACAGCTGTTAGAACAACAGTCAGCAATAGCGATAAAATGTCTAAAAGCACTGACTTAAAAGCTCTTTGCATTTTATTTTAATCCCTGTGAAAGATGTTTGAGAAGACCTGTATCAAGGCGTCAGCGTTCGCGTGATCGTTGGATGCAGTAATCGCTATCAAAGGGGCGATTTTAGGTTCAATTATAAAATACAGCATCTCTATTTTTTTTGAATAAAGAAGGTTGTAGATTATCCTTTCTTGTCTACGTAACTTGTCTGCTGAAATACCAGCTTTAGTTACAAGCCCATAAATCTGGAGAGCAGTAAGGCTATATTTAGTCACTTTACTTACAGCTGCCATAACTTCAGCTTTTCTTGCTATCTCAATGGATAGCAAAGTTGCTATCGCATAGATTATTGCAGTTTTCGTCGCTTGCTTTGTGGCCATCTCCGCAATAAAGTCGGTGCTTTCCCCATATAATTCTTTGTATTTATTAATAAAGCCATCTTGTGTTTGCGGGGGCATTCTGTCAATGACGAACTTTATTATATCAAAGGTCATCTCTGTTATTATTTTAGGGTTTAGGCATAGGTTGAAAACGGCGTAAAACATCCTCTCATCTTCTGCAAGTATTTTGTCCCTATACTCTGCAAGTACTTTTGCATATTTTTGGTCTGTATATGTAACAATATATGGCGATATTCTTACCAGTGATCTTGTTGCTCCAGAACCAATCTCTGAGACTGTTTCTTTTATAATGTTGCCGCTTTTTTTTATGAAGGCATCAAAATATCTTTCTAATACTGCGTTATGCGTGTCGATATATTCCATTATATTTACACCTAACTTCTTATATGTTCTCACAACAATAAGATACAATATAACTTTTCGTCAAATAGAATATAGAGAATTCGTGATACAAGCAGAATATAATTCGGTATTTCTTAAATGCTTATCTGTATCTTATTAAAACATAACGGTATATCCGTTAAACCATTCCGGTCGCTGCCCATTAGCTATCGGGGATTAGCGCCTCCAGTTTTATCAACAACTCGCCAGTACCCTGGTTTACCTGCTGTCGCCTGGGGCGGTTCAAATGGGGGAGCCGAAAGGCTCTCCGGTTAGCTGTTGACGCAGCAGGCGTGGTAGCAGGGTTAAACGAGGGGAGTGCTCATACAACTCAGCGTGCGAAGCGCACTACAACGTGTCCGGCCAGCAGAACCGGGTAACACTGCACCAGAGGATAACGGGCATTGAATGGCTCTGCGCCACGAGTGAAAAATCAGGCTGACTCAACCGCCCTTTCGCAGCAGGTAGCGATACGGCAAGGCATCGCTCTGCTGGGCCAGTAGCTCATGCTCCATAAAGAGGCAAAAACCGGGAATATCGCGCGTGGTGGCCGGATCGTCGGCGATAACCAGCAACGTTTCACCGGCCTGCATACTGCGCACCGTTTTGCGCACCATCATCACCGGCTCCGGGCAGCGCAGCCCCTGGGCATCCAGCGTGTGGTTTGCGTGAGCAAAAAGATCGGACATACACATCTCTAACAGGTAATAAACCGAAATAGTTTACGCCGTGAAATTTTCGACGCAAGCAAGGTGAACGTTTGCGCACCAATCTGGCGTTGCATTGTGCGCTCAAAGCAGTATTATGCGGCGGTTTTCGCGGCGAACTGCATTCGCCACCGTTTGACTGGGTTCCCTCACCCCATTGCCAAAAAGGTCCAATATGGTCGCTTTCTCTGCACGCCAGCGTCGCCGCGCGCTTGTCTGGCTGTCGCTTTTTCATCTGCTGGTGATTATCTCCAGCAACTATCTGGTGCAACTGCCGGTTTCCATCTTCGGCTTTCACACTACCTGGGGCGCGTTCAGTTTCCCGTTTATCTTTCTTGCCACCGATCTTACTGTACGGGTATTCGGCGCGCGGCTTGCGCGACGCATTATTCTGGCGGTGATGCTCCCGGCGCTTGTGGTGTCGTATCTGATTTCAGCACTGTTTTATATGGGGAGCTGGCAGGGCTTTGGCGCGCTTGCGCAGGTTAATCTGTTTGTCTTGCGCATCGCCTGCGCGAGCTTTATGGCCTACGCCCTGGGGCAGATTCTGGATGTGCATGTGTTTAACCGCCTGCGTCAGAACCGCCGCTGGTGGCTTGCGCCGACGGCCTCCACGCTTTTTGGTAACGTCAGCGACACGCTGGCCTTCTTCTTTATTGCCTTCTGGCGCAGTACAGACCCGTTTATGGCCGAACACTGGGTAGAAATTGCACTGGTGGATTACTGTTTTAAGATTCTTATCAGCATAATCTTCTTCCTGCCAGCCTATGGATTGTTGTTGAATATCGTCCTCAAACGACTGACCCGACAGCAGCATAACGATGCCTGGCAGCCGGTCTGAAAATGCGCATCTTGTGGTAAGATGCCGCAAGATGCCGTTTAGGCTCAATAACCTGTAAGGAAGAACCCATGCGCAACCTGGTAAAATATGTCGGCATCGGCCTGTTCGTGTTCGGGCTGGCGGCCTGTGATAACAGTGAGAAAACCGCACCGGCAAAAGAAGGTGAGGCGCAGAGCGCCGAAGCGGGCAAGACGGTCTCGCTGCTTGACGGCAAGCTGAACTTCTCCCTGCCCGCAGACATGACCGACCAGAGCGGTAAAGTCGGCACGCAGGCCAACAATATGCACGTCTATTCCGACGCCACCGGCCAGAAAGCGATAATCGTTATCGTGGGTGATTCCACCGACGAGGCGCTTGATGTGCTGGCTAAACGCCTTGAAGAGCAGCAGCGCACCCGCGACCCGCAGCTTCAGGTAGTAACCAACAAGGCTATCGACGTGAAAGGCCAGACGCTGCAACAGTTCGACAGCATCATCTCCGCACGCGGCCAGACCGCCTGGTCTTCGGTTATTCTCGGCAAAGTGGACGGCAAGCTCCTGACCATGCAGATTACGCTGCCTGCTGACGACCAGCAGAAAGCACAGCGTGACGCCGAAAGCATCATCAATACCCTCACTGTGCAGTAATTACTCCACAGTCGGCTGCGCAGGTTCAGCCTGCGCAGCCCGGTTTTTCAACCACCACGCCAGCCACAGCGCCAGCATGACCATTCCTGCCGCACCCAGATAAATAAATGCAATGCCAGCCCACGCCATCACCAGCCCTGCCAGCGGCCCGGTTATGCCAAGTGATAAATCCATAAACACCGTGTAAGTGGCAAGCGCACTGCCCTGGTTTTGTGCCGGAACGGCTTTTACCGCCACCACACCCAGCGCCGGGAAGACCAGCGAGAAGCCTGCACCGGCAAGAAACGCCCCGAGATTTGCCACCCACGCCGTCCACGCCACGCCCACCAGCAGCAGCCCGATTAACTCCACCGTAAAGCAAATCATGGCCACGTTTAATCCACCCAGCCGGTTGATGCCGTTGGGGAACAACAGCCGTGCGCCAATAAATGCGCCGCTAAATAGCGTGAGGGTAAAGGCCGCGCCGTCCCAGCCTTTCGCCTCATAAAAGAGGGTAATGAACGTGGCAATAACGCCAAAACCGGTGGATGCCAGCCCCAGCGCCAGCCCATAAGGCGCAACGCGCCCCAGCACGGCGCGAAACGGCATTGGCTTGCTTTTATTTGCCTTAACCGGGCTTCTCGGCAGCGCCAGCACAATGGCCAGCAGCGCCACGCCCATAATCACCGCCGCAAGCCATTCAAGCCCGCCGGTCCGGTAAATCACCACACCTAACGGTGCACCAATCGCCATGGCACCGTAGGTCACAATGCCGTTCCAGGAGATCACCCGCGCAATATGCGCTGCCCCCACCACGCCGACGCCCCACAGCGTGGAGCCGGTTCCGGCAAAGCTCTGGCCAAAGCCCAACACCACACGCCCAAGGCACAGCAGCACCAGTGCCAGAAGCGGCCAGCCGGCACTGAGCGCTGCCAGCAGGCAGCCCAGCCCGCTCAACAGGCAACCGCACAGACCAAACACCACAATCTTTTTCGGCCCCAGCAGGTCAACGTAGCGCCCGGCGTGCGGGCGGCTTAACAGCGTGGCGAAATATTGCAGGCTAATCACCAGCCCTGCCCAGAAGGCGCTGTAGCCCATCACTTCATGAACGTAGCCGGGCAACACCGCCAGCGGCAGGCCAATCGTCAGGTAGCTTGCAAAGTTATACATCGCCACAGAAACGATGCGCAGATTGAGGCGCAGCCCACTTGGTGCGGGCTCGGTAACAGGAGAAGACATCCGGATAACTCATTACAACCGCAAAACGCCAGTATAAACCGTTCACACCCGGCACACAGCCCAAATGCTTTTCAGACAGCCGCCATCGCAAGCCGAGCGCATCACACTACACTGTGATAATTCGCGGATAAAAAAAGGATTCCTGGATGACCAACGCCGAGCCAGATAATGCCGGTATGTATATGTTGTTGAAGCTGGCAGCACTGACCATCATTCTCGCGGGCGTGCATGCCGCCGCCGATATTGTCGTTGCCTTGCTGCTGGCGCTGTTTTTCGCCGTGGTGCTGAATCCGCTGGTGACGTGGTTTATGCGTCGCGGCGTTAAGCGCCCGCTCGCCATCACGCTGGTGGTGCTGGTGATGTTGATTTTGCTCACGCTACTGCTGGGCGTGCTGGCCTCATCGCTTAACGACTTTGTCGCCCTGTTACCAAAATACAACCGCGAGCTGACCCACAAGGTGATGGCCCTTGAGCGCGCTATTCCGTTTATGAACCTGCACCTGTCGCCGGATAAAATGCTACAGCGCCTCGACTCCGAGCGCGTGGTGTCGTTCGCGACTACGCTGATGACGCAGCTTTCCGGAGCCATGGCGAGCATCGTGGTGCTCATCATGACCGTTATTTTTATGCTCTTTGAGGTGCGCCACATTCCCTACAAGCTGCGGTTTGCGCTTAACAATCCGCGCATTCATATTGCCGGGTTACACCGCGCGCTTAAGGGCGTGAGCCACTACCTGGCGCTCAAAACCGTGATAAGTCTGGCGACCGGGCTGGTTATCTGGCTGGGGCTGACGCTACTTAACGTACAGTTTGCGTTGATGTGGGGCGTGTTTGGATTTTTGCTTAACTACATTCCCAACATCGGTTCTGTGATTTCAGCGATTCCTCCGATGGTGCAGGCGCTGCTGTTTAACGGCTGGTATGAATGCCTGATGGTCGGCCTGCTGTTTTCGGCGGTCCATATGGTGCTTGGCAATATGGTGGAACCGCGAGTGATGGGCCACCGGTTGGGCATGTCGACGCTGGTGGTGTTCCTGTCGTTATTGTTCTGGGGCTGGCTACTTGGGCCGGTAGGCATGCTGCTTTCAGTGCCACTGACCAGCGTTTGTAAAATCTGGATGGAAACCACCGACGGCGGCAGCAAGCTTGCCATCCTGCTTGGGCCTGGCCGCCCAAAAAGCCGGCTACCGTAGCGGTGAGAATGTACGGCATAACCGCGGCGCGCCGTTGAACGCGCCGCTTAAGCGCACAATCCGCCAGCCCGATGCCGCCTCGCCTGCTACGCTTAGTCGTTACCGCGCATCGTCCGGGTGCACAAACGTCAACATCGAACAGATGTCTGCCATAGCATCCACTGACGGACGGTCTTATCTGACGCCAGCTCACCGTTTTTCATGCTTAACAAGGAGCTAATATGGCAAAAACGCATCTTCGCGTCGCACTGCTGGCCGCTGGCCTGCTGCTTACTGCACAAAGCCAGGCGGCAACCTATGGCGAGCAACTTCAGGGGTTTACCTATCCTTTCCCGCTGGAGCACTTTGCTTTTCGCTCTCAGCAGCAGGCGCTGAGCATGGGCTATATGGATGTGCATCCGGATAACCCTAACGGGCGCACGGCGGTGCTGATGCATGGCAAAAACTTCTGTGGCGCCACCTGGGAAAGCACCATTCGGGCGCTGAGTGGCGCCGGGTACCGGGTTATCGCTCCCGACCAGATTGGTTTTTGCACCTCGTCAAAACCAGCCAATTACCAGTACACCTTCCAGCAGCTTGCCAGTAATACCAATGCGCTACTGCAAAAGCTCGGCGTGGAAAAAGCCGTCATCGTGGGTCACTCCACTGGCGGGATGCTGGCCACGCGCTACGCGTTGATGTACCCGCAGCAGACCGAAAAGCTGGTACTGGTCAATCCCATCGGGCTTGAAGACTGGAAGGCAAAAGGCGCACCGTACCGCACGGTGGACCAGTGGTACGAGCGCGAACTTAAGCTAAGTGCGCAGAGCGTCAAAGCCTACGAGCAAAAAACCTACTATGTCGGACGCTGGAAACCGGAGTATGACAAGTGGGTAGATATGCTGGCCGGGCTGAACGCGGGGCCGGGGCATGAAAAAGTGGCGTGGAACTCGGCGCTTATCTACGACATGATATTCACGCAGCCGGTGTACTACGAGTTCAGCAATCTGAAGGTGCCTACCACGCTGTTTATCGGCACCAGTGACATCACGGCCATCGGCAGCGACATTGCGCCGCCGGAGGTGAAAAAGCGTTTAGGCAATTATGCCGTACTTGGCAAAGAAGCGGCGAAACGCATCCCCAACGCCACGCTGGTGGAATATGCCGGCATGGGACACGCACCTCAGATGCAAGACCCGGCGAAGTTTAACGCCGATCTGGTGCGTAACCTCAGCCAGTAATGAAAAGCGCAATTGTTGCTTTTTAACTACTTGTTTTGCTGCTATAAACATGGAGTTCTCACATTGAGGAGTTCGCGTTATGGCAGCATCTTTCCTTCCTTCTATCCCCTTGATTCAGGCGCCGATGGCCGGAGTGTCCACGCCCGAGCTTGCCGCCGCCGTCAGTAACGCCGGGGCGCTTGGTTCTATTGGCATTGGCGCGGCGTCCCCCGAACAGGCACAGGCGATGATACGCCGTACCCGCGAACTCACCGATAAGCCTTTTAACGTTAATCTGTTCTGCCACTCGCCTGCACAGCGCAACTCGGCCCGTGAAGCGGCCTGGATAGACCGCCTGCGCCCGGAATTTACCCGTTTCGCAGAGGACCCTCCGCAAAGTCTCAATGAGATTTACCGCACCTTTATCAAAAACGCCGACATGCTCGACGTGCTGCTGGCCGAACGGCCCGCCATTGTGAGCTTTCACTTTGGCCTGCCTGACGCCCAGGCACTGCTGGCGCTGCGCGAAGCGGGCATCACCACGCTTGCCTGCGCCACTCGCGTGAGTGAAGCCGAACTGATTGCCAGCATCGGCATTGACGCCATTGTGGCGCAGGGTGTGGAGGCTGGCGGGCATCGCGGCATGTTCGATCCGCAGGCCGAGGACGAGCAACTCAGCACGCGCGAGCTGGTCAAGGCCATCCGCCGGGTAACGGACGTACCGGTGATTGCCGCAGGCGGCATGATGGACGGCGAAGACATCGCGCGTGCCCTCGATGCCGGAGCCGTAGCAGCACAGCTGGGAACAGCCTTCATCCTGTGCCCGGAATCGGCGGCTGACAACGGTTACCGCACCATGTTAACCAGCGAGCGCGCCCGCACTACGGCACTGACCAGCGGTATTTCAGGCCGCCCTGCGCGCGGTATTGTTAACCGCCTGCACATTACGCCGGACCCGGCATCAATGGCAGATTATCCGGTTGCTTACGACCTGGCTAAAGCGCTGCACCGCGTTGCCAGCCAGCAGGGCTGCCAGGAGTACGCGGCACACTGGGCGGGCAGCGGCGTGCTGCGCGCCAGAGCCATGCCCGCCGCCCGTCTGGTGGCAACGCTTGCCCACGAGTTGCGAGCAGCACAAAGGCCGCGCTGATTTGCCCTACGCGGGCAATAAAAAACGCCTTCTGAGCGACTCAAAAGGCGTTAGCGGCCCTGCGCGCTACTGGAGTTTGAAGTGACCCAGGCAGTAGTCAACGCGGTGGCTTTCGTTGTGCATCACCTGCTCACTGGCGTAGAGCGCGGAGAACACAATGGCGTTCTGCGCATCTTTTTGTGCCAGCAGCAAATATTGCCATGCCGTCACGCCCGGTGCCGCCGGGAAGCTGAACCTGACTTTCATCGCCTGCGGGAACGGGCAGTCACCGAGATAAGCACTCTGCTCCACCAGGTTAAACGCGTTGAACTTCGAGCGCAGGATGTCCATTTGTGCCGTCACGTAGTCTTCCAGACTGGCACCAGGCGCAATGCGGTCGCGGCTAATGGTAATATTTTGCCCACCTTCAAACAGCACCACATTAACCGTTTGCGCACGCGCGCCTTCTGGCAGGTAAAGCGTTCCTTCCGGACAAACACAGGTTTGTGCCATAAAACATCTCCCTTTGATTATTTTCCCGGGCATTATTATGGATGTTTTAATGAAATGCACCGCTTGTATCGTATAAACCACTAAATAAATTAACCAGAGCAGTAAAATTATATTATTCGCACATCACAACGAAACATCTTAATAAAAGTCAGCATATGTTCTTTTTGTTATGACAGCGTGCAAATCATCAGGCAAAAAAAAGCCCCGGCATAAGGGGCAAAAAACGGAAAGCATTATTGTTACCGATCAATTATCACGTTTTTTTATTTCTTCATAGCGGAAATACATATCACAGCAGGTCAGAAACTCACTATGCCAGTGCCAGTACAGGTGCAAAAAATAATAGCCAATGCACGGTAGCGCACAACACACGTAATACACTTCAAATATCGCTGGCACGTTCATCAGCGTAAACAGAATGCTGACTAAAACAATCCACACGCACTGCACGACCAACAGAAGCAGCATTCTGACCAGGAAAGACTTTTCGTGTAGCGACGAACATGGGATCCCTTTTGAAAAAAAGAAATCAATTTCTTTTAAGAACACGCGCCCCAAAAAAATATAACGCTTCGACAACCGGACAAAAACCAGGTTAATCGCCAGCACGACCGCACACAGAATCAGCATGGCCACCATCAGCTTTGCCGAGAAAAAACCGTCGCGTAATGAAAAGTCCACGTTTGCCTTAAGCGGGCTGATGGACAGCACGTTCACCATCACCGTGAGCACCACAAAGCAGGCCACATACAGCACCAGGTTTTTGTATTTCACGCCACTGGAAATCCGCGTCAGTACCTGCGTGATATAAACCGGCCTGAGTGCGCGGAACACCAGGAATGCCAGCAGCGGTGAGGCCAGGAAAAGCGCAATAGTGCTGTAAATCGCAGACGGTAACCGCAGGCACGCCTGCACCAGCAACCAGAACACGCCTACGGCAATCACGCTCACCACCGTCGGGCGGGTAAAAAACGCCAGCGCTGGTGAGCAGGTTTTTCCCTCGAAGCTATCAACATCACTACGCCCGATAACGCAGCTATAAGCCCAGTACGACTTAAGCTCATAAATCAGGTTAAACAGCGTGATGGCAAGGATGACCGCAACCGGCCAGGCATCCGCAGACGTGAGGCGATAATCGTTATTCTTCCAGTAAAAACCCAGCACAATCCACAGAATAAAATAAAAGAACGGCAGAATTCTTTTGTCCTGGAAGCGAATAAATTTGAAATAATCAGGGATCATAAGTCACCGCGAATGTCTTACATTTTCCTGCAATGCAGGGCCATTTCCGGCGAAAAACCGTCGAAGTCATTGAGCATATGCCCCAGATAAGCTTTGTTGCTTACTTCAACAAAGGCTAACGGCGAAGTCTGGCTTAAAAAGCGCTCCATCGAGTCCGTCCATTTCACCGTATGGGTCAAATGCAGCGACAGGTTCTCTCTTATCTCCTGCGCGCCCGAGGCTGGCTTGCCGGTCACGTTCATCAACACATCATGCTGCGTCGGTTGAATCGTGATGTTGGCCAGGAAATCGCGCATCTGTTGTACGCCGTCGGTCATCAGACGCGTATGCCAGGCACCGCTCACCCCCAGTTTGGTGGTTTCGAAGCCTTTCGCCACCAGCACTTCGCTCATCTCACGCAGCGCTGCCGCCGTGCCACCAATCACCTGCTGGCGACGACTGTTGTCGCAGCTGATATCCACCTCAAGGCCGGTCTCGGCAATCAGCGCGGCCATCTGCGCATAATCAATGCCTTTCACCGCCTGCATCGCGCCTTTGTTCACCTTGCTCAGTTCGTCCATCAGCCGCGAGCGGAAGTGAATCATACGAAACAGGTCATCGAGCGTTACCGCACCCGCCGCGTACAGCGCAGCATATTCACCCACGCTGTGCCCGCAGGAGCCAGCCACGTGCAGCCCGTCCAGTTTGTCTTTGCACAAGGTGAACAGCGTGGCGTTAATCGCCGTGACCGCCACCTGCTGGTTGGTGGTCTGTACCAGCTTGTTCATTGGCCCTTTCAGGCAAATCCGGCGAATATCGGCACCAGAAATATCGCTGGCGCAATCCCAGATTTTTTTAGTTTCGTCGTTGATATCCCACAGGTCAGCGCCCATCCCGATGGTGGGATTGCCCTGCCCGGCAAACAAAAATGCGACGGATGTTGCTTGATTAATATCCATATTTCCCTGTCCTAAAAATGATACTTGAGTCCTGCATACGTCCCGAGCGTCTCGCCAAACAGGCCAAACTCCGACTGGCTGCCACCCAGCGCGGTATAGATACCGGTGTATACGTCGAGCTTTTTATCCAGTTGCGCTATCGGCTTGTTGTAATGCACACCCAGCGTGGAACTGCGGTCGCGTACATTCAAGACGGCGTAAGGCTGTACGCTTGATTCATCGGCCATCAGAAAGCTCGCCCAGCCGCTGATGTAGTGCTTACCCAGCAGCTGGCCTCTGGCGGAGGTGTTATACGTTTCTGAGGCCATCAAATATTTGTAGGCATCAAACGCGTTATCGAGCGGTGCATACTGAGTGCGCTGGTTGAAGAATTTGATTAAATCGGCCTGCTGACGCCACTGCGCGGCTGAATACCCTTCGCTCTGGAAGTAATATTCCATGCCAAACTGGCTGAACGTGTCGCTGGTGTACTGAAACCCCACAGCCAGTTCAACGCCGTCGTTATCACGCGTGCTGTAAAGCTCAGACGGAAAATCAAAGCGCTCCACCTGACGGACGCTCTCTGCGTCAAGATGACGCCACTGTTGACGACGGTGCCAGGCCAGTTCGGCGTTAACCACAAACTGCTGCGTCAGGTTATAGCTGTTGGACACCGCAACGGACGGCGAGTCCCCCATCATCAGGCTCACTGTCGGCACGTTTTTATCGAACCGATAGTCAGTCCAGGAAAGCTGATAGCGCTCACTGGCGTTCGAGCGCTCCGTTGCCGACCAGTTGCCTGAAGATTCGTAACGTTTGTCGATGTGCGTTAATTTCGGTGCCACGGTCAGCGCCAGCGAGTGGCTGGCCGTATCGTGAGATAACACCGCGCCCCAGAACGACTCGTAATAGCTCTGTCTGAGCGTGGGGTCGTTAACCCGCGCCGATTTAAAACCAGAGTAGTACGTCGTAAACAGGCTGGCGGGAGATTTGAGATAAAACAGCCCTTCCCTGGCCCTGAGCTTGCCCATATCAAAACGGATGCTGTCCGTTGCGTTATAAGACACGCGAAAACGGTCCAGCAGCCCGCGCACACGATCTTTATCTTTCTCAAAAGCGCCTGTCTCACGCACGGGATAATTGGCAAGCCCAAACAGTGAAACATCCACATTGAGTTTATTTTCAATCACCTCGCAGCGGTCGCTGTATTTAATAATGAGATCGCCAAAGGTATTGTTACTGGTATACGGGCTCTTGCCCTCAATGCGCCACAGCGCCGGCTTTTTATTGATATTCGACACCTGGCCGAAGACCACCACATCAGGCGCATTGAAGCACGCCGCCATGGCCTCCACAGGCAACAGCAGCGCCGGCAGCATCAGCAGGGGTTTCAATTTCCACCCCGCTGAATATATTCCTTGGTAAAGTAAGACAGCGGTAGCGTCTCCAGCCTGACGTCGCTGTATTCCATCACCGTATAGCCGCTACCGTGGCGCGCATCCGCCACCACAATGCGCGACGGTCTCTCTTTACCGAGCAGCGGCGTAAAGTCGTGATAGGTCACTTCTTTAATCAGCTTATCGTCCAGCGAATAATACGAGGCTTTAAATGGCCGATAGCTGCCCTTTTCAACCAGATAACCCACCTTCGGATAAGTCACCTGCGGCGACTTGCGCTCAAGCGTGAGCTTATAACAGGTGTTCTGGCCGCACGCCTCTTCGCCCTGTAGCGTGGCGTTATAGGCATATTCAAAGTTGGTGACAATCACATCGCCGTTGGAAATCTGCCCGAGCAAACGCTGTGAGCGAGAAATGGGAATCGGGCGGCGCAAATCCGGCGTGTAAAACCATAAGTCATACCAGTCAGACAGCATGACTTTGCCCTTATCGCGCGCAGGATAGACAAAGCGGGCGAGCGAACGTGCATCGGCCTGCACGCCGTTTTCGGGCTTAAGAAAGCGCATGGAGATATCCAGCACCTGCTTGTTGGTCGGCTCCTGCGCCCCGGATTTATATTCCAGCACGGTCACGGTGTAGCGAAACGGTTTATTCGGCGAACGAACGTCGTCTGCCCGGCTAATAATTTCCTGCGCGGTTACCGTCTGAGCCGCTGCGCTGGCAGGCACAATAAACAGCAAAGGAAAAAGACAGACCAGTGCACGTACTTTCATGGTGATTTCCTTATACAAATTTAAAGGCATCCGAAATATTGAGCTTCGCTGCGCGTCTTGCAGGCAAAATAGATGCCAGCGCCGCCGTCAACACCGGCAGGACCAGCGTTATCCAGATAAGCTCAATATTGTCCGTCTTAATAAACGCGGTATAACCCTGGGTTTGCCCCGGCGATGGCGGCATCGCGATGCCGTTGAGGTTAATCATGCCCGCCAGAGCGAAGCCAATAAGCAGGCTGCCCGCCGCGCCAATGGCGCCAATAAAAATCCCTTCCAGCAAAAACAGCTTGGTAATGTGCGCCGGTCGCAGGCCAATCGCACGCAGCGTGGTAATTTCGCGGGTACGCTCGACGATATTCATGGTCATGGAGTTGCTAATCATGAAGATAACAATCAGCGCAACAATGACTTTGATGAAGAAATAAATGCCCGACAGCAGCCCTTCAACCTGCTGATAAAACAGCGACAGCGACTTCCAGTCTTTCACTATCAGCGCCAGCTTTTTATCGGCAATGAACTTCTCCAGTTTCGCGCTAAATACCGGCAAATCGGCGTCGTTTTTCAGCAGAATCACGAATTTGCTCACGCCGTTGGTGTCCATCATGCGCTGCGCCGTCTGCAGCGGGATTTTCATCGCCACATCGTCATAATCTTTAATGCCGGACTCAAAAATCCCGCGCAATTTGAGCGACAGTGCGCCCTGGCCGCCCTGGGTGTTGACCACCAGCACATCCAGCCAGTCGCCGTAGCGGGCGTTGAGGGTCTTCGCAAGCCCACTGCCGAGCGTGACTTCGTCATGCCTGATGCGCGAGAGGTCGCTGCCGGAAATGAGTTTATCGAACGAACCGAGCTTCAGTGCAGGCAGTGGCTCCACCCCCAGCGCCGAGAAATAGCTGGAAGTTTCGTTTTCGTACTGTGAAATCACACCGGTAAATTCAAGCTGCCCGGAAATGGTGGAGATATAGGGCGCCAGTTCGCGGTCAGCGAGAATATCGGCCTTCAACGCCTCATAATTATCAATAATGCTTTTGCTTTTATTGGAGGTGTCAAAATACGTCTGGTTATAAATTTGCACGTGACCGATGTTGGTTCTGACGGTCTGCTCTTTTAAAATCCAGAACGAGTAATCAATAAAGCCGCCGTAAAGGAAAATCGACACCCCGCCCAGCATAATGGCAGCAATGGTCGAAAAGGAGCGTCGCTTATGGCGAAATAAATTCAGGAAGGCAAATTTAATATCCTGTACCTTGTACAGCGCGCACCAGAGTACAAACCCCACAATCAGCGCAATAGCCAGGCCGCTTATTATCATTCCATTCAACATTTATTCACCCTTCATCAACGGCATCACCACCTGGGTGATTTCGTCCATGCTCCATTCAGGTGCCTCTTCTGCGCCCAGTGCTAATAACGCTGAGGCAGAGCCATCCATTTTCATTTCATTGAGCAGCGCCTGCGCCTGTGCGGTCTCTTTACAACTCACCAGCGCCCGGTAGCGCATAAACGCAATCGTGGTCTGCATGGCCGCACTGAAGTCCTGCGCATGCTTTTGCATCAGGTCGGTGTCGTTGAGCGTCACCACGCAGCGCCCAAGGTCGGCAGGCAGCCAGGCATCCACACGCGCACGCAAATAGCGCACGCGCATATCATTTTCGTGAGAATCAACGGCCTCATCGAGCCAGAAAAAACCGAGCTTGGCGTATTCCGAGGCGTTAACGAAATCGTTCGTCGCCTTGTAGTGATTTGCCAGGCGCAGCATGCCGTAGGAATAAAAGACCAGCGAGGCGACCGAGTGCTGGCTTTCATACTCTTGGTACAGCGCCTGCGTGGTGCTGGCCAGTGCGGCAGTCTGGGCAGGAAACCCTTTTTGCAGCACCGCATCGAGCGCGGGCAACGCGGCGGTGGCGAAAAAACTCAGCGACAAACCCAGCGCCGCAATACATTTATTGAGCAGAGTCATACACCAACTCCCCATCCTTGATTTCAATAACGCGTCGCGCCCGGTCCTTAAGCTGTGTGGAGTGCGTCGAGACAATAAACGTGGTTTTGGTTTCCTCGTTAATTTTCATCAGCAGATCCAAAATGGCTTCGCCGGTGGCGAGATCCAGGTTACCAGTCGGCTCATCGGCCACTACCACCTGCGGCTCGTGCGCCAGCGCCCTGGCAATCGCCACGCGCTGCTGCTGCCCGCCGGAAAGCTGCCCCGGCTTGCGCCCGGCAAGATTGCCGATGCCGACGCTGTCCAGATAGTGCAGCGCCCGCTCGCGGGCCTCTTTCACGCCATAGTTACCGTTTAACACCAGCGGGTAATAGACGTTATCGAGCGCACTAAGCACCGGAATCAGGTTGAAAAACTGAAAAATAAAACCAAGATGCCGGCTTCTGACGAAAGAAAGCTGGTCTTCATTAAGGTCGTTGAGCGCCTTATTAAGAAAAATTGCCGCGCCGGCACTGGGTTTATCAATGCCGGAAAGAATATTCAGCAGCGTACTTTTCCCGCTGCCAGACGGGCCGCACAGGGCCAGAAATTCTCCTTTTGCAATATCGAGATTGATATTCTTCAGGGCATCGACTTTACTTTCGCCTTGCCCGTAGCTTTTATAAATATCAATCAACAGGATTGCCGGCAGTTCCTTAATGCTGTTTGCCATAATCTCTTCCCATGAGTCGCACTGTGCGCACGCTTAATACGCGGTATCAAACCAGGTGTAGCCACCAAAATTGTCGGGCACGACGGTACGCATCTTGCCGTGCGCCCCGCTCTGAGCCTGCTGCTCCAGATAAATCCAGCCCAGCGCAGGCGACAGACAGCCGCTGGCACCGTAGCGGTCCACCAGGCTGATAGCCCGCGGATCTTCGCCCGGTTTACTGGCAAGCAGCGCCCGCACGGGCTCGCTCTTACGCAGCCCGGCGTACGCAAGCAGGTTAATATCCGCATCCTGGGCCAGCAGCCCGCGCTGGAGTTCCGCGTCACTTTGCGGCGTAACGTAATGACCGCAGTTCACTTTCAGCGCGCTTTCGCGGTTACTGAAAATAAAACAGCCCACGCGCTCAACGCAGAGGTTAAGCCGGATGTCTTTTTCTTTGCTGCGCGCTTTCTTATCGGTTTGTATGTCTTCTTCAGACATCGCCAGCACCGGCACCGCGCGGTAGGCCGCGCAAATCACCACAAAATCAAAAATATCCCAGTCGAGATAATCCTGAGCGACCTTCATCGCCTGCGTCAGCGCCTGTTTTTCGCCGCGGATTTTGCAGGTGAAATCTTTTATCGAGAATTTCTTCACCAGGTTTTTTGGCAGCGTATCAATCATCGCGGTGTGTAAGGCGCTGGAGATCTCTTCAAACGGGCCGGACTCTCCCCAGGAATCAACGTAAATAAACGCCGTGCGCGCTTTCATCAGCTGCATACGCTCTTTGGCGCTCATCTGCTGCAAGGCGTTGTCACACACCTGATCCATCGCATCGATATATTTTTTGTAATGCGGGGTGCGGATCATTTCTCTGGCGTAAATATCTTTCGTCGTGCCAAAACGCTTAAAACCCCAGCCGTGTGCACCGGTCGATTTTAACGACCGGTTATACATGTGAGATTCCCAGACGTTCAGCCAGCCAGGATAAAACAAATACACGCTTTCCTGCGGCTCAATAATGGAAAATGACGATAAATACATGTGGTTTTCCCTGTCCCTGTGCTTAACCGGCGTCGCGTTCAGACATCACCATGCCAATGATGGAGCCATCAACGCCCAGACCCACTTTTAAAAGGTGTTTTTTATCGTGCTTTACCACGCCCTGATTGAGCAGCACATGCGCCGCAATATTGTCCCTTATTGCCACGGCGCTGGTGGGCGACAGCAGTTCCTTATGGCGCAACGTATGA
Organism: Enterobacteriaceae bacterium 4M9; assembly: GCA_010092695.1. Classification (GTDB taxonomy): domain Bacteria; phylum Pseudomonadota; class Gammaproteobacteria; order Enterobacterales; family Enterobacteriaceae; genus Tenebrionibacter. Next base: position 610,745 of record JAADJJ010000001.1, on the reverse strand, counting down.
TGACCAATAATGACATCAACCACGCCTGAGCCGGTGGGGGTATAGCCAATCTGGCCTTTGTAGGCCAGCACCGGCACCACCTGCTCGCCCAGCAGCGAGAGAATAGCCTGCGCCTCGGCCTTATCGCTGTCCTGCGACCCGTTGGCGTGGGGAATAATGGCGCACAGCTCATCACAGGTGACCTCGGCTTTCTCAAGTGCCTTATTCATCACTTTGAGTAAGCTGGCGCTAAGTTGTGCTGCGTCATTACTGCGCCCGGCGCTGATTTGCAGATAGGTGGAGGTGAGCGCAATGCCGCCCTTCACCTGGCGCGCTTCGCGGTGGCGTTCGCTTTCCAGCAGCAGCGCGCTGAACCCTTCGGCAAACAGCACGCTTTTACTCCCTTCACCGAAGGGCTGCACAATATCGCCATCAAGCATCGACTGGCTTTCAAGGAAATACATGTCCTGGGTTTTAATCTGCGAGCAGTTAATGACCAGCACCAGGTCCACGCCGCCGTTACTGATGGCCTGGCACCCAAGATGAACCGCCGACAGCGATGAGTTGCTGGTGCAGTGCATATTGGGCGGCAGGTATTTCAGGGCAAAACGCTTTGCAATGGCTGAGGCCAGCTTGTCCTGTGACATTTTCGAGACATGCAGCCCCTGCACTGACTTCGTCAGCGTCACGTCTTCAATATCGTTGTGGTCGTAAAACGCCGCATAATCGATAACGTCAACACGCGGCCCCAGCCCGGTGAGATAGACGCGAACGTTGTCCCCGGACAGGCAATGCTCATCCAGCATTGCCTGCTCAAGGGCGCGACCAACCAACCCACAAACCACATCAAACACGCCGTCGCTGTCAACCGGCACTCTGGCTGCGAATTTGTTCTCTTTTAATCCGCACCGAATAGCCGCCGCGTCAGATTCAAACCAGTACGTTTTCTTGACGCCCAGACCCTGCTTAAGGTTGTCAATTAACGCCTCATCGTCTTCTGCAAACGCCAGGCGCACGCTGTAGCCAGAGATAATTGTCGCGTTGCCCACGGTATCAACCCTTAATAACAAATGCGTAGTAGTTGCCGCCTTCGGTTGCGCCTACCAGCAGCACGTTTCTGAGCGCGACTTTCAGCGGCTCACGCACGAAGTTAATACGCGTATCGCAGAACGCCCCGGTAAACGGAATCGCCGGTACGGCCTGCTTCTTCAGGCAGTCCACCAGCACCGCAAGGTTCATCAGGCCCGCTGACGACTCCACAAAGCCGAAGTACGCGTTGTAGTTCACCACCGGCACCTGCGGATTCCCCTGGCTGAACGCCTGGTAAATCGCGTTGAGTTCTACCGTCGAACTGGCCTGCGCGCCGTTGCTGGTGCCACAGACAAGGTCGATGTCTTTTGCCGTCAGCCCGGCATCGGTCAGCGCACGCGTTATGGCCAGCGCCATTGCATCAGCTTTTTCTTCCAGTGCGTTTGCATCAAAGTAGCTGTTGCTGTTGGACTTGCCGTAACCGACGATTTCCGCCTGCACGTCCACACCGCGAGCGCACGCCGCGTCCAGGTCTTCGAGCAGCATCATGCAGGCACCTTCACCCGGCACGAAGCCTTTCGGGTTCTCGCCGTAAATCTGGTACTCGCTGGCGTCAGAGGTCATGTGGATTTTCTGCGTGACCGCATCCATATACAGCGACATTGACGGGAAGTACTCATCGGCACCGCCCACCAGCACCTGCGGCTGAAGCTGCTGGCGCACGATTTCGTAACCGTAGGTCAGCGCACCGAGCGCGGCGTTTTCACCGGTCGCAAGCGTCGTGGTGTAGCCCTTGATGCCTTCTGAAATACCGCAGAAGGTGGCAATGGAGTTCATGAGCGAGCCAGGGAACTCAGAAGTGCGCACTTTGCGCGGGTCCGGCTTAAGGCTTTGCAGGTATTTGTAGGTGGTTTCCTGCGGGCCGCGGGACATCCCCATCACCATACCCAACTCGTCGCCATCCTTTTTAATTTTACGCTTCGCGCCGTTGAGCGCTTCAGCCAGGGCAATCAGCGCAAAGGTGCCGCCGCGCGTCGCTTTACGCGGGTCAAAACGGCGCAGGTGCTTACGCGGCTCCAGGTTCATCACCTGGAAGGTTTTGAAGTTGGCTTCGTTTTCCGGCAGTGCCTTGTCAGTAATGGAATAGTCCTCACCGAGCAGGTCGGTGAACTGGCCGGTTTTGGTGAGCGTATCCAGCAGTTCGTGGGCTTCTTCCAGCGTATCGTCAAAGAACGATACCGAACCCAGTTCCACCGGCTGCGCGTTTTCAGCCCACACATGCTCAAGAATCTCGTTCAGCGTATGGCCCACTGCCGACACCGCACCGAGGCCTGAAATGGCTACGCGCTTTGGCTCGTAGGCCGACTGCGCCACCGTGCCCGGCTTCATGCTGATAACCATGGAGCAGTTGTTGCCGCCAAAGGCATAGTTGTTTTTCATGAAGACGTTGACGTCTTTCTCTCTGAACTCATTCGGTACGTAGTCCAGATCGCAGTTCGGACGCGGCACATCAAACTTCAGCGTCGGCAGCAGTTTCTTCTCAGGCAGTGTTACCAGGCAGGCAATCAGCTCGACGATACCCGCGGCCCCGATGTTGTGGCCAAAGAACGATTTGGTAGAGCTAACCGGTATTTCCGGCGCATTCGGAAACACTTTTTTAACTGCCAGTGTTTCAATGCGGTCATTGGCTTCAGTACCGGTACCGTGCATGTTGACGTAGTCAATCTGCTCCGGCGTGACGCCTGCGTTCTGCATCGCTTTGGTCATGACCTGTACTGCACCGCTGGCGCGCGGGTCTGGCCCGGTTTCGTGGTAAGCATCACACGACGTGGCGTAAGAGAGAATTTCACCGTAAATGGTGGCACCGCGAGCTACCGCGTGCTCGTACTCTTCGAGCACCACCGCGCCCGCGCCTTCACCGATAGACATGCCGGAATGGCCGGAGTACGGCGTACAGGAGTCTTCGTGCATGACGTTGAGCGCGTAGAAGCCCGCAAAGGTCGGCAGATAGATAGGCTCGGTGCCTACCGCCAGCATGGTTTTGCTTTTGCCGTTCTGGATGTAGTCAAACGCCATACCGACCGCGTTGGGGCTGGCGGTACAGGCAGTAGCAACCAGCTCAACGCCGCCCTTGAGGCCCAGCAGCGTAGACACGCTGGAGCAGCAGGAGGCAAAGCCGCCGGAATACATGGCTTTTTTCAGGGAGAAATCCGCAATGCGCTGTTCAAACAGCGGCAGGAAGGCTTCAGTGCCCGCAGACGATACGCCAACAATCATGCCTGTTTCAGTCAGACGGTCTTTATTGTTATTAAGGCCTGCCTGAATCAGCGCATCTTTACTGACTTTATACGCCCACAGCGCGGCATTATCGAGTGACTCGACAATGTCGGCGGGAATAGCTGAGTAATCAATGTCGTGCAGCACTTCTGCGGCACGGGCGTTATCAAACCACTGTGAGAAACGCTTGCTGTCGGTTACACCGCAGGTTTTATTGAGCAGCGCCTGTTTGAAGCCGTCAATGTTATCGGCCAGGGAAGACAGTATCCCCATTCCGGTAATGACAACTCTTTTCCTGTTCGTCTTCATACATTAGTCCATTAAATTGTGATGTCCGACGCCGGGCATTTAGGGCAATAAAATGCGGCGCCGGCCAGGCCTGATTCACCTCTACAGTACGTTTCAGACCGGGCCAACGCGACGCGTCAACGTTCAGTAAATTACAGCGCGCTCTTCGGTTTGGAGGCGTCGATATAGCTGTGTTCAGTCGGGTTCACCAGCATACTGAAGTTATACAGGAACGGGACGTTGTGGGTTTTTGCCGCCACCGTGCCGCTGCCGGTCTGGATGTCAAAGCCTGCGATATCGGAATACGCGTATTCGCTATCGACCAACGCCAGCGCAATCCAGGACTGGCACGCCGGGGAGTAGACGCCTTTGACAATCACGCCCACGTCTTCGCCATTCACCTGGACGTTGTCGTTAGAGGCAATCCCGGCACAGTCGCCAACCGGTACAATGCCGACCAGCTTGCGCTCAACGCCGTCATTTGACTGCGCTTCTACCGCCTCTTTACCGACAAAATCTTCTTTGTCGTACTGCACGGCCCACTGCATCTGTAACTCAACCGGGCTGCGGGAGTAACCATCATAAATCGCCGCTTCCCAGCACGGGTTTTCCACACGCACGGTTTTCTGGTAATCAAGACCACCGGTTTTGAGATTGAACTTCTCGCCGCACTCAAGCAGCTGTGTCCAGACGTCGGCCAGCTTGTCCTGCTCACCGATAAGCAGATAGCCGAACTCGCCGTGCTTGCCGCAACGAAACGCCATCAGGCCGTCGTCGGTGTTCATGTATTCGTGGTAAGGCAGGCCGATGATGTCAAAGCCGTAAATTTCAGACAGTACTTCCCAGGCGTACGGGCCTTCAACCAGCACCGCGCCCCAGTTTTCGCTGTCCATCGCGCTGATTTCCGGCGTTTCCTGGATATCCAGCTCGTCGGCTTTTTCCAGCAGGCTGTTCAGACGCTCAATGATGTCCGCAGCAGACAGGTTTTCAGACAGGACGTAGTAGCCTTCGTCGGTGCACAGGACGTACACATCGCCCCAGACTGTGCCATCGTCGTTGAGCACCAGTGAGTACATGCCCTGCTCGTCACGGATGATGGACACATCGGCGGAGCACAGGTGGTTCACCAGCGACCAGGCGTCATCGCCCATCACGCTCACAATGGACATATGGGAGTGGTCGACCAGCAGCGCGTTTTCACGCACGGCTTTGTATTCAACGTCCGGGGTGTTGTAAGAAGACGGGACGGTCTTACCGTTGTAGACGCCCATCGTTGCGTTATTTGCTGTATGTAAGTTATTAAGCGCGCTCATAATCAGAACCCTTTACACCGTAGATTAAAGAATTAATGTTTCTTTTTGTTTTTAATCACAAAAGACGCCAGGTTGTTGATGCTTCTCATATAAGAAGGATCGTCGCTTTCGCTAACCTGAATGCCGAAAACTTTATCCAGCAGTACCAGAATTTCGGTGGCGTCAACGGAGTCCAGCTTCAGACCGTTACCAACAGCGCAGTATCGTCATCAATCTGGGATTCATCTTTCTGAATATTCAAACGCTGAATAATTTCGGTTTTGATGGTGTATAAAACCGCTTTGCGTTCTTCAATGTTCTCTTTAATCGTGTTCATGTGGTCACTCCATGTGTGTTGTTATTTAACTTCGCGGAAGTTAATAATCGTGCCCTGGCTAATCAATTTCTTACCAACGTGCGCTGAAACCGAATAATGTTTGAACCCATTGCTGTCAGAAAACGCGAGCTTGCTGACAACTTCAATCGTATCCCCTGGATAGGCGATATCTTTAAACTTGAGGTTCTGCGCCGCCAGCACTCCACGCACCTGAGAGCGACGGGTGCGGATAATCTGGCGCATGTTTTCATCGCCCACGCGGGCGTGAATATCACGTAGTGTTTTCAGTTCTTCGCCATGCTGCGCTTTCCAGATATCGCAGATATCGCAAAGAAATGAAAAATACTCGCTGGCCTGACCAAAAATCTCGGAAATAATAACGCCCGGCATAATCGGGTCTTCCGGGAAATGGCCCAGCAGATAAGGTTCGTTATAGGTCACATGCTTAATCACCTGCACATAACCGTTATCGCCGTATTTAAAATCATCAATCCGGTCAACCATAATCAGCGGCTGGCGCCAGCCGCCCATTTCCAGAAAGACTTTTGAGGGGATTGCGTATTTAGCCATAAATCACCGCATCACCAGGCCGCCATCGATAACGATGGTCTGACCCACAATATAGCTGGAAGCCGAAGAACTCAGATACACGATGGTATTGGCGACTTCGTCGCATTTACCCAGACGCTTGAGCGGAATGGAGTTCGTCACATCGCGCACCACGGTGCGGGAGACTTTCTTCACCATTTTGGATTCGATCATGCCCGGTGCGACCGCGTTAACGCGCACGCCGCGTGGCGCAAGCTCGGCGGCAAGCGTACGGGTAAATCCGAGCAGCGCGCCTTTTGAGGCGCTGTAGTTGCTCTGCCCCACGCTGGGAATAATGGCCGCGATGGAGGCGACGTTAACAATCGCCGCACTGTCAGATGAGCGCAGCAGCATCAGCGCTTCTTTGGTGAGCATAAAGGTGCTCAACAGGTTGGTGTCGATAACGGTACTGAAATCCTCAAGGCTCATGGCAGCGAACAGGCTGTCGCGCACAATACCGGCGTTGTTCACCAGCACATCCAGCTTCTTCACATTTTCCGTCAGGTGCTGGCACAGGGCGATAACCGCCTCTTTATCGGCCAGGTTGCACTGTAAAATATGCAAATTCTCGCCCTGCGGGTGGCTGCTTTTAAGCGTGTCGAGATCGCTTGCATTGGAATGGTAAAGTGCGTAAACGCGACAATTCTGCTCCAGAAATTTTGCGCAAATCGCTAACCCGATATCACCGCTGGCACCGGTGACCAGGACATCCTTGTTATTGAGATCGTTATACTTATACATATTTCCGCTCTACTCCGTTAAAGTTAAGAAATAATCGCAACGGCCACCGCATGGGTCCGACAATGGGAAATACTCAGCGCGATTTGCGTGATGTTTTTCTGCGTCATTATTTCTTTTAGTTTCCCTGTTAACAGGAATCGTGGACAACCATATTCGTCGTGTTCAACTTCAGCGTCATGAAACAGGATGCCATTGCGAAACCCTAATCCCACAGCTTTTACAACCGACTCCTTGGCAGCCCAAAATCCGGAGGCGCGCTCATAATCAATGTCATCCGGATTAATTTTAAGTATTTCCTGGCGAGTAAATACGCGCTGCAGAAAATCCATTCCTCCGCGCTCTATCGCTTTTTTGATCCGCTCCACTTCTACAATATCGGTTCCAACAAACATTATCATCCCTGAATATCAAAGTTGATACGACACGTTAAAGTTAACGTTGAGTTTATCCACATCCATGGCACTCGGATAAATCAGCGGCGCAGAAACAGAAAAATCATACCCCAGCGTGTTGATATTGCCTTTAAGGCCGGTAGCCGCTCCCATAAGCTGCTTACCGTTATAGTTGCCTGATTGTGTGAGGTCGCCCCAGATTTGCCCGTAATCCATACCGACATACCACTCAACGCCTTTAAAGCCGGTAATGAAGTTAATATTATTCTGGGCGTAAAAGCCTTTATTACCGTAAAGGCCACTGCTGTTCTCAAACCCTCTGACGTTCCAGCGGCTACCAAGAAAATACTGATCCTGTAGCGTCAACGAACCGGGTGAATATTGTGCATTAAATTTTAAATCGTAATAAGCGTCAACCATTTTAACGTTTAATAATTTTGTATAATTAACGTCCAGGCTGAAAATGTGACTTTCTTTGCTGACATCCCCTGTCTGCATATCGGCAGTCTCATTTGCGCCAAACCACGGTACAAAACGCTGCCAGGAAAGCGTGCTATCCAGTAAAGCACCGGTAAAATTCTGTTTGTAGTTCAGGCCAAAGCGCAAATTGGTCATGTTCCTTTTTTGCAACTCAAGCTCCACTTCGTTGATGTGGTAATCAACGTTGCGCTTAATCACTTCTGCGCTGGCGGCAATTTTTCTGACCTGGTCACGATACAGTACGCGCGTGCCTTTCAGGCTGAAGTATTCACTTTTACCAATATATTTCAGGCCAAGGCTTCTCTCGCCCACCGCCTGCCTGGACTCACTGTTACTGTAAAAGGCTTCATAGTCCCAGTAGCCAAACGGCACGGAGTAATAAGAGCTGAAGCTTTTATAACCACCGTTAACGTGCTCAACGTTCTTAGACGCTGAGACATAAAACACATCATTCATTTTTGCCAGGTTATACAAATAACCTGCGCCACCGGCCAGGCGTTTACCTGTTGCTTCATCGCCCCAGTTATTGACCCATGCCCTGACGTTCCAGTTCTTTTTGCGCCCGGTGCTGATAACAATATTGCTGTAACCTTCCTGGCTTGCTGGCTCAATGCCAATTTTCACATCCAGCCCAGGCACCTTTTGCAATACTTCGAGGCCCTGCTCCAGGTCGCGAATATTGAGTATTTCGCCGCTTTTAAACGGCAATATCCAGTCGCGCACGTCGTTATTGGCGATAATAATTCGCTCTACACGCCCCGGCACCACAGAAAGTACGAGTTTTTTGGACGATAAATCCTGGTCTGGAATCGTCACCCGTGTGGTCACGTAGCCTGCATTAATATAATGGTCCTGGATGTTAGTGGAAAGAACCTCAATACCTTTCACACCCAGGCATTGCCCGGCAATCGTTGATTTTATTTTTTTAAGCCCGGCATCATTGAGAAAATCATTTTCCAGCACCAGCTCATTGAGCGTAATGCAGTTCTCCTCCACCGGCAGTTCACTGCCCGTTAACGCCTTATTTTCCACACTGGAATAGACGTCTTTTTTTACCACCCGGTTTTCCTGACGGGTACTTTTATCGATATCGTCCTGCGCCCTGATAAATCGGTCTAAGTTAACCTCAGCCACGGCCTGAAAATGACAGCCAAAGGCAAGACAAAGCACGAGTAATTTTATTCTGCTATTCATAGTGTGGCTTCAGGGTTAAGAAAAGCAGCAGCGAGGCTGCTGCTTTAGATTTAACAGTGATATTACAGACCGACGTAAGTTCCGTTGCCGTTTACCGTCGTCGCATTCAGGGTCAGACCCTGCTTGCCGCCGAGATAAGCAGAAGAACCGGTGTTGGTGACTGTTCTACCCGTAACGTAAGCAGCACCCTGGGTGTACATGTTGCTGGAGTTATAGATAGTGCCGGTTGAACCAACGGTCAGCTTCGCATCACCTACCATGTCGTTGTAGTTGTAAACGGCCGTTTTACCGTAAACATCAACTTCGTTGTTGGAGTAAATGGTGTTGCGGTTGTACAGAATGCCATCTGACTTAACCGTGACTTTCTGCTTGCCGTTGATCCAGCCGTAGTTGGTAAAGCTGGTGCCAAGGTTGATAGCCAGTTCACCGTCTGATGAGATGATGCCAGTGGCGTTGTTGTCGAGCAGGTTGCCGTTGCTGGACATGTTCAGCGTTCTGACATCAATCCCCATGTTGCCGGAGCTATAGATGGTGGAGTAGTTGGTGGTTAAGGTGTTAGCTTTGATGCTGTTTTCACCTGCGCCGCCAATCAGCATGCTGCGGCTGCTGGAGATAGTGCCGCTGACGTTCATTTTCAGCGGGCCAGTTTTGGCAACAATACGGCTGCTGTCGTTGTTCACGCTGGCTGCGGTGATATCCACAGAGCCACCGCCCACAAGGCCACCTTCCTGATTCGGCATACCGAAGTACACGCCATACCAGCCACCAAAGTTGTTGCTGTTCTGGTTAGACAGCGCGCCTTTGGTATTAATGGTGACGTTGTTTTTGGCGACTATCAACGCGGTGCTGTTGTTGACTGCGCCAGTAGACGTGATGCTGATATCATTCGCCTGCATCAGACCGGCGGTGTTATTCACGCTGCCCGCTTTGATGTTCACCGCGCCTTCTTCAGAAGAGTACGCGCCAATGCGGTTCGTGATAGCGCCCGACGTTTCAACGTTGATATCGCCTTTAGAGGTGGTAGAACCCTCACTGTTAGTCATAGACGCGGCTTTGATGGACACGCCTTTCTCAGTCTGAATTTTACCGCTGGTGTTGTTGAGCGCTGCGGTGTTCAGAATGCTTGCGGTACCTGAGCTAACAATCTGGCCACCGGAGTTATTCAGCGTAGCGGCCGAAATCTGAATGCCGCCGTCACCGGCGATAATGCCCAGTGAGTCAGTGCTGTTGGTATCACCAGATTTGGTCGAGCCGTTGTTGATGGTGGCTTTCGCCGCATCAATCAGTACGTGGCCCGTTGCCGCACGGATAAGACCGCCGGTATTGTTCACGGTGCCGGTGCTGACCAGGTCAACGTCGCCCCAGGAATCAATCTGCCCTTTGTTGCTGTTGTTCACGCTGGTAGAAGAAGCGCCAACGTAATAGCCTTTAATCTGGCCATTGCGGTTGTCGAGCGTACCGGTCTGCAGTGCAACAATACCCGCTTCAATCCCCACCGTGTTGCCTTTGCCGCTGTTGGTCAGGGTTGCGTTATTGGTGTTCAGCGCCAGCGTACCGGTTGCGGCCACTTTACCGTTGGTGTTGTCGAGCGCTCCGCTGCTGACGTAAACGTCAGCGCCAGACATGATGTTACCTGCGCGCGTGTTGGTAATGGCACCTTTGTTGGTGTCAATGCTGATGGTCTTGTCGCTCAGAATCTTACCGGTCACGTTTTGCAGCGCACCGTTGGTTTTCACGCTGACAGCGCCAGTGGATGCAATTTGCGCATTGCTGTTGATGAGCTGACCTTTGGTATCAATCTGAATACCGCCAGTGCCCGCAGCAATGTTCCCCAGGTTACGTACACCCACACCGTTTTCGGTGCTGACCAGGGAAATGCGGTTAGCGTACATACCACCCAGTTTCGACACGTCGATGCTGTAGGTGTTACGTGAACCAGAAGCGGTCACCGAACCCGTTACCTGGTTATTCATATCGACGTAGTTGTTACCGGCAATGATATCCAGCGACTGGCCGGAGGTATTAATATCGCCATTAACCACGACAGAACGCGCCATGATGGCGGTCGGTGAGTCAGAGGTCACACCTTCAGTGGTGATTATCCCTTTTTTCACAGAGAAGCCTTTCAGCTCGCCGTTTTGCATATCCGGCGTACCGGTGGTCATCGTTACTTTATCCGTGTTGATAAAGCCACAACCGGAGCAGGAGATACCGTTCGGGTTAGCGATGATCAGGTGGGCTTTATCACCGGCCACTTCCATCATACCCGCAAGCGCAGATTTGCTGGTGGAGGTGACTTCGTTAAGGATGACTTTAGCCGTGCCTGATGCCAGGTTGCTGTTACCAGCAATCTGACCTGCCAGGGTGGTATTCACGCCATTCTGGCTATTGTTGAAGATAAGGCCTTCTTTACCCACATCCAGCTTGCTGTAGATATTATGAGAAATACCGTTAGCATTGGCGCCGTTAATATTAACAACCGGTACGCCGTTTGCCGCGCCCACTGTGCCATTCGTCATCGTGACTGCGGCATTAGCCAGCATCGGAAGAGAAAGCAAAACAGATGCTGCGATAGGATTGAATTTTATTAAGCCGCGCTTAATTTGAGTCCTTTTCATTTCCACCTCTAGTGATGTTTTATTACTCGATACTTCATTTACATCAGTTTTCACAAGGCGTTTAAAACCCACCTGTGAAGACTAATATTTCTAAAAGTGATAAATCCCTATTGAAACCTCGCCGCTTCTGGCACAGATTTTAAACACAGTCATTACCAGGCATAGCCTGATAACCCGGCATCTTAATGCGGGTTTAGTCAACAGCAATATTTGCGTTTGTCACGCTTGAAAATAGTTTCAAGCAGACAGCAGTAACCCAAACAAAGACGCCAGGAGACGGCAGCTTAGTTTCAGTGAACAATAAAGGACTCAGGAAAGAAGGGTATTAGAGAGAAACACGCTCCCTGTTATCCTTTATTCCCTTACGTCGCGAAGGAAATAGCGCCTTTACATCCTGAAAGGCAAAAGCAACACCATCCTGACAGCATTAATATGCATGCCTTTTCACTTTAAAATAATAATATGTGTAATGCCAGGGTTATCAGAAAAAATAAGTATAGGCTGAGCTGCGCATTTCCAGTTTAGCGCCGGCCTTGTCTCTGCATTAAGATGAATTTTAAAATTAAGTATTGTCACAATAATAATCACACATTCCCGCCAAGTCCACCTCCAAACAAAAAATTCATCAGGATGGCTAACGGGCTGGCGTTATAGAGTAATATTTTTATTAGAACCTCCCTGGCGTCCTTCTATTTTCGCATCGCAACAATATGAGAAACATTAAAAAACAAAATAACAGAGAGCAAAAACCTTTTACAAAAAACAACCGCTAATAATCCCAACGAAATGACTCAAAGGCAGATTAAAACGCCAAAACAATATGAATAACCAAAATAATACACCAGGATAAATCGCAACCCACACATTGCCCACCTGGTTAAGATAAATTCATTCTCGATAAACAACATTAACCATTAGAAGAGTTACACTATAAAAAGAAGTGTCATCACCCTATCAAGACTCAACTTTCCACCCATAGAAATAGATGAAAATCATTAACTTTAGTAGTAAAACGAGGCATTTCTGCCCTTTCCTCGCCGCACAAATCAAAAACTTATCGCTAAGACAGGAAAGTTAATCAAATCAATAGGCCATTCCATCATTAACTTATTCTTTAAGTTAATGATGATATCTCGCAGGTTAAACCTGTCCTGCCGTGCTAAAAGCATCACATGACCAGCAGACACACTATTTTGTTAAGAATTTTCATGGAAATTTAAATGAAAATTTAATAAGCGCATAACAACCGCACTCAAACAACACCGTGCTGGCCCGGCTTAATCACGCCCTCCCAAAAGTCATACAAAATAAAGATGGGTGTTATCGCCCACAATTATCTTCCCGCTCGGGCGCGACAATATCTCCGGGTGCAATGTCCTGGCGCTAAAACCAGCGCCACAGACAGACAATGGCAAACCTAAGAAACCTGCCCAGTGTCTGAACCCTGTGAAAGTGATATACCCCGGCTTTATAAGCACTACTCGGGCGCATCCCCGAAAAAAGCGCCATAGTGCCAATGACGCACGTTCAATGACACCACCTGGCTGACCCATGTTCACCATTTACGCCTGCGGCCATACCGGCATTGATAATGCCGGATACACGCCTGACGCTGTCCTCGCCCGGCCCCACGGCAGACATTACAGTGTGCTACCAAAGAAAGTCGTCAGCTTGTTCGTTACCAGATCAACGTAGCGCGGCACCCAATAGGTATCGATATGTGTGGCGTTATCAATCAAAAACAGCTCCTTATTGCGCGTGCCAGTCGCCTTTTTGAAGGCGCTTTCGGTCATGTAGCGCGAATCGGCTTTGGTGCCGACCATCATCAGCAGCGGCTGGTTAATAAGCGCCATATTGCTTTGCGCATCAAAGCGCATTAACGCCATAAGGCTACTGGTGGTATAGCGAAAGGTCGCGTTCGGATGGGCGTGGGTTTTGCCGTAGTATTCGTAGCCCTGGCGATAAAGCGTAAACGGCAGTTTGGCAATTTGCGCCTCGGTGAGCGTCGCGTCCCCGGAATAGCTCACTTCACCGGTCGTCACCTCCTGAATGCGCGCCTGCGTTGCCTGCGCCAGACGCTGCTGGACGGTGGCAAGCTGGCTATCCTGAAAACCGTTACGGCGCACCAGGCCTGAGTCAAACATACTGAGCGTAGCCAGCGCTTTAATGCGCTTATCGGTCTGTGCCGCCTGGAGTGAATATCCCCCGCCGCCGCAAATTCCCAGCAGCCCAATGCGGGCAGCATCCACACCGGGATACTGGCTCAGGTAATCGGCCATACCGTGAATATCTTCAATGCGGTTTGCCGGTTTATCAACGTTTCTCGGCATGCCACCGCTGGCCCCCTGAGAAGCCGCATCCGCGCTAATAGTGATATAGCCGTGCCCGGCAAGGCGCTGGGCGTACAGCCCGGCTACCTGCTCTTTCACGCCGCCGTTAGGATGAGCCACAACAACAGCAGGATATTGTTTGGCCGGGTCATAATTTGCCGGCGTATAGACATTTGCAGCAATCTGAATGCCGTTCAGGTCGTATTTTACTTGATGGATGTTGACCCTGCCCGGCACATTAGCGGTGATTGCACCGTCGTAGGTCAGTGTGAACGGATTTTGTCGATAATCGGCGGCAAGGGCTGGGGCGATGCCCGTCAGCAGCAGGGCCGCCAACAACGTGAATTTCATGAGTCTCTCCCTGGTGTGCACCTGTCTGGCGCGAATGCGATATATGTCGCATCAGAGTAGAGAGCCCCACCTGTCAGCATCGTGACGGCAGAATAACAATGCTGTCAGCTTGCGAGGTGCTTTGCTGACAAAAATGTCAGCAAATTGTCAGCCTGGTGTCGGGGGCGAAGCCTTATTATCGTCTGGCATCATCGGCAATAAAAACGCGTAATGAGGAAAACAGGATGAGACTACTGTTAGTGGAAGATGAAGAAAAAACGTCAACCTATCTTAGCCGGGCGCTGGGAGAGTCAGGGTTTAAGGTGGATGTCTCGCCAGACGGTGTCGAAGGCCTGCATTACGCGCTGGAAATTGACTACGACGCCATTATTCTTGACGTGATGCTGCCAGGCATGGACGGCTACCGGGTGCTGGAAGGCCTGCGCGCCTGCAAGCAAACGCCGGTGTTAATGTTGTCGGCCCGTGGCGCGGTGGATGAGCGCGTTAAAGGGCTGCGTCTTGGTGCTGATGATTATCTTCCCAAACCGTTTTCACTCATTGAGCTTGTGGCACGTATTCAGGCGCTGGTACGCCGACGCACCACCGATGGCGCCGATATCACGCAACTCCATATTCACGACCTGCACCTTGACCTGCTGGCCCGGCGCGTATTTCGCGCGGGCACCCGGCTGGAACTGACCGCCAAGGAGTTTTCTCTGCTGAGTCTGCTTGCCCGCCACCAGGGCGAGATCTTGTCGAAAATGATGATAGCCGAGCAGGTGTGGGATATGAATTTTGACAGCGATGCCAACGTGGTCGAGGTCGCCATTAAACGCCTGCGCGCCAAAGTTGATGCGCCGTTTGCCGCAAAACTGCTGCACACGGTGCGCGGCATGGGATATGTGCTTGAAGCGAGGGCAGATTAAGTGAAAGAAAAAAGCCTGCCTGAACGCTCCATCTCAAAGCACCTGGCGCTGATGTTTGCGCTATCTGCACTGTTGATTGTCTCGGCGATTGGCGTGCTGATGCGCACCTCGCTGTACGACTCACTGCAAAAACAGATGCACAACGAACTGCTGTTTCGCGAATCACTGATGAGCCCGTGGATAACGGCGCGCGCCTCCGCGCACGGCTGGCCAACGCTTGCCAATAAATTCACCGGGCTGGCCAACTCTGAAGGCGAGCGCGTGCGCTACTGGATAGTCAGCGATAATCCCGTTTTTAACGTGGGCGGCGCGCCGCCCGTCGGTGTGCAGTGGTCGGTGTTGCACGAGGGCTTTAATAAAATGCCCGGTGCAACTAAAGATGCCTGCCCGCTTTATATTTTAGTGAAAACCATACCGGCCAACGGCGCGCGGCCCGCGCTGCGCTACATTGTCGCCATTGATTCCACGCCCTATATGAGCACGCTGGAGACCTTCACACACCGGCTGCTGCTCGTTGCCGCATTTGGCGTGCTGCTCGCCGCGCTGCTGGGCTACCTGGTGTCACGCATTGGCCTGCGCCCGGTTGGCGCACTCGGCAAACAGGCACAACAGCTGGCGCCGGGGTGCCACGGCCAACGCCTGGACACCGCCGCATTGCCTGAAGAACTCCAGCAACTGGCGCACTCCTTTAATGGCGTGCTGGAACGCCAGGAAATCGCCTGGCGGCAGCTCGACAGCTTTAACGCCGACGTGGCCCATGAACTGCGCACCCCGCTGACCAATCTGATTGGTCAGACGCAACTGGGGCTTGCCCGCAGGCGTTCGCATGAGGAACTTGAAGAACTGTTAGGCTCAAACCTCGAAGAGCTTGAGCGCATGACCTCTATCGTGAACGACATGCTGTTCCTGTCTCACGCTCACGCGGGTGAACATGCCTCGCAGCTCACGCAGGTGTCGCTGCGTAAAGAAACGCTGAAAACGGCAGAATACGTTGAGCCGTCGTTTGCTGAAAAGCAGTTGAAGCTTGAGGTGACCGGCGATGTGCTCGCCCATATTGACCGGCGCTTATTCCACCGCTCGCTCGCCAACCTGCTGGAAAACAGCGCCCGGCATTCACCGGCGCAAAGTACCGTGACCGTGCAACTGAGCGAGCAGAATCACCAGGCCCGCGTGGCGGTTTCGAATCCCGGCGAGCCAATTGCGCCTGCCCATTTGCACCGCCTGTTTGAGCGCTTTTATCGTGTGGACTCCTCCCGCGCCAGAAGCGATACCCACCATGGCCTGGGCTTGTCGATTGTGCGGGCGGTGGCCATCATGCACCAGGGCGATGTTTTTGCGCACAGCGAAGGGGGCATCAATACCTTTGGGCTAACGTTTGCACTGCGGCCTGACGCTACGCCATTACAAGAGACGATAGCACTCACTCAAAGCGAAACGAGCATTCCCTTATCCACCTGACAGCTTTGTCAGGCAAGCGTCAGCCTGGCGACATGCTGCTGGCGCTAAAATCCCTTCATGCCCTTCATTTCATTCATCAAAAGGACGCATTGCATGACGGGAAAAACACATTACCTCTCACTGTTGCTGACACTGTGCGCATTTTCTGCCCAGTCGCAGGATGCACAAGTAAAAATTACCCCGGCAGATAGCCAGCGCGCCGTTTACGGCGCACCAGAGAATTTCACCGGCCAGGTTGTGGTGGCGCCGCTGTTTCCGGCGGGTCCAGACATTCACGCCTCCGGCGGCTACGTCACCTTTGAACCCGGCGCGCGCTCGGCCTGGCACACCCATCCGGCAGGCCAGCGGCTGATAGTGACCGCTGGCGTGGGCCTGACGCAAGAGGAAGGCCAACCGGTACAGGTTATCCGCGTGGGCGATATGGTGTCATGCCCGCCAGGTGTAAAGCACTGGCACGGTGCCGCGCCCGACAGCGCCATGACGCACCTGGCAATAACCGGCACGGTGGATGGCAAAAATGTGCAATGGATGGAGAAAGTGACGGATGAACAATATCTTGCGCGTTAATCTACTCGCGATGATGCTACTGGTATTCAGCGGCGGCCTTACGGCAACCGCAGCACAAGCGCCGCAGCAGCAGCCGGTGCCTGACACGCTGTCTGCGCGCCAGCAGGCCATACCTCTTATTGCCGCGCTAATGGCAACCAGCCAGATGGAGAAACTCAACGCGGCGCTGAACCAGGGGCTGGATGCCGGGCTGACGGTCAATGAAAGCAAAGAAATTCTCGTGCAGCTTTATGCCTATACCGGTTTCCCACGCAGCCTCAACGCACTCAGTGAACTGATGAAGGTGCTTGAGGCGCGTAAACAGCGCGGTATCACCGACGTCACAGGCAAAGAACCAGAAAACCCGGTTCCGGTAGGTGAAGAACTGAGACGCATCGGCATCGCTAACCAGACCAAAATCTCCGGCGCGCCGGTACAGGGACCGCTGTTTGACTTCGCTGCGCCGATCAATCAGTTCCTGCAAACGCACCTGTTTGGCGATATTTTTGCCCGCGATAACCTCGACTGGCAAAGCCGCGAACTGGCAACCGTCGGGGCGCTTGCCGCTACGCCGGGCGTGGAATCTCAGCTACTGTCACATACACGCGCCAGTATGCGAGTCGGGCTGACAGCAAATCAGTTGCGCCAGGTCGCTCAGGTGCTGCAAGAGCACGACGAAGAGGAAGCCGCAACGCGCGTGGAGCAGGCGCTACAGCAGGTAGTGAGTGGCACGAAGTAAGGGCCATTGGCTCGCCCTCGCGAAGGTGTTCTGCGTTCAGACGGTTACAACAGTCCTAGCGCCCGGTAATGTGCGCTTTCCTGCTGGTGAGAGTGGGTAGGGAAAGTGACAGCGAGTCGTAACCTTATAAGCCGTCTTCATATATAAAAGGCAGCAGCTATGCTGCCGCCTTTTTTAGTATGAATTACAGACCAACAATAATGCCGTAGTTGACCTGAGAAGACGTAACTAAGTCAGTACCCTGACGCCCACCAATGACACCAGAGGACATATTCTCAACGCGGTTCGCCTTAATATTGGCTACGCCTGCGCTGTATAAATTACCGCTGTTGTAGAGGGTGTTTGTGGCTGTCGCCGTGAGGGTGCTATCGCCAACCAGATCGTTGTAGTTGTAGATAGCTTTGGCATTCACATTAACAGCGTTTTTAGAGTAAATCGTATTTCGGTTGTACACCGTCTCTTTTGACGTTACTGTCGCTTCATTACCTGCGGTGATCCAGCCGTAGTTAGTAAAGCTGTTATTCACATTAAGATTCAGATTGTTATCCGCAACAATTAAACCTTTCGCATTGTTGTCGATGATATTGCCGGAACTGGAAAAGTTCAGATAATCAGCATCAACAGTAATGTCTTTGCCTGAATAAATGGTACCGTAGTGGTTAGTCAGCGTTCTGGCTTTAATATCAGCACCGCCACGACCAACCAACTGGCCGTTGTAGTTAGAGACCGTATCAACCGCTGTCAGCTTCAGCATATCTGCGTTAGCGATAATACGGCTATTTTCAGTGTAAATATTCTGCGCAGAAATATCAGTGATGTTCTGCCCTACGATACCGCCCAGCTGACCCACCATGCCCAGATATTGACCGAAGTTGCGCCCAAAGTTATTGCCATTGTTATTGTAGACGGCGTTTTTAGCCCGGATAACAACATCTTTACCGGCAGAAATGAAGCCTTCGTTGTTGTTGACTTCAGTATCTGTGTTGATGCTCAGATCCGTACCTGCGGCCATAAAACCACCGTAGTTGTAAACACGCTGAGCCTGTACGCTGACGGCCCCATCACGAGAAGTTACCCAGCCAATGTAGTTTTCCAGCGCACCGGTTACCGTTTGAAGACTGATATTTCCCTCTTCAGACGTAATGGATCCCGAGTTGTTATTCAGCGTATTTGATTTAATGGCGACATTTTTCGTAGACAAAATATCACCGGAGCCGTTATGAATATGAGAGTTACTTAAAATATTCACATCACCCGAAGAGATAATCTGACCTACGTTATCCAGATAGTTGGTAACGATTTGAATACCACCAAGACCGGCTATGATGCCTTTTGTATCTTCACTGGCATAATCTGCTGTTTTGGTTTGGTTATTCCACAAGGTTCCTTTCGCTGAGTCGATTTGTACTTTACCCTGACCCGAACGAATCAATCCACCCGTATTATCAATATAGCCGTTACTCGCCATCACCACATCGCTATAGGAATCGATAATGGCGTTGTTGTTGTTCACGTTATCAGACTGAGTGCCAATATAATATGCTTTAATCTGACCGTTAGAGTTATTAAGGTGACCTGTCTGCAACAGTACCGCCCCTGCACTGATACCTACGGCTTTACCTTTACCGTAGTTTGTCAGGGTGTTTTTATTGGTATTGATGCCCAGCGTTCCCCCTGCGGAAACTTTACCATTGGTATTATTAAAATAGCCGCTACTGATACCCACATCACCTGATGCCAGAATATTACCGGCACGTGAGTTATCAATGGTGTTTTTATTGGTATCAATACTGATGGACTTCTCGGTCAAAATTTTGCCCGTCACGTTATCAATATCACCTGCGACCTGCACCCCGATATCGCCTACCGCCTGCATCGTGGCATTCGTATTAATCAGGCGTCCTTTCGCGTTTAGCGCAATCGTACTGGCTGAAGCAATATTGCCCTGGTTACGCACGCCAACGCCGTTTTCTGTACTGATCAGCGTAATTTTACCGGCGTACATCCCGCCCAGCTTTGACACGTCCAGACTGTAGGTATTACGTCCACCTCTGGCAGCAACCGACCCCGTAACCTCATTATTGGTATTCACATAGTTAGTACCGGTTACGATGGTCAAATCCTGGCCGGACACGCGAGTTTCGCCATTAACCGCAACGGAACGAGCCAGAATGGCCGTTGGGGAGTCCGTTTTCAGTTTATTATTAATGTTGATAGTACCGCCGTTGACCGAATAGCCTTTTAACTCGCCATTCTGCATATCCGGCGTACCGGTGGTCAGCGTCAATTTTTCTGTGTTAATCACACCGCAGCTTTCGCAGGTTATTCCGTTTGGGTTAGCGATAATCAGATGCGCTTTATCACCAGCGACTTCCATCATCCCGTTCAGGGTACTGGCATTGGTGGACGTGACTTCATTCAGAATTACCTTCGCGCTACCCGATGCCAGGTTGTTGTTACCGGCGATCTGCCCGGCCAACTGCGTCGCGGCCCCGTTCTGGCTGTTGTTGAAAACCAGACCTTCTTTACCCACGTTCAGCTTGTCGTAAATATTATGTGAGATACCGTTTGCGTTTGCGCCGTTGATATTGACAACCGGCACGCCATTTACCGCAGTGGCACTGCCATTTTTCATCACGATATCTGCATGTGCAGCAGCCGGCAGCGCCAGCATAATGGATACCGTAATAGCGTTAATTTTTACAAAGTTACTCTTCCGTTTCATCATTTCCTTTTTACCTTTCGTAAAGTTAGCGCACCTTGCCTCTCAAAATCGCCATAAAAGTCACCCCTGAAAATCATGATGTATTTTCACGGCTATCGTCATTGTCGATTTTTACGAGGAATATCACTACGGCAACCCGCAGCCCTCACCAAAAATTTAAATCTATGCGCGGCGTTATGAATAACACAAAAAAATAACAACGGCGATAATACAACCACGATAAAAAATCGATTTATTAAATAGTAAATGCAACCACCGCTATTTCTAACAAATATAAACTCTCTAAGGAGTTGTTAAAATAACCTGCCAGAGATACGTATATTTTTTATATCCCCCTTAAAAAATATAAGCATTAAACGCCACAACCAAAATAAACCGCAAACTAAAAGCAATGCCTGCACTTAAGCAATGCCTGAAATCTACTTATTAAACCGATAAACCAGGAAACCCTCATAAGAATAGTGATGATTTATAGTGAAGCATCCTGACTTTTCATGGGCGTGAGATAAAACCTTCAATCTTACTAATATATATAATATTTTTTTTAATCTACCGGTGACCGCACTGCACAGTTTTGAGGCAATGAAGTGCACCGTATTCCGACAGCAAAATGCCCTCTCTGTGGCACGACTTTAGCGGAACCGTTTCCCCATCTCCGTACCCGATCGCGCAGCGGCGGCAAACCAGCAGCGACGCTGTCACCTCAGCCGTGCAGCCGCTGCACACGTTTACGCTCTTTTTTGTAGACGCAGAGCCTCCACCACGCGCTCAAACGCAGCGGGCAGATGCTGTCGGCTGGGGTAATAGAGATAGTAACCGGGAAAGTGCGGGCACCAGTCGGCAAGTTGCGCTGTCAGGCGCCCTGACGCAAGGTGCTTTGCCACCAGATCCTGAGGAACATACGCAAGCCCAACGCCGTCCAGCGCCGCCTGAATCATCAGAAAGGTGTTATCAAAAATGGTCTGCCCTTCAACCCGCACGTTGATTTTTTCACTGCCCTGCGCAAACTCCCAGGCGTACAGCGCGCCATGGGTCGGCAGGCGCAGGTTAATGCAGTTGTGCACAACAAGATCTGCCGGGCAGGTTACCGGCGCTTTGCCCGCCAGGTAGCCCGGTGCGGCCACCACCGCCATTTGCACATCTGGCGTCAGACGCACGGCAATCATGTCCTTATCTACCTGGTCGCCCATGCGTACCCCGGCATCAAACTGCCGGGCGGCAATGTCGGTCAGTTCATAACCCACGCTAAATTCAATATGAATATCCGGATACTCATCCAGCAATGGCCGCAGCCGCGGCCAGAGCACGGTGACAATGGCGTGATCGTTGGCGGTAATGCGCACCGTACCCGCCGGTTTGTCGCGCTCTGCGCGCAGGGCCGCCAGTTCAGACTCAATGTCATCAAGCCGCGGGCCAAGCACTCCGAGCAGGCGGTGCCCGGCCTGTGTGGGTGAAACGCTGCGCGTGGTGCGAATTAATAGCCGTACGCCAAGGCGCGCCTCAAGTCCCAGCAGCGTATGACTGAGCGCAGAACGCGAAACGCCGAGCAAAGCCGCCGCGCGGGTAAAGCTGCGCTCGCGGGCGACGGTGACGAAGGCCTGGAGGTCGTTTAGTTTTTCTTTTGTCATGGTTGGTGAATTTAATGCACCAGTGTATGCACATTTGTGTAGCTTATCATTTAATCAGCCTTTCAATACACTTGCTCTGTGAACGCGACTTTCCCTTTCTTCTGCGCGTCCTCTGGAGATAAGCAATGCAAACTCTCTTAAGCCAAAAACAGCAGGCTATTATTCCGGTTGCAGCCTTTGCCGCCCGCGGTGATATCGCGCTGTTGAATACGGCGCTCGATGAGGCACTTAACGTTGGCATAACGGTTAACGAAGCCAAAGAAGTGCTGGTTCAACTGTATGCCTATGCTGGTTTCCCCAGAAGCCTCAATGCCCTCGGAGCGCTGATGGCGCTGGTGAAACACCGCCAGCAGCAGGGTCTTAATGACGAAACGGGACGAGACGCAACACCTGTGTCTTGCCACGAAAACAGCCTTGAAACCGGCACCCGCAACCAGACACAGCTGGTCGGCCAGCCCGTGAGCGGCCCGCTTTTTGACTTTGCGCCCGCCATTGACCAGTTCCTTAAATCTCACCTCTTCGGCGATATCTTTATGCGCGATACCCTGGACTGGCAGACCCGGGAACTGGCCACGATTTCTGCGCTGGCGGCACTATCTGGCGTCAACAGCCAGCTTAAAAGCCATTTTTCCATGAGCCTGAATACCGGGCTGACCGCCGGGCAGCTGTGGGATTTTATCAAGGTGCTGGAAAGACAACTGGGGAGCGCAGTAGCGGCTAATGCCAGCGCGGTGCTGGCAGAGGTGATCCCCAGACCGCAGACTCATCACGTGATAAAGGAAAACACCATGACAGCACAATTTGACGGCAACGGCATTTTCCCGAAAGGGCCAAAAAACGAGGCGTACGCGCAGTATTTCCAGGGCACCAGCTACCTGAACATGCTCTCTACCGAAGGCGTAAAAGTCGGCAATGTGGTGTTTGAACCGGGCTGTCGCAATCACTGGCATATCCATCATAAAGGCGGGCAGATCCTGCTGGTGACCGGCGGGCACGGCTGGTATCAACAATGGAATCAACCGGCTCGCCGCCTGCACGCTGGCGATGTGGTGAATATTCCTGCCGGGGCTAAACACTGGCACGGTGCAGCCGCAGACAGCTGGTTTGCGCATATTGCTATTGAGGTTCCCGCCGAAGGTGGGTCCACCGAATGGCTGGAGCCGGTGTCCGAACAGGACTACCGCGCGCTGTCTTAACCCAGGCCTTTTCATCGGCCACATAGCGGTGCTGGTACAGCATGAAAAAAGCACCGCACACCGACCCTGGCAAACGCTTTCCTTTATTTATTCGCACCCGGCGCGTTGCGTCCCTACAGGTGAAATCGGTGCACCCCAGGCAGAGCGCTGTCGCGACGGGCGGGTGATCCCCACGTTCTGACCGGGCCTGATGGAATGGCTGATGGGTCATGCACGCGATATTTAACCGCGCTTAACGTGCTTTTAGCGCCTGGCGAGCATCACGTGTAAAACCCAGTCTTACCGGCTTTGGTAAAACGGCGCGTTTTTGCCAAAGCCGGTAAGACTGGCCGGTCGCGGAGGTTTCTGCGGCCTCAAACAGCGTCTTATTTCCCCCGCAATGTGCATGAGGCCAGTTCACCGAGCCTCTCATTTAACGGGAAGCCTGACAACAATGCGCCTTAATACTCTGACGCACTCAAAAGCCTCCACCAAATAAACAAAATGTTTCTTATAGCGGCGCGGATTGCCAATGAACTGGCGGCAAAAAACGGCGTCGTTCAGGCCAGCGATGTCCCTCCTGTCAGGCCCCACACCACCTCATGCGCTCGCGCCAGGCAATAGCAAACCGAGTGGAATAAACCGTTCTACCATTCTGACAAAATTGTTATATCACCGTCAGGCTGACGACAGTTCAGGTCGGTATAGTGCAATGAAACGTCACGGGAAATGGCCATGACGATAACTTTTCTCAGCCCTGCTTATTGAGGTAGACACCATGAAAACGACATTTATTGCTGCACTGTTACTGAGTTTTGCCACGCTGAATAGCGCCTTTGCCGCCCAGCTGGTCAATAATACCGACGGAAAAGAGAAGATAGGCGTGGTCTCCATGGGCGGTGCTTATACCCTGGACGATCTGTCAGACGCGCTCTCACGCAAGGCCGATAAACAAGGCGCCAGCGCGTATAAAATTATCTCCGCTGCGGGCAATAATAAGCTGTATGGCGTGGCCGAAATTTATCGCTAAACGAGCAGAAGACAAAGGCAGTCTGTTTTCTCATGATAGTAACGCCTGACCAGCATGTTTATTCAATCAATAGCACTATTGCCTTTAAGAATAAAATGGCCAGGCCTCACCGGTTAATGATATCGCTATACCTGACGCGGTATCCGCTTCCCGGTCTTATTTAAAATGACAGGCGCTGTTAACCGGCTGGCCTGAGCGAACCAAACCGCTTGTGAAGTCTTCTACCTCACAAGCGGCTATCGTTACCCGCTTAACGCACTTTAGGCAGCCATATCTCTAAATGGCCGGGTGCCGCAGGTAGCCCGATTTTTTTCAGCTCCGCGTTAGGATAAAGTTTATGTAACTCAGAGAGCGCACGCAGTGCATCCTGTCGGTCACCATTGTTAAACAAACGCACCTGCGCGGTATCAGGCATTTCAGATGAGGTCAGCTTCTCAATGCCCATGACATTAAAGTGACTTGCCTTCAACGCCTTCGAGATAACCATCCCGGCATCCGACGCATCCAGCCTGTCCTGCTGAATGAAGGTTCTTCCCTGGACATTTTGCGCGGTCGGTTTTTCAAATGCAGGGACAGAGCTCTCTGCGGCTGTCGTCACTTGTGAAATAATTTGCAGGAAACCCACCGTTTTATCGTCAGTCAGGCTAAGCCCATTTTCCTTGCTCCCATCGACGTTAAACGACGCGATTTTTTGCACGCTTCCAGAGATTGTCGCCTTTTTGGATTTCTCCAGGCTAAAGTCACGCTGGCCTTCCACATATCCCCTGACTAACCAGGCCGTATTCCCTTTGATGATTTCCCGACAGCCTGCATTCCCCAATGTTTTTTTCAGATCCGTATCTGCCAGGGTCTGTAGGCTGGTATTTTTGACCGAGAACGTCACTTTATCAGTGGTGGAAACCTTCACGCCGAAATCGGTGAGTTTGTTGATGACCTCGTTATCAAGACCCAAATCAACAGCCAGGGCTTTTGATAGCGTATACGTTGGAAAGAGACTGGGGGCACCATACGCAACGGGCGTCGAGGTGGGCGTGCATGCCGAGTAGTCGATTGGGATTGTGCTACCGGCTCGCATCAAGGTACCTATCGGGTAAGCCACCTGGGTGACGATAATTTTAAAATCATCGGCCGAGCCAATTTTCTGGGCGCTTCTGGCTGCCAGTTCAGCCTGAAACTGATCGAACTGATTAAAATAGGCGGCGGGCGGCGCAGGCGTAGTTGGGTTATATGGGCAGCCAGTGAGAAGCGGTACAACCAGCGCGCAAGCAAAAACATATTTAATATTCATTTTGACCTCTTAACTTTCATTGGACGTATTTATTTAAGAGACAACATTGCTGTGCATATGATTTTTCGTCGTGGATATATACTGTATATAGCGTCCTAAAGCGCTCCGATTAAGCACATAAAAACCTGCCACACCGGTTTAACAACGGGGCATTAATATAAGCATACTGCGTGTGGATGCTATTTTATTACCTGCCACAGCTATAGACTTTTAACATATATCCTTCACAATCCTCCCCCACTCTTTAAATGGAATACATGGCGACACTTTCAAAACAACGCGTAGATAAGACCCGAACAGAGCCACCCGTCACTTATTTTTGTGTGAGGTTGATGATTTTCGGCACAATAAAAGCGCGCCACCCTGCGGGCTTATCACGTTAACATCGCGCATACAGATGTTAACTGGCCCGCGTCTGTGGCATAGCGCAGCATGGATTATCGCCATCATTAATAATGAGTAAACGCTATCAATCTGTCGTGGTCAATGATAGCTGAAACGTTATTTCTTAAAATAATTCTGTTATAACGATTAATATCGAAAAGCATCTGAGCAATCAGCCTGGCTGATTAAAAACATTGCACACAGCCCACAACATATAACCTTACACGACAGAAAAATTGTTTATTCTCGGGTATGACGCCCTTTTTATTATCTTAAATAAGGCAGTGTTTATATATTATTGCCTTTACAAGGTGGGCAGCCACACTTTGTAATGAAGGATGCCCACCTTGAACGTTGCCCTGAGTGCGAAAAACAGGTAACAACGCTTTTTTATCGCGTAGCCTCAACCAGCGCCTGCGCACAGGCCCAGGCCGAACTCCACGCCCACTGGAAGTTGTAGCCGCCAAGCCAGCCGGTAACGTCCACCACTTCACCAATAAAATATAGCCCCGGCACGTCGCGTGCTTCCATCGTGCGCGACGACAGCGCGTGGGTATCTACACCGCCCAGCGTCACCTCTGCGGTGCGGTAACCTTCAGTGCCGTTCGGTTGTACCTGCCAGCCGTGCAGACGCTCTGCCAGCGCCGTTTGCTCACGCGCCTGCAGCTGTTTTAGGGTGACATCGGGAATATCGCCTGTAGTCTGCATGATATCCACCAGCCGCTTTGGCAGCAGCTGGGAGAGCGCCGTTTTCAGGTTCTGGTCAGGATTACTGGCGCGACGCACATCAAGGAAGGCCTCCACGCTCTGGTCCGGCAGCAGGTTAATGGTCACGCGCTCGCCCGGCTGCCAGTAGCTGGATATTTGCAAAATCGCCGGGCCAGACAGCCCGCGGTGGGTAAAGAGGATATTTTCACGAAAGCTGGTGCCGTTGTGGGCGCTCACCACCGCCTCAACCGAGACGCCAGACAGCGTGTTGAACTGCTCAAGCTGCGGCTTGTGTAGTGTAAAAGGCACCAGGCCTGCGCGCGTGGGCAGCACCTTCAGACCAAACTGCTCGGCAATTTTATAGCCAAACGGTGTGGCCCCCAGCCCCGGCATCGACAGGCCACCGCTGGCAATCACCAGCTGCGGCGCCTGCACCTCAGCGCCGTTAAGCGTGAGCGTGTAGCCTGCGTCACTGCGCTCAGTACTCAGAATGTCGCTTCGCAGTCGCTGCGTGACCTTACCTTTCTCGCATTCGGCCACCAGCATATCGACAATCTGTTGTGCTGAGTCGTCGCAAAATAACTGGCCGAGCGTTTTTTCATGGCAGGCAATCTGGTAGCGCCCGACGAGATCGATAAAATCCCATTGGGTGTAGCGCGCCAGTGCGGACTTGCAGAAATGCGGGTTGTCACTCAGGTACGCGGCAGGCTCAATGTACAGGTTGGTAAAATTACAGCGCCCGCCGCCTGACATCAAAATCTTACGACCGGGCTTTTTACCGTTATCAAGCAGCAGTACATTCAACCCCTGCTGACCCGCCTGGGCTGCACAAAATAGCCCCGCAGCACCGGCACCTACAATAATGACATCAAACTTTTCCACGCTAAGCCCCCACTTTTGAGGGGGAAGATTGTAAAGTTTGCGCGCTGCCCGCACCAGCAGCAAAAATTGTCACATCCATTAACGAACTGAAAACTGGCGACAAATTATTTATTTCTTTTACATTCACCGCGGTTAATGTCAAAAAAAGTCTATATTTCACTTTGCCCCCGCCGCCATTGTCCCGGATAATGCGCCGCGTTCATGTCCTGATTAAATGGCGTAACGTCTATGCTACATCTATTTGCCGGCCTGGATCTGCATACCGGGCTTTTGCTAGTACTTGCTCTGATCTTTGTTCTGTTCTACGAAGCCATCAATGGCTTCCATGACACAGCCAACGCAGTGGCAACGGTTATCTATACCCGCGCGATGCGGTCACAGATTGCGGTTGTAATGGCTGCGGTGTTCAATTTCCTCGGCGTGCTGCTGGGCGGCCTGAGTGTGGCCTATGCCATTGTGCATATGCTCCCCACGGATCTCCTGCTTAACGTCGGCTCCACTCACGGCCTTGCCATGGTCTTTTCCATGCTACTGGCGGCCATTATCTGGAACCTCGGCACCTGGTATTTTGGGCTGCCAGCCTCCAGCTCCCATACGCTTATTGGCGCAATTATCGGCATCGGTTTAACCAATGCGCTGATGACCGGCACCTCTATCGTTGAAGCGCTGAATATCCCGAAAGTGCTCGGCATTTTTGGTTCGCTGATTATCTCTCCCATCGTGGGGCTGGTAGTCGCAGGCGGCATGATTTTCCTGCTGCGCCGCTTCTGGAGCGGCACCAAAAAACGCCGCCGTATCCACCTCACCCCGGCCGAGCGTGAAAAGAAAGACGGCAAGAAAAAGCCGCCGTTCTGGACCCGTATTGCCCTTATTCTCTCTGCTATTGGCGTGAGCTTCTCGCACGGCGCAAATGACGGTCAGAAAGGCATTGGTCTGGTGATGTTGGTGCTGATTGGTGTGGCACCGGCGGGCTTCGTGGTTAACATGAATGCCAGCGGTTACGACATTGCGCGCACCCGTGATGCTATCAACAGCGTTGAACAGTATTTCCTGCAAAACAGCGATTCGCTCAAGCACGTGATTGATATGAGCCCGGTTATCCCTACGCCGGAAGAGAGCGAAGCCGGTAAACCGCAGGAGTTCCACTGCGATGCCGGACGTGCCGTGGTTGCGCTTGAGCGCGCCAAAGGCATGCTCAACGGTCTGGAAAGCTACGATAAGCTGTCGGTTGAAGAGCGCGGTGATATGCGCC
The DNA here is from genome assembly GCA_010092695.1 of Enterobacteriaceae bacterium 4M9. Classification (GTDB taxonomy): domain Bacteria; phylum Pseudomonadota; class Gammaproteobacteria; order Enterobacterales; family Enterobacteriaceae; genus Tenebrionibacter. The sequence continues at coordinate 582,129 of JAADJJ010000001.1, read as the reverse complement.
GTCTGCTGCTGTGCGTCTCCGACACCGCCGATAAAGTGGCGCGTCTGCCGGAAACCAAAGCTGACGATAAGCGCTACCTGAAAGAGCTTAAGAGCGACATGCTCTACACCATTGAGTACGCCCCAATCTGGATAATCATGGCCGTCGCCCTGGCGCTGGGTATTGGTACCATGATTGGCTGGCGTCGTGTGGCGACCACCATCGGTGAGAAAATCGGTAAGAAAGGTATGACCTACGCACAGGGGATGTCAGCGCAGATGACGGCGGCTATCTCCATTGGCGTGGCAAGTTATACCGGGATGCCGGTTTCAACCACCCACGTACTGTCCTCTTCGGTGGCAGGCACCATGATTGTGGACGGCGGCGGCTTACAGCGTAAAACCGTCACCAACATCCTGATGGCCTGGGTCTTCACCCTGCCAGCCTCAATTGGCCTGTCGAGCGGTCTGTACTGGCTGTCACTACAGCTGATATAAACGCAGCACAACGAAAAGGCGGGTCAATGACCCGCCTTTTTTATTGTGACTCAGTGCCAGATAGCCAGCGCTACCAGACTAACCAGCACCAGGCCGCACAGCGCGCTGGTGAGGATAAACTGGCGACGGACCCGCTCACAACGGCGAATAAATTCGTCATCATGGTGGTCAAGATAACGCTGCGCATAGATATAGCGCACCAGACGTATTTGCTTACCGGGCTGGCCGTGCGAGGTAAAAAACCCCGCGCCATCGACGTACTGGTATAACAGCGGATCGCAGCCCCGTAGCACTACCAACAGCGCGCGTAATGATGAGAAATAGCGCACCATGTTCGCAACACAGACAACACACAAAGCCCAAAACAGCGCGACAGTGCTTACCATACGTCTTCCCCCCTGGTTCTGCCCACATCACCACGCTCCGGGGCGTTGAACCTCATCCAGCTCACTTGCGCGACAGATGACAGAAAAAGCCAGCGTGCGGCCTGACACACCACCGCCTGGCTTACGATGGCGCGAATAACGGCATCGTCTACCCATAGTGTAGGAGATGTGCGACTTTTTTTGCCACATATCAAAACGGATATTCCGGGTTTGCGCTAAACCAGGTTCAGGGGGTAGCATGAAGGGCAACTGCATCATTATGTTGAAATTACATCTATAATTTACACATAAGGCAGGCATTTATTTCCGTAATTGAGGTATGCAGGATGCGGGCGAGAGGCTGGCATAAAGCAGCAGTCGTTTTCCGCTCCATCTGGTCATCGACATCTTAAGGAAGGAGTAACACCATGGCTTACAAACATATTCTTATCGCAGTCGATCTCTCACCGGAAAGCAAAGTGCTGGTAGAGAAAGCGGTATCGATGGCGCGTCCGTATAACGCGAAAGTTTCCCTGATTCATGTTGATGTGAACTACTCCGATCTCTACACCGGGCTGATTGACGTTAACCTGGGCGATATGCAAAAGCGCATCTCTGAAGAAACGCACAATGCGCTGACTGAACTGTCTACCGGCGCAGGCTATCCGATTACCGAAACCCTGAGCGGCAGTGGCGATCTGGGTCAGGTGCTGGTTGATGCGATTAAAAAGTACGATATGGACCTGGTGGTCTGCGGGCATCATCAGGACTTCTGGAGCAAACTGATGTCGTCTGCACGCCAGCTTATCAATACCGTGCATATCGATATGCTGATTGTACCGCTGCGCGACGAAGACGAGGATTAACCCTCAGACGCGCCAGCGTCAGCACAAAACAACACGCCGGGCATCGCCCGGCGTTTTTTATTGCTCAGAATTGTATCGCTCAGAAATAGCGGCAGCCTGTTTTTAACGCAGGTGCTGCACATCAATGCCGCGCTGTGCGGCGACCCCGTCGAGCAGCATTTCGATTTCCGGGTCGTGCCTGTCACCTTCCCGGCTGAGCACAATCAGGCGGCTTTCTTGCGGCAGAGTCGCCAGCTGACGCCGCAGCTTTCTGGCATGCAGGAAGCTCAGACGCTGATGGAACGACAGTTCAAAATAGTCGCCACGGTCTTCAAGCGAAATCGCGCGCGGCTTTTTCGCACCAAGCTGGTTTGCCAGCATCTGTGCCACCAGCCCCAGCGCAATGCCGCTTAACATATCCAGCCCGATGATGCCGCCCAGGGTTATCAGGAAAGGAATAAAGCACTTCAATCCCTGGCGCCACTGCAACACAAACACCTTCGGCGCGGCAAGCTTATAGCCGGTGGCCATCAGAATGGCAGCCAGCACCGGCATCGGGATAAGGCTCAATGCGCCGCTAAACCACATGACCGCTGCCGCCAGCAGCAGGCAGTGGACAATCACCGACAGGCGGGTGCGCGCCCCGGCGTTCACGTTCACCGAACTACGAACAATAACGGAGGTCACCGGCAGCCCGCCGCACAGGCCGCTGAGAATATTCCCCGCGCCCTGGGCATACAGTTCGCGGTTGGCCGACGGCTCCGGGTGCTGCTCTTTGAGCTTTTTCAGTGCTTCCAGGCTCAACAGCGTTTCAAGGCTTGCCACCAGCGCAATGGTCAGTGCAACGGTCCAGACCTGCGGGTTAACCAGCGCGTCCTGCCAGTCCGGGTGCGCCATCACCGCTTGCCAGGCCGCCAGGCTTGCCAGTTTTGGCAGTTCAATGGTGGTAACATCTGAGGCCTCGCCCGCCAGCAGCGATAAGCCGAGCGCCCCGCACACCACCGCAATCAACGGCCCTGGTAGCAACCTCAGCACCGGCTTGCGCCTGATAACCGGTAGCTCCCAGCCAAACAGAATCACCAGTGCCAGCGCGCTCAGCGCCAGCGAGGCCGGTGAAAACGCCCCGCTCGCCTTATCAAGCGAGGCCGCAACCGGCACCTGTTGAATAATCAGCATAATACCGATGGCTGCCAGCATCCCGGCAATCACAGAGCCTGGTACCAGCACAATCCAGCGTCCGGCTTTCAGCCAGCCCATCAACAGCTGCATACCGCCCGCCAGCACAATGGCGCTTAACAGCTGCGGGTACGACCCCAAATCGGATGCTGCCGCCAGAATAATTGTCACCAGCCCTGCCGCTGGCCCGCTGACCGCATAGCGTGACGGGCTAAGAATTGCGACCAACAGGCCGCCGGTCACACCGGTCACAATGCCCAGGACTGGCGGTAATCCGCAGGCCTGAGCAATCCCAAGGTTCATCGGCAACGCGACCAGGAACACAATCACCCCGGCCAGCAGGTCGCTACGAATCCCTGCGATATTCATGCTTCTTTCCTCCCATGCTTACGCATTAACTCTTTCAACTGCCCTGACCCAATATCAAACACGCAGCCCCACAGCGTCAGGCTCTGCTGCTGCGCCCACGCCTGTTGCACGACAGGCAATGCCTGAAGGCGTTCAAACTGTACCCGTAAATGCGCCTCGACCAACTTATCGGCCACATCCGCATGACACTGACAGCCTCCGAGGCCTGAAATATCTGCCTCCAGCCCCTGGCGAAGCGCGCTGACGCGCCGCTCCAGCGGATTGCAGGCCGAACGACCGGCTGATTCTTTCATCTTCAGCGCCGCCAGCACGCCACCACAACCATAATGCCCACACAGGATGATGTTGGTCACATTCAGAAACTCGATGGCATAAAGCAGTACGCTCATCAGGCTTTCATCATCCTGTGAAATCATGTTCGCAATATTGCGGTGCACAAACAGCTCACCCATGCGCGAGCCGGTCAACAGTTCGGGGGCCACCCGACTGTCAGAACACCCAAGCCACAGCGTATGGGGCTTTTGCCCGGCAATGTGGCGAGTAAAAAAAGAGGGATCGCCCGCAACATGCCGACTGGCCCAGCTCCTGTTGCGGGCAAAAAGCGATTCAACGGGGTTCATGATAATAGTCCTTTTTATCTGTTGAGCTACGGATGCAGGTCAAAGTAAAAAGCTTTTCTTAACTCGCCCTTAAAGAAATTCTGAACATAACCCTGAAAATAGAATGGATAAAAAACACTCACTCGCACAGAGCGCAGGTAAGTAATTTATTTAATATAATATTTATCAAATAGTTAAAAAACCACTCGGAAAAGAATAACGACAACATGACAGGAGTTGCAGCGAAGAAAATATTAAATAAATTTAAGATTTGTCCGCAGCGCCTGCGGACATCTATAAACGTTACTCCGGCGTACCGGGATAAATATCAAAGCGATGGCTTTTTGTGACCACTGCCGACTGTGTGGCCTGGCCTGCGAGCGGCGGTGCATAATCCGGGCGTTTGACCACCACGCGCTTTGTAGCCAGCAGCAAGGCCGGTGCCAGCAGCCCATCGGCATCCCCATCAGCGCCCACCAGCGACTGAAACACCCGCATCTCCTTTTTCACCAGCGCACTCTTCTGCCGGTGCGGATACATCGGATCCAGATAAACCACCTGCGGACGTGGGCGAATGCTCTCCAGCGCCGTCAGGCTGGAGGCGTGAATCAGCGACAGCCGCGCCTTAAGCCAGTCGCCAATTTCCGGGTCGGCGTAACCGCGCGTCAGGCCATCGTCCAGCAGCGCTGCCACCACCGGATGGCGCTCCAGCATCCGCACCCGGCAGCCAACGCACGCCAGCACAAAGGCATCGCGCCCCAGGCCCGCCGTGGCGTCCACCACATCCGGCAGATAGTCGCCTTTGATGCCAACCGCTTTAGCCACCGCTTCACCGCGCCCGCCGCCAAACTTGCGCCGGTGCGCCATCGCCCCGCCGACAAAATCCACAAAGATACCGCCAAGCTTTGGCTCATCACGCTTACGCAACTCAAGGCGCTCAGGTGTGCGCACCAGTGCCATCGGGTTTTCGGCGTCCTGCTCCAGCCCCCAGCGGGCTGCCAGAACGGACAAGGCGCCGTCACCGGCGCCTGATTCATCAATCAAACAGATTTTCACGCGGGAATTCAGCCCTTAATGCCGTAGTGGGCCAGCATCGCGTCAAGCTTCGGCTCGCGGCCACGAAAGCGTTTGAACAGTTCCATCGGCTCCTCAGAGCCACCGCGACTGAGGATGTTTTCCAGGAACGACAGCCCGGTTTCGCGGTTGAAGATACCTTCTTCTTCAAAGCGTGAATACGCATCTGCCGCCAGCACATCGGCCCACAGGTAGCTGTAATAACCTGCCGCGTAGCCACCGGCAAAAATGTGGCTGAAGGCGTGCGGGAAACGGCCCCAGGTCGGCCCAGGAATGACCGCCACTTGCGCTTTAATCTCACGCAAGGTGTCGAGGATTTTCGCGCCCTGCTCAGGGTTAAACTCTGCATGCAGACGGAAGTCGAACAGACCGAACTCCAGCTGGCGCAGAATGAACATCGCCGCCTGGTAGTTTTTGGCTTCCAGCATTTTATCAAGCAGCGCCTGCGGCAGCGGCTCGCCGGTTTCAAAGTGGCCGGAGATAAACGCCAGCGCGTCCGGCTCCCAGCACCAGTTTTCCATAAACTGGCTCGGCAACTCGACGGCATCCCACGGCACCCCGCTGATACCTGCGACGCCTGCCGCTTCCACGCGGGTCAGCATGTGGTGCAGACCGTGGCCGAACTCATGGAACAGCGTGGTGACTTCATCGTGGGTAAACAGCGCCGGTTTGCCGTTCACCGGGCGGTTAAAATTGCAGGTAAGGTAAGCCACCGGCTTTTGCAGCGTGCCGTCGGCAAGGCGCATCTGACCCACGCAGTCGTCCATCCACGCGCCGCCGCGCTTGTGCTCACGGGCATACAGGTCCAGGTAGAAGCTGCCGCGCAGCTCACCCTGCTCGTCATACAGCTCAAAGAAGCGCACATCCGGATGCCAGACGTCGATATCTTTACGCTCTTTGGCGCTGATGCCGTAAATACGTTTCACCACTTCGAACAGGCCGTTTACCGCGCGCTCTTCCGGGAAGTACGGGCGCAGCTGCTCGTCGCTGATGCTGTACAGATGCTGCTTCTGCTTCTCGCTGTAGTAGGCGATATCCCACGGCTGCATCTCTTCCACGCCATACTCTTTTTTGGCGAAGGCACGCAGTTGGGCCAGTTCAGCCTCACCCTGCGGGCGGGCGCGTTTGGCCAGATCGGTAAGGAAATCCAGCACCTGGTGCGTGTTCTCGGCCATTTTGGTCGCCAGCGATTTCTCGGCGTAGCTGCCAAAGCCCAACAGCTGGGCCAGTTCATGGCGCAGCGCCAGGATCTCTTCCATAATCGGGCTGTTGTCCCACTTGCCCGCGTTCGGCCCCTGGTCAGAGGCGCGAGTGCTGTAGGCGCGGTACATCTCTTCGCGCAGTGCCTGGTTGTCACAGTAGGTCATTACCGGCAGGTAGCTTGGGATATCGAGCGTCAGCAGCCAGCCCTGTTGCTCTTTGGCTTCGGCCTGGGCGTGCGCCGCCGCCAGCGCGCTTTCCGGCATCCCGGCGAGTTCGGCTTCATCGGTAATCAGCTTCGTCCAGCCCATGGTCGCATCCAGCACGTTGTTGCTGTAGGCAGAACCCAGTTCTGACAGGCGTGCGGCGATTTCACCGTAGCGCTTTTGCTTCTCGGCAGGCAGGCCGATGCCCGACAATTCAAAGTCACGCAGGGCGTTGTCCACGGCCTTTTTCTTCGCGATATCCAGTGCTGCGTAGCTGTCGCCGTCGCGCAGGTTACGATAGGCCTGATACAGCCCTTCATGCTGGCCCACCCAGGTGCTGTACTCAGACAACAGCGGCAGCGTTTGCTCGTAAGCCTCGCGCAGTTCCGGGCTGTTTTTCACCGAGTTCAGGTGGCTTACCGGGGAGAAAATACGCCCGAGCCTGTCATCCACTTCTGCCAGCGGCTGGCACAGGTTGTCCCAGGTGTACGGCGCGCCTTGCGCCACCACGCTTTCCACTTTTTCACGGCACGCGTTAAGTGCCTCAGTGACCGCAGGCACCACGTGCTCAGGCTGGATTTTTGAAAACGGCGGCAGGGAAAACGGGACAGTTAATGGGTTTGTCATAGGCTCGGTCCTGAAATGTTGTTTGTTTAGCGCATCATGCAGCGACAATTACTTTGTAGCATGAGGGTTAGTGTAGTGAATTTCAATGGCAAGCGCGGCGCTTGCCTTCCTGCAACTCGCAGGCGTTTGGGTATATACTGGCGGGATATCTGACTCCCACACTTTTTTGGAAAACGCAGCCCGCATGCTCAGCTACCGCCACAGTTTCCACGCCGGCAACCACGCCGATGTCCTTAAGCACACCGTCCAGAGCCTGATTCTGGAAGCGCTAAAAGAGAAAGAGAAACCGTTTCTCTACCTCGACACCCACGCGGGGGCCGGGCGCTACCAGCTTTCCAGCGCCCATGCGGAGCGCACCGGCGAATATATGGAAGGCATTGCCCGCATCTGGCAGCAGGACGACACCCCCGCTGAACTGGAGCCGTACCTGAACGCGGTCAGCGCCTTTAACCGCAGCGGCCAGTTGCGCTATTACCCTGGCTCACCGCTGATTGCCCGCGAGCTGATGCGCCCGCAGGACCAGCTGTTAATGACCGAACTGCACCCGAGCGACTTCCCGCTGCTGCGCGCGGAGTTTCGCGATGACGAGCGCGCCACGGTAACGCGTGGCGATGGCTACCAGCAGCTTAAGTCCAAACTGCCGCCGGCCTCACGCCGCGGGCTTATCCTCATCGACCCGCCTTATGAGCTAAAAACCGACTACCAGGCGGTGGTTGCTGGCATCAACGAAGGCTACAAGCGCTTTGCAACCGGCGTTTACGCGCTGTGGTACCCGGTGGTATTGCGCCAGCAAATCAAACGCATGATTCACGATCTTGAAGCCACCGGTATCCGTCGCATTCTGCAACTTGAACTGGCGGTACGCCCGGACAGCGACCAGCGCGGCATGACCGCCTCCGGCATGATTGTTATCAACCCGCCCTGGAAGCTGGAGCAACAGATGACCACGCTCCTGCCGTGGCTGCACCGTAAACTGGTGCCAGCGGGAACCGGTCATACAACCATTAACTGGATTGTGCCGGAATAAACAGCGATTTCAGCAACAGACAAAACCTTTATTTCATTGCGCGATAATTCGCGCCTGACAGACTCACGTAAGGTAACGGCCATGACGAAACATTACGACTACATTGCAATCGGCGGCGGCAGCGGCGGTATTGCCTCCATTAACCGTGCGGCCATGTATGGCAAAAAGTGCGCGCTGATTGAAGCCAAAGAGCTTGGCGGCACCTGCGTGAACGTGGGTTGTGTACCGAAAAAAGTGATGTGGCATGCTGCACAAATCGCGGAGGCGATTCGCCTGTACGGCCCGGATTACGGCTTTGACGCCACGCTCAACAACCTCGACTGGGACAAGCTGGTTGCCAGCCGCACCGCCTACATCGACCGTATCCACACCTCTTATGACAACGTGCTTGGCAAAAATAAAGTGGATGTCATCCACGGCTTTGCCCGTTTTGTGGACGCGCACACGGTGGAAGTGAACGGTGAACAGATTACCGCCGACCACATCCTGATTGCCACCGGCGGCCGCCCGAGCCACCCGCAGATCCCGGGCGTGGAGCACGGCATTGATTCCGACGGTTTCTTTGCGCTACCGGCGCTACCAAAACGCGTGGCGGTTGTGGGCGCAGGCTACATTGCGGTAGAAATCGCCGGTGTGGTGAACGGCCTCGGTGCCGAAACCCACCTGTTTGTGCGCAAACACGCGCCGCTGCGCAGCTTTGACCCGCTGATTGTTGAAACGCTCGTTGAAGTGATGGCCGCCGAAGGCCCGCAATTGCACACGCAGGCGGTGCCGAAGTCAGTGGTGAAAAACGCCGACGGCAGCCTGACGCTGACGCTGGAAGATGGCCGTAGCCAGACCGTGGATTGCCTGATTTGGGCCATTGGCCGCGAACCGGCGACCGATAATTTCAATCTGGCGGCAACGGGCGTGAAGACCGACGAAAAAGGCTATATCGTCGTCGATAAATTCCAGAATACCAACGTTGCGGGCATTTACGCCGTGGGTGATAACACCGGCCACATCGAGTTAACGCCGGTGGCAGTAGCCGCTGGACGCCGCCTGTCTGAGCGCCTGTTTAACAACAAGCCGAACGAGCACCTGGATTACAGCAACGTGCCAACCGTGGTGTTCAGCCACCCGCCGATTGGCACCGTTGGCCTGACCGAGCCGCAGGCGCGCGAGCAGTACGGTGACGACGCCGTGAAGGTGTACAAGTCCTCCTTCACCGCCATGTACACCGCCGTGACCAGCCACCGCCAGCCGTGCCGTATGAAGCTGGTGTGCGTAGGTGCAGACGAGAAAATCGTCGGCATTCATGGGATTGGCTCCGGCATGGACGAAATGTTGCAGGGCTTTGCCGTGGCGCTGAAGATGGGTGCGACCAAGCAGGACTTTGACAACACCGTGGCGATTCACCCGACGGCAGCAGAAGAGTTTGTGACGATGCGTTGATAGCAAAAAGCGCAGCCGCCTGCGTTGCGATTGCTGAAATATCACATAAGGCCAGATAATCATCTGGCCTTTATTTATTGCTGAAATAACTACCCGGACTGACCTTTCGGTAACCAGACCGGCACAGGATATGTGGCATAAGTCATTATGCAGAGCCTGATGCTCACCGCTCAAAGGTTGACCCAATACGCCGGCGACGTTATTTCCAGGGCTCGCGACGTTGTATCAGCCAGCGCTGATACGTTGCGTCGTCAATAAATATCCCTTTGCCTCGAATGCTGATGACACCGTAATGCACCCGCAGATGAAATAAAATATCGCGCCATTCGTGAAATTTATAGTGACAATGCTTTCTGACATCCTGAGACGTTGTTCTGCCATGGGCCTGCACGAAGTGCCACGCAGTCTGGCAGGACTGCTGGAAAGTGTCCATCTCTCCTTTCTCCCTTTTGACTGGCTATCGGTATTGGGTCAGTAAAAGCCTAATAACTTCCACCACAACATACCGACGATAAACGTCACAGCGACGTTAAAGGTCACTACACATAAATTAATTTTGTAAAATGTCGGGCGCTCGAAATATCCCTGGCCAAAATAAACCGGCCCCGGACCGCCGCCATATTCGGTATTTCCCCACATCAGGTTGCTGAAAATACCAAAACAGATTGCCACCATCATTGGCGGTGCGCCGGCGGCGATCGCCGTCGCGGCGAAAGGCGCATACAACGCAGCCACATGCCCGGATGCTGTCGCGAATAAATAGTGAACGTAGATATACAGCAATCCCAGAATGATAAACGCCTGCATAGCGCCGAAGCCCGCAATAGCGCCACCTAACCGTTCGGTCATCCACTGAATGAACCCCAGCTCACCAAGACCGTTTGCCAGACTGATGATGACGCTAAACCAGATAACCGTATCCCAGGCAGCATGATCATTCAGCAATGCCTTCCAGTCCACGGCCCGCGAAGCAAAAAGATAGGCCGCCAGCCCCAACCCCACCGCAGTCGCAGACAAACCGGTGATAAGACTGGTGCCCCAGCCCACGAGGGCCAGGATAAAACCCAACGCCACTTTTTTCTCCGCGCGGCTCATGGCACCCAATTCTGCCAGTGAGCGACGCCCCATCTCTTTGGCCTGCGGCGTACGCTTTAGCTCTGGGTTAACGAGTTTATAAACCAGTAGTGGCATCAGCAGAAAACACACCATTGCGGGCACGACTGCGGCGATAAACCAGCCTCCCCAGGTGATATCCACGCCAAGTGTCGATTTTGCGAGGCTACCCACCAGCGGATTAGCCGCCATGCCCGTCAGGAATATGGCCCCAGTAATGGGTGTGAATTGAAAACAGACCATCGTCAGAAAGTTACCAATGCGTTTTCCTGATGGCCCCGGTGCCGAATCGAGAACCTCATTAATTGAACGGGAAATGGGAAAGATAATTCCGCCCGAACGCGCCGTCACCGACGGCATCGCCGGAGCCATAATCAGGTCGGACACCCCCAGCGAATACGCAATCCCAAGACTGCTACTGCCAAATAGCGACAGCATCTTATAGGCAATGCGTTTACCCAACCCGGAGGTCACAAACCCCAGAGAGAGCACGTAGGCACAGAAAATTAGCCAGACGGTGCCACTGGCAAATCCGGACAGTGCTTTTGCTTCCGGCAGAGTTTTAGTGAAAATCACCACACACAGCGAAATCAACATCACCGCCCCGGAAGGGAGCGGCTGTGTCAGGATGGCAGCGATAGTGGCAGCAAAAATAGCAAACATATGCCAGGCCTGAGGCGTTAACCCGTCCGGCACCGGAAAGAACCAAATAATGGCGCCGACGGCCAGCGGAACCGCAAAGGCGACGATGGTTTTTCCCCTGGATGATGTCGATGACATAATCATCTCCTCATGCTGATGGATAACTAACCCAGGTTATTTGCGCCCGGCAAACGTCGCCAACACCCGATCGACCATCTGTGGCGCCATGCCCAGATAGTTGGCCGGATCGGTCAGGCGTTCGATGAGCTGCGGGTCGAGACGGCTGGAGACACCCGGCATGGCGTTGAGCACGTCGGCCAGCCGCCCCCCTTTCTCGTTCACCACACGGCAGGCGTCATACACCACATCGTGTGCGTCCTGACGCCCGATATACGGTGCCAGCCCCATCATGACGGCCTCCGCCACAATCAGCCCTTTCGTCATATCAAGGTTTCGCGCCATTGCCTGCTCGTCAACAATCAGCCCGCCAAGCATAAACTTCGCCTGGTGAAGGGCACCGGCGGTTAAAATGAAGCTTTCAGGAATGGCTATCCACTCGGCGTGCCACGGCCCGGTCGCGCGCTCCAGATCCTGAACCATCGCATCAAGCATTAAACCGGCATGCTGACGGACACCTTTGGCACAGGCGAGCATCAGTTCACTGGAAATAGGGTTACGCTTCTGGGGCATGGTGCTACTGGCACCACGGCCTTTGACAAAGGGTTCGTACAACTCTGCAAACTCATTGGCGGCAAGCAACATAACGTCATAGGCGATTTTCCCTAAGGAGCCGGTAATGACACCCAGCAGGTTGACTGCCTCAGCAAAACCATCGCGCGCCACGTGCCAAGTCGAAACCGGAACGCCGAGGCCCAGCACCTCCATCATGGCTTGCTGCACTGCCAGGCCTTTATCACCAAGAGACGCCAGCGTACCTGCTGCCCCCGCAAACTCACCCACCAACACGCGCGGGCGTGCCTGCTCCAGACGCTCGGCATGGCGGTTAAACATATCCAGCCAAATGGCGGCCTTGTAACCAAACGTGATGGGGAGCGCCTGCTGTAGATGGGTGCGCCCGGCCATTGGCGTATCGCGGTAGCGCAGGGCCAGTTCGGCGAGAATGCTGCGTAACTTGCTAATATCTGCGTCTACAATGTCAAAAGCGTCGCGAATTTGCAGCACAACGGCGGTATCCATGATGTCCTGTGTGGTCGCCCCCCAGTGCACGTAGCCACCGGATTCACCAGCCTGCTTAGAAATCTGGTGCACCAGCGGCAGAATCGGATAGCCCACGATTTCGGTTTCATGGCGCAACAGGTCGAAATCCAGCGTATCGGCGTTACATTTTGCGGCGATTTCGTCCGCCGCTTCCTGTGGAATGACGCCACAACGCGCCTCGGCTTTCGCCAGAGCAATTTCGACCTCAACGTATTTGCGAATAAGCGTGTGGTCATCAAAAATAGCGCGCATTTGCGGTGTGCCAAACGCATCTTTGAACAGGATGGAATCAATAACCGTGGATGCCATAAAACCCCCTTTGTGGGTTGGATTAGTGGTAAACTGCGCAACGTCCGGCAGGCTTGATGTGCTGGAGCGGGAAGCTAAATGTCCGGACAAATAAAATGTACGGACATTTTATAATGACCGTACATTTTAAAGAAAAGATCTGGCGTTTGCTTTTGTGACTACGATCGGTAATTTTTTGAAGAAAATGGTGATGAAAGAGTCTCTGTACCAGCGTATTGCCCGCGAACTGGCTGCGGATATTGCCTCAGGCAAATATCCGGCAGGCTCGCTGTTCCCTACTGAAAAAGAGCTTTGCGAAGCTTACGATGTCAGCCGCCATACCGTGCGCGAAGCACTGCGCAGCCTCAGCGAACAGGGGCTTATTTCCCGGCGTAAAGGGGCAGGAACCCACGTTAGCGACAGCCCGAAAGATAATGCACCAAGCCACTCGCTGGCCTACCTGGAAGATTTACGGGTGCTGGCGCGTCAAAATCTGCGGGTCGTCAAAAAGGTGGATGAGATTGTGGCGGATATTGAGCTGGCCCAGGTGATGGGGTGCCCGCCGGGAACACGCTGGCTGCATATCGCCAGTATTCGGGAAGATAATCAGAAAGCAGATGCCCCCATTTGCTGGACTGACAGCTATGCCAGCCCGGCCTACGGTAAGCTGCGCCAGCTGGTGCGCCAAGATCCTTACGCGTTGATAAGCGAACTTCTCAAAGAACATTACGGCATCAGCAGTAAAGAAGTACACCAGAGCATTACGGCGGTCGGCGTGCCTGCAAAGATGGCAAAAGTGTTAGGAGTAGAAACCGGCTCACCGGCGCTGCGTATCGTGCGTCGCTATATCGACAGACACGGCGAAACGTTTGAAACCACGATTTCAATCCATCCCGCCGGGCGCTATACCTGTTCGATTGTCCTCAAGCACCTTAGCATCGACGACTAAATAGCGCCGCAGCAGAGAGTAGACCGCCCTCCTCCTGATACAGCCTTGCCCGCGCCTGCACAGCACGGGTTTAAAAACGCAAGCTGCCACGCGGCTGGCTTCCCGACTTACACGCTAACTCAACCAGAACTAGGCCTGCAAATACCCCTCAATCAGCGCCAGCAGCCGTGCGTTGTCGATGGTCGTCAGTATTTGCACCGGCGCGCCCTGTAGCTCAGGCACGCCCACATTCAACCGAAGCTTGCCGTAGCGGCAGGTGGTGCCACGCGCCACGCCATGCAGCGCCACATCAAGATAATCGGTTTCGCTCTCACATAAGGTCGGGTCAAGCAACCAGGCGATGGTCAGCACATCGTGAATCCAGCAGCCAGGTAGACCGCGCGTTTTCATCGAGTAATCAATCCACGGCGTCATGGTGCGAGACAGGTAGCGCGTGGCGGCATTCTCAACAGACGCCAGCCTGAGCAGGTCGGTGTGTACCATTTGTGTCTGGGTGGTAACGTCCATTGGCACAAGCGTAATGGGCGCGCCGCTGGTGAGCACGATATGCGCCGCTTCCGGGTCGAGCCCGAAATTGGTGTCTTTGAGGTAGCCCGGCACATTAAACACGCCGCCCATAATCACAATGCGCTTCACCGCGTTTGCCATCTCCGGGAACAAACGCAGTGCGAGTGCCACGTTGGTCAGCGGGCCAATTGCCACTAAGGTAATTTCACCGGGGTTATTGCAGATAAGCTCGCCCATCGCAAAAGGTGCCAGCGGCTGGGTGCGCTCGCAGTCGGGCGGTGGCGTCACGCTCTGCCATAACGGGCGCAGGCCATTGTTATCAACCGCGTTATCCAGGCGCTCGCGCCACGGCGCGGCAGGCTCCAGCAGCGCGTGGGACGCCCCACGGTAAACCGGCACGCTGGCGCCCAACTCGCGCACCAGATTACAGGCAACCGCGTATCCCACTTCGCTTGCGGTATTGCCCGCAACGGTGGTTATCATCTCAAGATGCATTTGTGGCGCAGACAGCGCCAGAGCAAGTGCCAGACCGTCATCAATGTTAGCACCCGGGATCCCGTTGCCAGGATCGCAATCAATAATTACTCGCATACCTGTACAGCGTTGCATCAGCTCGTCGGACGTTTCACCGGCTTGCAGCCACAAGACTCTCCGTGTTGAAAATCGAAAGCGAATTCGCGGTGACGCGCTTTGCCGTCCCACGCTTTTAACATGCTAACTGCCGCCTGCGCCATTCGGGTAACCGGCTGTCGCACGGCGGTTAATGACGGCACGTTATACTGCGACTCCTGGGTTGCGTTAAAACATACCAACGCAACATCGTCAGGGACTTTCAGGTCGTGTTCCGCCAGTGCGCGCAGGCAACCTAATGCCTGCTGCTCATTGGTAGTAAACAGCGCCCTGGGCCGTGGCCCACGCAGCAGACGCTGCGTTGCCTCATAACCCCCGGCACGCGTGTAATCCGTAGAAAAGATCCACGACGCATTTACGCCAAGCCCCGCGTCTTCCAGCGCATGGCGCCAGCCGCGCAGTCTGTCCTGCGTGTTGAGCATCGTCGTCGGGCCGCAAATGATGCCGATATCGCGATAGCCGTGTTCAATCAGATGGCGCGTTGCAAGATTCGCCGCCTGCTCTTCATTCACCTGAATCGAACTGACATTCAGGCTTTTGTCGATACGGTCAATCATGACGCACGGCGTACCGTTGGCCAGAATCAGGTCGATATACGGATGGCGGTCTACGCTTGTGTAAATCAGTCCGTCCACCTGCCGGTGCAGCAGGTTATTGATGATTTCCCGCTCGCGCTGCCTGTCGTCTCCGGCATCGCCCAGCAGAAGCACCTTGCCATCAGCAAACGCCTCCTGCTGCAACGCGTGCGCCATGGAGGAGATAAAGGGGTTGGAGATATTTGGCACCACCAGCCCGTAGGTTTGCGTGGTGCCGGATGCCAGCGCTTGCGCAATGCCGTTGGGGCGGTAGCCGGTCTTTTCTATCGCTGCCAGCACTCTCAGGCGCGTTTGTGATGCCACAGGTCGCGGCCCGTTATTGATAACGTAGCTCACTACCGCCACCGAGGTGCCTGCTTCACGGGCAACATCAGTACGCGTTACGCGCCGGGAACGGTTTACACTCACTCAATACCTGCCTGATTGCGCTGCAAAATAAGAACTGCGGGACAACAGAATACCCTGCTGCCCCGCAAAAATCCTTGCCCGCAAACTAAATCCGTTAAATTGCGTCTTCTGGCAAATTCAAATCTCGACCGCGGGTTTCAGGTGCAAAGAACGTGGTGATAAGCCCGATGGATGCCATCACCATAAAGTAGGTTGCCACCGGCCACCAGTGTCCGGCCCAGGACAGCAGTGCGGCGGCGACCAGCGGTGCCGTACCGCCGGAGATAATTGAACCCAACTCTTTCGCCACCGCCATTTTGGTGTAACGGTTTGTCACGCCAAACAGTTCCACGCCCCACGCCGCCTGCACGCCAAAGATACCCAGCGACGCCAGCGACATGCCAACAACAATGGTCGGGATGACAATCATCGGGTCACGGGAGTCCAGCAGCATAAAGGCCGGGAACGCGTAAAGAATCAGTAAGAAACAGAACCAGCGATAGGTGATGCGGCGGCCAAAACGGTCAGACAACCAGCCTGCCAGCGGAATAATCGCAAAACCCAGCAACGACGCGATAAATACGGCAGTGGTCGGCACGGATTTATCGACCATCAGCACTTTTGCCACATAGCCAATGATAAAGCCCTGTGCCAGGTAGGACGGGCCATTCTCGCCAATACGCAGGCCCACCATGGTCCAGAATGCGCGGGTACGACGCCAGAAGCTGCGGGTATCCTGCTGCTGCGCCACAGCGCCACGCTCCATCGCCTCACGGCGCTGGGCTTCGAGCAGCGCTTTCTGGCGCTCAAACACCGGCGTCTCGCGCATGTGACGGCGAATAAACAGCGCCACGATGGCAATCAGCATGCTGCCCAGGAACGGAATACGCCAGCCCCAGCTCATCAGGCTCTCTTTATCCATCTGTAGCACCAGCAACCAGATGAGTGATGCCAGCAGCGTGCCGCTGTTAGAACCTAACGCAATAACGGAAGACACCAGCCCACGCCGCTTTGGCGGAGCGTATTCGCCCAGCATCACGGTGCCGCCGGACAGTTCTGCGCCCGCACCCAGCCCTTGGGAGAAGCGCAGAATAACAAGACAAGTCGGCGCCCACACGCCGATAGATGCGTAGCTCGGAATCAGGCCTATCAGGGTTGTAGACAGCCCCATTAAGGCAATAGTAGAGACCATCACGACCTTGCGGCCGTGACGGTCACCAATCCAGCCAAACAGCAGTGCGCCTATCGGACGGGCGATAAAGCCCACCGACCAGGCAGCAAAGCTTGAGAGAAGCGCCATGACCGGCGTTGCCTCGGGGAAAAAAACATCCCCAAAGATAATGCCTGCGGCAAGGCCGTATAGCGCAAAGTCAGCGTACTCCATCGTTGTGCCAAGCCAGCAGGAAAACGTGGCGCGCCGGAAGTCTCTGCGTCCTTCATCTGTCGCCAGGCGTTCCTGTGCTGCATGAACCGCATCGCCAGTTGGCACAGCGGAAGTATCGATGCTCATGTAAAAATTCCCCGGTGTTGGAATATCCATTTCATTCGCGTAAAAGCGATATCTACTCGCGTAGACTCCTGCTTATGATGCGCCATATACTTTATCTACTCGCGTAGAACTGGCAACCTGATTACTCAGAAATGAGTGTAAGATCACAATGTGACAGCGATATTGCAGTGTAAACCACCCTAATACCTGGAAAAATCCTATTTACTCACCCCTGCCGCCCCCGCCGAACTCAATCCATTAAGCCTGTCTTCTGCGTCTGTTTGTAATCTGGCAGGTTGTGCCACCACGGGCTTATCAGTGGGGAAAATAGCTGGCGTGTGCCAGGCTTTACCCATGGCTGAGTACAGGAGCACCTGATGAAACACTGGAAACTGATTGTCCTTGTTAGCACCTTTTTCCCGCTTATGGCGGTGCAGGCCGAAGAGACGCAGTCCAGCGCACCGCAAACCCCACATCAACTGACGCATAGCGATGCAGAACCCTCACTTCCTCCAGAAGAAGCCCACCGAGTCACCATTGCCCAGGCCGGCCGGCTGGCCGACGGCACCAGCGTGCAAATTCAGGGAAGGCTGGAGAAAAAACAGGGCGAAGATGTGTACCTGTTACGCGACGACAGCGGGCAAATCGACGCTGTCATCCCCGCCGCAGTGCTACGCAACGCCGCCGTAGCGCCCGGGGATAACGTCAGCGTACTGGGCGCGTTAGATAAAAAACAAACCCCCTATCGCCTGCGGGTTAGCCATTTCGAAAAGCGTTAATTCGTTAAATGCAGATGACTGATGCCAGCCGAGGTGAGAACCGGCTGGCATTTTTTTAGCGGGAACAGGCAAAAACGGCTCGCCCTTATCAAGGAGGAGCCGTACAAGATCACAGCGACTGATGCTTCGTCTCGTGTATACAAATCAGGGCGATAAGCGTAATCACGGCCATGCTGGCCAGGTAAACGCCCACCCAGAACAAGCCATAGGTGGTTTGCAGCCAGGCCGCAATCCACGGCGCAACAGACGCACCCAGAATGGAGGCGACGTTATACGAGAACGAGGCGCCGGTGTAGCGCACTTCGGTCGGAAACAGTTCCGGCAGCAGCGCGCCCATCGGGCCGAAGGTCAGGCCCATCAGGCTTAAGCCCACCAGCAGGAACACCATCACCAGCCCCTGATTGCCCGAACCGAGCAGCGGCTGGAACATAAACAGCGCAAACAGCAGAATCAGCGAGGTAATGACAATCATGCTTTTGCGCCGGCCAAAGGCATCGGCCAGCATCCCGGCAATCGGCACCATCACACCAAAACCAATGACCGCCATCATCAGCATCCACAGCACGCTGTTACGCGAGAAACCGAGGCCGTTTGGCACGGCGGCGGTGCTGTAGGTCATGGAATACACCGTCATGATGTAAAACAGCGTATAGGTTGCCAGCATAATGAAGGTGCCGAGAATGGTGGCGCGCATGTGCTTTGTCAGCAGCGTGCCAAGCGGCACTTTCACGCGTTTACCTTCTTTAGCCACTTTGGTGAACACCGGGCTTTCATGCAGCGAGACGCGCACATAAAGGCCAATCAGCACCAGTACCGCAGAGAAGATAAACGGGATACGCCAGCCCCAGCTCATAAACTGCTCGTCGGTGAGCAACCAGGAGAGCAGCAGGAAGGTGCCGTTGGCAAAGAAAAAGCCAATCGGCGCGCCAAGCTGTGGGAAAGAGCCGTACAGCGCGCGCTTGTGTGCAGGGGCGTTTTCAGTGGCGAGCAGCGCCGCCCCGCCCCATTCACCGCCCAGGCCCAGCCCCTGGCCGAAGCGCGCCAGCGCCAGCAGCAAAGGTGCCAGCACGCCAATGGTTTCATAACCTGGCAGCAGGCCAATCAGCACGGTTGAAATGCCCATCGTCAGCAGCGAGGCCACCAGCGTTGCCTTGCGCCCGACTTTGTCGCCAAAGTGGCCGAACAGCGCCGAGCCCACCGGGCGCGCAATAAAGGCAATCGCAAAGGTGGCGAGCGACTGTAGCGTGGCGGCAGTGGCATCGCCCTGCGGGAAGAAGATGTGCGGAAACACAATCACTGCGGCAGTAGCGTAGATATAGAAATCAAAAAATTCGATGGCGGTGCCTATCAGTGAGGCAACCACCACCTTGCCGCGCGAGTTGACGGGCGCGGTCTGGTCGGTATCGACAGGTGTGGCAATTGATGCTTGCATACGGTTTTCTTATTGATGTTTTTTGAACAAACGAACGCCCATATTACGCACAGCAAAAGCGACATTTCAACGCACGCGCCGGGCGCGAACTGAGCAAAAAACAGGCAAAAAGTGGATAATGTGTGATTAACGAACGGAGCAAACGCAAGCAACTGTTATTTACTGCATAATCAGAGGATTGAACTGCATTCTGGTTAAATAAAAGTTACCGGGTGGATTTTCGTGCTGAATTTTCACTCCCCCGAGCCGGGCGCTGCGGGGGAGCACAGGTAAAGGATTACTGGTGCGGGCGTCTGCCCGGCATCGGTTTATCATCTTTGTACTCGGCGGTGGCAATCCAGGCCGCACAAAATAGCGTCAGGCGCGCAAAGAAATAGAAGAACGCCATCAGCCCCAGCACAGAACCAAAGGCCGCGCCAGACGGTGATTTCACAAGCGTTGGCAGCGTCCAGGTCATGATGATTTTAATCACCTCAAAGCCGATTGCCGCGATAAGCGTACCGCGCATCAGCGCTTTTTTACGCGGGCGATGGCGCGGCAGGCGCCAGAAAATCCAGAAGAACAGCAGATAGTTAGCAAAAATCGAAATCGCCAGCCCAATCAGCCGCCAGGCGGGCTTGAGCCACTCAATGTAATCCAGGTGCAGCAGGCTGATAATCAACGCCTGGGCAGAACCGGCAATCGAGGTGATTGAGAGCGTGACGATCAGCGCAATCAGCAGGCCAATCAGCGAAATAAAGTCGCGCAGGTATTTAATCCAGATTTTCTCTTCATCCTGCGGGGCGCGTTCCCAGACATCGCGCGACTGAGCGCGCACCGCTTCACGCAGGTTGCCCATCCAGTTAATCCCGGAATAGAGCGCCACCGCAAGCCCCACCAGTCCAACGGTGGTACGCTGCTGAACCGCCGTGTTAATGGTGCTTTTCAGCGTCTGGGCAAGCGTGGGGTCGCTGACGTTAGCGAGGATTTTATCGAAGATATCCTGCAACAAGGTGGGGTGCGAGGCGAGAATGTAACCCGCGCTGGCGAAGCTCACCATCAAAATGGGGATCAGCGACAAAAACGAGAAATAGGTAATGGCGGCGCCAAACTGGTTGCCAAGACGGTCGTTAAAGCGCTCCACGGCGCGCAGGATGTGCGCCACCATCGGGTTGCGCTCAATACGCTTCACGGTTTTGTTCACGTGCTGCAATTTGCCCGCGATAGCGCTGTTTTCTTTGCCCTCTTTCTCGTCGGATGACGATTTATCCAGATTCACGACCGGCGTGTAGTTCAGGTCGCGGGTGGGGCGTTTTTCGTTATCAGATGTACGCATTGGCTCCATAGTCCTTTAGGGGGTTGGCCCGATCTTAATGAAATTATAGACCTGACGCTAACGGATATGGCCGATACCTCAGACAACGGGTGCCAGATGGTTAATCCACATACGCTTTCATCACCTCCGAGAGCCACTCCATAAACAGATGCACCCGGCGCGACAAATTGCGCCGGTGCGGCCAGATAAGCGACACCGGCAGCGGTGCGGCACGATACTGCGGCAATACTTCCACCAGTTCACCGCTGCGTAACGCTTCACGCACGCCCACGCGCGGCACCTGAATGATGCCAAGCCCGGCGAGGCAGGCAGCATGGTAGGTTTCGGTGCTGTTGACCGTCAGCACGCCGCCGGTTTTTATCCACTGCACCTGGCCGTCGCGCCAGATTTCAAACCCCGGCGGGCGCACGCCGAGCGTGGCGGCGTAATGCACCAGCGCGTGAGAGGTCAGCTCATCCGGGCTTTGTGGCCAGCCGAAGCGCTCAAGGTAGCCGGGGCTGGCGCAGTTAAGCTGGGTCAGCTTGCCAAGCTGGCGCGCCACCAGGCCGGAATCACGCAGCACACCAACGCGCACCACGCAGTCAAACCCTTCCTGCACCACATCCACCAGGCGGTCGCTGCTGCTAAGCTCAAGTTCTATGCCGGGATACTGCTGCAAAAACGCAGGCAGACGCGGGATAACCAGATTACGGGCAATGCTCACCGGCATATCAACGCGCAGACGCCCGCTCACGCTGGTGGGATCGTGCAAAAACAGGCTGTCCAGTTCGTCCAGATTGGCGAGCAAATCCCGGCAGCGCTCGTAGTAAATCAGGCCGTCCTGGGTGAGTTGCACGCGGCGCGTGGTGCGGTGCAGCAAACGGGTGCCGAGCGTGTTTTCCAGCGACTGAATCTGTCGCGAGACGCTGCCCTTTGGCAGGCTCAGGGTCTCAGCTGCGCGTGAAAAGCTCGCCAGTTCGGCGACTCTCACGAAAAGCTGCATTGCATGAATTTTATCCATATCGGCGGCGTATTGTTGTTATGAGTAAAACAGTAAAGCGCATCTGCGCATCTTTATTGCTTTATTAGCATCCAATAAGCTTTTTCTCCATACACAGTTATCCAGAAAGGGGCAAAACATGACACAACGTATCGCATTAGTGACCGGCGGCAGCCGTGGATTGGGTAAAAATGCCGTTCTGAAGCTGGCTGAACGGGGAATTGATTCCGTGTTCACCTTCCGCAGCCGGGAAGAAGAAGCACGCGCGGTGGTGCGGGAAGTGGAGCAACGCGGGGCCAGAGCGGTTGCGCTGGCGCTGGATGTGGCCGACAGCCGCAGCTTTGCCGGTTTTGCACAGCAGGTGACAGAACAGTTACGCCAGGTATGGCAGCGCGATAATGTCGATTACTTACTCAATAACGCCGGAACCGGGCTGCACGCCGCTATTGCGCAAACCCGCGAGGAGGATTTTGATGCGCTGTTCAATCTCCATTTCAAAGGACCATTTTTTCTCACACAAACGCTGCTGCCGCTGATCGCCGACGGCGGGCGTATCCTGAACGTGTCAAGCGGGCTGACGCGCTTTGCGCTGCCTGGCTACGCCGCCTATGCCTCAATGAAAGGGGCCATGGAGGTGCTGACCCACTACCTGGCAAAAGAGCTGGGCGAGCGCCGGATTACGGCGAATATCATTGCGCCGGGCGCGATTGCCACCGATTTTGGCGGCGGCGCGGTGCGCGACAATGCACAGCTTAACCAGTTTGTTGCTGCGCAAACGGCGCTGGGGCGCGTGGGCGAGCCTGATGATATCGGTGATGCCATTGCGGCGCTGCTCAGCGACGAACTGGGCTGGATGAACGCGCAGCGTGTAGAAGTGTCGGGCGGGATGTTCCTGTAGCCGTGGTCTGGCCGCGCCAGTGCGTAAAAGGTGCGGCCAGTCAGTTGTGGGCACGCTGGGTGGCGTTATGCTCACCGTTGCCTGCGCCACCCCACGCCTGGAAAACGCTAACCGCAGCGCTTTTCGCCCGGGCGTTGGGATGTTTATCAGCAGAACAATCTCACTTAGCGCTTCATCTGCGGCAAAATTCACCATTACCTGCGCCGCCCTACGCCTGGAAAACGCTAACCGCACCGCTTTTCGCCCAGGCGTTGGGGATGTTTATCAGCAGGGCAATCCCACTTAGCGCTTCATCTGCGACAAAATAGTGCTGCATTGATTGGCATCACCTTCAGACGGCGAAATCAATGCCAGCAGCGCCGCCGCAGGCGTCACCAGCGTTGCCAGCGCGGCGGCAACCGCACCGCGGGCAATCAGCGGCCCGGGTTTGACGCCATAGCTTGGGGTTTTAAACGTCCCGCGCACGTAAAGCGGCGAGCGCAGCGTGATGATGCGAATACCCTTGCTCTCCGGGTCGATGGTCAAATCCAGCTGCTCGCTGGCAAAGCTTGTCGTGCCGGTCACGTTGATGATGGCGTTTTCGGTATCAAAGGCGAAAATGCGCGGGCGCGCCACGCCGTTGGTCAAATCCAGGTTGGCCGCCGCACAGTTGACCCGCACTTCGTCATCACCAAAAATTTGCCCCACAATGAAGTTGCCCACGTTCAGCCCGAGAATTTCCATCAGGTTACGGCTGATAAGCCCGTCGTTCATTAACAGCTTCAGATTGCCGTTGCCGGAGCCAAGCAACGCCGCCACCGAGTTACCGGTGCCGCGAATATCGGCATCGCCGTTAAATTCACCCAGCGTCTTTTGCATCGACTGCACGTTGGGCATCAGTTGTTTAAGCTGCAACCGGCGCGCGGAGATTTCTGCCCTGCCCTGCATCGGTTTTTTATCGCCCTCAAGCCGAATCTGTGAGTCGATGGTCCCGCCCGCCATGCCAAAACGCAGCGGCGTCAGTCTGAGGTCGCCGTTACGCAAAATCAGGTGGGTATCAAGATTGCTGAGCGGCAGTGAGGAGCCGTGTTCAATACGCTGGCCTTTAAAGCGAACGTCAGCGTCCATCACATCCCACTTGTCGGTTTCAAAACGGTCATAAGGCAGGACTTTGCCGAGCGGCTGGTTAGCATTGGTTTTCTTAGTTTCCCGGCTGCTGGATTTTTTGCCGGAGTCCACGCCAATCAGCGGGCCAAGGTCTGCCAGACGCAACTGGCGCGACACCAGGTCACCCTCAAGCTTGGGCCGCGGTTTACCCTGGGTGTACACCATTGAGCCGTGGATATCGCTGTCGCCAATGCGCCCGTTAAAATTGCGGTAGCGGAACACCGAGCCATTTTTGCCGTTAAGCTCGGCCACCAGGCGCCCGTCAGTTTCAAACGGCGGCGTATCCGGCAACAGCACACCGGTAAGCGCATAGAGATCCCCCAGCGAATCCCCGGCAAAACGCAGCCGCAGGTCGGCACCGCCCAACTCAGTGGGGCGAGTGATAGTACCGCTAAGCGCCACGCGCGTGCTGCCAGAACGCACGTCAGCCTGAACCGGGAAAGGCGTGTCAGCGTCCTTCAGTGCCAGCATACCGCCAATTTTGCCGGTGCCGGAAAGGTCCTGGCCTTTGTAGCGCCCTTTCACCTTAAGCCCAAATACGTAGTCGCCTACTTTGGCCGCCCCTTTTTCACCGCTGCCGGTCACCTGGCTAAAAGGCAGTGGCTTACCGAGCGGGTCGACAAAGATTTCCATTACCGCCTTGCTGACGCTGTCATCAATGGCAATACGACCCTGGTCAAACAGGATATTATCCAGGCGAAACGACCAGTCAGACGGCGTCTTATCCTGCTTGTTATCCTTGCCATCACCGAGGGTAAAGGTCCAGTTGTCACGCTTTTCAGAAACCCGCACCAGCCGCACATCGGGCTTCACCAGCTTCACCCACGGCAGCCAGACGGTTTTGCCGAGCAGTGCAGGCGGCGACAGCGTGGCTTCCACACGCGGCAACTGCACCATGGTGTCGCCCGGAATGTCCTTCGGGTTACCCAGCCAGATGTTCTCTGCACGCACATTCGGCCACGGCACCCAGCGCTTCCAGCCGGTTTCCTGGGGGTTACGCGCCCAGGCAACCGCTAAATTGCCCCGTATCTCAAACGGACGGTTCAGTTCAGCAGAGACTTTCTCGTTGATAATCGGCTTCACGCGATTCCAGTCAAATGTCGCGATAAAGATAACAACACCCACGATCAACAACAGCAAAATCCCCGTCACCCAGCTAATCGCTTTACCTGTTCTTGTCATATCTGGCTCCTTTTCCTGACGACGCCTGTCAAAACTAAAGATAGTTGAGTGACGAAAAGGCGCGAATTTTGCCCCCGGATTCCTGAACAAGAATAAGCCGTTACCCGATGCAGCCATTGGGAAAAGAGGCCATCGCCTTACAACGCCGGGCATGGCGGGAACGAAAAGAGGCAGTCAGAACGCGCGTGCAGAAGAGGGGCAGAAGAGGGGCAGAGAAACGACCTGGTGCGGTGAAGGCAAAAAGGGCCAGTCGGCCCTTTTTATGTCTACATCGCTGGTAGCGGTACACTGGTGCTATGTCCAGGCACCAGCCATCTTAGCGCGCCGCGGGAATATCCGTTGCGCTGACATCAGGCGAAGGCAGTGTGGCTTGCGGCTCAGGCTCGGCCTCTGGCACCATCTGCGGTACCTCCGCAGGCGCAGGCGCGTCATCACGCACCATCACCTTATCCCACACCGCCTGGAGCGATTTCATATTAAACTCCGGCTCGCCGGTTGGCTGGCGCAATACCAGCGCCATATCCTGCTGCAACAGGCGCTGTAGGTCCTGATTCATCACCTGCAAACTCAGGTCGTCCAGAAACGCCTGACGCAACTGCTGGTACTGCTCTGGCGCGATGTCCACGACCTGGTTTTGCAACGAGCGCAAACGCTGGCTCATCAACACGGCTGTGCCGGTACGGGCATAGGTGGCAAACAGGGTTTGCAGTTCCAGCTTTTTCTGCGAGATAAGCGCATCAAACTCTTCCTGCGCCAGCCCGTTATCACGCAGCTTCGCCAGCTCCTTTGCAACCAGAGTGAGGTTGCTGGCAAGCTTATCGTTAGGCGAGTCGAGGTTAATGCCGCACTGCGCACGCTGGAACAGCACGCGGCAGTCGAAAGTCAGGTTAATGTCTTTGACGCTGTTTTTACTCAGCGTCTGCTGCACGTGCCAGAACAAGGCCTCACGCGCCAGGTCTGAGCGCCAGTAACGCTGCATTGAGGCCGAGTCGCGAATTGGCGTCCAGGCGCTATCCCACATCAGCGCCAGTCGGTCCTGGCGTACCTCAGGGGTCATAATGGCAACAGGCTCACGCTTGAGCGGTGACAGCGTCGGCACTGGCGCAGGCGTTTCGCGCTTGCCTTGAAGCTCACCGAACTGCTTGTTTATCTGGTCGGCCACGCTGCGGCTGTCAACGTTGCCCACCACAATCAGCGTCATGGCATCCGGCGTGTACCACTGCTGGTACCAGGCTTTAAGCTGCTCAGCATCAACCGGCTCTTTAAGCTCTGCCGCCGGGTCATGGCCCAGCAGCGGTGAGCCTTTGAGGCGATAGCGCCACCAGCCATCCTGGGTGTTACCCGGCCAGGTCATCACGCCGTTATGGGTTTGCAGCGCAGAACCTATGCTCTCAGGCGTAATCGTCAGGTTGCCCGCCATGCCTGCCAGCCAGCCAAGCGCCTCTTTGAGCAAATCGTTACGATTATTCGGCAGGCTTAGCTCAAAGAGCGTGGTGTTATAGGTCACGAGTACGGGCGGCGCGGGATTGAGCGGGTCTTTGGACTGCTGCCAGAGCGACACAGCGCGCGTATCGTTGTTTTGGGAAAAAGCGAGGTGCGGAAGGAAACGGCTGTAACCACTTTGCTGCGTGTTCTCTGTCAGCGAGCCAACATCCACGGCAAGGCGAACTTCAATGCGGTCGCTTGGGCGCTGCGGTGTGGCAAGGACCTGCCACTGGAGGCCGTTTACAAGCGTCCCCTGTTGCCACGCCGGATCGGGCTGTAGCGGCTCGGCATGCGCCTGTGTCACCACGGCCGCCATCAAAATTCCACCGGCATAAAGCCGCACGTTTTTGCCCTGCATTGAAACCCCTGCTCTACAATCCTGGTAAAAATAACGGGTATCGCTTATCGGTTTGCGATATCCCACAGTCATGCCAACGGTGGTTTAGACCACTCAACCGAACAAACGTCACCGCTGGAAAGTAAAAATAACCGCTAATTATGCGCAAGAGCCCGCGGCGAGAGCAAGCCGCCGCGGGAAATTGAGAGGTCAGGAAGAGATTTCGTTCGCGTTTACAGCAGGATTTTTGTTATCGAGGGTGTTTTTCAGCTGTTTTTCGTCCAGCTCTTTCACCCATTTCGCCACAACCACCGTCGCCACGCCGTTGCCGACCAGGTTGGTCAGCGCACGCGCTTCAGACATGAAGCGGTCGATGCCAAGAATCAGCGCCAGTCCCGCAACCGGCAGATGCCCCACCGCAGAAATGGTGGCCGCCAGCACGATAAACCCGCTGCCGGTAACGCCTGCCGCCCCTTTTGACGACAGCAACAGCACAACCAGCAGCGTTATCTGATGGAAGATATCCATCTGGCTGTTGGTCGCCTGGGCGATAAACACGGCGGCCATCGTCAGGTAAATCGACGTGCCGTCGAGGTTAAACGAGTAGCCGGTTGGGATAACCAGCCCCACTACCGATTTGCGACAGCCCAGCTTCTCCATTTTGTCGAGCATACGCGGCAGCGCCGACTCAGACGACGAGGTACCCAGCACAATCAGCAGTTCTTCTTTGATGTAGCGGATAAATTTGAAAATGCTAAAGCCGGTCGCGCGGGCAATGGACCCCAGCACAACCACCACAAACAGAATACAGGTGATGTAGAAACAGATAATCAACTGACCAAGCTGTACCAGCGTACCCACACCGTATTTACCGATGGTGAACGCCATCGCACCAAACGCGCCGATAGGTGCCAGGCGCATGATCATGTTGATGATGCCGAAAATCACGCGGGAGAAGCTGTCGATGAAGTTAAAAACCAGCTGACCTTTGTCGCCCAGGCGGTGCAGGGCAAAGCCGAACAGCACGGCAAACAGCAGCACTTGCAGAATGTTGCCACTGGCAAACGCGCCGATAACGCTGTTTGGAATGATATCCAGCAGGAAGGGAACAATGCCCTGAGACTGCGCCTGCTCGGCATAGACCGCCACCGCTTTAGCATCAAGCGTTGCCGGGTCAACGTTCATCCCCGCGCCTGGCTGCACAATGTTGACGATAATCAGGCCGATAATCAGCGCAATGGTGCTGACAATTTCAAAGTAAAGCAGCGCCACCGCACCAGTGCGGCCCACCGCTTTCATACTTTCCATGCCGGCGATGCCGGTCACCACGGTACAGAAAATCACCGGGGCAATAACCATCTTGATGAGCTTAACAAAGCCGTCGCCAAGCGGCTTCATCTGTGCACCCAACTCCGGCCAGTAGTGGCCGAGCAGGATACCAATAGCAATAGCCGTCAGTACCTGGAAATAGAGGCTTTTAAATAACGAAATCTTCATAGGGGTGTCCTTCGAGCACTATTCAACGGCAGGCACGTTAATAAGTTTGTTTTGGCCTGCGGCGCTAAAAATAACACCCACTAAACACGTCAGATATATCCCGGCATCATATTTGAAACTAAAATGTTAAAAACTTAGAGCTGAAACGCTACAGCTATTACCAAATGGTTACGGACTCTCATCGGTATTGTGGCCGTAGCGAGTAATAAAGTCGTTTACTGGCAGCGGTTTGTCGAACAG
The DNA here is from genome assembly GCA_010092695.1 of Enterobacteriaceae bacterium 4M9. Classification (GTDB taxonomy): domain Bacteria; phylum Pseudomonadota; class Gammaproteobacteria; order Enterobacterales; family Enterobacteriaceae; genus Tenebrionibacter. The sequence goes on along the minus strand of JAADJJ010000001.1, from coordinate 553,622 downwards.
GTAGCCCTGGCCGATATGCGCCCCGGCCTTACGCAGCCACTCACACTGGGTGTCGTTTTCGACCCCTTCGGCCACCACTTCCAGCTCCAGGCGCGCGGCAAGCGACAGAATCACCTCGACCATACTGTCATCGGCGGGCAGTGCATCGATAAACACTTTATCGATTTTCAGGATATCAATGGGAATGGCCTTCATGCGGTGCAGTTGATGCAGGCTGGCGTAGCCCATACCGAAGTCGTCCATTGCAATGCGTATGCCCGCATCGTGCAGCGGGCGCAAAATGCTCACGGCGGCATCCGGGTCACTGAGGCGGCGGCTTTCCGTCACTTCGAGGATTAACGCGCTGGGATCAACACGGTGGCGATGGATCATTTCATTGAGCACCGGCCCCAGTTCAAAATTCAGCAACTGGAGCGCCGAGAGATTCACACTCAGCGCGAGGTGAATATCCTGGCGCTGCCAGTCGGCCAGCAGACGACAGGACTCCTCCAGAATCCAGTTACCTACCCGCACCATCAGACCGCAGCGCTCGATTTGCTCAATCAGCCCTTCCGGCAGCGCCCATTCTCCATCAGGCTGGCGCTGGCGCAGCAACACCTCAGCACTCACCACCTGGCCGCTGCGCAAATCCACCTGCGGCTGCAGCCAGAGCGCAAAATCGCCGTGCTCCAGCGCCTGCAAAATATCGTGCTCTTCGGTCATGCGCTGGCGCGTGGCGTCCATTTGCTCAGGGTTGAAAAACTGAATCTGGTGCTTACCGTGGCGGCGAGCGGAAAACATGGCAGAGACGGCATGGCGGTACAGCAGTTCACCTGCCACACCCGGTTCACTCATCGCAATACCAATGCTGGCCGACGGACGCACCGGCAGCGACTGCATCGGTAGCTTTTGCTTTAGCGCCTCAAGAACGTGCTCTGCGGTCATCATTGCCTGCCACGGGTCGCGCACCCCGCTCATCAGCACCGCAAAGTCATAGTGGCTCACCTGCGCCAGCACCACCTCTTGCGGCAGTACCGAGCGGATTTTATCAACCAGACTCAGCAGCAGCATATCGCGCTGTTCTTCATTGAGCACCGCCGCAGCATCGCGCAGCGTTTCGCAGGCCACAATCAGCAAGGCCGTGTCGTCGGGATTGGCGCGGTCCAGCAGCGCCTGCAACAGCGTTTTGTTTGGCAGGCCAGACACGGCGTAGCGAGTTGCCTGTGACTGAGCCTCCTGCTGGCTTTGCAGCAGGCGCTGCTGGTTACGGTTATAGCTGCGCACCAGCATGCCAATCTCGTCATCCTGATGCAGGCGCGACACCTCAAGCTGGTGCCCGGCGACATCATCGGCGTCCAGTCCGTCGAGGGTTTTCGCCATTTTGCGCAGCGGATGGACAATCAGCCGGTTGATGCACCAGGTAATTGCCACCGTCATCACCAGCGCCAGCAGGAGCCAGGTGGTGATGAGCGTCGACATAGTGCTGATAATGAATTTGTACATTCGCCAGGCGTCGGCCTGTAGCACCAGGTAGGCGAGCGGTTGCGGGTTCGCCGGGCGCTCCAGCGAATACAGCGGCAGCGTTATCTGTACCGGTAGCTCAAACAGACGTGAAATCAGCACCGGCACCGGGCGCTCGTTAATAAAACTCACGCGCAGCGCCTGAAACTGGTTTGGCAGCACCACATCGGCACGGCCAATCACGCCCACAGGCTGGATACTGTTGAGAATGTTTTCGGCCTCGGGGATATCGGCCCTCAGGATAGCCGCAGAGAGAGGCTTGCGCACGGTATGGGCGATGCTTTCCATCTGTGTGGCCGTGGTGTAACGGCTCTGCTGGACAAAATGGAATAACTGCACAACGACAAAGACAAAAATGAAGACGATGGAGACAATCGCCACCATCGCCATTTGTTTTATCGTTAACGAACGCCTGACTCGCAAACTCACTCTCCGCGCTGACTCTGGTTGTGCATAGACCTTATGCGGCCAGAGTATACTGCATCAGGCGCCTTTTTTGCCGCCCTTGTCCCGTTATTACGGATAATTACCAGTCCGCGTAAGGCACCAACGGCTGCGGCGGCATATCCATATCGCCCTGCCAGCCCTGCTGGGAGTAACGCAGGAAAATCAGCGCATGGCTTGGGGTGTAATCCTTCGCCTGCTGAATATCCACACCTGCGCCAAGTGACCAGTGTGAATTTAAGCGCCGCTCCACCAGAACGCGTGCGGTGTAACCCACACCGGAGGAGGCCGAACCGGTTTCCATCGCAAACTTATCCGGGTAGTCGGTATCGTTTGGAATCAGGTTTGCAAGTGGATAACGGCGCTGGTCGTTGGTTTTAGAATGGGACCACGACACCGAACCGGCCACTTCCCAGGACCAGTTTTCCGTGCGCTGGCGCCACACTACGGGAACGGCGAATGACACGTACTGCTGCGGGCTGTAGTAACCGCCCTGGCCGAGCGTATAGCCGCTTAAGTCCTTATCGTAGTGCCAGAGCATGTTGTTCAGGCCCACGGTCATACGCCGGTTATTCTCGTTGATGAGCTTATAGTAATAACCGGTCATCCAGCGCGCGCGCCAGTTATCGGCCACGTTCTTACCGGTAATCTGGTCCATGCCCAGACTTGACCACACGCCATGCGCCTCGCCTTTGTCGTAGCTGATGCTCACTCCCGCGCCCGACGCACGCACGCCGCCCCACACGGTGTTGGTATTTGGGTCGCGCTGCCCGGCAAAGGAGAGCATGGAGCTTGAAATCGGGCGACGATGGGCATTCACGGTGTAACCAATCGGACCCAGGTCGCTGGCGTAGCTCACGCCGCCCACCACATCCACCACCTCAAATCCCATTGGCGTGGTGCCGATGTCTGCTTCCCAGGTGTTGTTACGCCAGCCAACGGCAACGCTTGCGCCATTGGCGCGCTGGTTAAAGTTGCTGTCACAGCCGCGCTCGTAGCAAGTACCCCACTTCTCGGTGTGGTCACCGCCAAAGCTGCCCGCATCCATATTCACCACATCGGTACGAAAGAACATGCGTCCGTCACTGAGCGGTGCATCCACCTGCAACATGGTGGTGTTGGCTTTCAAGTCGGAATAGCCCGGCGTACCGCTGGAGCCCCAGTATTCGTGGTCCAGCGTCACGTTCACGTCCTGCTGGCGATAAAGGTCGGCGGCGTCGCTGCGCAGCCCGCGCTTGAGCCAGTCGTCTTTCTCGTCGTTGCGCGTCAGCCGGGTAAAGCTGTCGTTATCTTCCGGGCGCTTGTCGGTAATGTCGGCCGCCACCATCGCATCACGATACGTCTGTAGCGCCTGCTGAGGATGACCGTTCTCGGCCTGGAAACGCGCGGCGTCGCGCATGACCAGCGCGCTGTCCATGGATGGCGGCTGGTTGCGCGCCTGCGGGATGATGCGGTCGTAAATCTGCTGGGCGTGCGGCTCGTCGCCAAGCGCTGAATATGCGTTTGCCACCCGGCGCTCAACGTTGATTGACGGCGGCTCGGCCGGCGTGAGGGTGGCAAAGCGTGCGAGGTTGCTGCGCGCCTGCGCCTTGTCGCCCTGGGCAATGGCGGTTTCGGTCAGCCCCAGCAGCGCATCGTCGTTATCCGGGCTACGTGAGAGCACGTTCTCATACAGCGTGCGGGCCTGTGTGAGGTCGCCCCGCTGCCCGGCCCAGTCGGCAAGGATTAAGTCGATGCGGTCCGACGGCGTTTGCTGGCGCAACAGCGCAATGGCCTGCGGCTCCTGGCCGCTGTCGCGCAGGCGGTTAGCGGTTTCTAAGGTGTGGTTAAAGCGCAGGCGGTCAGCCAGTTCCTGAATATTGTCCGTCCACTTGCCCTGGGGCAGCGTGCTGAGATGGTTCAGCGCCGCAGTGTCGCGCTCGGTGCCGGAGAGATACAACCCGTAAGCGTAAACCTGGTCCGGGTCGCTGGGTTTCTTGCTGGCAAGCGCGCGAAACAGCCCGTCGGCCTCGCGCCGCTGCCCGGCGGCATCAAGGTCTTTTGCCAGCCGGTAAACAATCCAGACGCTGTCTGGCTCCATCTGCAAACGCTTACGGTGCAGCGCGGCGGCCTGCGCCCAACTGCCTTTATCCTCCAGCGCCTGCGCTTGCTGCTCAAAACGTGTATCGGCCAGGCTGCGCTCAATATCGTCAATGCTGCGCCGCTGGCTCACACTAAGGCCACGAATAAACGTCTCGGCGCGCTCTGGCGACTGGCGGCGGTATACGTTAGCCAGCCCACGCACCGCGTTACTGTTGCCGCTGTCCATACGCAGCGCCTGTCGATAGTAGCGCTCGGCGCCGGCGTCGTCGTTTTCTGCCGCCGCCACATCGCCCAGGCCAAGCACTGCGTAGCTGTCGGTGTTATCCACGCTGCGTGCCTGGGTATATTTCTGGCGCGCCAGCGCTGTATTTTTCGCCTCCAGCGCTTTGTCACCCTGGTCAATCAACAGCCAGTAGTGGTTAGTCTGCAACAGCCCCTGCCACTTGCCGCTGCTGTCGTTGTTCGGGTCCATCCGAAGCGCTTTCTGGAACTGCTGTACTGCCGCTGCGCGGTTGTTTTGCTGGGAATAGGCCTCACCCAGCGCACCCACCAGTTCGGCGTCGTTTTGGTCTTTGCTCAGTGCGGCTTTAAGCGGTGCCACGGCTTTCTTGCCGCTACCGCTCGCCACCTCCGCCAGTCCCTGGGCGCGGGCGCGGAATACCGGGTCGGCCAGCTGTTGCTGCTGCTGCGCCAGTTTGGCTTTGGCGCTATCCACCGTATCGCCTTCGTCGAATACGCTCAGAAAACGTTGCAGTGCAGCCACGCTCGCGGCACTGACCGGGATTTGCGACACCTGCGCATACCACATGTCTGCCGCCTGGCCGCGCCCGCCGCTTGAGCGCGACATCTGCTCAAGCAGCGCAAACCCTTCTTCACGGCGATCGTCGCTAAACAGCATCTGCGCCAGCCCTGCACGCAGCGTGTTGTTGCCCGGCATACGCTTGTTCAGCGCCGCAAGCTCTTTCATTGCCCGGGCACGCTCGGCGGGAACGCGCGCTACCAGCATCCAGTATTCCACGGCCAGGTCGCCATCCGGCGGCGTATCACCATTAAACAGTTTTTTATATTCGTCGATAGCTTCCGGCACGTGGCCGGTGGTGCCCAGCAGGCGCGCCTGTTGCAACGTCTGGCTGCCCTGCGGTGAGGCAACCGTCGCATCCGTCTGCGCCTGTTTTGTGGCCGCAGAGTCCGGGGCATTTTTCTTGAGCTTATCGAGCAGTTTTTGCGCACCGGCGGTATCGCCCTGGCGCAGCAAATAGCGGGCCTGGGCGGCCATCACCTGCGGATCATCAGGCGCGATAAGCTCCAGTCGGTAGAGCGACTGGCGCACAAGGTCGTCGCGGTTGGTCGCTTCGCCAAGGCGTACCTGCTCCAGCAGTTGCTGCTGGACCGACGGTGCTGCCAGAGAAGTCAGTGGCATGAAGGTCATGCCGATGGAAAGCGTAATAAGACTTAATGAGAAACCGCGCATTCCTGCCCCCGGTCAGGGACCAGTTCGCCCTGAGAAGTAAAGCGAAAACGCTGCTGGTCCCAACCCTGGCCAAACAGTGTTAATACAAAGCTGTAGTAGGCATCCTTACCGGGGTAATTCTGGGCAACACGGCTTCTTTGCACGTAGAGCGCTTCATTATCCTGCAGCATGGGCAACAGCGAGGCAGAAAAGCCCACCGGCCCGTCATTTGTGAGTTTACCGCTGACCACATCGGCCTGTTCCGGCGGTGCACCGCGTTCTACCGTCGCGTTAACCATCGGCTGGAAATGGGTCAGCAGACGCGCCTTGTCAGGGTCTTTGTCGCTAAGCATGCCGGCCCACAAGTAAACGCGAATAGCGTTATAGCTGCTGACCAGCGCTGGCGTGTCCTTCATTTGCCAGCCTTTGCCCTTTTGCCAACGAACCCAGTCAGGCGAGAAGCCTTTGGGCGAGGTCTCCAGCAGCAGGCGCAGCGCCGGGGCACGCATTGCTTTCCAGGGCGCGCCATAGCGCTCAAAGCGTGCCAGCAGCTGCAGCGGCAGGTAGCTGGGGTTGAGCTTCCAGCCGTTATCCTCAGTAAAACCCACTTTGCCCGGCAGCAGCATCTCACCCAAGCCTGGGATTTTCACCACCTCTTCTTTGACGATAAGCTTAAGCAACTGCTGACCAAGCTCGTCATAATCCGGGCGGTCCCACAGGCGGCCAGCTTCGAGCAGCGCCCAGGCAATCCACAAGTCGGAGTCTGAGGCCGAGTTGCTGTCCAGCACTGCCCACTTGCCATCGTCACCGTGGCCCCACAGCCAGGCGGGCAGCGTACTTTTCAGCGCCCCTTTCGCCAGGTTGTTCTGCGTCCAGCCCAGAATCTGGCTGAACGCCTCACGGTCATCTGCGACCAGCGCAAAAAACAGGCCATAGCTTTGCCCTTCGGAGGTGCTTATCTGGCGTTTATCGCTGGGGTCGATAACCCGCCCCTGGTCACTGATATAGTTCTGCTTAAACTGGTTCCATGCAGGCCAGTCGCAGGCGGCATTGGCGCCTGCAGCCGCCAGCATGACGCCCGCGGCCAGTGTGTTACGCCACAACATCTGCTTACTCATCCTCCGGATCCAGACGACGACGGCTGATGATGCGCAGCACGCGCCACAGCACCCAGGCCATCAGCAGCACAATGACGGCGGCAAACACCGCCAGCAGCACCGGGTGGTTGGAAAGCGCATACCAGATACGCTCAAACCACGGCAGGTGGCCCACGTAGTACACATCCCCCACGCGCAGGCTGTTCACGCCGGATTCACGAATGACCGACACCGAACCGAACATCGCCGCACGTTTGCCACTGTCGTTAAGCGCACCGTTTAGCAGCTCATAACCACGCGGGCTGTCGGCCAGCAGCGCAATCACGCTGCGCTGGCTGTGCCACGGCGACTGGAAGCCAACAATGGCGGCCATTGGCCCGTCTGAACTGATGGTGGTCTGTACGTCTGGCGTACGGTCTTCCTGGCTCGGCATAATGCTCGGCAGCGTGGTTTGACGAAACGGCATTTTCACCCAACTCATCGCCGCTTCCACCAGCAGGTCGATGCGCTTATCGTCTTTAAGCTTGCCCGGAATACCGCCAATAATCAGCATGTCGGCATCTTTCGATTTGATCTCTTCTGGGTCAGTGGTGAGCGTTACGTTCACCGCGGCAAGACCGGTCTGCGCACCAATGGTGCCCATTGCATCCAGCAGCGTGGTGAGCTGACCAGACGTTGGCTGTTTCGGCACGACAACCATTGTTTCCGACAAATCGGCCATACGGCTGAACGGGAAGCTGGCGTTAGCAAACGCGCGCAGGTCCGGCATAGCGATAAAGTGATGATAGCGAGAGAAGTCAATGGTCGACTCATCTTCAATCACCACGTGGTTCTGTACCGGCTGGAAGGTGACGCAGTTTTCAATGGAACCGCCCGGCATAGGGTTCATGTACTGGAAGTCAAAACGCAGCTGGTTAGCTGCCCCCAGGCGCAGCGCCGGAATGGAGACATCGTTTTTACCGTCCAGCAGCCCCTGTACCACCGGCAGGTGCAGCAGCAGGTTGTTTTTTCGCTCTTTCGGCTCAAGGCTGAAAGATTGCAGGAACTGGTTATTCAGGCTGATGTCCATGCGCGAGCTGTCTTTAATCGGCGGTGCGGTATAGCGATATTTCAGATCCATATCGATACCGTTGCTGCGCAGCAAATAGAGATCCGGTGGCAGATTCAACGTAACCGCAATCGAACCCGGCTCAATGCCGCTCGACTGAAGCTGCTCTTCATAGGTTTTCAGTTCGCCAAAGCTTACCGGCTGGTCAGTACGCACCCAGTTTGGCGCATCGTACGGTTTGCGCGGCAGCAGCGGGTTCACATCATCCACCGTCACCGCATCGCCGCGAAACAGGATGCTGCCCTGTGCAATGCCGCGCGCGGCCTGCATCAGGTCCTTATCGTCGCGACCAAACACCACCAGCAGTTTCACATACGGGTTATCCGGATGGTTCATCATCTCGATGGTTGGCGCTTTCACCGGCGGGTGCTCACGCAAAAAATCCGGGCGTTTGTTGTTGGTAGCAAACACAATTGCGTTGCGCTCCGGCAGGCTGTTGTAGAGCACCGGGAAGTTCTGGCCGCGCCAGACAGTCCGCGTACCAAACCAGGAGGCAATGATGCTCGCCGCGCGCTGCTGTTCAATATCCGGCGCGCTGGCAAATACCATTGGCAGCACCAGAGCACGGTCGTCGCGGGCATCAAAGAACGGAACCGGGAAGTGGGACAGGTCATTACGTACCGACAGCGTCTGGTAGAACAGATCCAGCGAACTGTTGCGCCCAACATCCAGCCACAGCGTGCTGTTGGCCGGGTTTTCGCACACGTCGCGATAGTGACCTACAAACTCCAGGCGCACGCGGTTAAAGTCGGTGATATACAGCGGGTCGATAGCCATCTGCGCGCGGGTCTTTTGCCCGAGCTGCTCTTTGGTGACCGGCAGCACGCCCATCAGCTCGTCATTCAGATAGACCTTAAGCTGTGACTGCACAGGCAACAGCGCCGGAGACGGCGTGTATTCCAGATTCAACATGGCGCGCGACACCACTTCGTCGCTGCGCAGGCCAAACTCCACCCCGCCAGTCGGATTCGTACCGCGCAGCACCATGCTGCCAGGCGGTGGCGCAATTTGCGCAAAGTTGAGTTTCACTTCGCGCGATGGCGCGTTTTCATCCACCATGACGGGGGCACCCGCGCCCTCTACGCCTGGCATTACCGTGCCAACGGGCGCATTTGGGTTGCCACTGTCAGGCTCGGCGGGCGTCAGGGCTTCTCCCTGCGTCGGTCCCTGCGTGACGATACCTTGAGTCGCGGGCGCAACGGCGGGCACCGTTGGCGCAGGCGTGGCGGCGGGGTTTGCGGGCGCGGCAAACCCTGGCGGAAAGTGAGAAGCGCTAAGCCCTAAAACCACTGCACAAATCCAGGAGTGTTTTCTTTTCATCACGTTATCATCATTGTTGTGCCATGACCGGCGCAGTCTGTTCCGCCCCGGCCGCCTGCTGCTGCGGCCTGCGGGGAATGAACGACACTACCCAGTCAATCAAAAGCGTTAAGCTGCGGAAAATGAATTTCACTGACGTTGGCGCAAACTCCGCGAGGTGGCGGTAGCCGCTAAAGCCGAGCTTGAGAATATCGAGCAGGCTTTCCAGCGGTTTATCCTCGGGATAGCTGTCCTGCCACAGCGCCCAGGTATCGGCGCGGGCGAACGTACACTGAATAAAATCGATGTGCTGGCGGGTGTCCATTTGCTCCAGCTGTAGGCCAATTTCCGGCCCCATCACACGCACAATGCGGGCGGCAAACGAGAACTCCTGCGGCCCGCGCTTGAGCAACAGGTGCACACGCTGGCCGTTCAAAAACCCGGTGTCGCCGTGCATCTTGATGCCCACACCACCGTCCGAGTAGTCATGCACGGTGCAGGGAAAGAGGTGGCCGTCGTCTCGGGCGATGGCCGCTGGCATGGCGATTTCCACACGGTGCGAACGACGTACCTGCTTACTTTCAACCGATACCGCCACCGCGCCGCCCAGGATTATCAGGTTGTAAACCACCCAGACGATACTCACCACTACGGTCAGCATTTCGTTCTCTGGCCCCCAGAAGAAGCGCCATACGCCAACCGCAATCCCCAGCAGGTTAATCAGCACCAGCCACAGGTAAGGCCGGGTAATCACCCAGTCCACATACTCGTGCTTCACAAGCCCGCCTTTGGCGGTCACGTTAAACGTGCCCTTGTGCGGATTAATCAGCGCCACCAGCGTCGGTGGCGTGATGTACCAGGCGAGCACCGTCTCATAGATTTCACTCCAGAAAGAGTGGCGGAACTTGCCCTGAATCTTCGAGTTGGTGAGGCTTGCGTGAATCATGTGCGGCAGTACGAACAGCGCAATCATGATAGCGGGCGCGTAGATGATGTAGGCGTGCAGCAGCAGGAAGGCCAGCGGCGCGGTCAGGAAGATAAGCCGCGGCAGGCCCGACAAGAAGTGGAACATGGCGTTGGCATAACACAGCCGCTGCTGGAGCTTAAGCCCTTTACCGAAAAATGGGTTATCGAGGCGGAAGATTTGCACCATGCCGCGCGCCCAACGGATACGCTGGCCGATGTGGGCCGACAGACTTTCTGTCGCAAGCCCTGCCGCCTGCGGGATACGCATGTAGGCCGAGGTATAGCCGCGCCGGTGCAGGCGCAGCGACGTGTGGGCATCTTCGGTAACCGTTTCTACCGCGATGCCGCCGATTTCATTAAGCGCCTGGCGACGAATGACCGCGCAGGAGCCGCAGAAAAAGGTGGCATCCCACATGTCATTACCGTCCTGCACCAACCCGTAGAACAGCGTGCCTTCGTTAGGGGTTTTACGAAAGCGCCCGAGGTTGCGCTCAAACGGGTCAGGCGAGAAGAAGTGGTGCGGCGTCTGCATCAGCGCCAGCTTTTTGTCTTTGAAGAACCAGCCCATGGTCAGTTGCAGGAAGGAGCGGGTTGGCACGTGGTCACAGTCAAAAATCGCTACAAAGTCGCCCTTCGCGAGCTTCATGGCGTTGTTGATGTTGCCCGCTTTGGCGTGCTCGTGGGTGGTGCGTGCTACGTACTTCACGCCCACGTCTTCGGCGAATTTGCGAAACTCCTCGCGCCCGCCGTCGTCCAGAATCCAGATGTTAATCTTGTCGCGCGGCCAGTCGATGCCAAGCGAGGCGTAAATGGTGCCTTTGACCACGTGCAGGTCTTCGTTGTAGGTCGGCACAAAAATGTCGACCGCAGGCCAGGTGCTCATGTCTTTTGGCAGCGGCACCGGCTGGCGGTTGAGCGGCCAGATAACCTGGAAGTAGCCCATCACCAGCACAATCCAGGCGTAGGTTTCAGCAAACAGCAGAACCAGGCCACACACCAGGCTTACCGGGTCATTCCAGTTAAGCGTTGACGTGTAGCGCCACCAGATGTAGCGACAGGATACGGTCAGTGAGAGCACAATCAGCATCAGCGCCGAGAAGCGCCCCGGCATGCGGCGCACTATCATCGCAATGCCCCACAGCAGCATCAGGAAAATAAACTGCGCCAGCGGGCTAAATGGCTGGGTGATACACAGCAGGGCCAGCACCGCTGAAAAGCTGGTGATAACCCAGAGGATGATTTTGCGCACACGTGCGCTCAGGTGACCCAGCTCTTTTTCCTGCTCCATGTGCTCGGTGCGCGCGTTCATGCGCTGCGGCAGCGTCTGCATCCAGGTCTGGTAGTTGTCGCGCCAGGCGGCAAGGCGGTCAAAACGCTGCCATTTCGGGCGCACCCAGCCTTCACGCGGCAGTGCCACCAACAGCCATAGCGTCTGGATGACATAGCGTGCGAGGTCGAGCGGGCGCGGGCGTGAGGCATCAATCTGCGGATACAGGCGCGCGCGTTGTGCACGCACGCCGCACCAACGCTCACTCTCAAAACGCAGAAAGGTCCAACCAAGGACCAGAATCAGGCAGCCCAACGCGGCGCTAAAAGGCGGCGCGCCGTGGCGGCGATAGTTCATGTACCGTTCGCCAAAACGTTGGCTGACCGGCGTTGTGAGCAACCAGCGTGTCATCACGCTCATGTTGCGCCTCCGGCGAAATTCAGCAGGCACCAGCTTGCGAGCGTCATCATCTCCTCAGACGCCAGCGCCTGCGGCTGATACTCACCCAGCGGCTGCTTGGCTGCGGCGCATTCAGTCATCGCTTCATCCTGATGGATGACAACGGGAATGATGCTTTTCTGGCTTTGCAGCCACAGTTGCCAGATATCGTCCTGCAATTTGCTGGTAACCTGGAAACCGTTGACCAGCAGATGCGCACCCTGTGGCAGCGGCTGCTGGTGCAGGCGCACGTGGCAGTTCGCATCCGGGCGCGCTACTGTAATAACGTGGTCGAGCGCCTCGAGTATGCGTAGCGCATACGCATTAAAACCCTGCGGCATATCAACCAGGATCCAGCGGTAACGCCCACTGGCCTTGAGTGCGGCCAGCGCGGCAATAAACCGGTCAATGTTTTCTGCTTGTGCCAGGAAATCGCTGCTCTCGGCCTGCGTCAGCTGGCCAAAAGGCAAAATGTCTAAATGGGCGGTATACCGCCAGGCCGCATGTTGCCAGGCCTCACCGTCATGCATCGCCCGCGCCCAGCCCTCAGGGCGTGAAAACGCAACGTTGAAAAACAGGCGTAACAGATTGTCGTGAGCCGCGCCGACAACCAGCACCGACTCCCCGAGAAACTGTAATGACCACCCTAATGCAGCGGCCACGGAGGTCGTACCCACGCCCCCGCGAATCCCCTGCAACCCAATGATTGCCATCAGGCTGGCTCCCTTTATTTATGTTGCGCAAATTCTGCCAGCAAAGGCCAGCGCTCAATTGCCGCGACCAGGCGTTCGCGCTGGTATATATCGGTGTAATCGATATCGGGCAGAGAGAATGCCTTACTTAAAGCCAGAAGATCGTTTTGAAAGGCGTAACCCGGCTGTTGTTGCCGCTCATTCGTGAGTACTTTCTCATTCATTCCGGCACCGTCCGTCTAATTATTCATGCAGTAATAGCTAAGTAATTTCTCAACATCACAGATCTGGCGATGCTACCATTGCGAAATTGATTTACAATGCTAAATCTGAAGCTGTTTATTTTCAATGTTAGGTTTATTTCCTGGCTTTCGCTAGTAAACTGACATACATACTGTTTTTTGACGCAAAAGGGTCATCATGAACCCCATTTTTCCGGTCGGCATCGCACTTTGGGACGAACTGCAGCATATGCCTACAGGCGGCGTGTGGTGGGTGAACACCGACCGTTATGAAGATGCCCGACGCCTGGTCAATAGCACCCTTTCCGCTCAGCAGGAAGATGCAAAAGTTGCCGTTATCGTCATGGGAACACAGCCTGATAAAGTGATTGAACTTACTGGCGAAACAGGGCCGCAAAAGGTCTCTCTTTTTAGCGCCCAGAAAAGCGAGAGCAGTATAAAGTTTCTCGCGACAGATATCATGTGCAGCATCAACCCGGAGCGCTATTTGCTGGTGTTGTTATGTTCTGAAAACTTTTGGCAAAATATTACGCCAAAAGTATTGCGTAACTGGTTACATAAAATTAGCAAATGGTGTCAAACATATAACTGCACTCTTCTCGTGGTTAACCCCGGAAATAAGACTGATACGCAGTTCTCTTTTTTAGTGGATGCCCACCGCAGCCTTTCAGGGCTCTCTGGTTTACGCTTTCAGGGTGATATTCATCTGTATGATGTTGCCTTCTGGTGCAACGAAAAAGGCGTCAGTGCACAACAGCAGCTTGAGTTACGCTGGCAGGACCATACCTGGCACCTGCGCCAGCAAGAAGAAAACACTCCGCAGCCGCGCAGCGACGAAAAACAAATCCTGAGCCACGCGGCCGTGCTGGAAGGTGCGCCGCCGCTGTCGGAGTACTGGACGCTTTTTGACGACAACGACGCCCTGTTTGAAGCCGCCCGCAGCGCCCAGGCCGCCACCATTATTTTCTCACTCAGCCAGAACCCGCAGATTGAGCCGCTCGCCCGCCATATACACGCCCTGCGCCGCCAGCGCGGTAGCGCGCTGAAAATCATCGTACGTGAAAACAAAGCCAGCCTGCGTGCCACCGATGAACGCCTGCTGATGGGCTGCGGCGCCACGTTGGTCGTACCGTGGAACGCGCCGCTGTCGCGTTGCCTGACAATGATAGAAAGCGTGCAGGGCCAGAACTTCAGCCGCCACGTGCCAGAAGATGTGACGGTGCTGTTCGATGCCCTGCGCCCGCTCAAGCTGCGCGGTTGGCTACAGTGGGATGCGTTTTGCAACGCCATTAATACCATGCTCAATAACCCACTGCTGCCTGCCGACAACAAAGGCATACTGGTTGCGTTGCGCCCGGTACCGGGGCTGCGTATTGAGCAGGCGCTGACGCTGTGCCGCCCTAATCGCCAGGGCGACTTCGTAACCATTGGCAATGGCAGGCTGATGATTTTCCTCTCTTTCTGCCGCATTAACGATCTCGACACCGCGCTCAGTCACATCTTCCCGCTGCCGGTCAACGACATTATTTCCAACCGCATGGTCTGGTATGAAGACAGCCAGATAGCCGCCGAGCTGGTACAGCTGCAAAAAGTGCCTAAAGAGCAGTGGATGCAGCCGCTGGCACAGGCCAGCGAGAGCGAAAAAACGCTCAACGTGCACCGGGAAAACCACCGCTGGCGGCGCGACCCTGAGCCGGTGACGCTGCTGGCCGACGAGAGTGCTAGCTTATGAACATTACCGATATTCTGCAGCTGATAGTGCTGTGCGCGGCGCTCTTTATCCCGCTGGGCTACGCCGGGTCACGCTGGCTGCCGCGCCTGAAAAGGCTGATTCGTATTACGCTTATGAAACCACGCTCTGTGAAACCAGCCGGAACGCTGCGCCGGAGTCATTCTGCCAGGACACACCCAGAACATGATTAATCGTTCAAAATCAAAAACAGCTTCACTTTCGCCACTGTGGCAATACTGGCGCGGTCTGTCCGGCTGGAACTACTATTTTTTGCTCAAATTTGGTCTGCTTTGGACCGGCTATCTGAACTTTCACGCCATGGAGAACCTGGTCTTCATGGCGTTTTTGCTGTTCCCGCTACCCAATCCAAAGCTGCACCGGCTTCGCCACTGGATAGCTATTCCGGTTGGTTTTGCGCTGTTCTGGCGCGATACCTGGCTGCCGGGGCTCGACAGTATCGCAAGCCAGGGCTCGCAACTGGCGGGATTCAGCACCGATTACATCATTGACCTCGTCACACGCTTTATTAACTGGCAGATGGTGGGCGCGGCGTTTGTGCTGCTGGTTGCGTACCTGTTTTTATCCCAGTGGCTGCGTGTGACCGTGTTCGTGGTGGCGATTATGGTCTGGCTTAACGTCCTGACCATTACCGGCCCGGTGATTTCACTCACGCCTGGCGGCGGCGCGCCCGCAACGGCCGCGACGACAACCTCAGCCAGTGGCCCAACAGGCAACGAGCTTGCTGCAACAGGCGGCGGCGACATTCCGGCGCAAACGGCCCCGCCGACCTCCGAGAACCTGACTGCCTGGTTTAACAGCTTCTATGCCAGTGAAGCCAAACGCCAGACCACGTTCCCGGACGCACTGCCAGAAGACGCCCAGCCGTTTGAGCTACTGGTCATTAACATCTGCTCGCTCTCCTGGTCAGACGTAGAAGCCGCGGGCCTTGCCTCACACCCGCTGTGGGCGCACTTTGACATTCTGTTCAAAAACTTTAACGCCGCAACCTCCTACAGCGGCCCGGCGGCCATTCGCCTGCTGCGCGCAAGCTGCGGCCAGCCGTCGCACAAAAATCTCTATTCTCCGGCAGGCGAAAAATGCTACCTGTTCGATAACCTGGCGGCGCTGGGCTTTACCCAACAGCTAATGCTGGACCACAACGGCGAGTTTGGGGATTTCCTCAAACAGCTGCGCCAGTACGGCAACATGCAGGCCCCGCTGATGGACCAGACCGGGTTGCCGGTGGCGCTACAGTCGTTTGACGGCTCACCAATTTATGACGACGCGGCGGTGCTTAAACGCTGGCTGGCGGCCGAAGGGAGCAATACACGCACGGCGACCTTCTTTAACCTGCTGCCGATGCACGACGGCAACCACTTCCCCGGCGTGACGAAAACCGCAGACTATAAAGTGCGCGCGCAGAAGCTGTTCGATCAGCTTGACGCGTTCCTGGACGAACTGGAGAAGTCTGGCCGTAAAGTGATGGTGGTTGTCGTGCCAGAACACGGTGCCGCACTTCAGGGCGATAAAATGCAGGTCTCTGGCCTGCGCGATATCCCAAGCCCTTCTATCACCAACGTTCCGGCGGGCGTGAAATTTGTGGGCATGAAGGCACCGCACCAGGGCAGCGCGATTGAAATCACTCAGCCGAGCAGCTTCCTGGCTATCTCTGAGCTGGTCGTGCGCTCAGTGGACGGCAAAAACTTTGTTGCCGACCAGGTAGACTGGAATGCCCTGACCAGCAACCTGCCGCAGACTGCGCCGGTGTCGGAGAACTCTAACGCGGTAGTGATTCAGTACCAGGGCAAGCCGTATGTGCGCCTGGGCGGCGGGAACTGGGTGCCGTATCCGCAGTAAGAAACAACCTGTTGCGATGCTGGCATTGAGGCGTAGCATCCTGAGGTGAACCCTTCAGAAATGGCTCTTCGGTATGAAGAGCCATTTTTTTAACGCCCAACGGGGGGTAAACCCACGCGCAGTGAAAAAGTCATAACACAGCGAACTTTTTCATACATTAGCAGCCGCTTCCCTTGTGGGTAAAAAAACTGAGCAACTCACCGATACGCGCAGCACACTTCCCTTGAGGAATATTATCTGCAATCTTATTCCTTTCGATTCACAAGGACTTGAGTGATGGATAAGAAGAAAAACACCGCCCCCAACGAAGGACGCGCCGAGACCTGGCATGCCCCAAAATGGAATGAGCATGGTAAATGCTACTGGGATGCACAGACACAGCATGAGTCTCTGAACGCTCGGGCGAATCTTATTCTGCCGCCGACAAAAGCCATTCCCGTCATTTTCCTTCCCGGTGTAATGGGTTCGAATTTAATGTCTACGGATGGTAACCATTCCAAAATCTGGAACGGAGACGATCTGATTGATACCTTCCTGGAATGGCGCAGGAAAAATGGTGAAACACGGCGCACTTTATTGAACCCTGACAGCACTGTAGTCGACAACAGCGGCAAAGTTAGCCAGGAAATTCACTCTCTCATCACGGATGACGGCAAGCTGTTCCCAACTCGCAAGCAGCGGGGCTGGGGCGAAGTTTTGTTTTTTAGCTATGGTAAATTTCTGAGCGTGTTTCAGGGAGCGCTGCTCGACAACTGGCAACGCCAGATACAGACGAGCCTATCCGACACGCCCGGTGAAACACACCATGCGGCGTTAACCCACCTTGTCGGCCAGCGCCTTACAACCGAAGAAAGCAAAGAATCGGTATTAAGCGAGGCCGAGCTTCAACATTTCACCAGTTTTTTATTTCCGGTACATGTGTTTGGCTATAACTGGCTTGAGGATAACAGGACATCCGCTAAACGGTTGGCGAAATACATTGATGAAGTAATTTTAACCTACCGGCATAAACACGGCGGAGGGATGGCTTTTCATGAAGGAAAGGAAAAAGTCATTCTTGTCACCCACTCTATGGGAGGACTGGTTGCCCGTTATGCTTCACAGGTGCTCGGCTACCAGGACAAAATTCTGGGCATTGTCCACGGGGTTATTCCGGACCAGGGGTCACCCGCGGCATACCGGCGCATGAAAGTCGGTGCAGCGCAGGAAGGGCCAGCAGGGCTTGTTATGGGCAAAACAGCGAAAGAACTGATGCCCGTTCTGGCAAGAGCACCAGCACCATTGCAACTGTTGCCGTCTGCACGCTATTTCAATGGTTCTCCCTGGCTAACAGTACAGGCTGGTGATACCGATAATCGGGATTTAAAACTGCCTAAAAACCAGGACCCGTTTGGCGAAATCTACCTGAATAAGACCCTCTGGTGGCGGCTATATGAGTCGGATATTCTTGATAAAGAAAAAGATAAAATTGAACGTAACTGGGACGCCTATTTTAAATTGATAGACAGACCTGTTCGAAATTTTATTACAATGCTGGAAAAAAAAGGTTACCACTCTAATACTTATGCCTTTTATGGTAATAGTATTTCCTCAGATGGCACACTAACGTGGAAAAAAACCTTTATTACCTACCCTAAAAATATGCACGAAAGCGAACGGCGCCTACCTAATAACTATCAGGAAGTACCGCTACCCTATAACCGCTCCAGGTATTACAAACTATCGTCATCAGCAACCCCCGGTGACGGAACGGTACCGCAGGAATCGCTGAACGTTATCCGTCATGCCCCTGATGTTAAAAGTGTTCTTGCCACCAAGGTCGATCATCAGGGAGCCTATAATGTAGACAGTCTGGCGGACATTCAAAAAAGGCCCGCACTTCAATTCACCCTGCGGGCAATAATCAAAATGGTGCAGGAGGTACCATGCCCTTACTAACCCGTATTGCGACATCATTGAGATTCATCACACCGACTTTGGCCTTGTATGGAATAGTTTTTTTTGCGCCAGTGACATCGGCAGCAGTATTAACACAAAAGGATAAAATTGTGATAGAAACATTGTTCACTAAGGTAAAACAGCAATGTATTGGTCGCTATATAATTGACGTTCCGGCATCTCTTCATAACCAACTTACCAACGTGATAACTATTGATGACTTTCGCATTGAGAGTAAGCCGCTTTACCCACCTGCCTTTAAGCAGCGTATTTCCCTTCGCGAGAAAGAACTTCATGATTCTATAAATAAACCCGACAACGATCCTGAAAACTCTCCTTTCATCAAAGAAACCATTCAACTCCCGAGTGGTAAAGGTATTATTTTTGATCATAATGCTGATGGAGATGATGATTTCTTTCGAATACTTGAAGGGCATATCTATGTTGATGGAATCGCATTTATTATCACTACCCAAATACTCGATCTGTCTGCTCCCAAATACACTGAAAGAAAAAAAACTTATCTGAAAGCAGGATTTACTGAAGAAAAAACGAACGAAAAGCCTCAAAGATTAGCTGCGCTGCAATCTCTTATATCCCGCCTCAGCGGCCGCCAGGATGACGCCATTCCCACAGAAAAAGGTCTGTGTATACCTAATGGTTTTATTAAAGATGATGCCGCTGTTCATAAAGAGAAAGTGTCATTCTCTTATGAAAACAGTGACTTTAATTATGGGCTGGACTTCAGTAATACACTTAAAGGCTCGCAGGACACCTTAATGAACAGAGGCCCTGAAATTGAAGCCGTGCTGGCACAAACCACGTTACTGCGTACGATAAAAAAAGGAGCGTTTAACCGCGGCGGCATCAATAACCAGGAATGGCTGATTGCTGGCGTGAAGGAAAGCAACGAGCTGAACGCTACTCTTCCTTTCTTTGATTTCGTGCTTTACGCAAATGAAGATGTGGGCAGCCCGACAAAACCCTGGCTCGCCATGGCCCTGAGCAACCGGGATAAAAAAACACAGTATAACGAAGCGCAGATGGTCGAAATCTGGGAGCGGCTGGTCAATTCGCTGCGCTATCGGCCCGGAGCTTTTTAACAAAAAAGCCCTGCCGGACCGGGTAACGCCGCACGCTGAACGAAAACCGCCAGCACAGGTGGCTGGGCTGGCGGGCATGTAAAAGGGCCAGAATGTCGATTCAGTCTTATGCACAGGTACAGGAGGTGCCATGCCCTTATTCATCAACATGACAGCGCAACCGCGCATCATCACATCGGCTCTGGCCTTGTGCGGAGCATTGCTTTTTGCACCTGCGATACCGGCAGCAGCGTCAACGCCACAGAACACAGCCGCTGTGGCAACATTATTCTCAAGACAAAGCCGCAATGTATTGGTCGTTATATCATTGACGTTCCGGTATCACTCAATAATCAACTCACCAACGCGATAACCATTGATGGTTTCCGCATTGAGAGTAAACCGCTTTATCTTCCCGCCTTCCAGCAGAGAGTAACTCTGCGAGAAAAAGAGCTTAATGATGCTATTCATCAACCTGGCAATAAGCAGGAAAACGCCCCTTTCGTAAAAGAAATCATTCGTCTCCCGGAGAACAAAGGCATTATTTTTGATCACAATGAGTCTGAAACTCCAGATATGTATCGGCAAATTGAAGCACACTATTACATCAATAATATTGCTTTCATTATCACGACAGACATTCGTGACTTCTCCGATCCCAAGCATTATGAAAAAAAGAAAAAGTATCTAGCAAGGGGATTTACAGAGGCAGATGCAAATAAACTAGCTGCGCTGCAATCCCTTATTTCTCGTTTCAGCGGCCGTCAGGATGACGCCATTCCCACAGAAAAAGGTCTATGTATACCTAATGGTTTTATTAAAGATGATGCCGCTGTTCATAAAGAGAAAGTGTCATTCTCTTATGAAAACAGTGACTTTAATTATGGGCTGGACTTCAGTAATACACTTAAAGGCTCGCAGGACACCTTAATGAACAGAGGCCCTGAAATTGAAGCCGTGCTGGCACAAACCACGTTACTGCGCACGATAAAAAAAGGGCGTTTAACCGCGGCGGCATCAATAACCAGGAATGGCTGATTGCTGGCGTGAAGGAAAGCAACGAGCTGAACGCCACTCTTTCTTTGATTTCGTGCTGTACGCAAATGAAGATGTGGGCAGCCCGACAAAACCCTGGCCCGCCATGGCCCTGAGCAACCGGGATAAAAAAACACAGTATAACGAAGCGCAGATGGTCGAAATCTGGGAGCGGCTGGTCAATTCGCTGCGCTATCGGCCCGGAGCTTTTTAACAAAAAAGCCCTGCCGGGCCAGGTAACACAGCGCGCAGAATGGCAACCGCCGCGCACGTGGCTGGGCGAGTGGCAATAAACGCGTAGCGTACCGTAGTAAGAACGGAATGTGTAACTGCGGGCAAACCTGCCGTCTGGTTTTTTGCAGGTTGGGCTTATTGGGTTCACGTAAAATCAGGTTACAGGATGGGGTTGCGTTCACCTTGCGCCAGACATAAAAACAGGCTCAGTCAGCCAGTAAAGTGAACCCGCGCAACCCCCTGTACTCTCCTGAGTTCCACACCGGGAGTCCTTAAGGGCGCGCTGCGTCTACCAGAGACAAACCGGGTTACTCCTGCGGCCGTGCCGCCTTCACGCCGCGTCGTTCATCAAGCCAGTCCTGCACTTCCACCACATAGGTATCCGGGGCTTTTTTCATCATCCGGCGCGTGAGGTCCAGAATGGTGTGCTGTGCCAGCGCCTCTTCCATGCGCTGCTGTGCGGTATCCATTACCATGCGCACGCTGCACGGTGTGTCGCAGGCCCAGGCAGGCGGTTCGTCGTTAAACACCGCCATGCGCTGGCGCACTTCACGGCATTCAAACAGCTGTTTGCCTTCATCCACCGCGAGCGCTACGTCCAGCACGGTTATCTCTTCCGGCGGGCGAGACAGGCGAAAGCCGCCGCCGCGCCCTTCCGTGCTCTCCACCAGCCCCGCCTTTGCCAGCTTTGTGAAGATCTTACCCAGAAATACGTAAGGGATGCCGTGCAGCTGCGCAATTTCCCGCACGCTCATCTCCTGGGTGTTGCCCCGGGCATCTACCATGCTCATCAGGCTATGGACACCATATTCCACGCCAGAACTGAAAAAACTCATGCCGCGCTCCCCTGCCACCGAAAAGAAAATGCAAAACAGTCAGTTATCTTACCTTCTTACCAGTGGCGCACAATATCTAAGATAAATTACATCGTAGTATAAGCAGGAGTCCGGCGCAGGTAAATGCCCACTCATGTTCTCATTTAACACGATACATGCTGCCCGCTGTCGCTGGATCGCATATCAGAGAAGCCGATCGCCCGCGTTTACCGATCCCAGTACAACTAAGATCGCACTCACGATCAAAAATCATGTTGCACCAATATCTACAACCAATATAGTCTTAGTATAAATAACTCAGACAACCTTCAGAGGCAGGAAATGAGCAAGAACATCGTTATCATTGGAGCAGGTTTTGCTGGCATGTGGTCCGCACTGAGTGCGGCACGTCTGGCGTTTTTGCACGACAGCACCGACATCACCGTTACCGTTATCGCGCCGCAGGCCGCGCTGTGCATTCGCCCACGGCTGTACGAGAGCAACCCGGCGGCACTCGCCTCGCCGCTGTTGCCGCTGTTTGCCGCAACGGGAGTGACTTTTGTCGCAGGCAGCGTCAGCCATATCGACTGCGGCGCACATAAAGTGGTTTACTCCGATGAAAACGGTCTGGAAAACACCCTCTCCTTCGACAAGCTGATACTCGCCAGCGGTAGTCGCCTTAATCGCGACGCCGTTGCCGTTGCCGGTGCCGAGACCTTCGCCTTTGATATCGATCAGGCAGAGTCCGCTGCCCACTTCGACAGACATTTGCACTCCCTGGCAGCCCAACCGCAAAGCGCTGCGCGCAATACCTTTGTGGTATGTGGCGGTGGGCTGACCGGTATTGAGCTTGCGACCGAACTGCCCGCCCGCGCACGTGCCGTTCTGGGAGCAGAGGCTGAGATACAGGTGATTGTGGTTGAACGCGCCAGCGCGCCTGGCGCCCAGTTCAGCCATGAGATGCAAAAAACCATTGCCGACGCCTCACGCGAGCTTGGTGTTGAGTGGCGGCTTAACAGCAGCGTGGAAGAGGTGCGTGCCGACGGCGTGTTGCTGACCAGCGGTGAATTTATTGCCTCCCACTCGGTTGTGCTGACAGCGGGCGTTAGCGCCAGCCCGCTCGCCGCACAGATTAGCGGTGAACGTGACGCTCGCGGTCGCCTGCATGTGGACGACAACCTGAAGGTAATCGGCCAGGACGATATCTACGCTACCGGCGACGTGGCCCGTGCAGTGTGTGACGACGAAGGCCGATTTGCACTGATGACCTGCCAGCACGCTATTCCACTGGGTAAATTTGCCGGTAACAACGCCGCCGCCGCACTTCTCGGCGTGGCACCGCTGCCTTATCGCCAGCCAGGGTACGTGACCTGTGTCGACCTGGGAGCCTGGGGTGCGGTATTCACTGAAACATGGGAACAAAAGGTGAAGGTGGTACGCAGCGAGGCAAAAGCTATCAAAATTTCTATCACTCACGATCTTATCGTACCGCCTGCCGCCGAACGCGAAATGGCATTCCGTCAGGCCGATCCGCTGGCGCCGTTTGTGTAATCACGCCGTCGATTCACCGTTGCCTGTCCGCAACCGTTGACCACACGGGGCGTTAGTACAGTGAAAAGGCTGCCTGAATGGCATTATTTAGCCCCCGCCTGTCGCCGCTTTCGTTCTGGTATTCGTAGCCTTAAATTATCGGTGCTTAAACGGCGGCAGAAAGCGGCTCCGGGCCGTGATTTCTTAATGCAGCATGTTGTATGGCAATACCACTTCCAGCCAGCATCAGACTCATCATTTATAGGATAACTCCAGGTAATTCCACTGACGCCGTTTAAAAAAGGTATAGGCAAAAGCCATGATAATTGCGTGGAATTCTCTTACCGCAATTAAATCAGGTAGTTAAATAAATGAAAAATATCGTTGCTGTTTCTACCCTCAGTGTTTTGTGTGCCTTTGCTAACGCCGCCTGGGCGAAAGAGGGCGTTTACGTGTCCGGTAAACTGGGGACATCTGTTGTTCACGTCAATGGCGCGAAGTCCACGCTCGTTGAAGAAGGAAAAGTCATTGCTAATCCGAAATTATCCCGCCAGAACAAAGGCGTCTTCGCCGGTGGCATCGCTGTAGGTTACGATTTCAACGCTCAGCATCAGCTCCCGGTACGTCTGGAGCTGGATGCGACTTTCCGTGGCAACGGCTCATCTAACGATCACGCCGTTATTGAAGACTTCAGCGATGATATGCGTCTCAAAAACCGCGTTAAAGCTGATACTTACATGCTGAACGGTTACTACGATTTTCATAACAGCAGCGCATTCACCCCTTACATCAGCGCAGGCATGGGTCTGGCGCATGTAAAACTCAAGCACAAAGCGGTAGATGCAGACGGTGAAGGCCGTATTTCTGGCTCCTCCAATAACTTCGCCTGGGGCGTTGGCGTGGGTGCTCAGTACGCGGTGACCGAGAACATTGCCATTGATGCAGGCTACAAATACATCCACGCTGGCAAAGTGAGCGCGTCTTACTACAATCCGGAACTGGATATGGCGTACAAAGCGAAAGCAAAAGCATCCGTTAACGATTTCGTGGTTGGCGTGACCTACAGCTTCTGATAAACCGCCGCCCTGCTGAAGGCAAGCTCGTTCCCTCACGCAGTGTGAGTGAACGATAAGGGAGGACTCTCCCGCTCTCCTTCACAGGCTCGGTCGTTTAGACAAAAAACCCTGCGCGCTGCGCAGGGTTTTGTCATTTAAGAGTACCGGTAAAATCAGCCGGCAAGCTTATCGCCGTTTTCGTCCTGGTCTACCGCAAAGCAGGCGACCAGTTGGCCGTCATACTCTTTAAGCTGTGGCGCAAACTGGGTACAGGTGCCAAAACGCCGCCAGCAGCGGGCGTTAAAGGCGCAGCCCGGCGGCGGGTTGAGCGGACTGGGTAGCTCGCCGGTAAGCTTGATGCGCTCGCGGCGGTCGTCCGGGTTCAGGCGCGGCGTAGCCGACAGCAGCGCCTGGGTGTAAGGATGGCGCGGGTTGTTGAAAATCTGCTCCTTCGTGCCTTTCTCCACACAGCGGCCCAGATACATCACCATCACCTCATCAGCGATGTGCTCCACCACCGACAGGTCATGCGAAATAAACACGTACGACAGCCCCATTTCCTGCTGCAAGTCCATCATCAGGTTCAGCACCTGCGCACGCACGGAGACATCCAGCGCCGACACCGGTTCGTCGGCAATCACCACATCCGGGTCAAGCATCAACCCGCGTGCGATAGCGATACGCTGGCGCTGACCGCCGGAGAACATGTGGGGATAGCGATCGTAATGCTCGGTTTTCAGACCCACCTTCGCCATCATCGCCAGCGCCTTTTCACGCCGCTCGGCACCGCTGAGGCTGGTGTTAATCAGCAGCGGCTCTTCAAGGATCTGCCCGACTTTTTTACGCGGATTGAGCGAGCCATACGGGTTTTGAAACACAATCTGGATCTTCTGGCGTCTGAGCTTCTGCGCCTGCGGGTCGTGCTTAAGCAAGTCCTGGCCGTGCCAGTAGAGCTGCCCGTCGCTCGGCGTTTCAATCATGGTCAGCAGCCTGCCAAGCGTTGATTTACCACAGCCGGACTCGCCCACCACCGCCAGCGTTTTACCGCGCTCCAGGGTAAACGACACGCCGTCGAGCGCTTTTACCAGCATTTCTTGCGAGAACAGCCCTTTTTTCACCGGGTAGTGCTTTTTCAAATCAATAGCCTGCAGCAGCGGCTGCTGCGCGCTTGCCTCATGCGAACTCATAGGTCGGCCTCCCGGCATCATCAAGCGGATAGTGGCATTTGGACTGACGGCCCTGCTCCACGGTATTGAGCGCCGGTTCTTCAGCGCGGCATTTATCCGTGGCATACGGGCAGCGCGGGTTAAGCAGGCAGCCGGTGGGGCGGTCATATTTACCTGGCACCACGCCCGGCAGCGACGCCAGCCGCGCTTTGTCCTGGGCAAACTCCGGCAGCGCACGCAGCAGCGCCTGAGTGTACGGGTGGCGCGGCGCGCGGAAGATATCGCGGGCATCACCCACTTCCACCACCTGGCCGGCGTACATCACAATAATGCGCTGTGCGGCCTCTGCCACCAGCGCCAGGTCATGGGTTATCAGAATGAGTGCCATGTTTTCCTGGCGTTGCAGGCTCAGCAATAGCTCGATGATTTGCGCCTGAATCGTCACATCCAGCGCGGTAGTCGGCTCATCGGCAATCAGCAGTTTGGGCCGACAGGCGATGGCCATTGCTATCATCACGCGCTGGCTCATGCCGCCCGAAAGCTGGTGCGGATACACGTCAAGCCGCGAGGCCGGATCGGGAATACCCACCTGGGTTAGCAGGTCGATGGCCCGCTGGCGACGGGTGCGGCGGTTACCGCCCTGGTGCACCTTGACGGCCTCCATTATCTGGTAACCCACGGTGTAACACGGGTTAAGACTGGTCATCGGATCCTGGAAGATCATCGCCACTTCGGCCCCCACCAGGTTGCGGCGCTCGCGCTCGGAAATGCGTTGCAGATCCTGACCGTTAAACGTCATCTGCTCGGCCGTGACGCGGCCTGGGAAATCAATCAGTCCCATAATCGCCAGCGAACTAACGGACTTGCCGGAGCCAGACTCACCGACGATGCCAACCACCTGGCCTTGTTCCACGCTGTAGCTCACGCGGTCTACCGCGCGAAAAAGTGCCGCTTCGTCACCGAAGTGCACCGATAATTTATCGACATTTAATAACGCCATCTCGTGCCTCTTACTGCTTAAGTTTGGGATCCAGCGCGTCACGCAGACCATCGCCCATCAGGTTAAACGCCAGCACCGTCAGGAGAATGGCAATACCAGGGAAGGTCACTACCCACCAGGCGCTTTGCGCAAACTGCAGTACGTCGGAAAGCATGGTGCCCCATTCCGGCGTTGGCGGCTGTGCGCCCATGCCGAGGAAGCCCAGCGCGGCCATATCGAGAATGGCGTTAGAAAAACCGAGCGACGCCTGAACAATCAGCGGTGCAAGGCAGTTAGGAAGGATGTTGACAAACATCTGGCGCAGCGCCCCCGCGCCCGCCACGCGCGAGGCGGTGACGTAGTCGCGATGCACTTCCACCAGCACCGCTGCGCGGGTCAGGCGCACGTAGTGCGGCAGCGCCACGAACGTCAGCGCCAGCGAGGCGTTAACGATGGACGGGCCAAACACCGCCACCAGCACCAGCGCCAGCAGCAGGCTTGGCAGCGCCAGCATGATATCGACAACGCGCATGATGATGCTGTCAACCACGCCGCCGAAGTAGCCTGCTATCAGGCCGAGGATCACGCCCATAATCAGCGACAGCACCACCACCAGGCAGCCAACCAGCAGCGACAGGCGCGCGCCGTACATCAGGCGCGAGAGAATATCGCGGCCTACGTCGTCGGTGCCGAGGATGTACTGCCAGCTACCGCCGTCCTGCCATACCGGCGGGTGCAGCAGCGCATCGCGAAACTGCTCTGCCGGGTTGTGCGGTGCAATAAAGTTCGCAAATACGGCAATGATGACCATCGCTACCACGTAGCACAGGCCCACCACAGCGCCCTTGTTGCGGCAAAAGTAGTGCCAGAACTCGCGCAGCGGCGTCATCGGCGCTGGCGCGGTAATGGTTTTTTCAGTTGTTAATTGCGTCACGGTGTCCCCTTACTTCTTATGACGAATACGCGGGTTCACCACGCCGTACAGCAGGTCGACCAGCAGGTTGACGAGGATAATCATGGTCGCCACCAGCAACACACCGCCCTGCACCACCGGGTAATCACGCCGTTGCAACGCCTCAATCAGCCAGCGTCCCAGCCCCGGCCAGGAGAAGATTGTTTCGGTAAGAATGGCGCCTGCGAGCAGCGTGCCGACCTGTAGACCAATGACCGTCACTACCGGCAGCATGGCGTTACGCAGGGCATGAACAACAATAACGCGCAGGCGCGTCAGCCCTTTGGCGCGGGCGGTGCGGATGTAATCTTCACCCAGCACCTCAAGCATGGCCGAGCGCGTCATACGCACAATCACCGCAAGCGGAATGGTACCGAGCACAACCGCCGGTAAAATCATGTGCGCCACGGCATCAATAAAGTCGCCCTGTTCGCCCCAGATAGCGGTATCGATCAGCATAAAACCGGTGAGCGGCAGCGTGTCGTCAAGGAACACGGTGTCGCTGATGCGCCCGGATACCGGCGTCAGGTTTAGCTGTACCGAGACCAGCATGATGAGCATCATGCCCCACCAGAAAATCGGCATGGAATAACCGGTGAGCGCCAGTCCCACGGCGGTATGGTCAAACACAGAGCCACGTTTTACCGCAGCCAGTACGCCAACCGGAATGCCAACCGCCATAGCAAAAATCATGGCGCATACGCCAAGTTCCATTGTGGCCTTAAAGCGCGGCACGAACTCGTCCCACACCGGCAGGCGGCTTTTGAGCGACATGCCCAAATCACCGTGCAGCACGTTCCACACGTAGTTGACGTACTGCTGCCACATCGGTTTATCAAGCCCCATCTGCGCCAGTAATTGAGCGTGACGTTCCGGGGAAATACCGCGCTCGCCCGCCATAATCATCACCGGATCGCCGGGGATCATGTGTACGAACGCAAAGGTCAGTAACGTGATGCCGATAAACGTCGGGATAACCAGCCCCAGACGCCGAAGGATGAACTGCAACATATCCTGAATCTCTGTCATCTCCCGCACACGGCTCGGCCTGGCTTACTCACAGAGGCAACGACGACGCCGCATCCGTAAAGCCGGGCAGCGCGTCGGGTTCCTGCATCTGGAGTAAAATCGCCAGTGAAAGACGCCGGGCGGGATGTATTACGCTATAGCGCCCTTTCCCGCGAGAAAGGGCATACTGTGTTACCGCCTGCGGGCATCAGTCACCCAGAGAAACACTCTGGAAATCGTGCTTGCCAAGCGGGCTGACCACGTAGCCTTTCACCTCTTTACGCACCGGCTCGTATACCGTGGAGTGAGCAATGATCAGTGCCGGAACCTGATCGTGCATTACCACCTGAGCCTGCTTGTAAAGTTCGATACGCTTGTTGTGATCTTCGCTGGCACGCGCCGGTTGGATCAGGTCTTCAAACGGCTTGTAGCACCAGCGCGAGTAGTTGGAACCGTCCTTCGCCGCCGCACAGCTAAACAGCGTGGCGAAGAAGTTATCCGGATCGCCGTTATCACCGGTCCAGCCCATCATCACGGTCTGATGCTCGCCGTCTTTGGCGCGCTTGAGGTATTCGCCCCATTCATAGGAGACGATTTTGGCGTTCACGCCAATCTTCGCCCAGTCGGCCTGAATCATCTCTGCCATGCGACGCGCGTTCGGGTTGTACGGGCGCTGCACCGGCATCGCCCACAGGTCGATAGTGAAGCCTTTTTCCATGCCCGCGTCTTTAAGCAGTTGTTTTGCTTTTTCAGGGTCGTAGGTGTAGTCCTTCACGTCGTCGTTATAGCCCCACATCGTCGGCGGGATCAGGTTTTTGGCAGCAACGCCTGCGCCCTGATACACGGCTTTGATGATGGCTTCTTTATTGACGGCGTAAGTCAGCGCCTGGCGCACTTTGAGGTTATCAAGCGGCTTTTTCTCAACGTTGAACGACAGATAGCCGACGTTCAGCCCTGCCTGCTCCATCAGGTTGATGTTTTTATCCTGCTTCATGCCCGCAATATCGGCCGGGTTCGGGTACGGCATGATCTGGCATTCGTTTTTCTGAAGCTTGGCGTAGCGCACGGAGGCATCCGGAGTAATGGAGAACACCAGGCGGTCAATTTTCGGCTTCGTGCCCCAGTAGTCCGCGAACGCTTTATACAAAATGCGCGAGTCTTTCTGGTACTGCTGAAGCTGGAACGGGCCGGTGCCAATCGGGTTGAGGTCAACCTTCTCCGGCGTGCCCGCTTTGAGCATGTTGTCGGCGTACTCTTTAGACAAAATGGAGGCAAAGTCCATTGCGAGATCGGCCAGGAACGGTGCTTCCTGGCGGGTGAGCACAAACTGCACGGTGTAATCGTCAACTTTCTTCACGTCGCTAATCAGCGCCGGGAGGTCCATGCCCTCAAAGTATTCGTAAGTACCGCCAGAGACTTTATGGTAAGGATTTTGCGTATTTTTCTGGCGGTCAAAAGTGAAGACCACGTCGTCAGCGTTCAGCTCGCGGGTCGGTTTGAAGTCGCGGTTTGAGTGCCACTTCACGCCTTTACGCAGATGGAAGGTGTAGGTTTTACCGTCTTCGCTAACGTCCCATTTCTCAGCGAGACCCGGCTCAAGCTCGGTGGAGCCCGCTTTAAACTGCACCAGGCGGTTATACAGCGGAACCGAACTGGCATCATAGGTGGTGCCGGAGGTAAACAACTGCGGGTTAAATCCTTCAGGCGAGCCTTCTGAACAATACACCAGCGTTTTTGCCTGTACGCCTGCTGCAACGGTCAACGCAGCAAGCGTCAGACCGCATTTCAGCATCCCTGACGGCTTGAAAGAAATCATCATTATTCTGCTCCAGTGTGATATGTGTTGTGTTACCCCTCATCCATCACGCATCAGCGGCATTTATGGCCGTTATAACGCTCGAAAGATTTGGGTAGTGGCCGTCGAACCTTTTTTATGTTTTACCTGGTCCGTTCGGCTGCGCACGCAAGTGCGAAGAGCGCCGACATTCCCTGCGGCAACCTCGCTCTGAGGCAGTGCAGACTCTCCATGAGTCCTCTCTTAAGACCTACAATCTGTCAACAGATGGCAGAAACGTCAATGTTGTTAGCGGTGTTTTAAAAGAAGTGTGCGAATGTGCAAACAAACATTAAAAAAAGGTGATGCGCTTATTTCCAGCAGGGAATTTTGTGCTACGCACAATCACCAGCTAATCGGGCTAGTTATCAGAAAATGACCAGTTAACCTGTCGGATGGTTTTCGATGCGAATTTTTTGAGATGAGCGGCAATTATCACCGTTTATGCGGTGAATTTTATTACCAGCAGCGGAAAGCTCTGCTTACAGCGATAAGTTATCGACCTGGCTGTGAACTGTTTCGATAGCAGGAAGTGATACAAAGACGGGAAAATGTGCAGCAGACAACGGGAAACGCATCTGAGGGCTATTTTTAACATTCCGTGGACATTTACGCGTTACGCTGCCAGGGCCAGGTGCTCTGAATGAGCCAGCGCCATCAGTGGCTCGCCCTGCGGGCCGTTGCTCACGCAACGTCCTCTCGCTTCGCTCACGTCAAGCCTCTTCCCCGGGAGGTTTTCACCTCTGTAAGCTACAAATGCAAAAAAGCCTGCTCGTTGAACTAATACTGGTCACTTAAGCAGATGAACAGCGCACTCATTCGTTTTTAACGTGCTCGGGCATACAGTGTGGGGTTGCTGACCCCGCTGAAATCGGCAAAGCGTTCACGGCTGGCCGGGGCGGGCCGCATGGATGCGGCCCGAGGCGCGATTTACAGGGATGTTACCTCGCGCCGTCCCCGATAAGCCAGACGGGATAAGCTGCGCGTACCGCCCAAGGGGCGGCGATTTCCTGGCGGGGCCGCAGGAGATTGCAAAGAGGGCTGCGGTAGCCCTCTTTGCCCGTTCACCGCTGATGACGTCTCATTTGTTGCCGGGCTTCAGGTGAACGGAACATTCCCCCATCCTTAAATGACCAGCATTACTGCTCGTTGAGCAGGCTTTCGAATTTGGTCGGTGATAGAGGATGACTCGCCACTGCGTGGCTCGCCCTGCGGGCCGTTGCTCACGCAACGTTCTCTCGCTTCGCTCGAGTCCAACCTCTGCCCCGGGAGGTTTTCACCTCTGTAAGTTACAGATGCAAAAAAGCCTGCTCAATGAGCAAGCTTTCGAATTTGGTCGGTGCCAGAGGATGACTCGCCACTGCGTGGCTCGCCCTGC
The DNA here is from genome assembly GCA_010092695.1 of Enterobacteriaceae bacterium 4M9. Lineage (GTDB taxonomy): Bacteria > Pseudomonadota > Gammaproteobacteria > Enterobacterales > Enterobacteriaceae > Tenebrionibacter. The sequence goes on along the minus strand of JAADJJ010000001.1, from coordinate 522,442 downwards.
GGGCCGTTGCTCACACAATGTTCTCTCGCTTCGCTCGAGTCGAACCTCTGCCCCCGGAGGTTCTCATCCTCTGTCAGCTACAAATGCAAAAAAGCCTGCTCAATGAGCAGGCTTTCAAATTTGGTCGGTGATAGAGGATGACTCGCCACTGCGTGGCTCGCCCTGCGGGCCGTTGCTCACGCAACGTTCTCTCGCCTCGCTCGAGTCGAACCTCTGCCCCCGGAGGTTCTCATCCTCTGTCAGCTACAAATGCAAAAAAGCCTGCTCAATGAGCAGGCTTTCAAATTTGGTCGGTGATAGAGGATTCGAACCTCCGACCCCTTCGTCCCGAACGAAGTGCGCTACCAGGCTGCGCCAATCACCGAATGCGGGGCGCATATTACTGCCGCCCCAAAGTATCGTCAATCCCTTATTGAAAAAAAGCACGTAATCGGCTGAAAAGCCGCCACGTCGCTTACTTACTGGCCTGCGGGATATGGCACCAGTTGTTGTTCTCGTTAATGCCACCGTTCGGCGACGTATAGCCCAGACAGCCGAGGATTGAATCGAACATCTCTACGTGACGGTGCTCCACCTTCTGCTTCGCCTGGGTTTGCATATACGCAAACGCGCGGGCGTGGTCAGGGTCTTCCAGATATTTATCCGAGGCCCATACCAGCAACGGAACGTCAAGCTGCTCTGGCGGTGCCATGTCGCGCGGCGTACCGTGCAGGCGCTTGCTTTCGCTTATTGATTCACCATGATCCGAGGCATAAAACACAATCGCCTTCTTATCACGCACGCTGTCGTAAACCTTTTTGATAAACGTATCGGTATACAAAATGGAGTTATCGTAAGCGTTGATCAGTTCTTCGCCGGTGCATTCTTTGTCAATGCCCACGCACTCCGGCTGCCATTTTGCAAAATCACGGGTATAGCGCTGTGAGTAAGAGAAGTGCGAGCCTTTGGTGTGCAAAATCACAAGGTGTTTGCCTTTCGGATGCCCCGCCACAGAATCGTCCAGCTCATCAAGCAGCATCATATCGTCCACGCGCTGGCCCTGGTGGCGAGCCGCGATAGTTTCACGATAGTTGATGTTATTCGCCATGGTGTTGGCATAGAACCACAGCTCGCTCTGCATGGCGAACAAGTCACTGCTAAAACCAAGCTGTTTCAGCACAGCGAAGATGTTCTGCTCCAGCACCGTGCGCTGCTGATTGTCCTTCACGCCACCTTCGCGCACAAACATACAGCGCAGAGAAAGCTTGGTCGCGGTATCACAGGCTTTGCCGCGAAACGCGACAAGGTTCTTTTCCTTTTCAAGGTTTGGCGTGGTGTCACGCTCGTAACCATAAAGCCCCATGTGATCCCAGCGCGCAGTTTCACCAATAATGAAAATAACGTAGGTATCGTCAAGATTCGCGGGCGCATCATATTGATACTTCTGCGTCGGGTTTATCAGCGAACGGCTTTCTGAGGACTCATCCATCTGCGCCCAGGCGTACAGCCCCAGCGCCGACACCCAGTTTGACGGCAGATAGGAGCTAGCCACCACACCACCGTAGCTCGGCCGGTCATCCGTCGTGCTTTTTTCATGGGTCTTGTTATAAACATCAATCATGCGCAGCGGCGCCCACACCACCAGCCCAGTGGCCAGCACCAGCACCAGATTGCGCAGGCGCATGCCTGGTGTACGCATCTGGCGCAGCAGCGTATAGCGGCACGTGTTGCTCCAGATGAGCAGCAGCGGCAGTGCACTGACCAGAACCATCCAGAGCACGAAGTTGCGCCCGATAACCTCTTTGGACAGGTCAATATCGGTCGTCATGACGGAGGCGATAATGCCATAGCCAACAATGACGTTGAGGAATGTCATGTAATAGCTGGCCCCTACGGAGCACAGCACAATGAGGGATGCCAGCACCTGCCAGATACGCCGCCCCAGCAGGGATAACACACGTAATAAAAAGAAGGTCACCAGAACGGAAGCTGCCAGTTCAAGAATGGCCGCTAACCCCATAATAAGACCGGAACTTTGCGTGAAAGCTTCAAAGCGGCGATAAAAGATTGCTATGTTCAACAGGCCAATATAGATAGCGAGCAGAAAACAAAGTTTCTGCTGCGTTATCGATTTTATAAATCTCATGCGGACACCAGACAAAATAAGATAAGCACGTCTCTGACCGCGCGTACGAAGCAGAGTTCTCTGTTCAGGCCAATTCATTAAAGAAAATGGCCAGGTTGCACTCTATTTCTCATAATTTGCCCGCAATGCCCAGAAGACTTGTCTGGTTTATTTGCCGTCTGGTCAAATTTACCGCTTATGTTTATGTGGATATATCAATAAGCACAATAGCGTCACTGGTGTTTAACTAAAGATATTTCTTAATGCATGACGTTTTCTGGCATTAATGATTAATGTAAAACTGTCACATGATTAACGGTTCCACTGCCTGAGGGTAAACCTATGCTGTCACTTGAAGAACGCGCCAGACGGTTTGCCTCGAAGGCGCATGCCGGGCAGGATCAGCGGCGTAAATATACCGCGCAGCCTTATATCGTCCATCCTGCGGCGGTGGCAGAACTGGTGCGCAGCGTAATGCCGGATGACGAAGCGCTCCTTGCCGCCGCCTGGCTGCATGACACCGTGGAAGACACCGCCACCACGCCTGGAGATATCGCCGCGCGCTTTGGCGACGATGTCGCGCAACTGGTGGTGATGCTCACTAACCCAACAACGCCTGCCACACTCAACCGCGCCCAGCGCAAGCGGCTGCATTTTGCCCACACCGCGCAGGCCTGCCCACGGGCGCAGACGGTAAAACTCGCCGATATTATCGATAACACACGCGAAATCCTGCGTTATGACCCCGATTTTGCCCGCATCTATTTGCTGGAAAAGCAGCTTCAGCTTGAGGCGCTCACGCGTGGCAGTGGTCATCTGTACCAAAAGGCGCACGGCATTATCACAGACGGCATTGCGACGTTAATGCAGCCGCCTTATAACGTTCCTGCGGACTGGTTCGTGAAAAAAGCTGCTGGCTACCTTGCTGAATCAGCCTCACACAAGATGTGAGTACACACTAACAAAAAAAGACTGGCGCGAAACATAGCGGCATAAAGCGGGCTTTTCACTCTTCATAGCGTCTCCATCACGAACCAACCACGCAGGCTGCCTTTGCCTTTGCCTTTGCCTTTGCCTTTGCCTTTGCCTTTGCCTTTGCCTTTGCCTTTGCCTTTGCCTTTGCCTTTGCCTTTGCCTTTGCCTTTGCCTTTGCCTTTGCCTTTGCCTTTGCCTTTGCCTTTGCCTTTGCCTTTGCCTTTGCCTTTGCCTTTGCCTTTGCCTTTGCCTTTGCCTTTGCCTTTGCCTTTGCCTTTGCCTTTGCCTTTGCCTTTGCCTTTGCCTTTGCCTTTGCCTTTGCCTTTGCCTTTGCCTTTGCCTTTGCCTTTGCCTTTGCCAGCGTAGAATCACTGGCCTTCAGTGCGAAAGGTCAACCTTAAATCACCTGAATCACTTGATGTATAAAGAAAGTAAACACTCACAAACAAAACGAAATATTCTCAGGCGTGATAATCCACAAAATAAGGCGCGTGAAAACCGTTATAGTGAGTTCAGAATGCCAACAGGCCGGTACGTTCCAGAACGCAAAGGAGAAACAATGCAACGCTGTGGATGGGTCACACAAGACCCGCTGTACCTGGAGTATCACGACAACGAGTGGGGCCGCCCACAAACCGACGGCAAAAAACTTTTTGAGATGATTTGCCTGGAAGGCCAGCAGGCCGGGCTGTCGTGGATAACCGTACTCAAAAAACGAGAGCACTATCAACGCTGTTTTCACAACTTTGACCCAGAGCGCATTGCGCTAATGCAGCAGGAAGACGTGGAAAGGCTGGTGCAGGACGCCGGTATCATTCGCCATCGCGGGAAAATCGAGGCGATTATCAATAACGCCCGCGCGTATCTGGCCATGGAAGCCCTAGGAGAGGATTTCACCCATTTTATCTGGTCTTTTGTCGAGCATACTGCGCAGGTCAACCACTTCCGCGCCTTAAGCGAGGTCCCGGCCTTCACTCCCACCTCTGACGCGCTATCAAAGGCGCTGAAAAAGCGTGGCTTTAAGTTTGTGGGTTCGACCATCTGCTACGCCTTTATGCAGGCCTGCGGGCTGGTGAACGACCACATTACCGACTGTTTTTGCCACCCGGACAGCCGCGCGTGATAAGAGAGGCCCATGCCCGCGACATGCCTGCGCTGCTTACACTGTGGCTTGAGAGCACCACAGCGGCGCATCCGTTTATTCCTGCTACTTACTGGCAGGAAAGCCTGCCCTGCGTGCGTGACGTTTACCTGCCCAACGCCCGCAGCTGGCTGAGTGACACAGGCGGCATTCAGGGTTTTATCAGCGTGCTGGAGCAGCAGTTCGTCGGCGCGCTGTTCGTCACTCCCCACGCGCTGGGCCAGGGCACCGGGCGCGCACTGATGCAGACCGTGCAGCAGTGCTACCCCGCGCTCAGTCTGGAGGTCTACCAGCAAAATGAGCGTGCCGTTGCGTTTTATCGCGCAATGGGCTTCAGCGTTGTCGAAAGCGCCTGGCAGCCGGACACCCAGCACGCCACCTGGATCATGCACTGGCAGGCGGGTCAAACGCCGTAACGGCAAGCGCCGGCCCAACGTATTTCTCCAGCCACACCAGCGAGGAGTTGGCCGCGCAGCCGTTAGCCAGCCGCGAAGTTGGAATATCGCGGGTCAGCACATTGACCGCCCCATGCTTGCAGATACCGCCCGCCTCTGGCGCCAGGTCGGGCCAGCCACCTTCATGAATGCACACAACGCCGGGCCGAATATCTTCCGTGACCAGCGCTCCGGCCAGCACCTGGCCACGCGCGTTCCACACTCGCACCACGTCACCGTTATCAATCCCACGCGCCCTGGCATCGTCAGGATGCAAAACCACCGGCTCGCGCCCGGCCACGGCGTACTGTTCGCGCAGGTGCGAATAGTTAAGCTGGCTATGTAGCCGGTGCGCCGGGTGCGACGAGAGCAGTTCAAGTTGCCCGGCTTGCGCATTGCCGTGCCACTCATCCGGGGCAAGCCAGGTCGGATGGCCCGGACAGTCGGCATAGCCATAGCTGGCAATGCGTGCCGAATAAATCTCAATTTTGCCGCTCGGTGTTTTCAATGGAAATGCCTGCGGATCGCGGCGAAAGTCAGCAAAACGCACGAACTTCGCGCCCGTTTCGCTTTCCGGCATTTCCACAATCTGGTTGTTGTGCCAGAACTGCGCAAAGTCCGGCAGCGTGACCTGCTGCTGCTCACCGCGTTGACGGGCGATATCGTAAAAGGTTTCCAGCCACTGCATTTCACTTTTACCTTCGCTAAAACGTGCACCACCGCCGGGTTCCAGGCGCTCGCTCAGGTCGGCAAATACGTCAAAGTCGTGTCGCGCTTCGTCACGCGGGGCAACCACTTGTTTCATTGGCACCAGATGCTGGTTGCTGTAATCGCCCGTCATGGTGAGATCGTTACGTTCATACGAGGTGGTTATCGGCAGCACGATATCCGCGTGTTTTGCCGCAGCGGTCCAGTAGCATTCCGAAATCACCACCAGCTGCGGCTTTTGCCAGGCGGCAATCAGGCGGTTGGTGTCCTGGTGATGGGTAAAATTGCCGCCTCCGGCCCACCAGATCATGCGGATATCCGGGAAGCGGCGCGTTTCACCGTTGTGCTGGTAGTCAGCGCCGGGGTTTTCCAGCGCCTCAACAATGCGCGCCACCGGGATTTTTTCCACCGCGTCAGCGCCGCCTGCCACCTGCGCCTGCATTGAAGCCAGCACCGCCGCACGGCGCGTGGGATTGCCCCCGTTGGCAAAGTGATAAGAAAGCCCAAAGCCACCGCCCGGCAGACCAATCTGCCCGAGCATGGCGGCAAGCGTGACGATCATCCAGTGCTTCTGCTCACCATACTGCTGGCGCTGCATGCCCCAACCGGCCATCAACATCGTGCGATTTTCATGAAATAACGCGGCCAGTTCGCGGATTTTAGTGGCATCAATGCCGCAAATCGCGGCCGCCCAGTCGGCGTCTTTGGCAATGCCGTCGGCCTCGCCGGACAGATAGCGCGCAAAGACCGAAAACCCCTCGGTGCAGCGCGTGAGAAATTCCACATCATGCCAGCCGTTTTGCCACAGCGTATGGGCAATGCCGAGCATCAGCGCCACATCGGTGCCCATGTGCGGTGCCAGCCACTGCACCTCATCACCAAGAAACGCCACGGTTTCAGAGCGCATCGGGTCGATACAAATGATTTTCTTGCCGCTGTGCTTCAGGCGCTCAAAAAAGCCCAGCCCCTGCTCGTCGGAGGCATTCCAGGCAATTTTCAACGTATTGAGCGGGTTGGCACTCCACAGCACCACAACGTCAGTGTGCTCCAGCACCAGCGGCCAGCTGGTTTGCTGCTGGTAGACCTCGTTGCCGCCCACCACGTAAGGCATGATGACCTGCGCCGCCCCGGTCGAGTAGTCGCCCAGATGGCCGGTATAGCCGCCCGCGAGACTCATGTAGCGTTGTAATAGCGTGGATGCCTTGTGCAGTACACCGTTGGAGCGCCAGCCGTAGGAGCCTGCGAAAATCGCCGACGGGCCGTAACTTGCGCGGATACGCTGGTGCTGCGTGTGAATCAGATTCAGCGCCTCATCCCAGGAGACACGCACAAATTCATCCTGCCCGCGCTGCCCTTGCGGTGCTGATGGCGAGGTGAGCAAGCCCTTACGTACCATAGGCCAGCGCACGCGCGTTTTGCTGTGTACCTGGTCGGCCACCGCGCGTTGTAACGAGTTAGGAAAATCAGACGCCAGCGCGCCGCCCGACGACAGCACACGCTCGCCGTCTGTCTCCACCACCATCGGCCCCCAGTGGGCCGCCGTGATAACGCGATAAGGGGAATGTGCCACAGAAACTCCGCAGGTGTTTTTTTGCCACACTGTAGCGAAATAACGCAGGCACAGAAAGACCGATTCACGCCAGCCTTACGCGGCGGCATGCCGCGTAAGCGAGCGCTCGCCACACGGCAAAAGGCGGGCAAACCCGGCCCGCGCCTGCGGCAAAAAATATGCTACTCTGCGCCGCAACGGCAAGGAGACAACAATGAAAGGCAAGGCAACCCGCGCCACCATTAGTGACGTCGCCCGCACGGCGAAAACCGGTAAAACCAGCGTATCGCGCTATCTCAACGGCGAGCAGCACCTGCTGTCGGACGACCTGCGCGCGCGCATAGCGCACGCCATTACCGCGCTAAACTACCACCCAAGCCAAATGGCACGCGGCCTCAAGCGCGGGCGCACTCGTCTGATTGGTCTCATCATTGCCGACATCACCAACCCGTATTCCGTGCACGTGCTAAGCGGCATTGAAGCCGCCTGTCGCGAGCAGGGTTTCACACCGCTGGTGTGTAACACCAACAACGAAGTTGACCGCGAACTGCATTACCTTGATTTGCTGCGCAGCTACCAGGTGGAAGGCATTGTGGTGAACGCCGTCGGCATGCGGGAAGATGGCCTTAACCGCCTGCAACAGTCGGCGCTGCCGATGGTGCTGATTGACCGTAAAATCCCCGACTTTGCCTGCGATGTGGTCGGTCTCGACAACGCACAGGCCACCGCCTGCGTGGCAGAGCACCTGATTGAGCAAGGTTTTGAAGCCATTTTGTTTTTAAGCGAGCCGCTCGGTACCGTGAACACGCGCCGCGAACGGCTATATACGTTTCACGACACGCTGGCCCGCCATCCCGGCATCATTGCCGAAAACGGCGAAATCCCGCTGCACAACAGCGAATTGCTGGATGCCACCTTGCGCGAGTTCCACACCCGGCAACGCGGCATGCGCAAGGCGGTGATTTCGGCCAACGGGGCGCTCACGCTCCAGGTCGCCCGCTCGCTGCGCCGCCTGGGCCTCAACTGGGGCAACGATATTGGCCTGCTGGGCTTTGACGAGCTGGAGTGGGCAGAGCTGGCAGGCGTTGGCATTTCTACCCTCAAACAACCCACCCGCGAGATTGGCCGTGCCGCAGTAAGCCAGGTGATTCGTCGTATTGAAGGTTCAGATGAACCAGTGTGTGAACTGAAGTTCTCCGGCGAGCTTATCGTGCGCGGCTCCACCGCGCGCTGACGATTTTCTTCGTGATGCCGATCATAAATCGTTGCTCCATCGCTTTCGAATGGAACCGGTTCCATTTACCGTAAAATGACATTCACCGTAAAGATATCAGCGTTGCGGAGAGAACAATGGAAAGAAAAATTATTGTCGTGACCGCCGCCTATGACCGTGACTGCATTACCGCACTCGGCGGCCAGGCTGCCGTGCTGCCCATCATTGCCGCAGCCGGTGCCGATGGCGTGGAGATCCGCCGCGAACTGCTGAACAGCGCCTCTACTGATGAACTCAGCGCGCTGGCCCACGCGATAGCCACGCACCCGCTAATGGCCTGCTATTCCGCCCCCGAAGCGCTTTATCTTGACGACAGCACCCTTAATCCAGCCATTCCTGCGCTTCTGCATGAGGCCAGCCTGATTAACGCTGACTGGCTCAAGCTGTCGCTGGGTCACTATCAGCCAACTCGTGCTCAGTTCAGCACACTGCAACAGTGGCTGGCGCAAAGCCAGGTGCGGCTGGTGGTTGAAAACGATCAAACCGCCTTTGGCCGCCTGGCACCCATGCAGCGCTTCGCCGCTGACAGCCGGGCGCACAACCTGCCGGTGCCACTCACCTTTGATATGGCCAACTGGCTGTGGGTGGACGAGTCACCGGAAGAGGCCGCTCAGCGCCTTGCGCCCAGCGTCGGCTATATTCACGTTAAAGCCGCCAGTGTGGGCGAGCGCGGCGTGCACGCCATAGCGCTCGACGACGCCGGGCCGCGCTGGCCCGCGCTACTCAACATGCTGCCGCCGGATGCACCACGCGGCATCGAGTTCCCGCTACAGGGAAGCAACCTGACTGACGTCACGCGCCACTACGTCAACCTGTTACGCAAGGAGTAAACCATGCCAGATATCATCACCATTGGCGAAGCGATGGCGATGTTCGTCGCAAGCGAGACCGGGGAACTTGCCAACTGTGAGCGCTTCATCAAACGGGCGGCAGGCGCAGAACTGAACGTGGCAACCGGCCTGGCGCGCCTTAACCACAGCGTTGGCTGGGTCAGCCGCGTCGGTAACGACAGCTTCGGGCGCTTTATCCTCAATCAGCTTGAAAAGGAAGGCATTGACTGCCAGGGCGTGACGGTGGATGCGCGTTATCCCACCGGCTTTCAGCTTAAATCAAAAGTGGAGGATGGAACCGATCCCATTGTGGAATATTTCCGTAAAGGTTCGGCGGCAAGCCACCTTTCACCGGATGATTTCTCATCACCGTACTTTCACAGCGCCCGCCACCTGCACTTAACCGGCGTGGCGGCAGCGCTGTCAGACAGCTCGCTCGCCCTGCTGCACCACGCGGCCAACAGCATGAAGGCACAGGGCAAAACCATTTCCTTTGACCCCAACCTGCGCCCGGTGCTGTGGAAAAGCGAAGCCGACATGGTGGAAAAACTCAACGCGCTGGCCTCGCAAGCCGACTGGGTGCTGCCAGGCCTGAAAGAAGGTGCCATTCTCACCGGACAGCGCACGCCGGATGGCATCGCCGACTTCTGGCTTGAGCGCGGCGTGAAGGCCGTCATTATCAAAACAGGTGCCGACGGCGCCTGGTTTAAAAGCGCCAGCGGTGAAACCGGCAGCGTACCGGCGGTAAAAGTCGACAACGTGGTGGATACCGTGGGCGCGGGGGATGGCTTTGCGGTTGGCGTGGTCAGCGCGCTGCTGGAGGGGCACTCCCTCACGCACGCGGTCAACCGTGGCAACCGCATCGGCGCACGCGCCATTCAGTTTACCGGCGACAGTGAAGGGCTGCCCACCCGCGCCGAACTGGGCGAATAGCGCATCCTGCGCGTTTAGAGGATGACAACGTAAACGAGACGCGTCGGCCATACCCTACAGCTGGTACAACGCGCCACCTCACCTGAGAGGATAACGATGAAAAGCCCCACTAACGCAGCAAAACGCTGGTGGTACATCATGCCGGTGGTGTTTATTACCTACAGCCTGGCGTACCTTGACCGTGCTAATTTCAGCTTCGCCTCTGCCGCCGGGATCAATGACGATCTGGGCATCACCAAGGGGATCTCCTCCTTGCTCGGCGCCCTGTTCTTCCTGGGCTATTTCTTCTTCCAGATCCCCGGTGCGATTTACGCCGAACGGCGCAGCGTGCGCAAGCTGATATTCATCTGCCTGATTCTGTGGGGCGGCTGTGCCTCGCTCACCGGGGTGGTAAGCAATATCCCGATGCTGGCTGCCATCCGCTTTATGCTGGGCGTGGTGGAGGCCGCCGTGATGCCCGCCATGCTTATCTACATCAGCAACTGGTTTACTAAATCGGAGCGCTCGCGCGCGAACACTTTTCTGATTCTCGGTAACCCGGTCACGGTGCTGTGGATGTCGGTGGTCTCCGGCTACCTGATTCAGGCGTTTGGCTGGCGCGAAATGTTCATCATTGAGGGCGTACCGGCGGTTATCTGGGCGTTTTGCTGGTGGGTGCTGGTAAAAGACAAACCGGCGCAGGTGAAATGGCTGGCAGACGACGAAAAAGCCGCACTCCAGGCGCAGCTTGATAAAGAGCAACAGGGCATTAAGGCGGTGCGCAACTACGGCGACGCGTTCCGCTCGCGCAACGTGATACTGCTGTGCCTGCAATATTTTGCCTGGAGCATTGGTGTGTACGGCTTTGTGCTGTGGTTACCGTCAATTATTCGCAGCGCTGGCACCTCCGGTATGGGCATGGTTGAGGTGGGCTGGCTGTCATCCGTCCCTTATCTGGCCGCCACCATTGCCATGATTGTGGTGTCCTGGGCGTCTGACAAACTGCAGCGCCGCAAGCTGTTCGTCTGGCCGCTGCTGCTGATTGGTGGACTGGCGTTTGTTGGTTCCTGGGCGGTGGGTGCCAGTAACTTCTGGCTGTCGTATACGCTACTGGTGATTGCCGGTGCGGCGATGTATGCCCCTTACGGGCCGTTTTTCGCCATCATCCCCGAAATGCTGCCGAAGAACGTGGCCGGTGGCGCCATGGCGCTGATTAACAGCATGGGCGCGCTCGGCTCGTTCTTTGGCTCGTGGTTTGTGGGCTATCTCAACGGCGCCACCGGCAGCCCGGCGGCATCCTATATTTTCATGGCCATCGCGCTGTTTGCCTCGGTGGGATTAACGCTTGTCGTCAAACCTGCCGAGAACCAGAAGACACTACCGCCCGGCGCGCACAGCCACGCCTGAGGCAAACGGGGCGGCCAATGCCGCCCCGTAAGCTATGCTCAAAAGCGTAGATTGCGAATGCGCATCCTGGCTCGACGTACACAAGAGAACCGATAATGAAAGACCATGTCATCCTGTACAAATCCCTCCCTGCCGACCTGCTCACACGCCTGGAAGCACATTTTACCGTCACCCAGGTGAACGGCCTGAGCCCTGAAACCGTTGCTCAGCACGCAGAGGCGTTTGCTAACGCGCAGGGCATTATTGGCTCCGGCGGCGAAGTTGACGAGGCGTTACTCGCTAAGATGCCGCAATTACGTGCCTGCTCGACCATTTCTGCGGGTTACAACACCTTTGATGTGGAAGCACTAACCCGGCGCGGTATCCCGCTCATGCACACACCGGACGCGCTGACCGAAACCGTGGCCGACACGCTGATGACGCTGGTGCTGGCAACGGCCCGACGCGCCGTTGAAGTCGCTGAGCGCGTCAAAAAAGGCGAGTGGACCGGCAGTATCAGCCCGGACTGGTACGGCACTGACGTGCACCATAAAACCATGGGCATTGTCGGCATGGGCCGCATTGGCATGGCGCTGGCGCAGCGCGCGCACTTTGGCTTTAGCATGCCGATTCTCTATAACGCACGCCGCCAGCACCCCGAAGCCGAGGCTCGCTTTAATGCCCGCCTGTGCAGCCTGGATGACCTGCTGGCTGAAGCCGATTTTGTCTGCCTGGTTCTGCCGCTTACCGACGAAACCCATCACCTGATTAGCCGTGCACAGCTTGCAAAAATGAAACCGACGGCGATTATTATCAACGCCGGGCGCGGGCCAGTGCTGGATGAGCAGGCGCTGATTGCGGCACTTAAGGCAGGCGAAATACACGGCGCCGGACTGGACGTGTTTGAGCATGAGCCGTTGCCAGTAGACTCACCGCTGCTGAGTATGCCCAACGTGGTGGCCTTCCCGCATATCGGCTCCGCTACGGCGCAGACGCGCTACGATATGGCGGCAACGGGCGTGGAGAATCTGATTAATGCGATGAAAGGGAAGCTGGAGAAAAACTGTGTGAATCCGAAGGTGGGCAGTTAGTGCACCAGAAATAGGGGGTTGGTCGTCACGACCATCACCAGGATGGTAATCGTATATCCAATCGGGAGAGTGTCAGGGAAATTTAAGCGTAAGGCAGGTGCTTTCATTTAGCCTCCTCGGTATTCGAGTTGACAGAAACCATTCATGTATAAAAAAGTCCGGCACTATGCCGGACTAAAATAAAAAACCATCGGGTCGTGCAGGTTATAATCCCATTACTGCTGAGGAATGTTTTTATACATCAGACCCAATACTCCGCGAGAGCAAATTAATTATAATTTTCCACGTTTTCAACCACAGTAGACGTACGCGTAGTTGGGCCAGCCCAAGTCACAGGCGCTAAATAGCCGGGAGTTTCATAATCCCTTGAAAATAGCGGCTTATAAACAACATCAGTCGAGGTACCTGGCTCTGATGCCCGGTCCAGCACTCGTGAATAGCGCCAGAAAAAATCATCAGTTAAGTCTTTAAATGAAAATGAATAAAGAATACCGATTGTATATTCATCTACTCCGGCATCCTCATTCAGATCGTTTCCTGAAGCCTCATAATGGCCGAACATACGAACATATTTACCATCAATAACTTCGCCAGGGCTTGCTCTATAGATACGATTGAGAACGTCAACAGTCAATGATTTACGCATTTTATCTTCCTTAGTTATTATAAACACCAGGTTACTACCTGGATGTTAGTGACATTTAAATGCTAAAAATTAAATATATGAACCGAGGTAACTTTCGATATTTAAAAACCCGTTACCACCGGTAACACACGTAATAAAGAGGGCTGTATTACTGAGGAGATAAACCGTCAGGCAAAACCGGCTTACCGCCACCAGAACACCAATGTTAATTATCATAAGAGAAGCGGGTAACAAAGGGCTGTAACTTCCCTTCCATTTTCATGGAATATATAACACCGGCATTATTACAGGGTAAAGATTACAGGTCGCACAATCGCTCTTGTTACATTAATTTGGAGAACTATCACGTGTGTAAATATGAATCGTCCTTGTGTTACACCTTCCAGACGAGGCAACATGATTGAAACTAGATGCATCGCTGGATGGCTCGTAGTAATAGGATGAATAAGTAGATGTCGAGATTTCATCCTCTGGTGTCGGAGCTGACTTGAGTCGTACCCTCATATAATATAAATGGCCATCACTTAAGTCCTTAAAAGTAAGCAGATATGCTTGAGTCCGGCGCAACAACCCATCAGTAGTAAGTGATGTACGATTGTCATCCGTCGCAAACCCGCCATCAATCTTACGATATCGCCCATTAATAGGATCGCTATCGCCATTCTCTGTTATTTCACAATGCTGACCATTAACAACAGCACCAATATCGGCTTTATAAAGCTTATAGAATGTTTCATCTAACAGCACAATGTCCTTAAATTCCTGTTCCATCTTCATTTCCTTTTATAATAATAAAGTGTAGTAAAATTTAATAATAGAATTACGCTAATGAGCTGAAATCATGATAATTCGTCACGCCATTAACTGTGCGGGCCAGAGAGCCAACCTCATAATTAACGATTGAACCATCAACAAACGGCTCGTGAAAATAAGTGACGCTAACTTCACTATCCGGTGTTGGCGCCCGCTTCATTTCCCATGTAGCAAAGTAACTCTGAGAATAAGCAATATTAATGACACCCATCGTATACGACATTTTACGATGAATAAAACCGTTCTCATCAACGCTATGATCGTCGTCAGTATTAAAAACGCCACTCGCCTTCATATACTTATCATCAATAACATCACCGATTTCCGCTTTATAAATGCGATACAGCAACTCCAGAGGTAGAACTTTAGCCATAACAATCACCTTATTTATTTTAATCCCAGACCGTTGCCTGGATGTTCATTATATTTAAAATCCAGGAATTACACATGCGGACCGCAGCAATTTTTTAAAATTTAAATTCAATAAATCCAATGAATTACAAAGACACCCGCGGTCCGCACATCGCTAAATGCGGACCACAAAGGTTTATTAACAGATAAAGTGTTTATCGAGGAAAAAATAATTACCAACCGGCTAACAACCCAGGGTAAATTAACAAAAAACGGCATTCCAAAAATAAAAATCCAGAGCATTAAAAATAACGGAATTTTATCTCGCGAATATGGGAAATATTAAGCCAAGGTCATATTTAGCGCTGAGATATAATACTTCGTTATATCCGCAAAGGTGCTAACGCGTCTCTTACAAACCGTCAACAAGCAACAGGCCTGAGGTGCGTGAAAACATCCTACGCAATTCGGTGCAGATAACGGGAGTCAGGAGTCAGGAGTCAGGAGTCAGGAGTCAGGAGTCAGGAGTCAGAAGTCAGAAGTCAGAAGTCAGAAGTCAGAAGTCAGAAGTCAGAAGTCAGAAGTCAGAAGTCAGAAGTCAGAAGCCAGAAGTCAGAAGCCAGAAGCCAGAAGCCAGGCTACGAAAGGTGACGGAGAATACAAAAAGAACGGCATAAACATCCCCCGCCGGGCGGCGGGGGAAGAGAGGTTACTTCAGCGAATCCATCAGCGCGCCGTAAGCCTGGTTAAAGGCCTGGTGCTGTGCCGACAACGGGCCAATCAGGCTGTTGTACTGGCTCGCCTGCTGGCTGGTCGGGAACTGAATGCCATCGGCAACAAAGCTCACGCGCGTGCCCTGCTGCGCCACAAAATCCCCGACCTGCACCAACTGTTGGGTTAAGGTCTGCGCCGCCGGGATCAGCGGCTGCATGGCATTTGCCGGGCCAGTGACGGTTTTCTCATACGCTGCGTCGAACACTTTTTTCAGATCGTCCGGCTGTTTAAGGCTGGAGCGCGTGCTGTCAGCCTGCATTTTCGCGCTTTCAATCTGCTGGCTCAGAATACCTAAGCCACCGCTAATCTGGCGCAGCGGCTCGCGCTGGGTCATATAATCCTGCGGCACGCGAATGGCGTTAACACTGTCCACCACCGGTTTAACACCGTTATCCAGCGCCTGGTTTAGCTGGCGAGAGAAGCCATAAAGAATGGCATAGTCAGAGGCAAACGGGCCAAACTGCTTCTTCTGGTCTGCCGTCAGGGTCGGCAAACGTTCGCCGCTGCGCATAGCGGTATTTTGTAAAAAGCTAATAAACGCCTTGCGCTGATCGCCTTCTTTATCAAAACAGCCACTCAGGGTAACCACCACAAAGAGCGCCATAAACGGCGCAAACCAGCGGGACAAGGACTTACCTGTCACCATCATTTTTACTCCTTTCAACAAGGGATGCACGGCCGTGCTTTAACGCTGACAAGAATAGTCCAACAACCTGTCGCGGGATAGACTCGATGAAGATTTTTCGTTGCCCTCAGCATGTTAACGCCGTGTTAATCCAGTCACAAAATCAGCGGATAATCATACCGCCGGATATATCGTTAATACATTGATTCTAAGGACGTAAACCCGCGAAAGCTCAGACTCTACCCGCTAAAGAGTACGATTATCGCACACTAACATACCGCGACAGGATTGCCCGCCCGTTTGCGCTCTGCTTTGATTAAAGAGCGATTAACGACACTTTGTGCGTTAATCGCACAATATCACCGCAACCGCACCACAGCAGGAACGGCCCGATGAACAACACAACACGCATCGACCGCTTTATCAACGACAGTCCGTTTTCCCGCTATCAGTGGCTTATCCTCGCGCTGTGCTTTATTACTGTCGCGATTGATGGCTTCGACACCGCCATTATTGCCTTTATCGCCTCAGACCTGGTGCAGGAATGGGGCGTGCAAAAAGCCGACCTGGGGCCGGTCATGAGTGCCGCCCTGGTAGGACTTGCCGTGGGTGCACTCACGGCTGGGCCACTCGCTGACCGCATCGGGCGCAAAAAAGTACTGGTACTGTCCATTTTTGTCTTCGGCAGCTTTAGTCTGCTGACGGCGTTTGCCACCAGCCTCAACTCGCTCGCGCTGCTGCGCTTTCTCACCGGCCTCGGGCTCGGGGCCGCCATGCCGAATGCGGCCACACTGATGTCGGAATACGCCCCCGAGCGCAGACGCGCACTGCTGGTTAACCTCATGTTTGTCGGCTTCCCGATAGGCTCCTCAATGGGGGGATTCATCTCGGCCTGGTTAATCCCCCATTTTGGCTGGCAGAGTGTGCTGATTCTGGGCGGCGTGATGCCGCTGATTCTGGCCGTGGTGCTGATATTTTTGTTGCCTGAATCGGCGCGCTTTCTGGTAGTGCACAACAAATCGCACACGCAGATAGCCACCATTCTTAAGCGCATCGCACCGTTGGGGCAAAACCCGCACTTTGTGCTGAATGAAACCGGCCAGAACGAGAACGAAGCAAAATCGTCGATTGGGGTGATTTTCTCACCGCGCTACGTGGTGGGTACTGTCATGCTGTGCCTGACCTACTTTATGGGCCTGCTGATTTTCTACATGCTGACCAGTTGGCTGCCGCTGCTGATTCGCGAAACCGGTGCCAGCCTGCGCGAAGCCTCCATTATCACCACGCTGTTCCCACTCGGCGGCGGTATCGGTGTGCTGATTATCGGCGCGCTGATGGACCGCCTGAACGCGAACAAAGTCGTGGCCATCGGTTATTTACTCACGGGAGTGTTTGTCTGCCTGATAGGTTTTGCCACCAGTAGCCTGGTGCTGATGGGCATTGCGGTATTCATCGCAGGCACCATTATGAACGGCGCGCAGTCGTCAATGCCCGCGCTGGCAGCCGGTTTCTACCCCACACATGGCCGGGCCACAGGGGTTGCGTGGATGCTCGGCATTGGGCGCTTTGGCGGCATTCTCGGCGCGTTCAGCGGTGCGCTGCTGCTGCAGTACCACCTGTCATTTCGCACCATCTTTATGCTGCTGGCGCTACCCGCCGTACTGTCTGCGCTGGCGTTGATGATAAAATATCGCGCCACTCGCCAAATCGACGATCCGCGCTTCACTAAAGCGGTGCAAAAAGCGTAACCTACAAACCGGCGGTGTCTGCCGCCGGTTTTTTTCAGAAATATTACCTCTGTTTTCAGTCGATTATTAACGCCCCGCCGTGTTGAAGCACAATAGGTCACTCTCTTCGCCTGCCAGACTGTTACTTAAGAACTATCCTTAAACATATTACTTTCGCCCATTCTGGCGAACCGGAAGCGGACGAACACCTTCACCGCTTTGCTCCTCTGCTGTGTAAAGTCATTAAGGAGTTCTCATGGAATTGAAAGACCCTGTCTCTGAGTTGCTGAATAACCTGGAATGTATCGTTTTTAAGAAATCGGAACGCACTATCGGATCCGATGCCTTTGCCGAATTTATGGCGCTGCGCGACAGCACAGGGCTTGAAGACCATGAGTTTGCCCAGATTATGGGCGTGAGCCTAAGCACAGTAAGAGAATGGACCGCGCGCCGCGTCAGGCCGTCTGGCGCAGAGCTGAAGCTGCTGCGCCTGCTGCAGGCAAACCCGCGGCTGAGTAAACAGTTGATGGAATGATGTCTTCAGGCGGCACAACCCCAACCGGCGGTTGTGCCACTTTGCTTAACCCATGTCCTCGCCGTTACTGGCAATCACTTGCTTATACCACGCGAACGATTTCTTTTTACGCCGCGCCAGCGTGCCGCTGCCGTCATCGTTACGATCGACATAAACAAAGCCATAGCGTTTGCTCATCTCGCCGGTCGAGGCTGATACCAAATCAATGCAGCCCCAGCTGGTGTAGCCCATAAGCTTTACACCGTCGGCAATGGCCTCGGCCATGGCGTTGATGTGCTCACGCAGGTAGCTAATGCGGTAATCGTCATGAATTTGCCCGTCGCTGTCGATGTCATCGTGCGCGCCCAGTCCGTTTTCCACCAGAAACAGCGGCTTCTGGTAGCGGTCGTACATCATATTCATGGTGATGCGCAGCCCCAGCGGGTCGATGCCCCAGCCCCACTGGCTCTGTTCAATCCACGGGTTTTTCAGCGACTTCACCACGTTGGCCGCGCTGCTGTTGCCGTCATTCATATCGGCTGATGCACAGCGCGAGGCGTAATAGCTAAATGAGACGAAATCGACGGTATTTTTCAGGATGTCGGCGTCTTCTGCTGCCATTTCTACACTAACGCCCTTTTCAGCGAACAGGCGCGCCGTCCAGGCCGGATAGGCACCGCGCGCCTGCACGTCGATGAAAAACAGGTTTTCTCTGTCTTTTTCCAGCGCCGCCCACACGTCCTGCGGCTTGCAGGAATAAGGATAAAAATTGCCGCCTGCCAGCATGCAGCCAACCTGGTTTTGCGGGTTCACGTCATGGGCAATTTTTGTCGCCAGCGCGCTGGCAACCAGCTCGTGGTGCGCGGCCTGGTACTTCACCTGCTCGTGGTTTTCGCCTTCATCAAACGCCAGCCCGGCACCTGAAAACGGGCTGTGCAGCAGGATATTGATTTCATTAAAGGTCAGCCAGTATTTCACCAGGCCGTCAAACGCCTCAAAACAGGTGCGCGCGTAACGGGTGAAAAACGCAATCATTTTGCGATTACGCCAGGAGCCGTATTCGGTCACAAGATGCATCGGCACGTCGAAGTGGCACAGCGTCACCAGCGGTTCAATGCCGTAGCGGCGGCACTCTTCAAAAACCGCGCGGTAAAACGCAATGCCGTCTTCGTTGGGCGTGACTTCGTCGCCGTTGGGATACAGGCGGCTCCAGGCAATGGAGGTGCGAAACACTTTAAAGCCCATTTCTGCCATCAGCGCGATGTCTTCTTTGTAGCGATGGTAAAAATCGATCGCCTCGTGGCTTGGGTAAAACTCATCGTCGCGCAGCGCAAAGCGCTTTTCCAGCCCCAGCTTTACCGCCAGGCGCTGTGGACCGTGAGGGATCATGTCCACCGTGGTCAGGCCCTTGCCACCGGCAAGATACGCGCCTTCGGCCTGGTTGGCTGCCAGAGCCCCGCCCCATAAAAACCCCGCAGGGAATCTCGTTTGTGACATTTCTAACCTCTTCAATTTAGGGCTGCGCCGCACGGACCGTGGCCGCGGCGGGCTGTGCCTGCGGCTTTTTCACCGCGTCTGGCGCATCTGCCGGAATATCTTCAAATCCTAAAATCAGCGTGAGCACAAAGGAGAGCACCACTGCCAGCACCATCACGCCAATCACCCACAGCACGGTGACCGGATTAGCCGGGTCAAAGAATTGCACGCTGGTAAACAGCCCTGGCGATGCCATCGAATGGCTGGCAAGCCCGCCAATGCCCGCAACCGCACCACAGATAAAGCCGCTAATCAGGCTCGCTATCAGTGGGCGTTTGAGGCGCACCGCCACACCGTAGAGCGCAGGTTCTGAAATGCCGGCGACAATGGCCGAGGCCGCCGCAGCCAGCGCCGTCTGGCGTAGTTCCGGGTTTTTAGTGCGTACCGCCACCGCCAGCGACGACCCGCCGAGCGACAGGTTGGCACCGATTTCTGACGGCATCACCATGCCCTCTTTGCCGGTCTCGGCAATGGTCTGAATAATGGTCGGCGTGAACACGCGGTGCATGCCGGTCATCACCAGCAGCGGCCACAGCGCGCCCATAATCGCCACCGACAGCCAGCCGAGATAGCCGTGAATGGTGTACACCAGCGCCGAAATGCCGCTACCAATCCAGATGCCAAGCGGACCAATCAGCACAATCGCAACTGGCGCGGCGACCAGCACAATCAGCATTGGCTTAAGGAAGTTTTTGGTCACCGCAGGCGTAATACGGTCAATACCTTTCTCAATCCACGACAGGATCCAGGTCATACACAGCGCCGGGATCACCGTGTAGGTGTACTTGACCGCCGTCACCGGAACATACGCAAAGGTCACCGCTTCGCCCGCGGCGGCTTTGCTCATCAGTTCAATGAAGCTCGGATGCACCAGCACGCCCGCAATGGCTATCGCGAGCGACATGTTGGTTTTGAACTTAATCGCCGCCGAGGCCGCCACCATAATCGGCAGGAAGAAAAACGCGCCATCGCCAATCACGTTGAGAATAACCAGCGTCGAGGTGCCCTTTTCCAGCACGCCGGACATCTCCAGAATCATCGCCAGCAGCTTCACCATCGAGCCGCCGATAATGGCCGGGATGAGCGGCGACATGGTGCCAATCAGCGCATCGAGAATGCCCGCGCCGATGCGCCGCAGCGTCAGCCTGCCTTTAACTGGCGCGTTATTCCCCGTGTCCGGGGCTGCCTGATTCGGCAACTGCTTGAGCACCTCGGCAAAGGCCGCGCCCACGGTATTGCCAATGATGACCTGGCACTGGTTATCACTTTGCACCACGCCGAGCACGCCGTTGATGGCCTTAAGGGTGGCAGCATCGGCCTGCTCAGGGTTTTTGAGCACAAAGCGCAGGCGCGTCATGCAATGGGTAACGGCATCGATGTTCTGCGCGCCACCCAGCGCCTCAATAATGGCAGTGGATACCGCAGCATAATTTTTTGGCATGGGACTGTTTCTTCTCTGTGTAGGGATACCGCTGCGCAATGCTTACGCAGACTGTGAGGTTTTAGCGACCCGCTCATGCCGTCTGTCGCGGCTTTATCGTTGCGGGTCAATCCAAAACAGGAAACCGGTTCCACAAAATCATGAATATATTATTCAAACCTGACAACAAATACCTGCAAACATTGTTTGATATTCGTGATTCAGATCGCCATTCCTGTTAATGCCGCACGGGATTTCCCTGCGCGCAGCGGCTGAAAAAGCATGACTGCTGAAGTAAACTGTTGCGCAGTTTGGATAAGGCAGGCGAACCGAAAATGACAACCATGCAGGAAGTGGCACAGCTCGCAGGCGTATCGAAAGCCACCGTCTCTCGGGTGCTGTCCGGGAAAGGCTATGTGGGTAAAGCGGCGCGCGAGCGGGTATTTAAAGCCATTGAAGAAAGCGGTTACCGCCCGAACCTACTGGCGCGCCAGCTGGCAACGCAGCAGTCGCAGACCATTGGCCTGGTGATGACCAATACACTGTATAACGGCAGCTACTTTAGCGAACTGCTCGCCCATGCGGCACACATGACTGAAGAACACGGCCGCCAGTTGCTGCTGGCTGACGGGAAACACAGCGCCACCCAGGAGCGTGAAGCCATTGAGTTTCTGCTCGATTTACGCTGCGACGCGGTGGTGATTTATCCGCGTTTTCTCAGCGCCGACGAACTGGATGAGATTGTCATGAGCCACCGCCAACCGATCATGGTGCTCAACCGCAGGCTGCGCAAAAACGTCAGCCACTGCATTTTTGCCGATCATCGTGCCGCAAGTCAGGCAGCGGTAGAACAACTGATTGTGCGCGGCCATCGTGATATTGCGTTTATTACCGGCGCATATGGCTCACCGACCGCCGTCGAACGCTTATCTGGCTATAAAGACGCGCTGGCAAAGCATGCCATCGCGCTCAATGAGCGACTTATTGTTGAAGGAAAATGGACGCCGCAAAGCGGTGCCGAGGCCGTATCACAGCTTCTGAACAGCGGTGCGCCGTTCAGCGCCCTGGTCGCCAGTAATGACAATATGGCAACCGGCGCCATTAAGCGCCTGCACGACGCCGGGTTTATGCTGCCAGCGCAGGTGTCGGTGATGGGCTTTGATGACATTCCCACCGCGCCGTTTACCGTGCCATCGCTCTCAAGCGTGAAAGTGCCGGTGACCGAGATGGTGAAAGACACCATTAACAAACTGCTGTTTATGCTCGATGGCGGGGAATTTAGCGCAAGCTCGGCTTTTACGGGCGAGCTTATTTTGCGTGAATCGGTGGCAAACGGGCCGTTTTACTCGCCATAACGCGCGCGAATAAACGTAAAAATGCCGCCATCATTCACAAAATAGCACCAAACCCGTCGATATCAATGTAAGGCTTGCTGAAACAGACAGGCAATAAAAAACGGCTCCCAAAGGGAGCCGTTTTCACATGCAAGAACAACCGTTACTGGAGCAGAGAGATATCTGCCGCTTGCAGGAACAGTTCGCGCAGGTTCGCCAGCAGCGTCAGGCGGTTGATTCGCAGGTCTTTGTCGTCGGCGTTAACCATCACCTTGTCAAAGAACTCGTCCACCGGCTCGCGCAGGTTCGCCAGTTCCACCAGCGCTTCCTGGTAGCGGCCTTCGGCGTAGTACGGCGCCAGCTTATCGCGTAGCGCGGTCACCTGCATTGCCAGGCGAATTTCCTCGTTCTCTTTGAGTACCGAAGCCTGAACGCGCTCGTTCAGCGGCTCGCTGGACTTGGCAAGAATATTGGACACACGCTTGTTGGCCGCAGCCAGCGCGGCAGCGGCTTCCAACGTGCGAAAGTGCGTTACCGCCTTCACGCGCGCGTCAAAGTCCGCCGGGCGGGTCGGACGACGTGCCAGCACCGCCTGGATAGTATCCACGGCGTGGCCCTCTTCCTGATACCAGGCGCGGAAGCGGCCGAGCATAAAGTCGATAACATCGTCGATAACGTTGCCATTGGTGAGCTTGTCGCCGTACAGGCGCACTGCTTCAGCGGTCAGCGTCTGCAAATCGAGCGGCAGGTTCTTCTCGACAATAATACGCAGCACGCCGAGCGCGGCACGGCGCAGCGCGAACGGGTCTTTGTCACCCTTCGGATGCTGACCAATGCCAAAGATGCCCGCGAGGGTATCCATTTTATCGGCAATCGCCACCGCGCAGGAGACCAGGCTTGACGGCAGCTCGTCACCGGCAAAGCGCGGCATGTACTGCTCGTTCAGCGCCAGCGCCACGTCTTCGGCTTCGCCGTCGTGACGCGCGTAGTGCATCCCCATCACACCCTGGGTGTCGGTGAATTCAAACACCATGTTGGTCATGAGATCGCACTTAGACAGCAGACCCGCGCGGGTCGCGTGGTTCACGTCTGCACCGATTTCACGCGCAATCCAGCCAGACAGCGCTTCAATGCGGTCAGTTTTGTCGCGCAGCGTACCCAGCTGCTGCTGGAACAGCACGGTTTGCAGGCGCGGCAGGTTATCTTCAAGGCGTTTTTTGCGGTCGGTGTTAAAGAAGAATTCGGCGTCGGCCAGGCGCGGGCGCACCACTTTCTCGTTACCGGAGATGATCTGCTGCGGGTCTTTGGAGTCAATGTTGGCAACAAAGATAAAGTTTGGCAGCAGGTTGCCGTCATTGCCGTACACCGGGAAGTACTTCTGGTCGCCCTTCATGGTGTACACCAGCGCTTCGGCAGGCACGGCGAGGAATTTCTCTTCGAATTTCGCCGTCAGCACCACCGGCCATTCCACCAGCGAGGTCACTTCTTCAAGCAGACTGTCGCCCAAATCAGCTTTGCCACCAATCTGGCGCGCAGCTTCTTCAGCCGCTGCCTTGATCTGTGCCTTACGGGCGTCGTAGTCAGCCATCACTTTGCCGCGCTCCAGCAGAATCTGCGGGTACTGGTCGGCGTTATCAATGGTGAAAGACGGCTCGCCCATAAAGCGATGGCCGCGAATCACGCGGTCAGAGGCAATTCCCAGCACGGTAGCAGGCAGCAGTTTATCGCCCAGCAGCAGCGTAACCGTGTGAACCGGACGCACAAAGTGTACGTCGGAGGCACCCCAGCGCATCAGCTTAGGAATGGGCAGTTTTGCCAGCGCGCGGCTGACCATGTCCGGCAGCAGCGCGTCGCTGCTTTCGCCCTGCACGTTAGCGCGGTACAGCAGCCACTCGCCTTTGTCGGTGACCATGCGCTCGGCCTGGTCAACGGTGATACCACAGCCGCGCGCCCAGCCTTCGGCCGCTTTGCTCGGTTTGCCGTCGGCGTCAAACGCCTGGGCGATAGCCGGGCCGCGTTTTTCCACCACGCGGTCAGGCTGCGCGGCGGCCAGTTTTGCCACTTTCAGCGCCAGGCGGCGCGGAGCGGCAAACCACTGCACGTCGCCGTGGGCAATGCCCGCGCCGTCCAGTTCAGCGGTAAAGTTAGCAGCAAAGGATTCAGCCAGGCTGCGTAGTGCTTTCGGTGGCAGCTCTTCGGTGCCAATCTCCACCAAAAAAGTATTCTCAGACATGGCGGCCTCTTACTTCTTATTGTTGTTGCACATCGGGAAGCCCAGCGCCTCGCGGGAGGCGTAGTAGGCTTCGGCCACGGCTTTGGTCAGCGTGCGAATGCGCAGAATGTAGCGCTGGCGTTCGGTAACCGAAATGGCTTTGCGAGCATCGAGCAGGTTAAAGCTGTGCGCCGCCTTCAGAATACGCTCGTAGGCCGGCAGCGGCAGCGGTTTTTCCAGCGCCAGCAGCTGCTGGGCCTCTTTCTCGTACTGCTCAAAGCAGGTGAACAGGAAGTCCACATCGGCGTATTCAAAGTTGTAGGTGGACTGCTCCACTTCGTTCTGGTGGAACACGTCGCCGTAGGTGGTTTTACCCAGCGGGCCGTCGCTCCAGACCAGGTCGTACACGCTGTCCACGCCCTGGATGTACATGGCGAGGCGCTCAAGACCATAGGTGATTTCGCCGGTCACCGGCTTACACTCAAGGCCACCCACCTGCTGGAAGTAGGTAAACTGCGTCACTTCCATGCCGTTGAGCCACACTTCCCAGCCAAGACCCCAGGCACCCAGCGTCGGGTTTTCCCAGTTGTCTTCAACAAAGCGGATATCGTGAATGGTCGGATCCAGACCCAGCTCTTTCAGTGAGCCGAGATACAGCTCCTGAATGTTGTCCGGCGACGGCTTGATAACCACCTGGAACTGGTAGTAATGCTGCAAGCGGTTCGGGTTTTCGCCGTAGCGGCCGTCGGTCGGGCGGCGTGAAGGCTGAACGTAAGCCGCAGCCATCGGCTCAGGGCCAAGCGCACGCAGGCAGGTCATGGGGTGAGAGGTGCCTGCGCCTACTTCCATGTCCAGAGGTTGAACAATGGTGCAGCCCTGGCGAGCCCAGTAATCCTGTAAGGTCAGGATCAGGCCCTGGAAGGTCTTTGTATCAAACTTTTGCATAATAGTTTCGTGTGCGATACGCGCAATATCATTACGGAAACGGCCAGTATACCCGCACAAACGCAGATATACAGCCAGAAAAGGCAGCTAATTTTGCCGAAACATCAGCCAGAAAAAGCCACCCGCCTTCAGCGCATGGACAAGTGCAGGAACTGCCCTTCAGGGTCAAAGGTGCAGGTAAAGCCCTCTTCACGCCCGGTGCGTCCTGGCATTTCATAGCTGCCCTGAAACGCCTCAACACCCTGCACCTGAATCTGCTGCGCCTCGGTGTTGTAGCGCTGTGCCGCCTCATCCTTGCACATCTGCTCCATCGTCAGCGTGCGCGCCGCACTGATGGGCGTTTTTGGCGCAATCCTCGTCGGTACATCTGGCTCCTGGGCGGCACAGCCTGCCAGCGCAACGCTGCCCAGTGCCAGTATTGCTATCATCATGTGTCTCATCACGTCGTATACCCGCTACCATCATTATTGTTTTTTAAGCATCCGGTTTTGCGCCGAATGCCTGATAGTGAAGCGTATTTTGTGAATGCGGTCAAAACTCGGACTGGCCCGAGTGCCTGACGCACCGCCCAGGCGTCACACTGGTTGTCGGTAAAAAGAGTACAGAGGAACTGATGCAGCAAAAAATTAACTGGATAGATAATCTGCGCGGGATAGCCTGTCTGATGGTCATTACCATCCACACCACCACCTGGTACCTCACTAACGCTGACAGCATCAGTATGTCGAGCTGGACGATAGCTAATATCCTCGACTCCGCCTCTCGCGTCTGCGTTCCCGTGTTTTTTATGATTTCCGGTTATTTGTTTTTTGGCGAACGCAGCGCCAGGGGGCGACATTTTTTGCGCATCGGCCTGTGCCTGGTGTTCTATAGCGCTGTGGCGCTGCTGTACATCTGGCTGTTTACGCCCATCAGCGTCAGTAAATCCTTTGTTTATGTGCTGCAAAAACCTGTGTTCTATCACCTGTGGTTTTTCTTTGCGCTGATGGTCATTTACCTGCTTTCACCGCTGATTGAGGTCAAGCGCGTCGGCATAAAAACGCTGCTGGCGCTGCTGATTGTCCTCGGCGTGCTGGCTAACCCTAATACGGTTGCCCAGAAAGTACACGGCTTTCAGTGGCTGCCGGTGAACCTGTTTATTGACGGCGACACCTTTTATTACGTGCTGTATGGCCTGCTTGGTCGCGCTATTGGCGTCATGCAAACCGATAAAAAAGGCGTTGGCCTGGCCTCGGCGCTGGTCTTTGCCCTGTGTGTGGCGGCCATCGCCATTGGCACCCGCCATGAACTTAACGTGCGCGGCGACTTTGCCGACACGTACTACCTGTACGCCGGACCGCTGGTATTTATCGCCGCGGTAAGCCTGCTGTTGCTGGCAAAAAGCACCCTCAACCAACGCACGCTGCCGGGACTTGCGGTGATTTCGCGCCATTCACTGGGCATTTACGGCTTTCACGCGCTGATAATTCACTTTCTGCGTACCCACGGGCTGGATATAAAACAGTGGCCGGTGCTGGATATGGCGTGGGTTTTCACTGCCACACTCGCCATTAGCCTGCTGCTGGCGCTGGGGCTGCGCCGCCTCGACCGGCACAGGCTGGTCAGCTAGAAATCAGCCAGAAAAAAGGCTCCGCACACGGAGCCTTCATGGTTCGGCCCGTCGAACGGATGTTATGGTAAATGCCAGACATGAAGAACATTATGATGACGTTTTTTTCATCAACTCTTCGCTGTATGTTTAAACAGGAGTTGAGCTTGTACGCCTTTACGCTGTTACGATGATAATTTCAGCTACCAATCAGGTAATTATATTGAAAATTAAGCGAAAAAAGATCGACAAAAAGCTATGTCGGTACTATTGGGGTAGGTTAGAATAAGGGGTTCTGATGATCGGGTTGATTGTCAGAAAAAACGAGGCAGCTATCAGATCTTCGGCCTGAGAAACTAAGGATTCTGATAGCTGCCGGTGACTCAGTTCGCGAAAACTGAATCTTACCTGAACAACAAACGCCCTAATCGGGCGTTTGTCAAGTGGTGCTGCATTATGTAGAACTTAGTACCTACTTGCCAGGCATTTTTCTCTGTTTTTTGATGTGCGAAGGCTCATCCGAACGCTGTCACCTGTTATTAAACTTTTATAGACAGGTATCTGAATGGAAAAAGTATCAGAGAAGTACCCCACTGAAATCGCCCGCCATAAACTCCAAAACCATTTTTCTGGTAATACCATTATGCTGGATTTAATCCAGAAAATGCATCGGTCCACACTCTGTACTTTTGCTGCTCTGTGTGAAGGAAATACGGTGACCACGACTGGCTACAATATCCCAGCTGATTTATGTGTGAATCGTGCCTCAGCCGTAATTCATGCGTTAAAACAAAAAAACTTACCGATCTCAACCAGACCTGTTCCCACAGATGCTGACGTCGGAGGAAAAGTAAACCAAGCCGCTTTTTTCATCGACGAAACTGATCTAGAAAAACTCAAAAGCGAGACAGAGAAGGTCATGAAAGCTTGCGAAAAAGAGCGGAATAGTCAGAAAAAAACGAATGCTCATAAAGAAATGAGCAGGCTGTATAAAGAGTTTGGTGAAGCAGGCGTTCTTGCTCTGCTACATGCGACGAAAGGCTCAAATCAGGCCCCACCATCAGGGCAACAACCGGCCAGTTGATACTAAATAAAGCCCTCCGGGGCTTTATTATTTATCCCCATCTGAACACCACCTCCTATGGAGGTGGTCAGCAACAGATTGGCTCTGCCAGTAATGCTACTCATGGTTAAATCCGAATCTGTTATCCACATAACTGATAAGGATTTAACCATGAGTAGATTCCAGAAAGCATCTCATGTGCTGTGGTGTTGTCAATATCATATCGTCTGGACACCCAAGTACCGATTTCGCATCCTGCGTAACAATGTTGGCCGTGAAGTGTATAAACAAATCAGGATATTAAGTGAGCAACCTGGTATAGAAGTTGTTGAACTGAATGTTCAGGTGGATCATGTTCATTTAGGGCATTTAAAGGGAAGGACCGCATTGCTTTTGTTCAGCAAGTTTCCATACTTGAGAAAGAATAAATTGTGGGGGAATCATTTCTGGGCACTAGGTTACTGTGTTGACACCGTAGGTGTTAATGAAGAGATGATAAGAAAGTACGTGAAGTACCAGGAAAAACATGAGTCGGAAGAGAAGCAACTACCGTTAAAAGAAATGTGAAGAGAAGGCTCTCAGAGTCTGAACTAAGAACGCCCCTCTGGGGCGTAATCAATGCCCCCTTCTTTGAAGGGGGATTTTTACTCTGCATGCAGTGAGTGGTACTGACACACCGGCCCGGCCTAAAACGTATGCTGTAAGTGGTACAGGAGTCAGATGTTATGTTTAATCCGGGCGCAGCCGTAATATCGACTGAGGTATGCACCACCCATACCTCAGTCGATATTACAACGTTGCTGATGAAGGCGACCGACGTAAAACGTATGCTGTAGCTGTCAAAGCTCAGTAAAAATGTCTAATCAGTGGCTCATTAGAAATGTCCAGGGAAGGATAACAATGAAATATCCGCTGGGTGCCAGAGGCGGATATTAAACTGGTAAGACTCAGTACTTAATACCCATACTTCGTTCAGTCCGGGCATCGACTCTCTAGCCATTGTCCGACGACAGGCCATATTTTTTCCGCACATCGCGCACGAAAAAAGCCCATATGGCCAATGGACGAAAGACCAAAATCTGAACGCCGTATCTCGAGACGCTCTATTTTTGCGTTTAGTACCGGCTCCAACAACCTTGTAATAGCTTCAGGGTTAGCCCATGGATCGTCATCAAAACCCATCACCAGCACGGGTAACGTTATCTCACCTGCCCGCTGGCGTGCATTCCATTCTGGGTCATCGTAGAAATATCCCGGCATTGCACTCCAGCGCCCCCACTGAAGCATCACCGGAGCCGGTAAATCTTCGCCGAGCCCCAGGCGCCTAGCAGGCATGTAGCCGAAGATACTGCAAAGAACTGGGGCAAGGACACGCAATAAGCACCAGACTCGGACTTTTTCTACAGTTCGTTTTATCGTGCTCGTCACACCGGCATGTGAGGCCACAATGACCGCTGCCTGCAAAGATTGGGTGGCAGACGAAAGTAGAACGGCATGACCTCCCACACTGTGCCCTACTGCCAGCAGGCTAACGTCCGGGAAACGCTCTTTAGCCCATGCTGTTATGCATCCGACGTCCTGCTCGATCCAGTCCGACATTGAGACGTTGTAATGACAGACCCTCCCGGATTTCGAAAGCCCCGTGCCGCGGTAATCATAAGTGAGAACGCTGAATCCTCTGTTAAAAAGATACTCTGCAAATCCCTTATAGAATGCCTGTACAACTGCCGTTGCCGGGTGAACGATAACCAATGCTTTGGCATTGCTTCTCTCCCAAACTGTGGCCGCAAGATATCCGCCTTGATTGACGGGTATGATTATCGAATTCATTTTAAGAGCCTTATCTATGTAGTCATACCAGTGAAGCCTGAATTCAATTTAGTCTTTATCGCCAAATTCATGCTCGTCATCGTCGGGCAGTATCTTTTCGCTTTTGTTTTGTTTGGGAGGCTGGTTACTCTGGGCGCGTTATCGTTAGACGATAACACCGCATCGTCCGGATAAAGCCGCGAACGGTACGGGTTATCTATTTCCGATATGGGCCAAAAGCGGACCTTATCGGCTTGTAGAGATCTGCATTTATAAAAGCTCAAACCTGCAATAACCACTCATCATCAGCTCACAGTTGATAAAAATAGGTCGAACTATCTTAACTATAGAACTGCTTCACTAAGGAAATAAACATAAGCTTTGCAGCTTATTGGTGCTAATTCTGGAATTATCAAATCCATACTATGCCATTAAATGGATGACTGGTTCCTGTTATCTTCTGTCCGTCCCCCAATTACATAACAGGAATACACATGAACCAGACAATGACTGCTCTCGTACTCGAAAATTTCGGTGATGATAAATTTGCCCGTAAAGAACTCCCGGTGCCACAACCACAGGCTGGTCAGGTTCTGGTGCGTGTTCATGCCAGCGGCGTAAACCCGATTGATTATAAAATTCGTCTTGGGGAAGCGCCGTACGCCATGCCTCAGCTTCCGGCTGTTCAGGGTACTGATATGGCAGGGGAAGTGGTTGCTGTCGGTGAAGGCGTAACCCAGTTCAGTGTTGGAGATGAAGTCTACGGCCTGACCGGTGGCGTTCGCGGCCTTCAGGGTTCACTGGCTGAGTTCATTGCTGCAGATGCAGACCTGCTTGCTATCAAACCCCGTAATCTTTCCATGCGTGAAGCCGCAGCTCTGCCGTTAACGTTCCTCACGGCATGGTCTGGCCTTGTCGATAATGCCAATGTGCAGGCTGGCCAGCATGTGCTGGTACAGGGTGGTGCCGGTGGTGTTGGTAACATGGTTGTCCAGTTGGCAAATGCACTCGGTGCAAAAGTGTCGGCTACCGGATGTACGGCAGATCAGGAGCTGATTTCAAAGCTGGGCGCGACTCCACTGGATTACACAAAGGATTCCACACAGGACATCATTGAGAAATGCACCGATGGTGAAGGCTTTGATATCGTTTACGATACGGTTGGTGGCCCTGTCCTCGACGCCTCACTT
Source organism: Enterobacteriaceae bacterium 4M9 (assembly GCA_010092695.1). Lineage (GTDB taxonomy): Bacteria > Pseudomonadota > Gammaproteobacteria > Enterobacterales > Enterobacteriaceae > Tenebrionibacter. Next base: position 491,492 of record JAADJJ010000001.1, on the reverse strand, counting down.
TCCATGACGCGCTATTACGGCCATATCACCAGCTGTGCAGCATTTGGCGACCATAACCTGGCAACGTCATCGCTGCGTTGTGCAACCCTGTCGGGTGTCTTCATTCTGCTGCCAATGCTCACAGGTGAACGTCGTGCCCATCACGGCGAAGTTCTGAAAACCGCCACCCGTCTGGTTGAAGAAGGCAAAATTCGTCCGGTCGTTGATGCGCGTCATTTCTCCCTCGACCAGGCCATTGATGCCCACCACGCAGTTCAGGATGGTTCAGCTTCCATCAAGGTAGTGATTGATGTCATTTAACGGCCTGATGGCGAGAACCTGGCGCTTTAACTGCACCGGAGAAGCCGATGTCCTTGAACTCGAAAACCTCCCTGTTGCCTTACCGGCAGCAGGTGAGGTGCTGATTCAGATGAAAACCATCGGTCTGAACCGGGCAGATACCATGTTCAGACGGGGTACTTACATCGAAAAGGCTGTGTTTCCCTCTCGCCTTGGTTACGAAGGGGCTGGCGTGGTGCTGGCTACGGGTGAAGGTGTTAAGCAGTTCTCTGCGGGGGATAATGTTTCAGTGCTGCCTTCTGACAGCCTGGCGCGTTTTGGCACTTGCGCAGATAAGCTGCTGATCCCTGAAAGCTATCTTGTACATAAACCTGACAGCCTGAGCTGGGAAGAAGCCTCATCGGTGTGGATGCAATACCTTACCGCCTGGGGCGGGATCATGCATGCCGGGGAAGTGACAAAGGGCGCATCCGTGCTGATTACTGCGGCATCGAGCAGTGTTGGCCTGGCTGCGGTTCAGATTGCACAAGCGGCGGGTGCCAGAGTGATTGCCAGCACCCTGACGGTGGAGAAAAAGGAACGTCTGCTTGCCTTAGGTGTGAAAGATGTCATTGCCAGTGAAGATGAACCTGACCTCTATCAGGCGATTGTTTCGCGGTTAGGAGGGGACTATCTTGATGTCGCGTTTGATGCTGTTGGTGGGCCTCAGATTGAACATATCGCACAGGCCATGTCCGTAAAAGGACGTATGGTCATGCATGGTGCGCTGAGTCCTGATGTCACGCCTTTTCCTCTGCGACTGGCATTGCGTAAGAGTCTCACTATGCGGGGATTCCTCTTTCTGGAAGTGTTGAATGACCCAGCCATACGGGAAAAAGCAAAGCGTTTTATCCTGAGCGGTATGGGAGCGGGTTTCCTGAAGCCACAGATAGATAAATGCTTTAAATTTGAAGAGCTGCGGGAAGCACACCAGTATCTCGAATCAAATCAACAACTCGGCAAAATCATTGTCAGGGTTGATCCTGTCTGAATAAACCTGACCCCTTTTCGGGTCAGGTTTCCAGTTCACTCAGCACATCAATAAGATAGTCAAACAGCGCTCTGATCCTCAGTGGCGTTGGCCCACGCTGAGGGCGATAAAGGTACAACCGCCAGACGGGTGACGTCTCCTCGGTGAGTATCTGAATAAGCTTTCCGCTTTTAAGCCAGGGCAGAACTAAAAATCCCGGCATATGCCCAAATCCAACGCCGGCCAGAATAGCCTGAAACTCAGCCTCAAGATCATCAGCAATAAAGCGAGGTTTCGACGGGATGAAACTGCGGCTTTCGGTAAACGTCCAGGGCCAGTAGCGCCCCGTTTTATGGTCAAATAATGCCGTCAGAGGATAAGAATCCAGTTCAGCGATGCTGGCAGGCATTCCAACCTTATCAATCAGTTCGGGTGTACCGACAGGGTAAAAATGAATCTTTGCCAGTTCGCGTGCCACATACCGGTTGTCAGGCAAAAATCCAAAACGGATACCTATATCGATACGTTCATCGATAACATCGCTGTGCGAGTCGGTCAGCACACAGTCCACCACTATATCCGGATACTGACGCGCAAATTCAGCCAGTGCAGGAACAACCAGCTTTCGGCCTAATACCGAAGACACGGTTAATCTCACCGTCCCCCGCATTTCATCAGTTTTATCCTTAACGCCTTTCACTAACAGTGAATCGAGAGAGTCGACTGCGTGGCGCGCCTGTTTTGCAAGACGTTCTCCATCTGCAGTTATCTTTATTTGTCGGGTACTGCGGTAAAATAAAATCTCTCCCCGCTGCTCTTCAAGTTCCTTTACTGCCCGGGTGACTGCCTGAGGTGAAATCCCCAGTAGCGTCGCCGCCTCCTTAAAATTTCGTGATTCGGCAGCCACGCAAAAAATACGCAGCATCTCCAGCTTGTTTTGCATCGTAGCAGTTCCTTGAGGCCCCACAATTCCATATTCAGGAATTCTGAAAGGTATTAATTTCCATTTATTATGCCACTTTGCGCTGCGATACTTAACCCCGTTCAGAAAGTAATCATTCATTTAAGAGGCTAATACGATGAATAATATCGATAAAAAAGTTGTCGTCATTACAGGTGCGAGCAGTGGACTGGGTGAAGCTACAGCCCTGAATCTGGCAAAGAAAGGGGCTATTCTGGTGTTGTCTGCTCGCCGCAAAGAGCGTCTCGATCAGCTGGCTGCCAGGATTATTGCTGACGGTGGACAGGCTATTGCTGTTGAAGCTGATGTGACGCGTAAAGCAGATGTCCAGAATATTATCGACAAAGCCATTGAAGCTTTTGGCCGTGTTGACGTGGTGGTGAATAACGCGGGCCTGATGTCGATAGCTCCACTCAGTCTCGCCAAAACCGATGAGTGGGATCGCATGATTGATATCAACATCAAAGGCGTTCTTTACGGTATTGCGGCAGTCCTTCCTGTTTTTGAAAAACAGCAATCCGGTCATTTCATTAATCTGGCGTCGGTTGCAGGTATCAAGGTATTCAGCCCTGGCGGCACGGTGTATAGCGGAACCAAATTCGCGGTGAAGGCTATCTCTGAGGGCCTGCGTCATGAAGTGGGTGCGCATATTCGCACGACCACTATTTGTCCCGGTGCCATCGATAGTGAGCTGAAGCTGGGAAGTTCTGACGAGGACAGCTCAAACTTCGTCATCGACTTCTATAAACAAGCTATTCCTGCAGACTCGGTAGCAAGAGCGATTGCCTATGCCATCGAACAACCTGCAGATGTCGATATTAATGAAATAGTTCTGCGCCCAACTTGCCAGGAATTTTAATTTTCCAGGCTAATAGTTTTTCAGCATTTATATCCATAAAACTTATGCCATACCAGCCACTTTCGCCCAAGAATGGAAGCGGCCTGGTATGCAGGTCATCATTACGCAATAAGGTAATTCAATGTTTTCAGCTAAACGTATCGTCCTGATCTCTGTACTTTCTTTTCTGAGTGCAAACGCACTTTCCAAAACCATTAGTGTTACTGATTCAACCCTCTCAGGAGCTGAGGCAAAAGTGGCTCAACAAGCTGAGAGTGAAAATGCATCTTATAAAATCGTCAGTGCCTTGTATAAAAATCGTGTATATATGACCGCCGAACTGAGTAAATAAGCATTTATGCAAAAGAGCTCAGTTACTGGGCTCTGCAACTTCCGCTCCTCGCTCATGGCGTCCCTTGAGAGCCATCACGCCATGCCTCGGGTTCATCTTTTACCAAAAATAGCCTCAGAGCTCCCCTGAAGCTTTATCATTGCTTCAAGCAGGTCCTCCTCATTCAGAGAACGCTGCGATTTGTTGATACTGGGCGCGTGCCGTCTGCGGGAAGGCTCATCACCAGAAGAAGGTAACGATTGTGAGCGATTATTGTCTCGTTTTCTCTGGACCTGACGGGCAACATCCAGCACATGGCCAAGTCGCTTGTTTTCCACAATTGCGACGGGATCAACTTCAGAAAGACGGTCATAGGTGGAGTAGGGCAGTAGCACACCATGTAGTCGCAGTTCCTTATGCCCGTCAGGATAATGCCAGACATCAATATACTTGCCGATGGCTCTTCGACTGTATTCTGTGTCCTCAATCAGATAGAGCATTTTATCGTATTGTACGGTCAGACTTTTTGATACACGACGGGGCTCTCGCCAGGTAAATTCCGCATTAAGGTCATCATCTAATGCCAGCGGCCGGTGCGCGTTAAAATCATGCAAGGGTTCTTTGGCAAAGCGCCGGTTATAATCCGCCATGTATTCTTCTGCAAATGCATTGGCGGCTTCTATCGTAGAGATCCCCTTAAGCCTGAGCTCCTTAACCAGCCGGTCCTGAAGTGTCAGATGAGCACGTTCCACACGGCCTTTTGCCTGACTGGTTTCTGCGCACAGCGGGGTGATATTGAGGCCGCGCATGGCCCTGGCAAACTGAGTTTCACCGGGCCCGGTGGTGGCATGCTTATTATTAACCCTGAAGACACTGGCTTTATCGCTGTAGAGGATCATGGGCTTACCGTACTTTTCGATATAGCCACGTGTCGCTTCAAAATAGGTAAATGTGGACTCAGATTTCACAAACAGCAGGTGCATCAGGCGACTGGTGGCATCATCAACATAAACCAGTGCCGTACAGGGCTGACCCCGGTTTTCAAACCAGTGATGATCACAGCCATCAATCTGTATCAGCTCGCCAGTACAGGGCCGCCGGTAACGGGGCTGATGAATTTTTGGTGCGCGTTGTCTTCGAGGGATCCAAAGTCCGGCTTTTATCATGAGGCGTCTGATGGTTTCCTTGCCGAGAACGAGACCGTGAACTTCCTCGAGCTTTTCCCGTGCTAATGTCGGTCCAAAATCGCGATAGCGTTCCCGGATGATGCCCAATGCCTGATCGGTAAGTGAATGCGGTAACAGGCGGTTTCCGGTACGGCCACGACTCTGGTTATTCATGTCAAGCGGCCCAGACTGGCGGTAACGTTTGAGCAACCGGCTGCAATGACGCGGCGTGATGCCGAGCATTTCCGCTGCTTTGCCAGGCCGCAGGTTGCGGTCGATGACATCCTGAAGGATTTTGAGGCGGTTGATTTCTTTCACGGTGAACATCCCGGCGTCAGATATAGCCATAGAGAACTCCTCATCAGGATAAGCGAGTCGAGTCTAGGCATAGGATTGAAACTATAACCTGGACATTCCTAATGAGCTATACTTAGACATTATCATTGAGCCATTACATAGGCGGTACAGGAGCCAGATGTTATGTTCAATCTGGGAACCCAGGGGTGTGTACTCGGATCTTAGCTAATGATTTTCACTTCTCGCTTTTTTTAACTGAAATATAAACTCTTATACCCCCAACAATAACCACTGTTAGAACACTGCATAAAAACCAATAGTCAGGCACTAAAAAATAAAAAACCACAAAAAGAAAAAATAACTCCAGGTAAATGAACAAATCCCAAATCACATCCTTAAATAAAAATCTAAAAATATTCAGCATTATCTCCCCCCCTTCCTAAAGGAAGACAAAAAATTAAAGAAATAAACAACAAATCAAATGATGCCCCCCACCAAAAAAACACAACATCCATCACCCTTATAACATAATCAATAGGAATGAGCCTGAAAAAAATTTCAAACATCAATGCCACAATAATTAAAAACAAAAATAAAAATAAAAATAAAAATAAAAATAAAAATAAACAAACATTAAAAATCAATTTTTTCAAAATATCGTCCTCATGATAAACTAAAGAACTTAGTGATATTTATCATGAAAAGGGAAAGTCCGCAATGGATGTAACATTACACATCAGATCCAGAATGGCAGCTGAGAGAGAAGCAGCTATTGCCCTAGAATGAGCAATCAAGGCCGTAGCAGGGAACAGCTTGCATACAGTTGAAGATATTAAATCCGGTATAGAAAGAGCATCATGGTATAGCTCATGCTTTTTCGATAAATACATCAATGAATGTAATCAACTAAAATCTGAAGACAAAAGATTCCTAAAAGCACTAGCTGAATTATATAAACATCCGAATATTGTTACCGAAATGATGGAAATGTTTATTGATGAAGAAATAAACAAATCAAACATTACAAAAATACAAGAACTGGATATGCAGCTAACAAAATTCTTAGCAGGATATTATAGCGGAAGAGCCACAAAGGCAGCTATCGCCAGTTCTTTATCTACGCTAATAATAAACTCACCTGGATTTAGCAACTCAGTTTTCAATCAAATAAATAGACGCTCGATGATTGTAGTAACCGCTGCATCGTTTTACGGCAAAGTGCAATATGCAGCACAGCAAGCCCGAAGGTTACAGCTCCTATATCCTTCTCTTTACATGGCTTATTACAACAAAGGCATTGAAATGTTGTATTTTATTTTTAGCGAAAAAGTAGATTACGCTTTACGCTATTCAGCTGGATTAAATGGAGAAAAAATATTTATTCATATAATTCAGAATCTGGCGAAATAAAAATCCAAACCTTTTAACTTTAGAAAAGTAAGCATTGATAACAGGGCTACAGCAGAAAAAACGGTGCTCCCTCAACCTCTGACTGGCGAGGTCTGTTAGAGCGCGAGAGCGCAGGACGCAGGCAGACATGGAGAAGCAACGACTGCGGGGGAATTTATCACAGGCTCCGCATGCGGAGCCTGTGCCGTTAATTAATCGTTTTCGTCCGGCAATTCCGGATTATCACGCGGTTGTCCCAACAGGCGGGTGCCACTGTCACGCACGTTTTTCTGCACCGCAATCGCGCCATACAGGCACAAAAAGAACGCCAGCCCGTAAAAGCCTTTCTCACTCAGGAGTAGCTCGGCATTCCACAGGCCAACCAGCAGCAGCGCCACTGAAACCGCAAACGCGGCCAGGCAGGCACCGTAATACAGCGCGGTGGTCGGCACATTTTCAATACGGTCACGCACCGTCTTTTGCAACGAGATGGCAGCAAACAGCCCGAGCACCAGCACGGCAAAGTAATAGCCTTTCTCGTTAAGCTGCATCTGGGCGTTCCACAGCCCAATCAGATAGGCCACAACGCCGCCCATCAGCGCAATCCATGACGCCACGTTAAACGCAGCAGAGGTCTTCACGGCCTGATTTTCCATATCCCAATATCCCTGTGTATTAAAGGAAGCATTCTTAGCCGTGTTTTTTGCGAAAGTAAATCGCATGAATTATTAAAACGCGCAGCAATGATAACCACCAGGAATAATACCTGGCAGTTATTCACACTATAAATAATTCAGGACATCAATGGCGCGAGTTGCTCATACAGGGCGCTGAACGTTTGTCGCCGTTCGAGGTACTGCTGATGACGAGCGCTGTCTGGCGTATGGCGCTGTTCCAGCGGCAAATCGGGCAGCAGAGTGCTCAGTTCACGCGTTGGGTTGAGCGCCACCTGCGCCAGCCTGGCGGCTCCCAGTGCCGGGCCGACATCACCTCCTGTGCGGTAATCCAGCGTCTGGCCGCTGATATCGGCCAGCATCTGACGCCAGTACGTGCTTCGCGCCCCACCCCCAATAAGCGTCACGCTGTCAGGACGAATGCCGCAGGCGTGAACCACCTCCATCCCCTCTGCCAGCCCAAAGCCAACACCCTCCAGCACGGCGCGCGCCAGCTCAGCCTTGCCATGTTGATGAGTCAGGCCAAAAAATGCGCCCTTCGCCTGCGGGTTATTATGCGGTGTACGCTCGCCGGAAAGATACGGCAGGAACCACACCGGCCCGGCCGTATCGCTGGCGTGACGTGCGGCGCTAATTAACTCTGGTACGCTGCCTGAACCGGTGAGGCGTGCAGCCCAGTCAAAGCACGATGCCGCACTCAACATCACCGACATCAAATGCCAGCGCTGTGGCAACGCATGGCAGAAACTGTGTACCGCACGCTCCAGGCGACTCAAAAAGCCATCGCTCACGGCAAAGTACACCCCAGAGGTGCCAAGCGACAGCATGGCCTGACCCGGATTAACAATACCGACACCCACGGCGCCTGCGGCGTTATCACCGCCGCCTGCCACCACCGGCACTACCGCCATCCCCCAGCTTTTCGCAATCTCGGGCCGCAGTTCACCGGTAATGGCACAGCCCTCAAACAGAGCGGGCATGTTATCGCGGCTCAGTTTGCAGGCGCTGAGCATGTCATCACTCCAGTCGCGCCGTGCAACGTCAAGCCAGAGGGTGCCAGCAGCATCTGACATATCGCTGGCACATTCGCCGGTTAACCGCAGGCGCAGATAGTCTTTTGGCAGTAACACCTTATCGACCCGGCTGAAGATCTCCGGTTCGTTACGCGCCACCCAGACAAGCTTTGGCGCGGTGAATCCCGGCATGATGAGATTACCCGTAATGCTGCGCGCCTGCGCCACCTGTTCGTCCAGCCAGCGGCACTCCTCGGCGCAACGCCCATCGTTCCACAAAATGGCCGGGCGCAGCACGTTGTGCTGCTTGTCCAGCAGCGTCGCCCCGTGCATCTGGCCGGACAAGCCAATGGCCTTAACCTCCTGCAAAGAATACTGCTGGCCGAGCGCGCGCATGGCTCTGTCTGTTGCCTGCCACCACAGCTGCGGGTCCTGTTCCGACCACAGCGGATGTGGGCGCGATACGCTAAGCGGCTCAGTGTGCGAAACCAGCAGTTCCCCCTGCTCGTCAAGCAGCAGCGTTTTCACGCCTGACGTACCCAGATCGATGCCAATGTACATATGCGCACTCCTTCAAAATGCGCCGCGCATGCCGCGGCGCACGGCGTTATTTATCAAAAATATAGTGATTGACCAGGTTTTCCAGCTGTTCCTGATGGCCGCTGCGGTGATGCGGGGCAAGGCTGTGCTGCTGCGCATAATGCGCTATCTGCTCAAGGCTAAGCTGGCCCTGAAGGATTTGCTGACCAAACTCGCTGTTCCAGCCCGCGTAGCGCTGAGCTACCCGTTTGTTCAGCTCGCCGTCTTCAATCATGCGCGCGGCAACTTTCAGCGCCAGCGCCATGGTGTCCATTGCGCCGATGTGACCATAGAATACGTCATATTTATCGCTGCTCTGGCGGCGCACTTTGGCGTCAAAATTGAGGCCGCCGGTGGTAAAGCCTCCGGCTTTGAGAATTTCATACATCACCAGCGCATTTTCTTCCACGCTGTTGGGAAACTGGTCGGTATCCCAGCCAAGCTGCGGGTCGCCGCGGTTTGCATCAACCGAGCCAAACACGCCAAGCGCAATGGCAGTGGCGATTTCATGGTGAAACGAGTGCCCAGCCAGCGTCGCGTGGTTAGCCTCAATATTGAGCTTAATCTCTTTTTCCAGCCCAAACTGGCGCAAGAAACCGTACACCGTAGCCGCATCGTAATCGTACTGATGTTTTGTCGGCTCCTGCGGCTTTGGCTCAATCAGCAGCGTGCCCTGGAAGCCGATTTTATGCTTATGCTCCACCACCATTTGCATAAAGCGGCCAATCTGCTCACGCTCCTGACGCAGGTCGGTATTGAGCAGGGTTTCGTAGCCTTCACGCCCGCCCCACAGCACATAGTTCTCGCCGCCAAGGCGATGAGTGGCGTTCATGGCGCTCACGACCTGGCTTGCCGCCCAGGCGAAGACCTCCGGGTCAGGACTGGTGGCTGCGCCGGCCCCATAGCGCGGGTGGGTAAAGCAGTTGGCAGTACCCCACAGGAGCTTCACGCCGCTCTCCTGCTGCTTTGCGCCCAGGACGTCCACCATGCTGTCGAGGTTTGACTGATACTCCCGAAGCGTTGCCCCCTGCGGCGACACATCCACGTCGTGAAAGCAGTAATACGGCACATTGAGTTTGTGGAAAAACTCAAAGGCGACATCGGCTTTGCGCCGGGCCAGCGCCAGCGCGTCGCCGGACTGTTGCCAGGGGCGTTCGAAAGCCCCCACGCCAAACATATCTGAACCGTCCCAGCAGAAGGTATGCCAGTAACAGGCGGCAAAGCGCAGATGGTCTTCCATGCGTCTGCCAAGGACGCGTTCGTCCGGATCGTAGTGGCGAAAGGCCAGCGGGTTAGTGGTTTTCGGGCCTTCGTAACGCACGCGGTCAAGCTGGTCAAAATACGCTTCCATAATGAGCTCCGTTATTCTGCGGTGAAAAAAGCTTACTCATCCTGGAATTTTCCTCCTGGCTGCTCAATTACGTTATTTCACTCTGCGATTCACAGAATACCCAACTGTGCGCCAGCTCTCAAAATAATGCCCTGACAGACAGCAAGCCTGAAATGAAAAAGGCGATCCACCTCGAACATTCCACCAATAAACCAAAAATCATAACGCCGGGATAAAAATCAGTAATTGCCAAGCCTGATTATCCTGATAACAATTCCGGCACACGCCTGACGGTAATGACTTTTCTCTCCTATTCACTGCAACAGGTATAATGACGATGAAAATAAAACCCTTATTTCTGACCCTGTACGCTGTACTGGCGCTGACAAGCGGTGCCAGCGTCGCGAAAGACGTTAAGATCGGTATGGCTATTGACGACCTGCGTCTTGAACGCTGGCAGAAAGATCGCGATATCTTTGTAAAAAAAGCGCAATCGCTGGGCGCGAGTGTTTATGTGCAGTCCGCGAATGGTAGTGAAGAAACGCAAATGTCGCAGATAGAAAATATGATTAATCGCGGCGTTGATGTACTGGTGATTATTCCCTACAACGGCAAAGTACTCAGCAATGTGATTGCCGAAGCCAAACGAGAGAACATTAAAGTCATCGCCTACGATCGCATGATAAATAATGCCGACATTGATTTTTATATTTCGTTTGATAACGAAAAAGTGGGTGAACTTCAGGCAAAGAGCCTGATCGATAAAGTCCCTTCAGGCAATTATTTCCTGATGGGTGGCTCTCCGGTCGATAATAACGCTCGCCTGTTCCGCGCCGGGCAGATGAATGTATTAAAACCTTATATCGACAGCGGAAAAATAAAGGTTGTCGGCGATCAGTGGGTCGATGCCTGGCTGCCAGAAAACGCGTTAAAAATTATGGAGAACGCCCTGACGGCGAACAGCAATAATATTAACGCCGTGGTCGCCTCTAACGACGCGACAGCAGGCGGTGCCATCCAGGCATTGCAGGCTCAGGGGCTGGCGGGCAAAGTCGCCATTTCCGGTCAGGATGCGGATTTGGCGGGCATCAAGCGCATCATCGCTGGCACCCAAACCATGACGGTTTACAAACCCATCACAGAGCTTGCCAATACGGCAGCAGACATCGCCGTCGAGTTAGGTAACGGCAAAACGCCACAGTCCAACGCCACGCTCAACAACGGCCTAAAAGACGTGCCATCGCGTCTGCTCACTCCGATCCCGGTGGATAAATCCAACCTCGACAGCACGGTCCTCAAAGACGGCTTTCACAAGAAAAGTGAACTGTAACCCTGCGCCTGCGCAGGCGTATCGATAAAGCTGGCAACAACGGAGGGGCTATGCCGTACCTGCTGGAAATGAAAAACATCACCAAAACCTTTGGGTCGGTGAAAGCGGTGGACAACGTAAGCCTGGCCGTCAACGCCGCAGAGGTGCTGTCGCTGTGCGGTGAAAACGGCTCGGGTAAATCCACGCTGATGAAAGTGCTGTGCGGCATATATCCCTCGGGCAGCTACAGCGGTGAAATCTGGTTTAGCGGTGAAAAAATTACGCCGCAGAACATTCGCGAGACTGAACGCAAGGGCATCGCCATCATTCATCAGGAGCTGGCGCTGGTAAAACACCTGAGCGTGCTGGAAAACATCTTTCTCGGCGCTGAAATTACCCGCGGCGGCGTCATGGATTACGACGCCATGACCTTGCGCTGTCGCAAGCTGCTCTCCCAGGTCAGCCTGCACGTCTCGCCAGATACCCGCGTTAGCGAACTGGGGCTTGGGCAACAACAGCTGGTGGAAATTGCTAAGGCGCTGAATAAACAGGTGCGGCTACTGATTCTTGATGAACCAAGCGCCTCGCTCACCGAGCAGGAAACGGCAGTACTGCTGAACATTATTCGCGACCTTCAGCAGCACGATATCGCCTGCATCTATATTTCGCACAAGCTTAACGAGGTCAAAGCCATTTCTGACACCGTGTGCGTGATTCGCGACGGTAAGCACATTGGCACCCGCGATGCCGGACAAATGTGCGAAGACGATATCATTACCATGATGGTAGGCCGCGAGTTGACGGCGCTGTATCCCGTCAGTCCGCATACCGCAGGCGACGAAATCCTGCGCGTGGAGCGCCTCAACGCCTGGCATCCGGTTAATCGCCACATTCGCCGGGTCAAAGAGGTCTCCTTTAGCCTGCGGCGCGGCGAAGTGCTGGGTATTGCCGGACTGGTGGGCGCCGGGCGCACCGAAACGGTCCAGTGTCTGTGCGGCGTCTGGCCCGGCAGACGGGAGGGCGCGGTGTTTATCGACGGCCAACCGGTCACGCTGGATAGCTGCCAGCAGGCTATCGCACACGGCATCGTGATGGTGCCGGAAGACCGCAAACGCGACGGTATTGTGCCCGTTATGGCGGTGGGGCAAAACATAACGCTCGCCGCGCTGGACCAGTTTTCCGGGCCGTTTGGCGCGCTGGACGATGCCGCCGAGCAGCACTGTATTGCACAGTCCCTCGCCCGTCTGAAGGTCAAAACCGCTTCACCGGAGCTGGCTATTGGCCGCCTGAGCGGCGGCAATCAACAAAAAGCGATTCTGGCGCGCTGCCTGTTGCTTAATCCACGCATTCTCATTCTCGACGAACCGACGCGCGGCATTGATATCGGTGCCAAATACGAAATTTACCGGCTTATCAATCAGCTGGTAGTACAGGGTATCGCCGTCATCGTTATCTCCTCAGAGTTGCCAGAGGTGCTCGGCCTGAGCGACCGCGTGCTGGTAATGCACGAAGGGGAAATTAAAGCCAACCTGATTAACCGCGACCTCACACAGGAACAGGTGATGGAAGCAGCACTGCGGAGTGACCACCATGTCGAAAAGCAACCCGTCTGAACTCAACCTTACTCCGGCTTTGCCTGCATCCGGCGGCTGGCTGAAAAACCTCAAGCCGCAGGTGTTTGTGATGATTCTGGCAGTCATCGCCATCATGCTGTTTTTTACGTTTATGACCGATGGCGCTTACCTGAGCGCGCGCAATATCTCCAACCTGCTGCGCCAGACGGCCATTACCGGCATCCTCGCTGTCGGCATGGTCTTTGTGATTATTTCTGCCGAAATTGACCTCTCGGTTGGCTCTATGATGGGGCTTTTAGGCGGCGCGGCAGCGATATTTGACGTCTGGCTCGGTTGGCCATTGCCGCTCACCGTGGTGGTGACGCTGGCGCTTGGTTTACTGCTCGGCGCGTGGAACGGGTGGTGGGTGGCGTACCGTAAAGTACCGTCATTTATCGTCACGCTCGCTGGGATGCTGGCATTTCGCGGCGTGCTGGTAGGTATCACCAACGGCACCACCGTGGCCCCCACCACGGCCGCCATGTCGCAAATCGGCCAGAGTTACCTGCCAAACGGCCTGGGGTTTACCCTCGGCGTGCTCGGGCTGATGGCGTTCGTCGCCTGGCAATGGCGTGGGCGTGCCCGTCGCCAGACTTTGGGCCTGGACACACCGGCTGCCAGCGGCGCTGTGGGCAAGCAGACTGTTATCGCCATACTCTTGCTGGGCGCCATCTGGCTGCTAAATGACTATCGCGGCGTACCGACGCCGGTGCTGGTGCTGGCGTTGCTGCTGCTCGGCGGCATGTTTATGGCAACACGCACCGCGTTTGGTCGGCGCATTTACGCCATCGGCGGTAATATCGAGGCCGCCAGGCTGTCCGGCATTAACGTGGAGCGCACCAAACTCGCGGTGTTCGCACTCAACGGGCTAATGGTGGCCATCGCCGGGCTGATTCTCAGCTCTCGCCTTGGCGCGGGTTCACCGTCTGCCGGGAATATTGCCGAGCTGGATGCTATCGCCGCCTGCGTGATTGGCGGCACCAGCCTCGCAGGCGGCATCGGCAGCGTGGCGGGCGCGGTGATGGGCGCGTTTATTATGGCCTCGCTGGATAACGGCATGAGCATGATGGACGTTCCCACGTTCTGGCAGTACATCGTAAAGGGGGCAATTTTGCTGCTCGCCGTGTGGATGGACTCTGCCACGCGCAGGCGCGTCTGAGCGATGGCGGCAGCAACGTGCTGGCGTGGTGCCACGGATGTCGCCAGGTTGTGCTATTGAACTCTCTCACTCATCTGCAGGTACACAACACATATGTTTGAGAAACGTCATCGCATCACCCTGTTATTCAACGCCAACAAAGCCTACGACCGTCAGTTGGTCGAAGGCGTTGGCGAATATTTGCAGGCCTCACAGTCTGAATGGGACATCTTCATGGAGGAGGATTTTCGCGCCCGCATCGACAACATCAAAAAGTGGCTGGGCGACGGCGTTATCGCAGATTTTGACGACCCGGAAATTGAAGCGCTGCTGGCAGGCACCGACGTGCCGCTGGTGGCCGTGGGCGGCTCCTATCACGACCTGGCGCACTATCCACCGGTGCATTACATCGCTACCGATAATTTCGCACTGGTGCAAAGTGCGTTCCTGCACCTTAAGGAAAAGGGGCTGCATCGTTTTGCGTTCTACGGCTTGCCCGCCTCCAGCGGCAAGCGCTGGGCGGCAGAACGCGAATACGCTTTTCGCCAGTTGGTTGCCAAAGAGCAGTACAAGGGCGTGGTGTATCAGGGTCTGGAAACCGCACCCGAGCACTGGCAACACGCCCAGAACCGTCTGGCCGACTGGCTGCAAACGCTGCCGCCACAGACGGGCATTATTGCCGTGACCGACGCACGCGCCCGCCACCTGCTCCAGGCGTGCGAGCATTTGCATATCCCGGTGCCGGAAAAACTGTGTGTGATAGGCATCGATAACGAAGAAATGAGCCGCTATCTGTCGCGCGTGGCGCTCTCTTCAGTGGCACAAGGCGCACGCCAGATGGGCTACCAGGCGGCACGGCTATTGCACCAGTTGCTGGCCGGTCAGCCTCTGGCGTTGCAGCGTATCCTGGTCCCACCGGTAAGTGTCGTGGCGCGCCGTTCAACAGACTACCGCTCGCTGCGCGATCCGGCGGTTATCCAGGCCATGCACTTTATCCGCAATCATGCCTGCAAGGGCATCAAGGTTGAGCAGGTGCTGGACGCCGTGGGCATCTCCCGCTCCAATCTTGAAAAACGCTTTAAGGAAGAATCGGGCGAAACCATTCATGCCGCGATTCATGCTCAAAAACTGGAAAAAGCACGCAGTCTGCTGGTCTCAACCACGCTGCCCATTAACGAAATTTCACAAATGTGCGGTTACCCATCGCTGCAATATTTTTATTCGGTATTTAAAAAAAGCTATGACAGCACACCACGGGAGTATCGAGACAGTAGCACAGCAACGAGTTCGCGCGCCTGAGCCCAGGCGTTAGCCCAGCTGGGCAAGTGAATTGCACAAATGCCACATAAAAAAATGCCGGTCAGCGTGGGCTGCCCGGCATTCTTATTACTTATAAGCTAATCAGTTCACGGCGGTCATCAGATGCTTATTGCCCTGATACATGGTCAGCAGGAAATTGTTGTAGCTCGTCCCTTTGGTCGAGTAACCCTTCAGCTTGTGAATCATGTTGCTCGCCGTCAGCTCCTGGTCAGCCTTGCGCAGTTGCGCGCGGGAGCTACGGAATGACTTGTACGCCGGATGGGTGTTCAGGTTATTCACGTAAGCATTCACCGACTCATTGACCGAGGTGAAATGCAGATAGCCTTTCACCTTGCCAGGTTCGCTGTTACAGCTGCTGCGCGAACATTTCATACCAAACAGGTTGGTATTGGTGCGCGCCAGCTTTGACGTACCCCAGCCGCTTTCTGCCGCTGCCATGGTCGCTACCATGCTGTTCGGGATAATATCCACGCGCTCCAGCAGGGCGTTCCACGGGATCTGGCGGGTGTTGCCATTCCAGGAAACTTTATAGCGTGAGGCCAACGTTTTCAGACGCTGTTGTTCAGAAGGCGCCCAACGACCATCGTACTGCTTTGAAATCAGCCAGTTGCGATCGGCCGTGATAGCGGCATTCTGCTTAGAAATGTAGGGCATAACAGTCCGGAGAAATGCTTTTTTCCTTTTCGTTCCGGAAGGGTATTGTCGCAAGTCAGGAAGTGAACTGCTTACACTATTGCGAGAATACTCTTTTTTACTGCTGGCCAACATTTTGCCGTTACTGCGTGTTGCCTGGGATGTAAGACTCGTTTTTTCTGTCGCGTGCTTCGTTGCCAGAACCTCTCCTGAGAAACCCAGCGTAAGCGACATGAGTACCACAGCCCCGAACAATCGGTAGCATGTTGATATCATTATCTCTCCTGGTTGGATGCGGTGCTAAACAGCAGCCACAAATATCACCATAAAATAACTCATGGTGCACAGATAGTATCAAAAATACCCACTTTGCACAGTAAATGAATAGACCAATTCCGAAATCTTATCGCGCCCATGAGACATGAATCAGGCTAAAACACTAATTAATTAGTAAGTTAGCCGAATAAACCCTATGAAAATGCGATTGCTCCCTCAGCCTTAACTCTGCGCCCCTTTTTCAACGCTCCAGGATGAGCATTTTATGTGCTGCGCATGCCAGACTCTTAAAAAAACACTCGAGGAAGAAAAGCATGAAACCTCTGGCCCTCTCACTCCTGTTGTTCCCAGGTCTTGCGCTGGCACAGTGGTCTGTGCCCACTCTCCCACCGCTGAACGAACAAAGCCCCGGCGTTTTCACCACGGATGCAAAGCTCGCGAAGGGTACGCTTCCTTTGACACTCAATTTTGACCAACAGTGCTGGCAACCCGCAGAAGCCATAAAACTCAACCAGATGCTGTCGCTCGCGCCCTGCAAAGGCGAAGCGCCGGGCTGGCGGGTTTTTCGGGACGGTGTTTATCACATTGCGCTTGATACCCGCTCAGGTACGCCAACGCTGCGCCTGTCGGTGCAAAGCGCGCAGGACGCGCCAGCCGCCGCTGTTGCACAGTGCGTAAAATGGGACGGCAAACCGCTCACCGTTAACGTCAGACAGAGCTTTAGCGACGGCAGCCGCGTGCGCGATTTCTACAGCGGCCAGACGGCCCAGGTCAAAGATGGCAGCGTAACGCTGCTGCCTGCGCCAGAGAGCCACGGCCTGCTGTTACTGGAGCAGGCTAAGACCGACGCTCCCGCGCCCTTCTCCTGGCAAAATGCCACCGTCTATTTTGTGCTGACCGACCGTTTTGCCAACGGTAACCCGGACAATGACCGTAGCTATGGTCGCCAACCGGACGGCGGGGAGGAAATTGGCACCTTTCACGGTGGCGACCTCGCGGGCCTGACGCAAAAGCTCGACTATCTGCAACAGCTTGGCGTCAACGCGCTGTGGATTAGCTCGCCGCTGGAGCAGATTCACGGCTGGGTCGGTGGCGGCGAAAAAGGCGACTTCCCGCACTACGCTTATCACGGCTATTACCCGCTCGACTGGACGAAACTGGATGCCAACATGGGCAGCGAAGAAGACCTGCGCAAGCTGGTTGATGAAGCGCACCGGCGCGGTATTCGCGTGCTGTTTGATGTGGTGATGAACCACGTTGGCTATGCAACGCTTGCCGACATGCAGGAATTCCACTTCGGCGCGTTGTGGCTTGAGGGTGAAGCGCGTGAAAAAACCCTCGGTACACGCTGGACCGACTGGCGGCCAGGTCCTGGCCAGAGCTGGCACAGCTTTAACGACTACATCAACTTTGGCGACAAACCGGCGTGGGACAACTGGTGGGGCAAAGCGTGGATCCGTACCGATATCGGTGATTATGACAACCCCGGTTTTGACGACCTGACGATGTCGCTGGCGTTTTTACCGGATGTAAAAACCGAGTCAACGCAGCCGTCTGGTTTGCCGCATTTCCTGCGCAACAAACCCGATACCGCAGCACAGGCGATAGACGGGTTTACACCGCGTGACTATATCGTCCACTGGCTCACTCGCTGGGTGCGCGACTTTGGCATTGACGGTTTTCGGGTAGATACCGCAAAACACGTGGAAAAGGCCAGCTGGCTGGCACTCAAAAACGAGGCCAGCGCAGCGCTGGCGGCCTGGAAACAGGCCAATCCCGACAAGGCAGTCGATGATGCGCCGTTCTGGATGACCGGAGAAGCCTGGGGCCACGGCGTGATGCGCAGTGACTATTACGACAGCGGCTTTGATGCCATGCTCAACTTTGACTACCAGCAGCAAGCGGCAGACGCGGTGAATTGCATCGCGAAAATGGACGCTAACTGGCAGCAAATGGCCGATAAATTGCGGCATTTTAATGTACTGAGCTATTTATCGTCGCACGACACGCGGCTTTTCCGCGAAGGTGGCGCACGCGCAGCTGAACTGCTGCTGCTGGCCCCAGGTGCAGTGCAACTCTTCTACGGTGATGAAACCCTGCGTCCTTTTGGGCCGACAGGCTCCGACCCGTTGCAGGGCACACGCTCAGACATGAACTGGGCCGATACCAACACGGCTCAGGCCAGCACGCTCGCGCACTGGCGCAAGCTGGCACAGTTTCGCGCCCGCCATCCGGCAATTGGCGCAGGCCAGCATCTGCCGCTCAAAGTCCCTCAGGGCTACGGCTTTAGCCGCCATCAGGGTGAAGACAAGGTTATCGTGGTACAGGCCACGGCGCGGTGATCCTCACGGCTCCCCGCCGGGGAGCCGCTTTGCTGTCGCACGCACAGCGCCATGATGTCGCCCGACCCCGGATGCGCCTCATAACAGCATAAAATACTACCATACTGCCTGTCAGGCCAGACAACCACACGAAATCGCGAGCGCGCGCCGGTTTGCACCGCGCAGGCTCTGGCGTTATGGTGAGCCTCTTATAACCACTCACCGACAGATTTACCGCTATGACGTTTTCACTTTTCGGCGACAAATTTACCCGCCATTCAGGCATTACGCGCCTGATGGAAGATCTCAACGACGGCCTGCGTACCCCCGGCGCCATCATGCTCGGCGGCGGCAATCCGGCCAAAATTCCGGCGATGGAAGATTATTTCCAGGGACTGCTGGCCGAGATGCTCGCCAACGGTAAAGTGACCGACGCGCTGTGTAACTACGATGGTCCGCAAGGAAAAAATGATTTTCTGATTGCGCTGGCGGACATGCTACGTGAGACGCAGGGCTGGGATATTGGACCTCAGAATATTGCACTGACAAATGGCAGCCAGAGCGCGTTTTTCTACCTGTTTAATCTTTTCGCAGGGCGCATGGCCGACGGCAGCAGCAAGAAAGTGCTGTTCCCACTGGCACCGGAGTACATTGGCTATGCCGATGCAGGGCTGGAAGACGATCTGTTCGTTTCCACGCGTCCGAATATTGAACTGCTGCCAGACGGGCAGTTTAAGTACCATGTGGACTTTGAACACCTGCATATCGGCGAAGATACCGGCATGATCTGTGTTTCTCGTCCGACTAACCCAACCGGTAACGTCATTACCGACGACGAGCTGCGCAAGCTCGACGGGCTTGCCAACCAGCACGGCATTCCGCTGGTTATTGATAACGCCTACGGCCTGCCGTTTCCGGGCATTATCTTCAGCGAGGCCTGCGCGCTGTGGAACCCGAACATTATTTTGTGCATGAGCCTGTCGAAGCTGGGCCTGCCGGGCAGCCGCTGCGGCATTATTATCGCCAATGAGAAAATCATCTCCGCTATCAGCAATATGAACGGCATTGTGAGCCTGGCACCCGGCGGCATTGGTCCGGCTATCGCCTGCGAGATGATTAAGCGCAAAGACATGCTGCGCCTGTCAGAAACGGTGATTAAGCCCTTCTATCAGCAGCGCGTACAGGAAACCATCGCCATTTTGCGCCGCTACCTGCCCGCCGAACGCTGCCTGATTCACAAACCGGAAGGCGCGATTTTCCTGTGGCTATGGTTTAAGGACCTGCCGATGTCGACTGAACTGTTGTACCAGCGCCTGAAAGCGCGCGGCGTGTTGATGGTACCGGGCAATCACTTCTTCCCAGGACTTGAGAAGCCGTGGCCGCATACACAGCAGTGTATGCGCATGAACTATGTGCCGGAGCCGGAAAAAATCGAAGCGGGAGTGAAAATCCTGGCAGAGGAAATTGAGCGCGCCTGGCGCGAGGAAGCCTGACCAGGCCGGCACGACAAACGCCGCAGCGCGCAATCAGGCAAATTCACAAAAAGCCGCACGACGACGTTTCTCCACACCGCTGCGGCGCAACGTGCGGTCATCCATGCAGCGCAGCGCCCCCGTCGGACAGGCCGCCACACAGGCCGGTCCGGCGCTGCGCTGCTGACACAAATCGCACTTCACCACTTTCATTGCCGCAACGTCACTGTGTGCCGTCACAATATCAATGGCACCAAACGGGCAGGCCATCATGCAACTTTTGCAGCCGATGCAGTTCGCCTCGCGGATTTGCACGGCATCACGCTCCATCACCAGCGCGCTGGTCGGACACACGCCTACGCAGGGCGCATCTTCGCAGTGGCGACAGGCAACGGCGGTAGAAACGTAGCTGCCTTTGATAATACGAATACGCGGTGTAAATGTGCGTGCGCTAACGGCGCTGCTGCCTGCATCCTGGTGGGCCATTACGCAGGCCACCTCGCAGGTGCGACAGCCAATACACTTTGCAGCATCCGCGAGAATAAAGCGGTTCATGGTCCTTATCCCTCTGGCTTCCTTAACTGAAGAGTTTCACCATAACCGCGAAGCCATACACAAATATTGATCCCGAATCAGCCCGTTACGATTCAGCAGCAAAACGGGCTGCGCGATCGGGCGGGTACATATTTTCCGGTGACCCGTTAATCACTCGAGCACTTACGCACTGGCACACGGCAAAATAGCGCTCAGGCTCTGCGTGAACAGCATGCGAATAAAAATGAAGAGGAAAAACACAGGCTATTCTTCGTCAGCAGAAGCGAAATATTTCCTGCGTTCTGTGGCGAACAAAAGAAGCCAGCGGCCAGCCTGAGCAGCACACGCTTGCCCACGCAATGCGTTTCATCACACCGACAGCGTCAGGACCTATGCGTCATTGCGTCATCATGTCTGGCGCCTAAAAAACAGCCCGTTTAAAAACATCTTTCTTAGTCTCAGTCACTTACAAGTCATGCTAAGGAAAAGCACCGCCAAAAAAGACAAGACTTACAAACCGAAATATTAATCTAAATATAATGATATTTTTAGATTAATATTCTATATATATTATATCCGACGACATATTATTGAGAGGCAAAGTGCTGAGGCTTATTGTCAACATCAGGAGTATGAACATGTGAAAGCACAATGGGAGTAACTATGTCAGACTTAACCATGTCTATTATCACTGATTGCGTCATGCCCAAACTAGACAGTAAAGGAAATGGTCAGGACATTAAAATAAAAATAATTAAGCACATGATAAAAAAGGGAAATTTTACAACCACGCGTGAAGTCGCAGATGAATGTGATTTATCTATCTACTCTGCAAGACGCTGGCTGATGAGCCTGGAAAGAGCCGGAATCATCACAAACCATAGCACCACACGGATTACTCGCTGGTGGCTGGAAATAAAATAACCAGGCAGTATTACTGTCGCCTGAGATGTTTAAAGAATATCTCAGATGCCTGATGGCCCCCATTCATCGTAGTAATTAAGTGTTTTTAGACTCTCGTCGATTGTCGCCATCGCGTACCCTTTATTAAAAATAAATAGCACCGTAGTATAACCGTCGTTATATAGCCCTTATTATCGGTCCTGTCCCAGCTATCCCGATTAGAAAATAACACGAGCGACTAACAGCAGAAATTTCCTCTGGCTCACTGGTATCGGGCGTCGTCGCCTGCGCCAGGCCTGACACAAAAAAGAAAGGCGATAACGCTCCTTTGCGCTACCGCCCTTTATACATCAACAGTTTTATATTTATTGTGTTATTCCAGCAACAATTTAACCACGATATTGGCATTGAATTCACCTGCATCAATACCCTTAGACTCAGCAACAGGCGCAAAGATAACGGGTAGACTCCCTTTCCCATTTGTCATCGTGACCTTCTTTTTCCCGTGTGGTTTTATGACATTATTCGACTCATCTTTTAACTCAATGCCAATACCGCCATGGCTTGTGCCGAAGTAATCATCTGAAAAACGGCTCACACCGCCTAAAAACTCTGTGGAGACGGCGCCAAGCCCGCTTTCAAATTCGCCGCCTGAGCATGAAACGTTTAATGCTTTCTTAACAGGATAGTGGTTACCATCCAGTTTTGTTGTTGCGACATCGCCAAAGTCTATATCAATAGACTGACCGGCATTAATCTCGCATTTCTCAGGAAGGTTGATCGCAAAAGAGCCAATAACTATGCGCGCATAAGGGTCATTAATATCAACTTCATTTTTCGCCGTGGCCCCAGCGAGATAAAGAATTGTCGAAGAAAGAAACGAATAGCCGTTCACAATTTTTTTCTTTAGCGTCAGTTGAAGTGCCCCCTGCTTACCGGTTGCCAGGTTACTGGTTTGGGGGTAGTTATCGCCAAGAGCACGGCACTTCGCTGGCGCATTCAGGTATTCATTATCACGGTTATCAAACGGGACATCGACGTTTTTACTCACTTTGCCAGAAATAAAGATCTGTGCAGAGATATTCCAGTGCTCATCTAAGCTATATACCTTATTCCCAACCTCGACCATGTCAGGCGCAAAATGCGCGGTATAAAAAACCGGAACACCAACAGCCTGGGGATTATCAACCGACGTACATTGCACATACCATTGCCCACTGGGTATTGGAGCAACATCCCATGTTTTTGTGATTTTCGTACCAATGGTATTACTGGCATCCTGATCGGTAAAGTTCAATACGTAGTCATACACACCCGCTGCCGTTCTCACTTTCCCTGTAGCATTTGCGCTGGTATTGATTAAAAGAAGTGAAGCACCGAAAAGTGAATATATTACCCGTTCAACTTTCATCCTAAAGCCTTATTTGAAATTTTCGCATCACCGGAAATACCAGGATGAAGAGTGACTTATCTATCAATAACACACGGGCTAACCCGCACAGCACGATTATCAGTCGTACTGTGTTGTCAGCGTTGCCGAGGCGCTAAATTTCCCTGCTGTACCGCTGGCAAAATCCTTCGTCACCGTCAGCTGCGATTTGAGCATCAGACCATTTTCATTTTTAGGTTTAAAAAAGGTATTCAGCAGCAGGCTGGTACTCCCTTCGAGCAGAGCAATCTCCAGCCCTGGGATAGTCGTCGTCAGCGCATTTTGCTCACTGCCTGAAGACGTACTTTCTATCTTCAGTGAATAGGAAGACACCCGGCTATCGCATTGCACAGGTATCCAGCGTTCGACAAACTGGTTACCGGATTTAATCGCCTGAACACCGACGGTGCCAAAATCAATATCGATATCAACGTCATTATTGATATGGCAGGGAATGATGATGGCGCGCCCCTTAATATTAATCACGATATCATCACGCGTGACTTGCCATGATAATGCCGCTGAACTTGCCAGCACGGCGGCAGTCACAAGACACCATTTTAGCTTTTTCATTTTATTCCAGTAATAATTTGACAATGATACTGGCAGTGAACTCGCCCGCATCTATACTTCTTGACTCCGCAACAGGCGTAAAGCTAAGCGGCAAGCTGCCTTTGCCACTCACCATATTTATTTTCCGTTCCCCCTGCGGTTTAATCGCATTATCGGCCTCATCTTTTAACAAGATTCCAATACCATTATGGGTTGATGAAAAATAATCGCTGGAAAACGGACTGGCAGCGCCAATAAATTGGGCAGAGACCGAGTCAAGCCCGCTGTCAAACTCACCGCCTGAGCATGAAACGGTTAACGTTTTCTTCTCACGATAGTGATTGCCATCTAGTTTTGTGGTCGCGACATCACCAAAGTCGATATCAATCGACTGACCTGCATTAATTTCACATTTTTCGGGAAGGTTAATAGAAAAAGAATCAATAATAACCCGTGCGAACGGGTCGTTAATATCGATATCGCTGGCAGCCGTCGCCCCGGCCACATAAATGATCGGAGAAGAAATAAACGAATAGCCATTAACAATCTTTTTCTTCAGCTTCAGACTAAAAATACCTTGTTTACCCGTACCCAGCGTACTGGTTCTGATATAGTTGTCGCCCAGGGAGAGGCACTGCGTGTAGGTATTCTGGTTCTGGTTACTCACGGCATCAAACGGAACGGGGATGTATTTCATCACCTTACCGGCAATATATACTTTTACAGAAACGTCCCAGTGCTCATCTAAGCTATACCAGTTCCCGGTGGTGTGAACCAAAGGGGAGATAAAGCCCGCAGAATAAAGAATGGGAATGCCCCGGTTATTTGATTTATCAAGCGATGTACACCGTATGAACCACTGCCCGGAAGGGATAGCACCGACTTGCCACGTTTTATCAATCTCTGTGCCAATGGCATTGGTTGCATCCTGGGTATCAAAACTCAATACAAAATCATACACACCGGCAACCGCTTTCACCCTGCCAGAAGCCTGAGCGCTGGTGTTGATAAACAAAAATGAAGCGGCAAAAAGTGAATACGTTAAACAGCTCACATTCATTTTATAACCCTGTTGATGGTTCTCGTCTTAAATAACATTCAATGGTGAATACCAGGCCAGTTACATGACGGTTAACGCCTGCTGAGGCCTGCCGCCGTAATCATTAATAAACGTTGCCCAGACAGATTTAGCCGTGTCCGGGAGATTATTTTTGATAACTGAGGAGGCATACGGTGCAACAGAGAAAGATTCAAACCCCTCTTGCTTTGTGTCATTTTTATTCACAGAAAGGCCCACAACCGTAAAGTAATACGGCGTTGAATTGGCAATTTTCAGCCCTTCACGGGTGCGTGTGAGTGTTAATCCACTGCCATCAAACGATAATGGCGAGCGTTTTATCGTTGCCGGGCGGTATATCACTTTTAACGTTGTCTGAATGGCAACCTGTAGCACATTCTCGCCCTGCTTTTTTTTAGGGATCTCTCTGACGTTAAGATAAAAAAGGCTTTCCCGATCGCTGGGCAACAGGGCGGCATGAGAAGTCGCACTGATACGCAGCGCACTTTTTTCACCGCCGTCCATCCTCATCACCGGCGGCACGACAATCAGTGGCGAGATATCAATAGGAAGCCTGTTCATATCCGCATCTTCAATCCATGACTGGACCAGATACGGATTGGCGTTATCGGTATTGGTGACCCCGATGCTTATCGTTTTGTCACTTCCGTTGAACACCAGTCTCGTCCTGTCAACGTTAATTGCGGCCTGAGCGGCATTGATACCGAAAAGCAAAAAGGCGATGACGAAGCGTCCCATTACTCATACTCCAGAACAAAATTAACACTTGATGAAAACTGGCCTTCCTTAATCGCGGCGTAATCATTCCCCTGGATATACGCCCTGAAACTGAGCACATTGCGTCCTTGTACTAAGGTATTGGGGCGCATCGCGACTGACGGCTTCACGGCCTCGCCGTCTTCCGACTCAAGGGCAATCGCAACGCCTTCGCTGTTTCCTTCCGTCATGGCAAACGTCCCTGGCTGCTCGCGGCTTTCCTGGCCGTTAAATGTCACGTTGACCAGGTTGCCTGCCGTTAAATCACACTCCAGCAGCGTTAAGGCAAACTTTTTTGGCGCTGAGCGCGGGTTTCTTTTAAATGCGCTGACGGAGATATCCGGAAACTCAATAGTCTGTTCAGCGCTATCCGTTGAAAGCTGGCATGCATCAGCAACCAGGGTTCCACGGTAATTGATATCCACACTCGCGCGTGCCGGGTATTGCCCACAAGCCAGCACCGTTATCAAAGCGCTTATCACGGCATTCGTTTTCATCAAATGTATTCCAGACCCGCCGTTTTCACGTTTCCCTGCGGTACAAAGCACGCAATTCGCTCACTCAACGCAGCGAAAAGAAAGGGCAGACCACGAGCAGAACGGCTTTTCATGTGTGATTCTCTGTGCAGATTATTTTTGCTCAGCGTGACAGTCATCTTTTGTACAATTAAAGGTTGTCAGCGGCTTACCACCAAAGTCATTAATGGTCATGACATACAGCGTCTTGTATTGTTTCATTTTCACCCTTTCGCCTGATTTAGGCGCAATCATGAAAGGCTGAAAGTCTTTTGCCACGCTCTCGTCTTTATTGCCGGAAATAGAAATCACCGTGACATAATAAGGTGTTGGGTTATCAACTCGATAACCGTCACTGGTGCGACTGAACGTTAATTTGTCTTCCCAGTGTGTATATTTCTCGGGAATAATTGCTTGCGGGCGATAGAACATTTTAATGCGCGTCTGCAGCGCCACCTGCATGACATTCGGTTTATCACTTTTCGGCGGCACTTCTCTGACGTTAAACCAGAACACCGATTCCCTGTCCTGCGGCAGAGCAGCTACGGCAGGCAGTGCGTTGATACGAATGGCACTCTTTGCACCCGGCTCTAAGCGCTGTAATGGCGGCACAATGATAAAAGGCGAGCTGATTTTCTGCCTGTTCCCATCTTCCAGCCAGGCCTGAGCCAGATACGGTTTTTGCGGGTTTTCATTGCTGATGTTAAGTGAAATACTTTTTTCTGTGCCCGGGAAAATTGCCCTGGTGCGATCTAACGCAATCGCTGCATAAGATGAAAGCGGTGCTGCTACCAGTGCCGGCAGCAGCAAACCATAAACAGATTTATTCATATTTATAATACCTTTACTTACCTGTTCTCTTTTCAGCCCCGCCGCTTATTTCTGGCAGGGGAAGAAGAGTTTATCTGTATTTATTTGATGAGGAACCGAGGTGGTACATTGTGTTTTCCCGCCCCAGTTGACGCTCAGTTTATCGCCTGGGTTAATACCGCTAATCCACGCCATTCCGTCATCGGAAATAATGCCGACCTCACGGTTTTTACTGTTATGCACGGTTGCGCCAAAGGGCGGTTTTTTCCCGTTTTCAAGCGCAAATATTCCGATGAGTTTCGCACCTTTAAGTACATCAAACTGACGGTAACCAATAGCGCCTTCGGTTAATGCCGCCTCGGCCACGCTGGAGCCGGATATTTCAACATCATCAGGCAGCTTATTAAGCTGTATTGAAGTGGTGACCGGATAATAGCTCGCCACATCGGGAATAACGGCAATCCCAAAGACGTTAGAACGCCCGTAGTTTTCAACAGGAACATGACTTATTGCGTCCGTGCTGACCAGCATGCGGCTACCGCCCTGCGTGCCACCCGGATGTAGCGCAGCCCCTTTCGCGGTCGCGGTTAAACCGCCTGAAAGCGACATACCGGCAGAGGTATAACGGTTTTGCACCCATGAGGTGTTGACCGTCATATCAGCGATATCGCCTTTATGGTTGTAATACACATTACCTAACGTCGTGCTGTCTTCGCCGCCGCCGCTTGCGCTACCGGCCTGCACCCTGTAGCTGTCACCGCTGGAAAGTCGCTGATACCAGCCCGCAGTGTGGGTATAGCGGTCATTAAGTTTGGTGGCGTTGTAGCTCACCGTTCCCCCACCAAACGGAACGCTGAGGTTCAGATAGGCGGCATTGTCGGTTCTTTCATTGTAGTCACTGCGCGTCACGCTCAGTGTTGCTGAAATATCATGTAAGCTCGCCACATCAAAATAGCGGCTCACGGAAAAGCTGTATCGATCGGTATCCTCAGAGTTCCAGTATGTCTGGTGACTCCAGCTTAAATAAGCCGACGTCCGTGCATCGCTGAACGTTTTACTTGCCGTGACGGTATAAAGCTCTTTGTCGTGACGAAGCAGGCTGCCCCGATAGCGTCGATTCAAATATTCATTCATCGACATATAATCGCGCTCTGAAAACCGGTAGCCCGCAAACGTAATTTCGCTATTTAATTCATCAAACCGTTTGGAATAGCTTAAGCGCCAGGATTTCCCTTGCTGACGGCCTTCACCGGGCAAACGCGCCACAGATTGCGTCACGTCGGCAGAAATGGCACCGAGCGACAAAAGGTCACGCCCCAGTCCGATAACGAAGGCGTTATAGTCCCCAGCAATAATACTGCCGCCATATAAAGACCAGGCGTTGCTGATACCCCATGAAAACTCACCTGAGCCAAAGAACGGCCCTTGCATATGGTGGTTGTTATCCCCAGGCTTACCCGAAGCAAGCTTATATCTGAGCTGGCCGGGTCTTGTCAGATAAGGGATAGTGGCGGTTTCGACCTGGAAAACCTGCGAGCTACCATCCTGCTCTTCAACCCGCACATCCAGCGTTCCTCTGACCACATCGCTGATATCCTGAATACGAAACGGGCCTGAGGCGACTGTCGTTTCGTACAGCACTCGTCCTTGCTGGCTCACCACGACTCGCGCGTTGGTTTTCGCTATCCCGGTTATCTCTGGTGCATATCCCCTCAATCGTGGCGGCAGCATGCTGTCATCGCTATTGAGCGACACCCCGGTGTAACGCCAGGACTCGAACACGTCAGAGGTGAAGTAGTTCTCACCCAAAGAAAGTTTCGCCTGCAAGCCACGCAATGCGCGGTAAGCGTAAATCCGGTTCCAGTCGATATCGCGCTGGCTGTCGCTGCCCGTTTTCGCGTAGTTAGCCTGCCAGTCCGCACGCAGTCGCCACGGGCCAGCATTCGCCCCGGCCGTACCGGTGCCGCTGATATAACGTGTGGCGTCGCCGCTGTCTGGCTTTGTCACGCTGGCGTTCATGTTGTAATCAAAGATAACGCCGGGTAAGCCGTCTTCCCATCGTGATGGCGGGAACCATGCGTCATCCTGATACTCAAGCCAGGCCTGCGGTATCGAGAGCGTCAGCGTGCCTTCCCCCAGGTCCGGCTTCATTTCGCTACCAGGCAGCGTAGTCAGGCTGAAGCATTTTCCCTCATTCCATACGGTTAATTTATTTAAGGACGCTGGCGTCAGGCCAAGTGCATCAATGTCTTCGGATGAAAAACACGCTTCAACGTTACCCGGTTTATCTTCTGCCTGTTTTCTTTCAATAAATGCAAAATCAGCGTGCCTGACAGAATGCCCGTTCAATATTAAATCGAACGTATAAACGCCGGGCATCATGTAATCTTTCTCTGAAAAACGCGTCAGATCGACATTACTGCGGTCCTCGGCATCAAGCACATCAAGATTAAATTCAGCCGCAAATACATTTCCAGGCCCAATCAGGGAAATAAAAACGAAAGCACTCAGCGGTTTTAAACGAAATAAAATACTCATGACATCCGTCTTAGGGAGATATCCACACATTTTTCAGAATCGCTATTCGGGATGACCATCACTGATAATCAACGATGAAACGCACAAAAGACGTCGTTTTACCCGCGCTCATGTCACCATTGCGGGTTACCAGCCGGACTTTAAAATCAAGGTCTTTCTTGTCATTAAGCAACATCACTGGCATCAGCGGTTTTCCTGAATGCGCAGAGTCATCATTGCTGTCGATGATACGAAAGCCCACGCTATCTCCCGGCCCTTTCATCGTAAAAATCGTGTCGTCAGCATTTTCGACCGCACCGTCAAACGTCACCGATGCAGATACCCATTTATTCCCGTTGCCACGCTCGGGTGAACAGTGAACGAGCCGAATCTGGAAATCTCTTTCAACATTTTTATTACGGCCCGATGAACCAGATAAAAAAACATTTCCAAAATCGACTTCCTGCCATACATCTTCCGTCGCAATAGTGCAGGCCGACTCAATAATTTCGCCGCCCACTCTGACTTTTCCGTGTTGCTTACTTCCAGCCACAGCAATAGTCGACACAATGCTCAAGAAAAAAAGAAACAATCGCATGAATCACACCTGATAAAGCAGACTGGCTATACCCGCCAGCCCGCTTTGGCTTAATAGTAAAGCGTGAGCTTATTCGTAGTTCAGAGTGAACTTAGCAACCGCTTCAAACTGCCCGGTTTCAATAGCAGTGGTAGAACCGCTACCCTGCAAATAGGCTTTAAAGTCCAGAACGTTTTTGCCTTTGGACAGTTCAAATACAGAAGACGGTTTGCCCAGAGCAATCGGGGTGTAAATGTCATCGGTAATGACGATACCGGCACCTTTGGCGTCGCTGTCCGGGTTCAGCGCCAGCATTTCGCCATCTTTCAGGCCATCGAATGTGACAGAAACCGATTTCGCGGCGGCTGCACGTGCTGCACCGCCATTACCATTGCCTGCACCGGCATCACTTGCCAGGGCGCAGTTTTCCAGCGTGATGTGGAAATCACGCGCGGTAGATTTGCCGCCTTTTTCAAGCTGAGTGGCCGCGATTGCGCCCATTGCCACTTCCTGGTCCTGAGAATCCGGTGCAATAGAACACGCTGAATCAATAATAGAACCGGTGAAAGTGACTTTGCCATCGGCTGCATATGCGCCAGAGGTAACCAGGCCAAGGCCAAGAAGCAGAGAAACTGCAATTTTATTATACTGCATAAGATTTCCTTACCGAGGATAGGCAGTCTCTTATTCAAAGAGACCGTGTATTTCTACAAAAATATATTTTGCTGCAATTTGTTAATTTGCAGTTGCAGATAATAATAAGAATGCAGCATGAATTTTCACTTCTTGCTGACAAGTGACAAAAGCGATACTTTACTATCAACAAAGGATACAAAAAAGACAACCAACAGAATAATACTCTGAATTTAAATAATGTCACAGAACAATGCATCGACAATAAAAAATAATACAGCCTCATGTGTTGCATTAAAAAATAAATTCAGTTTATGTTATTATCACGCAATAACACCCTCTACAGAACGGCGCTGTGCCGCACTACGGCAGGGCTGGCGCAACCCGACAGCTACCGTACTTTCCCCTGCGGCTGATGCATTATCAGCCAGGAAAGCCAGGGACCGTATTCCTGACCGCCGGTTAACATCGCGCCGGGCGTCATAAGGGTGATTAAAATATGTAGCGAAAATAAACGCTATAATGATAAGTAATACTCAAAACGCCATGAATATCTATTAGCCGCAGGTGAAGTTATCGAAACTAAAAAATCAGCGAAGCTGAATGAATAAAAATATAATTTAAAACATACATAATAAAAAACCCTCCATCACTACAGCCAAATAATAAACCCCAGCGCAAATTAATAGCCCTCTGCGATTATTTATTATTTGGTCATCCCATACTCAGGAATAAGACGATGACGCGCTCACCGAGCCTGAGCACCTTTCAGACAGGAGCCTCCGTCTGCACGCCAAACAACGGGACGCTCACCGAGTCATGCTCTTATCTATTTTCACATACGGCGTATGCAGGCAGGCCAGACGGCATTTTGCCGCAGGAACAGCGAAAATAGTGAAGGCATAAAAAAACCGCCCGGCGCAACACCGGGCGGCTTGTGTCAGCAGCGGCGGGATTACATCGCCGTGCGGAATATCCCCATGATTTCCTCATGGCTGGCCTGAATCGGGTTGGTCAGAGCGCAGGCGTCATTAAGCGCGTTGGTGGCAAGCACCGGAATATCCTCTTCCTTGACGCCCAACTCGCTCAGGCCCGCCGGTATTTTCACACGGCTGGCCAGCGCCTTAATGGCATCAATACAGGCTTCGGCGCCCTGTGCCGCATCCATGCCCTTCACCGGCACGCCCATCGCGCTCGCACAGTCGCGCAAACGCTCGGCGGCGACTTTACTGTTGAAGCTCTGCACGTGCGGCAGCAGTACGGCGTTGCACACGCCGTGCGGCAGGTTGTAAAAACCGCCAAGCTGGTGCGCCATCGCATGCACGTAGCCCAGTGACGCATTGTTAAACGCCATCCCGGCCATAAACTGCGCCCAGGCCATCGCTTCACGGGCCGCCTGATTGTCGCCATGCTCAACCGCCATCGGTAACGACTGGGCAATCATCGAAATAGCCTTGAGCGCGCAGGCGTCAGTAATCGGCGTTGCAGCGGTTGACACATAGGCTTCAATGGCGTGAGTGAGCGCATCCATACCGGTTGCGGCGGTAAGCGAGGGCGGCATGCCCATCATCAACTCAGGGTCGTTAACCGACATCAGCGGCGTAACGTGCTTATCAACAATAGCCATCTTAATGTGGCGATCTTCGTCGGTAATGATACAAAAACGCGTCATTTCCGAAGCCGTGCCGGCGGTGGTGTTAATGGCCACCATCGGCAGTTGTGGCAGTGCTGACCGGTCTACGCCCTCATAGTCGCGGATATCGCCACCGTTGGTCGCCACCAGCGCAATGCCTTTCGCGCAGTCGTGGGGACTGCCGCCACCGAGCGATATCACACAGTCGCACTCATTCTGGCGCAGTAACTCAAGGCCTGCTTCCACGTTGGCGGTCGTCGGGTTTGGGTGAGTTTCATCGTAAACAATGGAGCCAACGCCACGCTGCGTCAGCTCACGGCACAGCGCGGCAGGGACCTTCAACCCTGCCAGGCCGCGGTCGGTCACGATAAGCGCACGCCTGAAACCCCGGTCGGCGATAAAATCCAGCGCATCTTTTACTGAATGCTGGCCAATCACGTTCACAGAAGGGATATAGAAAAAGGATGCAGCCATCGTACGTCTCCATGTTGTCATTAACACCATGAACTATAATGATAGCGGCAAACAAAACCGTGACGGGGATGTGGTTATCAGGACCGCGCGCGAGGCCACGGCCCTGATACGCAGCGCAGTCAGTCGGCGCTGAACAGCCGGGCATCGCGCAGCACGTGCTCGTTGCCGCGCCGCCGGGTGTAACCGATGCGGTTGAAGTATTCGAGGATTTGAATGGCGAGCTTGCGGCCTACGCCCAGATTGTCGCGAAAATCGGCCGCGCTGGTGGCTCCGCCGTCACAGTCCAGTCTGCGGATAAGTCCGGCAAATTCGAGGATCCGATCGCGACGATAGTAGCGGTCTTTGACGATCGCGGTGATCAGCCCCTGGCGGGCAGCAAGGCGCAGGAACTGGCGCATTTTCTGCTCATCCTGCCCGGTTTCGTTTGCCAGATCGCGCACCCACCACGGCTCGTCGCCAAACAGCGCTTCGACTTTTTCCCACAGCGCCTGCTGCTCACCGGAAAAGCCCGGCTTGTGGCCGGGAAGCTGTAGCCAGCCCTGCTGGCTTTCCAGCAGCCCTTCATGGCGCAGATGCTCAATCAGCTCCAGCACCAGCGCTTCGTTCTCTGCCGGAAGCGCCATGCGCCGCAGGCGCTCGCGCCCCGGTCCTGGCTGATCGTCATGCTGCTCATGGTAAGTCGCGAGCGTTTTCAAAAGCGTCTGCTGCCAGCCTGCGGCCACTTCCGGGCTGAGGACGTAATCCCCGGCCCGCAGCAGGCCTGGGCGCTGCAACAGTTTTTCCAGCCCCGGCTGCGCCAGCTGGCGCGCCCAGGCAAAGGCAGGTAGCGAAACCGCCCCGCGCTGTAACCAGGCGCTGAACGCCTGTTCATCGTCACGGGCCTGGTTCAACCCGGCCAGCCAGTCAAGAAAGGGCTGGCGGCGTTTACCGCGCCGTGGCGGGTCGAGCAGCAGCACGCGCGCACCGGCCAGCGTGTGGCGGGCGCTGATGTCGCGCAGCACCAGCCTGTCGTTATCGGCAAGCCACAGCGGCACATCAAGCACCAGTTCGGCATGGTCGTTTTCCAGCAGCGACACGCGCCCGGTGATGTGGCTTGCCGCGTGGTGCACATGCAGCGGCTGCCACTGTTGCAGCGGCGCATGGCTTTCAAGCTGGACAACCACCCGCGAGACCGGCTCCGGCGCTCGCGTGGCAAGCAGCCAGTCGCCGCGCTGAATATCGGCTTTTTCGGCGTCACCGGCGATGTTAAGCGCAATACGCTGGCCCGCGTGGGCGCGCTCCACCGGCTGGTTTTGCGCGTGCAGCCCGCGCACGCGCATTGGCTTCTCGCTGCCGGTGAGCCACAGGCTGTCGCCCACGTTGACCTCGCCCGACAGCGCCGTACCGGTCACCACCAGGCCTGCGCCCTTTACGGTAAAGGCGCGGTCGATGGCCAGGCGAAAGCGCTTATCAGCCGGATGCGGCCGCTCTGCAAGCTGGCGCAGATGCCCGGCTAACGCCTCAATGCCCAGGCCCTGGGTTGCGGCCGTTACAAACAGTTCAGCGTCTGTCCAGCCCATCTCTGTCACGGTGTGCAGCACCTCGTCGCGCACCTTCGCCACCCGCTCATCGCTCACGCGATCGGCTTTGGTCAGTGCCACCGTTAACTGCGGGCGACCGGTGAGCGCCAGAATCGCCAGATGCTCCCGCGTTTGCGCCATCACGCCGTCATCGCAGGCCACCACCAGCAGCGCACGATCGATACCGCCCACGCCCGCCAGCATATTCGCCAGAAACTTTTCATGGCCCGGCACGTCGATAAAGCCAATGATTCTGCCATCGGGCTGCGGCCAGTAGGCGTAGCCGAGGTCGATGGTCATGCCGCGCTTTTTTTCTTCCGGCAGGCGCGAGGCGTTAACGCCTGTGAGCGCTTCAAGCAGCGTGGTTTTGCCGTGGTCAACGTGTCCGGCGGTGGCAATAATCATTTCAGCAACATCTCCAGTAAGCCTGCTTCATCCTCAAGGCAACGTAAATCCAGCCACAGGCGACCGTCTGCAATGCGCCCAATCACCGGTTTTGGCTGTGCGCGCAGCTCGGCGGATAACGCCTCCAGCGCACTGCCGCGCCCGTCTGCGGGCGTGAAGGTCAACGCTGCGCTGGCAAGGCGCTCCACCGGCAGCGAGCCGCTGCCGATTTGCGACAGGCAAGGCTCAACGCGCAGGGTAAAATCGGGAAAACGGGCTGCCAGCGCTTCCCGCAGGCGCTCGCCAGCGGCGGTAATCTCGTCCACCGGGCGCGTCAGCAGGCGCAGCGTCGGCAGGCTCTCGCGCAGTTTTTCCGGGTGTTGGTACAGGCGCAGCGTGGCCTCAAGTGCCGCCAGCGTCATTTTGTCGGCACGCAGCGCGCGCTTAAGCGGGTGGGATTGCAGGCGGGCAATCAGTGCTTTTTTACCGACGATAATCCCGGCCTGCGGGCCGCCAAGCAGCTTATCGCCCGAAAAGCTCACCAGACTTACGCCTGCGGCAATCAGGTTTTGCGGCATCGGTTCCTCAGGCAAACCGTACTGGGTCAGATCGATAAGCGAACCGCTGCCGAGATCGGTTACCAGCGGCACGCCAGACGTCTCGCCCAGTGCCACCAGTTCTGCCTCGCTCACCGCTTTGGTAAAGCCTTCAATATGGTAATTGCTGGTATGGACTTTCATCAGTAGCGCGGTGTGCTCGTTAAGCGCCTCGCGGTAGTCTTTGAGATGGGTGCGGTTAGTGGTACCCACTTCATGCAGTCTGCAACCGGCCTGGCGCATGACGTCCGGGATGCGAAACGCCCCGCCAATTTCCACCAGCTCACCGCGCGAGACCACCACTTCACCGCCGCCCGCGCAAGCGGCCAGCATCAGCAGCACCGCCGCCGCGTTGTTGTTCACAATACAGGCATCTTCTGCACCGGTAAGCTCACACAACAGGTCTGCCAGCGCCCGGTCGCGGTGACCGCGCCCGGCACCGTCCAGGTCATACTCCAGCGTCACCGGCGCACGCATCACGTCTGCCACCGCGAGAACGGCCGCCTCGGCCTGCACGGCGCGCCCCAGATTGGTGTGCAGCACGGTCCCCGTCAGGTTGAACACCGGGCGCAGAGCGCTGGCGTCTGCACGGCTCAGACGTGCGCGCGCCGCGCCCGCCCAGTCCTGGCTCCAGTCCGGCAGGCGCTGGTGCGTGCGGATTTCACCACGTGCCTCGTCCTGCATCTGGCGCAACGTCTCGACCAGGCGAGTGTGACCATACTCGGCGTTCAGTGAAGCAAAGGCCTCCTCGCGCAGCAGTTTGTCAGTGGCGGGAAGCTGGCTGAATAAAGCGTTCTGACTCATGGGACCGTGTCGTTGTGAGGAACAAGAGGCGCAGTTTAACAGGGGCGCACCGCCCCTGTCATAGCGCAAGGTCATGAAGCGGGAGGTTCGGTGCGGGCAAAGCTTTCGCGCTCAAACAGCCTGTCTGCCATACGCACCAGCAAGGGTCGGCTGGCGCACCAGCCTGCCGCCACGCGGCGAAAGTTGAGGTAGCCAATCGCACAGCCGATGGCAATGGCACCCAGTCGCGGTAGGTCGATATCGATGCGCTGCTCGTTGATGTTGTGCTCCAGCCAGTCCAGCGCACGCACAATCTTTTCACGCTGGCGTATCAGAAACGCCTCTGACTGTTGCGCAGCAGGACGCTGGCGTTCACGGACCAGCAGCACGGCGGCATCCAGAATGCCGTCTGCCACCGCCTCCACCTGCCGCTCCCACAGCGCCGCCTGCGGCTCACGCGGCAACAGCGCAGGGGCAATGTCCAGCAGTTCGAGGTACTGGGCAATCACCGGCGAGTCAAACCAGGTCTGGCCGTCGTCAGTGACCAGCGCCGGAACTTTACCCAGCGGGTTATGCGCCGCTACGTGGCTGCCGGGTTCCCACGGTGATTCATTCACAAACTCAAACGTAATGCCCTTTTCCAGCAGCATTATGGAGATTTTGCGTACATAAGGGCTGGTGTAGCTGCCTATCAGTTTCATCACGTTATCCCGTTTCGCCAACATGAGATAAGTATGGAACAGATACCCGGCAATGGCAGAACTCTCTACGGCTGCCGCTCTTTGATAAAGTCCAGGAAGGCGCGCAGCGGCCTGGGCATATACTGGCGGCCCGGGTAATAAAGCTGAAAAGGCGGGAGGTCTGGCAGCCACTCTTCAAGCAGTGACACCAGTCGGCCGCTTTTAAGGTGCGCCTCAACCTGCTGATAATAGAGATAACCGACTCCCGCGCCGCACAATACCGCCTCCAGAGTAGCGTCCAGACAATCGAGCGTAATGTTGCCGCACGGCGCGACCTCCAGCTTGCCCTGCGGCCCGTAAAACTCCCAGCAGTACGGGCGACCACTCGGATAGCAAAACTTAACGCTGCGGTGGTTCACCAGCTCGCGGGGATGCCCAGGCATTGGGTGATGGGAGAGATATTCGGGCGTGGCGACAACACAAATTTTAACCTTCGGCCCAATCGGCACGGCAATCATGTCTTTTTCCACGGTGGTACTCAGGCGAATCCCCGCGTCATACTCTTCTTTGACGATATCCACCAACCTGTCGTCGGTGGTGACGTCGACGTTGATATCCGGGTAGCGGCGGGTAAATTCAGCCACCAGCGGCATCAGAATCAGGCGCGAAGCCAGCCGCGGGCTATTAATTTTCAGCGTCCCCATCGGCGTATCGCGAAACGCATTCACCTCATCAAGAATGATGTGGATTTCATCACAGGCAGGGCGCAGGCGCTCATAGAGTTTCTGTCCGGCCTCGGTTAGCGACACGCTGCGCGTGGTGCGGTTAAACAAGCGGATTTTCAGGCGTTGCTCCAGCTGCTTAATCGCATGGCTGATGGCGGACGGCGTCAGCCCCAGCTCGTCACCAGCAGCCCGAAAGCTCTTATGGCGTGCCACGCTGATAAAGGTTGCAAAGTCAGAAAAGTTGATTGCCATTAGTGAAAATCCCTCATTAACCCATTCCATATATCGCGTTTTACACAATTATAGTGGAGCCGTAAAGTGAAGCTCCTTTCTCTTATTATTGAGTTAACGCCATGAAAACAGAGAACATGTATGTTATTTGGGCGCATCCCCGCAGCCGCTCTTTAACCGCGCAGGTGGTAGAGCACATGCAAAGCGAGGCACAGCAGCACGGCATCAACGTGACGTCGCTTGATCTCTATCGCAGTGGGTTCAATCCTGTACTGGGTGTGGAGGATGAGCCGGACTGGGATAACCCACAGAAGGTCTATTCAGCCGAGGTCCACCGTCTGTTTAGCGAGCTTGATGATAAAGATACCGTCGTGGTGGTTTTCCCGGTCTGGTGGTACAGCTTCCCGGCCATGCTCAAAGGCTATCTGGACAGAGTCTGGAACTATGGTCTGGGTTACGGGCCGGGCAGCACACTTGCCGGTAAGAAGCTGCGCTGGCTGGCGCTGGTGGGTGGCTCCGAAGCGGGCTATGTCCGCTACGGCTGGGAAAAGAACATGACCGATTTTATTAGCGGCGCAATGAGTTATCTGGGCGTGGCAGATTCGAAGATTGATTTTCTCTATAACACCATCGGCATTGAAGAAGGAATCGACAACCGCGATGCCCACTATCAGCACTTGTTTGCCAAAGCGCGCGCCATTGTGAGCGCGTTAGCTGAATAACCTGTCCTGCGCGGCCATCTGTGCCGCGCTTTTCCCGCAGCATCGTCTATCTTTTCTGTAATTAACTTTCAGCCCGCAGTGGCGCCTTTCACTTTCACGCCTGTGATTTTAACTGGATCACAGTTGGCGCTGCCGACCCAAAAATATTTTGTGAAATAAATCACAAATGAACAAGAAACCTTCAGCCAGAAATTGTGACTTCAGTCACATAACAGGCCTGATTACGCACTAAAAATCATCGTTGTACTTTTTTTACGGTTATTTTTTGTGATCTAAATCACTCAATAACATCCTTTTACACCTGCCTAATGGTGACGGATATCACAAAATATCCCACTGACTGGACAGCTTAACGATTCAGTGCCAGATTCGCCTCACTTTACTGCACAGGGCAACGACACTTTCGCAGCGTTAACGATAAACCTCGGGCTGCTTCCCGGCGCGTAACACCAACAAGAGGTAATGAGTATGTCATCCGATATCAAGATCAAGGTGCAAAGCTTTGGTCGTTTTCTCAGCAATATGGTGATGCCCAACATCGGTGCCTTTATCGCCTGGGGTATCATCACCGCGCTCTTTATTCCCACCGGATGGTGGCCAGACGAAACGCTGGCGAAGCTGGTAGGACCGATGATCACCTATCTGCTGCCGCTGCTTATTGGCTATACCGGCGGTAAGCTGGTCGGCGGCGAGCGCGGCGGCGTGGTCGGTGCTATCACCACCATGGGCGTGATTGTCGGTGCGGATATGCCGATGTTCTTAGGCTCCATGATTGCTGGCCCGCTCGGTGGCTACTGCATTAAGAAGTTCGATGCCGCCGTTGACGGCAAAATCAAATCCGGCTTTGAAATGCTGGTGAACAACTTCTCCGCTGGCATCATCGGGATGATTCTGGCGATTCTGGCGTTCCTGGGCATTGGCCCGGCGGTAGAAGTGCTGTCTAAACTGCTGGCCGCAGGCGTTAACTTCATGGTGGCGCACGACATGCTGCCGCTGGCGTCCATCTTCGTGGAACCGGCGAAGATCCTGTTCCTGAACAACGCCATTAACCACGGCATCTTCTCGCCGCTGGGTATTCAGCAGTCTCATGAAGTCGGTAAGTCTATCTTCTTCCTGATTGAAGCGAACCCAGGTCCGGGCATGGGCATTCTGCTGGCGTACATGTTCTTTGGCCGCGGCAGTGCAAAACAGTCTGCGGGCGGTGCGGCAATCATCCACTTCCTGGGCGGTATCCACGAAATTTACTTCCCGTATGTGCTGATGAACCCGCGCCTTATCATCGCGGTTATCCTCGGCGGTATGACCGGTGTGTTCACCCTGAGCGTGCTGGACGGCGGCCTGGTGTCTCCGGCCTCCCCTGGCTCTATTCTCGCTGTACTGGCAATGACGCCAAAAGGCGCGTACTTCGCCAATATCGCCGCCATTGTGGCAGCGATGATTGTGTCGTTCGTGGTTGCAGCCATCCTGCTGAAAACCAGCAAGGTGAAAGAAGAAGACGACATTGAAGCCGCCACCCGCCGTATGCAGGATATGAAAGCGGCGTCTAAAGGCGGTGCGGGCGATGCCACCACCGGCGACCTGAGCCACGTGCGTAAAATCATTGTCGCGTGTGATGCCGGTATGGGCTCCAGCGCCATGGGCGCAGGCGTACTGCGTAAAAAAGTGCAGGACGCGGGCCTCAGTCACATCTCGGTTACCAACAGTGCGATTAACAATCTGCCGGGCGATGTGGACCTGGTGATTACCCACCGCGACCTGACCGAGCGCGCCATGCGCCAGGTGCCGCAGGCACAGCACATTTCGCTCACCAACTTCCTCGACAGCGGCCTGTATAACGACCTGACCGAACGCCTGGTCAACGCACAGCGCCATACTGAGAACGAAGAGAAAGTGCGCACCAGCCTTAAAGACAGCTTCGACGAGCCAGACAACAACCTGTTCCGCCTTGGCGCTGAGAACGTGTTCCTGGGCCGTCATGCCAATCACAAAGAAGAGGCCATCCGCTTTGCCGGTGAGCAACTGGTGAAAGGCGGTTATGTCGAACCTGAGTACGTGGATGCCATGCTTGAGCGTGAAAGGCTGACCCCGACCTATCTGGGCGAGTCCATCGCCGTGCCGCACGGTACGATTGAAGCAAAAGACCGCGTACTGAAAACCGGTGTGGTGTTCTGCCAGTACCCGCAGGGCGTGCGCTTCGGTGAAGATGAAGACGACGTAGCGCGCCTGGTTATTGGTATTGCCGCACGCAATAACGAGCATATCCAGGTCATCACCAGCCTGACCAACGCGCTGGACGATGAAACCGTCATCGAGCGCCTGGCCAACACCACCAGCGTGGAAGAAGTACTCGCGCTGTTGGGCAACAAGTAAACCTGAGGGAAGCGGCCACGCCGCTTCCCTTTTTCGTATCAACCTCTCCCTTAGGGGAGAGGGTTAGGGTCAGGGCAAC
Organism: Enterobacteriaceae bacterium 4M9; assembly: GCA_010092695.1. Taxonomy (GTDB): domain Bacteria; phylum Pseudomonadota; class Gammaproteobacteria; order Enterobacterales; family Enterobacteriaceae; genus Tenebrionibacter. The sequence continues at coordinate 451,004 of JAADJJ010000001.1, read as the reverse complement.
GCCTCACCCCAGCCCTCTCAGGGTCAGTCAATTTAAGAAGGTGCAGACTATGAAAGCATTACATTTCGGCGCAGGGAATATCGGGCGTGGTTTTATCGGTAAACTGCTGGCAGATGCCGGTATCGAACTGACGTTTGCCGATGTGAACCAGGCCGTACTGGATGCGCTGAATGCCCGCCACAGCTACCAGGTGCATGTCGTCGGTGAGCAAGAGCAAATCGACACGGTGTCTAACGTCAACGCCGTGAGCAGCATCGGTGATGAGGTTATCGACCTGATTGCCGACGTGGACCTTATCACCACCGCCGTTGGTCCGGTGGTGCTGGAGCGCATCGCGCCTGCCATTGCCAAAGGTCTGGTCAAGCGCCGCGCCGCAGGCAACGAACGCCCGTTGAATATCATCGCCTGTGAAAACATGGTGCGCGGTACCTCGCAACTTAAAGATCACGTGCTGAAGGCGCTCGGGGCTGATGACCAGGGCTGGACTGAAGCGCACGTGGGCTTTGTGGACTCCGCCGTTGACCGCATCGTGCCGCCGTCCGAATCTGCCGACAGCGACCCGCTGGCTGTCACCGTTGAAACCTTCAGCGAATGGATTGTGGATAAAACCCAGTTCAAAGGTCAGCTCCCCGCCATTCCCGGCATGGAGCCAACCGACAACCTGATGGCGTTTGTCGAGCGTAAGCTGTTTACGCTGAACACCGGTCACGCCATTACCGCCTGGCTGGGCCAGCAGGCCGGACACCGTACCATTCGCGATGCCATCCTCGATAACAACGTGCGTGCCGTGGTGCAAAGCGCGATGGAAGAGAGCGGCGCGGTGCTGATTCGCCGTTATGGTTTTGATGCAGCGAAACACGCGGCCTATATCCAGAAGATTCTAAGTCGCTTTGAAAATCCGTACCTGAAAGACGACGTAGAGCGCGTGGGCCGCCAGCCGCTGCGTAAACTGAGCGCCGGCGATCGTCTGATTAAGCCGCTGCTCGGCACGCTGGAGTATGGCCTGCCGCACGCCAGTCTGGTAAAAGGTATCGCCGCTGGGCTGCACTACCACAGCCCGGAAGACCCACAGGCGCAGGAGTTGGCACAACTGCTGGCAGAAAAAGGCCCGCGTGATACGCTGGCACAGATTTCCGGGCTGGACGCCGACAGCGCTGTCGTCACCGAGGCGGTGAACGCTTACAATGCGCAGGCGTAACACCTTCAGGCGCGAGTAAGCACCGGGTCATCGCGCCGTTTGGTACGGGCAGCACTCGCAAACCGGGTTTGGGGTGCTGCCTGAGTTCAATAGGGCAGACAAGACAGTTCTGACAGGCCAGGCCGCTGACACCGCGCCCGAATAACTTTTTTTCAGATATGCAGGCACAAATGGAAGAAACACAGGCCTTTGAAAACCGCGTGCTGGAGCGGTTGAACGCAGGCAACAGCGTCAGGAGCCTGCTCATTGCCTCGGTCGGATTGCTCACTGAAGCGGTCAATAATCTGGTCGTGCAGGTTTTTCGCAAAGACGATTACGCCGTGAAGTACGCCGTTGAGCCGTTACTTGACGGCAACGGGCCGCTGGGGGATCTGTCGGTACGCCTGAAGCTGGTTTACGGGCTGGGCGTGATTACGCGCGCAGAATACGAAGACTGCGAGCTATTGATGGCACTGCGCGAAGAGTTGAACCACGACGGCAACGATTACGCATTTACTGACGATGAAATGCTTGGCCCTTTTGGCGAACTGCACTGCGTGAACGCCCTGCCGCCGCCGCCCACGCCGGTTGAGGATGCTGAGCTTGCCGCCATGCAGAGCCAGCGCTATCAGCAGATAGTCCGCTCCACAATGGTGCTTTCCCTTACTGAGCTGATCGCCCGGATCGGCTTAAAAAAAGCCTTCCGCAAATAATCGTTTTCCCCCTTACGCTACACTCTGGTGTATCCTTGCCGCCCTGTCGGGCTAACTATCGCGAAAAATCATGAAAGAGATCGAAAAAAACGAAATTAAGCGCCTGAGCGACCGTCTGGACGCCGTGCGCCACCAGATGGCTTCTCTGTCGCTGGTTGAACACGCTGAAAAATACGCTGAGCTGGAAAAAGAGAAAACCACGCTTGAAACCGAAATCGCCCGTCTGCACGACGTGCGCAGCGAAAAGCTCAGTAAAGAAGCGCAGAAACTGGTGAAAATGGCCTTCAGCCGCCCTATCACTAAAAAAGAGCAGGCGGATATGGGCAAGCTTAAGAAAAGCGTGCGCGGCATTATTGTTGTGCACCCCATGACCGCACTGGGCCGCGAAATGGGCCTTAAAGAGATGACCGGCTACGCCCCAACTAAATTCTGAGGCTACCAGTCCTGCGCCGAGCGCGGCTCTGCCAGGCGGTTGCTCCATTTCTTGAGTTCATGAAGGCTTTTCGGGGAAAGGTAGACGTTGCCTTTCCCTTCTTTCATGCTCTGCATCAGCCCCAGCGCGGTGAGTTTTTTCAGGTCGTCGCGGGCGGTATTTTCTGACACCTTCATCCGGTCACGCACTTCAGCGGCGGTAAACAGCACGCCAGGCTGGTTCAGCGCCACGGTCGCGAGATCGCGCTGGCGGGCGTTGAGGTCCGCGTAAATCCCCGACTCGTACAGCCACTGCTTAAGCTCGGCACGCGTTTCCATAATCTGCTGGATATAATCGATATATTCGCGCACGGCGCGGCTGACGATTTCGCACTGGTAATTCACGAAGTAAGTCAGGTCCATATTGTCTGTTTCGGTATACAGATACGCCTTCACATATTGGGCAGGCGCATTTTTCAGCAGCTTACTGATGGAAATGTAGCGAAACGCGGTATAGCCGCACTTGAGCATATACCAGTAAAACAGCGCGCGGGCGGTGCGACCGTTACCGTCGTTAAACGGATGCAGATAGCCAATAGTGAAGTGGATGATACAGCCCTTGACCAGCGGGTGCAGCCAGCTTTCATCCTCAGCCGTTTCATGCGGCGTATTAATAAAATCACACAAGCTTTGTAATGCATCCTGCAACCTATCCGCTGGCGGCGGTGTGTGGATAATATTCCCTTCATGGTCCACCACCGCGACATCATCGTCATCCGTTCTTAACTGGCCTGGGGTATATTTCGCGTCATCAATCCCTTCAACCGCCTTGCGATGTATATTCAATAATTCACTGACATCAAAATCACGGTTGCCGCGCTCGGACACATACTGCATCAGCCGCCAGTTTCCCATGATCATCTGTTCACTTTCATCACGCGGTTTGCGGGAAACCTTAATCATTTCCAGCGCCACCCGGCTGGTGGTGGCAGCGCCTTCAAGCTGGCTGGAGGCAATGGATTCCGCTGCTTTTAGCTCGTCCATAAGATAATCAGAGGCGTCCAGCTTTTCATAACGTTCGGTTTCCGCCGCCGATGAGGTGAGTCGGTCAACGATGGAGCAGGATTTTTGGATAGTCGCAGTGGCATTGAGAATACCGGTCTCAATGTCCCCCAGACACTTTATCCACTGTGAGGAAAGTACCCGAGCGAATCTGATGCGCTCCCATAATGCATCACGTTTTTCTTTGCCATGCACACGATGGCGCAACTGATCGTAGTGAAGATATGGCGTCCCTTTCCAGCGATACTCAGCCAGATATTCAACAATCAGATCCTCGGTGATGCCGGGGATCCCTGTCTGGGATGGTGGATGTGTTATCTTCACTCTTCACCTCAAAATCACAAGAAATTGAGGTGATTTTAGGTAAGAAAAGGAGAAATAGCAAGCGTGGGTCTGGCTCTACTTCCCAAACAGCCTTCTTTCAAAGCGCTCTATTTTGCCGCTGATGCGCCGCTTCTGTATGGTCTTCGTCCAGCTTACCGCAAGCCCGGCGGCACTGAGCAGGCGGTGGTATTCATCGTCGTCAAACGGCAGGTGCCAGGCGATGGCGGCAGCGTCATACACGCTGACATCGCTCAGGCGCGAGGCCAGCTCCAGCGGCGCCTCGCTGCTGACCAGGCCACCGGCAACCACGCGGTACAGCCAGCCGACACGGCCGCTGTCCTGCATAAGCTGGCTTAAGTCGCTCACGTCAGAGTGAAAATTGAGCTTAAAGCACGGCGAACGCGGCTGGGTGACCTGAATCAGCGCCTCACCCCAGCGGTAAATATCACCGATGTAGACATCACGCTCGGTCATGCCCTCGGTAGAGAGATTCTCGCCGAACGCCGGGGCGCTAAAGAAGTCAGCCTGCTCGGGAAACTCTCGCTGCCACTGGGCGTAATGTTCACGCGGATAATGACACAGCGCGCGGTCCACGCCGCCGTGAATGGCCTCTTCTGCCTGAGCGTCGCCCGCAAGCCCGGTAGCACGCAACATAAGCTCACCGTCTACTAACGACTTCTCAATGGCACTCGGGCGGCTGCCGGGGAAATCGCGAACCTTGCCGACGTAGACCTGTACCGGATAGCGCATCTGCCGCTCCTTGATATCGGATATAAAAAAAGCGAGCCTGTTGGCCCGCCCTTATTCAATTACATAATCGCCCGGGGCGATTATTTTTTAGCAGCAAAACGCGCTGCCGCTTCGTCCCAGTTCACCACGTTCCAGAACTCTTTGATGTAGTCCGGGCGACGGTTCTGGAATTTCAGGTAGTACGCATGCTCCCACACGTCCAGGCCCAGGATCGGGTAGCCGGAGGTGCCAGAAACCGCTTCGCCCATCAGCGGGCTGTCCTGGTTGGCAGTAGAGGTCACGGCCAGTTTGCCGTCTTTAAGGACCAGCCACGCCCAGCCTGAACCAAAGCGGGTAGCCGCAGCTTTTTCAAACTCTTCTTTGAATTTATCAACGCTACCGAAGTCGCGCTCAATGGCCGCTTTCAGGTCGCCCTGCAGCGTGGTGCCTTTTTTCAGACCTTTCCAGAACAGGCTGTGGTTAGCGTGGCCGCCAGCGTTGTTACGCAGCGCGCCTTTTTTGTCCGCCGGAACCTGGTCCAGTTTAGCAATGAGTTCTTCAACCGGCAGAGCAGCCAGCTCCGGCAGGCTTTCCAGCGCGGCGTTGGCATTGTTAACGTAAGCCTGATGGTGTTTGCTGTGATGGATTTCCATCGTCTGCTTGTCTAAGTGCGGCTCAAGAGCGTCGTACGCGTACGGCAGGGATGGCAGTGTATAACTCATAATCTTCATCTCCATAATTGTCGGGCGGCAGGGGTGTTAACGCCGCGTGAGCAGTCGGTTCATTATAGTTAATTAAATGATATTGAAAATGTTTATCCGTGCCACACAGTTTGTGCGGTTATTCTCTGACTGATTGTTGGCAAAAATGTGAACACAATCCGGGGCTTCCCGCGCTTTTTGCCAGCCGGTCGGTTAACGCGCGAGCCGTTGCAGGTTGCCCCGCCCACGTCTTTTGACTCCATGGCCAATTTAGCGCAATACAGGGATTCATCTGGCGCCATCCAGTTACGCAGCGTCATTGATAACGCAGTCATTTTCTTTTCCTGCCACTATTGCCCTGCATTCCCCTTTTACCGCTAACAATTTCTCGTTACGCGAGATACAACCGCCTCACCGAGATTGCAATTACATTAAAAAGTATTAATGATAACGGCAGGATAAAAGGAGCAGGAATGCATATGGATATTCAAACTTTCATTATTATTCTGTTAATTGCGGTCATTGTTTATTTATATAAAAACCGCAACAAAAAACGCTCATACTTCCCAAAACCTCAGGCTGTACCGCGAACGCGCAGCGTTAGCGATGTTGGCGACCAGCTTCATTTTGTCGCTAACAGTGAGTTTGATAAGCGTAAACTCATGAACCAGCAAGAGTTCTATTTGTTTCGCAAGCTGGAGTCATATCTTCAGAAAAACTACAGTGAGTATCGCGTTTTTCCGCAGGTTGCCATGGGCGTCTATCTCAGTTCTGATGACACGCAGGCGCACAGCTCCATCAACAGCAAACGCGCCGATTTTGTGATTATTTCAAAATTCGGCAAGCCGTGCGTGGTGGTTGAATATCAGGGCAACGGCCATTACCAGGCTAACGCCGCAGCACGCGATGCGGTTAAAAAAGAGGCCTGCCGCAAAGCCGGGATTCACTATGTGGAAATCAGTGCGAATTACAACGACGAAGATATCAATGTAATTGGCCGCTACCTCACTCATGCAGCCGCCGCTTGAATGCCTTACTCCACCAGGCGCTGCGGGTGGCTATAAATCGTGGCGCGTCCCGGTTTGCTAAAGCCCACCAGCGTCAGGTTACTGCGCTCAGCGACCTGCACTGCAAGCGAGGTCGCGGCAGAGACCGCAAACAGGATTTCCACGCCGCACATTGCCGCCTTTTGCACCATTTCATAGCTGGCGCGGCTGGATACCAGCGCCGCGCCGCTGTGCCAGCCTTCTCGGCTGCGCCGCCCCAGCAGTTTATCGAGCGCCACATGACGGCCCACATCTTCGTGCCCGCCGGCAATCTCACCCTGCGGCGTTAACCACGCCGCCACGTGGGTGCAGCCGGTAAGCTGGCCGACCGGCTGAAAATGCCGTAGCTGGCCTAATGCGCTGTCGAGCACATGCAGCGAAAATTGCTGGGTGAAGGGCAACGGTGTGACCGGCTTACCGATATCGTTAAGCTGCTCCACGCCACACACGCCGCAGCCCGTGCGCCCGGCCATCTGGCGGCGGCGCTCCTTAAGGCCCATAAAGCGGCGACTGGATAACTCAATGCGCACCTCAATGCCACCGCAGCCTGGCACAACATCCATGCCATAAATCTCCTGCGGCGATTCAATGATGCCTTCCGAGAGTGAAAAGCCCAGCGCGAACGCCTCCAGATCCTTGGGTGAGGCCATCATAACCACGTGCGAGATACCGTTGTACACCAGCGCAACCGGCGTTTCTTCGGCCAGCCAGTCTTCGCCCGGTGCCTCCAGCGAGGTACGGGTGTGGACGGAAACCGGGCGGTAGCACGTGAACTCTGTCACAGAGCTGTCTTTCTTAGCGCTTAAATCATTCACTATATATTAACCAGATTAAAACAACTGCGGCGTCAGTATGGTATTCTCTACCATTATCCCCCTCACAGAAGGGGGAATAGATCAATTTTGTACCTATGAAGCGTTGGCTGCAAAAAATTCTACACATGAGACAATGTCAAAACAGGAGCAAAACCATGCAGGTCAGCAGAAGGCAGTTCTTTAAGATCTGCGCTGGCGGTATGGCAGGCACCACGGCAGCAGCACTGGGCTTTGCGCCCGGCGTCGCGCTCGCGGAAACAAGGCAGTATAAGCTGTTGCGTACCCGTGAGACCCGTCAAACCTGCACATACTGTTCCGTCGGCTGTGGGCTGTTAATGTACAGCAGCGGCGATGGAGCAAAAAACGCAAAAGCGTCCATTTTCCATATTGAAGGCGATTCCGATCACCCGGTTAACCGCGGTGCGCTGTGCCCGAAAGGCGCAGGACTGGTGGATTTTATCCACAGCGAAAGCCGTCTGAAATACCCCGAATACCGCGCCCCCGGCTCCGATAAGTGGCAGCGCATCAGTTGGGACGAGGCCTTCACCCGCATCGCCAGGCTGATGAAAGAAGACCGCGACGCCAACTTTGTGGCGCAGAATGCTCAGGGCACCACAGTCAACCGCTGGCTTTCCACCGGTATGTTGTGCGCCTCCGCATCCAGTAACGAAACCGGTTATTTAACGCAGAAATTTTCCCGCGCACTCGGCATGTTAGCCGTCGACAACCAGGCGCGTGTCTGACACGGACCAACGGTAGCAAGTCTTGCTCCAACATTTGGTCGCGGTGCGATGACCAACCACTGGGTCGACATGAAGAACGCCAACCTCATCGTTGTGATGGGTGGGAACGCGGCAGAAGCGCATCCGGTGGGTTTCCGCTGGGCGATGGAAGCCAAAATCCACAATGGCGCCAAGCTGATTGTTATCGATCCGCGCTTTACCCGTACTGCGTCAGTCGCCGACTTCTATACGCCGATTCGCTCCGGTAGCGATATTGCGTTCCTGTCTGGCGTGCTGCTGTACCTGATTACCAACAATAAGTTCAACCGCGAATACGTTGAGGCCTACACCAACTCAAGCCTTATCGTGCGTGAAGACTTTGGCTTCGAAGACGGTCTGTTCACCGGCTATAACGAAGAAAAACGTCAGTACGACAAAACCAGCTGGCACTACGAGCTGGATGACGACGGTTTTGCAAAACGCGACCTGACGCTCAGCCACCCGCGCTGTGTCTGGAACTTACTGAAAAATCACGTTTCTCGCTATACCCCAGAGATGGTAGAGAGAATTTGCGGTACGCCGAAAGCGGACTTCCTTAAGGTGTGCGAGTACATCGCAGAAACCAGCGCGAAGGACAAAACCGCCTCGTTCCTGTATGCACTCGGCTGGACGCAGCACTCCATCGGCTCGCAAAACATCCGCACCATGGCGATGATTCAGCTGTTGCTCGGCAACATGGGCATGGCAGGTGGTGGCGTAAACGCCTTGCGCGGCCACTCCAATATCCAGGGTCTGACCGACCTTGGCCTGCTGTCCACAAGCCTGCCGGGCTACCTGACGCTGCCTAATGAAAAGCAGCCGGATATCCAGACCTATCTTGCCGCCAACACGCCGAAGCCGCTGCTCAAAGACCAGGTGAACTACTGGGGCAACTATCCGAAGTTCTTCGTTTCGCTGATGAAATCGTTCTATGGCGATAAGGCCACCGCGGAGAATAACTGGGGTTATGACTGGTTGCCGAAATGGGACATCAGCTATGACGTGTTGCAGTACTTCGAGTTAATGAAGGAAGGCAAGGTCAACGGCTATCTCTGCCAGGGCTTTAACCCGGTTGCCTCGTTCCCGAACAAGAACAAGGTGGTGTCTTGCCTGAGTAAGCTGAAGTTCCTGGTGACAATTGACCCGCTCAATACCGAAACCTCGACCTTCTGGCAGAACCACGGCGAATCTAACGACGTTGACCCCGCAAAGATTCAGACTGAGGTGTTCCGCCTGCCGTCAACCTGCTTTGCCGAGGAAAACGGCTCTATCGTGAACTCCGGTCGCTGGTTGCAGTGGCACTGGAAAGGCGCGGATGCCCCAGGCGAAGCGCTGAACGACGGTGAGATCCTGGCCGGTATCTTCCTGCGCATGCGCGAGATGTACGCGCGCGACGGCGGTGCGGTGCCGGAACAGGTGCTGAACATGAGCTGGAACTACCTGCGCCCGGATGCACCAGAGCCAGAAGAAGTGGCACAGGAAAACAACGGCAGAGCGCTGGCGGATATTCTGGACCCGAACGGCAACGTGCTGGTGAAAAAGGGCGAACTGCTCTCCACCTTCGCACACCTGCGCGACGATGGCACCACCGCAAGCGGTTGCTGGATTTTCTCCGGTAGCTGGACGCCAAAAGGCAACCAGATGGCCAACCGCGACAACGCAGACCCCTCGGGCCTGGGCAATACACTGGGCTGGGCCTGGGCGTGGCCGCTTAACCGCCGCATTCTGTACAACCGTGCCTCTGCCGACCCGCAGGGCCAACCCTGGGATCCGAAGCGTAAGCTGCTGGAGTGGGATGGCGCCAAATGGGGCGGCATTGATGTGGCTGACTACAGCGCCGCCGCACCGGGCAGCGATGTCGGGCCGTTTATCATGCAGCCGGAAGGGCTGGGTCGCCTGTTCGCCATCGATAAAATGGCAGAAGGGCCGTTCCCGGAGCACTACGAGCCGTTTGAAACGCCGCTTGGCACCAACCCGCTGCACCCGAACGTGGTGTCTAACCCGGCAGCGCGCGTGTTTAAAGGCGATCTCGCCGAGATGGGGAAAGCGGACAAGTTCCCGTATGTCGGGACTACTTACCGCCTGACCGAACACTTCCACTACTGGACCAAGCATGCGCTGCTTAATGCTATCGCCCAGCCGGAGCAGTTTGTGGAAATCGGTGAAACGCTGGCAAACAAGCTCGGCATCGCCCAGGGCGATACGGTGAAGGTCTCCTCCAACCGCGGCTATATCAAGGCCAAAGCGGTGGTGACCAAACGTATCCGCACGCTGAAAGTAAACGACCGCGACGTAGACACCATTGGTATCCCGATTCACTGGGGTTACGAAGGTGTGGCGAAGAAAGGCTTTATTGCCAACACGCTGACGCCGTCGGTGGGTGATGCGAACTCGCAAACGCCGGAGTTCAAATCCTTCCTGGTCAACGTAGAAAAGGTGTAACGGAGACGAATCATGGCTTATCAATCACAAGACGTCATTCGCCGTTCCGCCACCAACGGTTTCACGCCTGCCCCGCAGGCGCGAAACCACCAGCAGGAAGTGGCGAAGCTTATCGACGTAACCACCTGCATTGGCTGTAAAGCCTGCCAGGTGGCGTGTTCGGAATGGAACGATATTCGCGATGAAATCGGCCACAACGTCGGGGTTTACGATAACCCGGCTGACCTGACCGCCAAATCGTGGACGGTAATGCGCTTTTCCGAAGTGGAAGAGAACGGCAAGCTGGAGTGGCTCATCCGTAAAGACGGCTGCATGCACTGCGCCGATCCGGGCTGCCTGAAGGCCTGCCCGGCAGAAGGTGCCATCATTCAGTACGCCAACGGTATTGTCGACTTCCAGTCTGAGCAGTGCATTGGCTGTGGCTACTGCATCGCCGGTTGCCCGTTTGACGTACCGCGCCTGAACCCGGACGACAACCGCGTGTACAAATGCACTCTGTGCGTGGACCGCGTTAACGTAGGCCAGGAGCCAGCGTGTGTGAAAACCTGCCCGACTGGCGCTATCCACTTTGGTACTAAAGAGGATATGCAGACGCTTGCAGGCGAGCGCGTGACGGAGCTGAAAACCCGCGGTTACGATAACGCCGGGCTGTACGATCCGCAGGGCGTTGGCGGCACGCATGTGATGTATGTGCTGCACCATGCCGACAGGCCAAATCTGTATCATGGCCTGCCGGAGAACCCGGCTATCAGCGAAACCGTGAAGTTCTGGAAAGGCATCTGGAAGCCGCTGGCCGCCGTTGGCTTTGCAGCCACCTTCGCTGCCAGCATCTTCCACTATGTCGGCATTGGTCCGAACCGTGCGGAAGATGAAGAAGACAACATCGATGAGCAGAAAGACGAGGTGCGCAAATGAAAAGACGTGACACCATCGTGCGCTACACCGCACCGGAACGCATCAACCACTGGGTCACCGCCTTCTGCTTCGTGCTGGCGGCGGTGAGCGGACTCGGGTTCTTCTTCCCGTCGTTCAACTGGCTGATGTACATCATGGGCACGCCACAGCTGGCGCGCGTTGTGCACCCGTTCGTGGGCGTGGTGATGTTTGCCTCGTTCATCATCATGTTCTTTCGCTACTGGCACCATAACCTCATCAACCGCGACGATATCTTCTGGGCGAAGAACATCCGCAAGATTGTCGTCAACGATGAGGTGGGCGATACCGGTCGGTATAACTTCGGCCAGAAGTGCGTGTTCTGGGCGGCGATTATGCTGCTGGTGCTGCTGCTGGTGAGCGGCGTGATTATCTGGCGGCCGTACTTTGCACCAGCGTTCTCTATCCCGGTTATCCGCTTTGGGTTGATGCTGCACTCGTTTGCCGCCGTTGGCCTGATTGTGGTGATTATGGTGCATATTTACGCCGCCCTTTGGGTGAAAGGCACTATTACGGCAATGGTAGAAGGCTGGGTCACCAAAACGTGGGCGAAGAAACATCACCCGCGCTGGTTGCGTGAAGTGCAGGAAAAGCAGGAAAAATCGACGAAATAACGCTCGGTTAACGTTAATAAACAGGCATCAGGCGCATAATGCGCTTGATGCCTTTTTTGTGGGCCAGACCTTGCGGGCAGCCGCCTGCGACAGCTGTTTGTAATTGCAGCATTTTTGCCGGGGCGCCCAATAAGCGCGCTATACAATCGTCTACCACAGAATAGTTAACGCATGGATTCATTTACCGCAACGACGGCAATTGCCGCTATCATAGTGGCATATCCCTATTTTTAGCGTGCTGGTGACCATACCGGCGCAGGCGAACACAGCAACTCGCCATAACAGGAAAAAGCACTGCATGAGTATTCGTATTATTCCCCAGGATCAGCTGGAGAAGGGCGATAAGCGCCAGAACGACGTTATCCCTCCTCTGCTCTTCCCTCGCCTCAAGAACCTGTATAACCGCCGCGCCGAGCGCCTGCGCGAACTGGCCGAGAGCAATCCGCTGGGTGATTACCTGCGCTTTGCCGCCCAGATTGCCCACGCTCAGGAAGTGGTGCTATATGACCATCCGCTGGAAATAGACCTGACCACGCGTATTCGTGAAGCCGCCGAGCAGGGCAAGCCGCCGCTGGACATCCACGTGCTGCCGCGTGACGCGCACTGGCGCCGTTTGCTGCACTCCCTGATTGCCGAACTGAAGCCAGAAATGACCGGCCAGGCGCTGGCGGTAATTGAGAACCTCGAAAAGGCCTCCGCACAGGAACTTGAAGAAATGGCCAGTGCGCTGTTCAGCAGCGATTTTGGCGCTGTGAGCAGCGACAAAGCGCCGTTTATCTGGGCTGCGCTGTCGCTCTACTGGGCGCAGATGGCAAGCCTGATCCCGGGCAAAGCGCGCGCCGAATACGGCGAGCAGCGCCAGTTCTGCCCGGTGTGCGGCAGTATGCCCGTCTCCAGCGTGGTCCATATCGGTACCACTAACGGCCTGCGCTACCTGCACTGCAACCTGTGTGAAACCGAATGGCATGTGGTGCGCGTGAAATGCAGCAACTGCGAGCAAAGCCGCGACCTGAACTACTGGTCACTCGACAGCGAAGCCTCGGCCATCAAAGCAGAAAGCTGTGGCGACTGCGGCACTTACCTGAAAATCCTTTATCAGGACAAAGAGCCGAAGGTTGAAGCCGTTGCGGACGACCTCGCCTCGCTGGTACTGGACGCCCATATGGAGCAGGAAGGCTTCGCGCGCAGCAGCATTAACCCGTTCCTGTTCCCCGGCGAAGGGGAATAAACGCGTATACGCCCCTGCGGCGTGCCGTAACTACCTGAAGCGCCGCTGCCCCAGCGGCGTTTTTTATTGTCAGCGCTTTCTTAGGATTACTCCCCCAAATTGCGGCCCGTTGCCACAGCATTGCGCTTGCGGCTGTACACTATTCTCAGGCGATGTCCCTGTCGCAACCGACTTCAAAACAACGGGATGAACAACCACAATGAAACCAGAATTCACACAGCGACTGCGCTGGAGCCTTTCTGCACTTGCCCTCATGATAATGACACCCGCGGGTGCTGCCGAGTTGAAGGAAACCGACCCAACGCCAGTGTCGCAGGCAGTGTTGCCCGCCGAGCACGGCCTGACGGAAGCCGCACAGCAGTTTCTGATTAAATACCGTTCCATCAGCGGCGTGGACGGTAAAAGCCCGCGCCAGGATACCGCTGCGGTGTTTATCCCTAAAGGCGAAGCGCCGCACGGCGGATGGCCGGTTGTGGTCTGGACGCATGGCACCATTGGCGTGGACAACGCCTGTGCGCCGTCGCTAAACGCCCGTACCGGGCGTGACAGCCAGTATCTCAACACCTGGCTGTCTTTAGGGTTTGCCGTGGTCGCGCCGGATTATGCAGGCCTTGGCTCTGATGGGCTGCATCATTACCTGAACGCGCGAGCCGAAGCCTGGAGCGTACTGGACAGCGTGCGTGCCGCGCTGAAGGCTTTCCCTCTACAAAACTCAGTTATCTTTGTCGGCCAGTCTCAGGGCGCGCATGCGGCCTTTGCAAGCGCAGGCTACCAGCCACAGTACGCACCTGAGCTGAACGTACGCGCCACGGTACTTACCGGTACGCCGTATTTTGACGCCAACACTTCAGCAGCCCAGGTCTTCACCGGTGCGGCGCCGGGCAACGCCCAGAGCGGTGACCCGAAAATCCCGTACGTGTTTTATATCTACCTTGCAGCCGCAGACAGCCAGAAGTCGCTCAAGAGCGAAGATTACTTCCAGCCTGCGGCACAATCGTTACTCGAAAAGGCACGTGAGCTGTGCATTACACCGCTTACTGAGGAAGTGATGAAGCAGAAGCTTAATGCTGCCAACAGCCTGAAACCGGCGATTCAGTCAGTGCTGGAATCCACCACCGACGTACTGCGTTACCCGACGCTGCACATTCAGCATCCGGTATTCATTGGCATTGGCGGTGAGGATATTAACGTGCCGACGGCGATGCAGCAGCACTTTGCTCAGGCGGTGAAAGCGGCAGGCACGCAGGTTGATATTCATGAATATCCGGGCCTGGACCACAGCGGCGCGGTTAACCCGTCACTGCGTGACTCCGTGCCGTTTATTCTAAGCCAACAGCGTTAATTGCCCCTGGCAGCGGCGCGGCAGAGGCTGCGTCGCTGCCAGAGGGATGCGTGTGATTCGAGGGAAAAACGCTGACAAAAATCCCCGAGATGCGGAGAAATCCAGAAAATGTGCAAAATAACGTCGTGGCCTATTGGTAACCTCCGGAAAATAGCTATAATGCGCCCGCCTCCATGTAGCAATGCAGGCGCGGAAGATCGTCGTCTCCGGTGAGGCGGCTGGACTTCAAATCCAGTTGGGGTCGCCAGCGATCCCGGGCAGGTTCGACTCCTGTGATCTTCCGCCAGTTTTTCTTCTCCTCATTTCTGTTATGCACTCCCTATTTTCAGCCCCTCTGCAGTCAGCGCATCGGTATGCGTTATATCAGCGTGAACGCGCTGTACTGGCCTTGTAACTACGGCAAAACGACTCTGGCTCGCAGTACAACCCCAATACCGGTAAACGTCGTTTAAAGCTTGCCCACAAGGAACTACCGCTTACTCAGCGACTCTACGGTCAACTGCCCCCTGAAACCGTACATACAAGCCAGCAGCACAGGCGGGGATCCTGCCCTGTTTTATGCTTCACTCTTTTTGGGGGCTCAGCCGTAGTCGGAAACTGACATCAGGCTGCAGAACGCAGACAGACTGTCACGCCCTACCAGAGGCTTTTACGGCGGTATAAAGGCAGCTGATTCTGATGTGTAAAACCTGCTAACGGTTATCACAGGCGTTCCGGCATAAAGCATTGGCGGAAGCAGAAGCAGCGGCATAGTGACGACAGTGGAAACGGTAGGTAACAGAGATCAACAGGCAGTCCTGCGCAAAGTATGAGAGAACATACTACGAAGCTGTAGCGCTTTGTGAAGCCGGAACACACAGCAATAGGGCGCAGGACCTCACTGGCCCCTTGGCAGGAAAACTCATGTATACGTACACCTCATCTCCCACTCCAGCACGCTTCGTGCCAGCGTGAGCACGTCGCTGTAAAAGAAGAGGGGCATATATTCTCGTCTTTTCCTTTATCTGGAGAATACAGAGATATTTTTGATAGAAATTAACAATTACTCACAACCAGGGCTTATGTTTGGGCATCGTTTTTTTGTACGAGTGAAAAATTTATTACCAATAAAGTAAATATAGGTAAATTCTCTTCTCACCAGGCGCGTTTTGTATCAACAGGGGAAGTAATAGTATGCGGGCAGCAATATAAAGAAACGAATGCCTGCCTTTGAGCGCGGTGACAAAGAAAGTCTGTTGGGGACTGAGCAAAAAAGGGTAAGCGCCACAAGATGTTTCAGGACGTGATAGAGCCAGCTACCGCGTGTTTTTTTATATTTAACGTTAAACAACTGCGCTGTCTCTCGTAATACCACTGTAAGTTAAACAACAGTGAAACACACGTTCGAATCAGAAAATTTTAGCACCAGAGTGAATCTAAAATCGTAAGTTGCCCCCGGCATATTTTTGTGACACACCCCCCACTATAACAATATCGCATCTTCACAAGAATATGTTTCCAGTAAAAATAATTTCCCCGGACAGGGGCCTAATGCATAACGCAATAGCACTTACGGCTAAATAAGCTAAGATTTTTCCATACAATGCATGATGAAAACCCAGTGCAAACGCATAAAATAAATCATAACATTACAAAGAGCACGTTTTGTCAGCGGGGAAGACACAACTTTTTGATACCTAACTTGTATCGTAAAAACTTTACGTCAACGGTAAACACTAGCACCAACTATTCACGAGACCTATATCTTCTCTATTATTTATTAGAGAAAAACCTGACGGATTCTGTCACTATATATTAGAAAGTTCCCGCGCTGATTAAAAAGCAAAGGTAGACCCAGGATGTCTCGCAATCCTTTGCGAGATAATTGTCATCCAGGATCGTATTAATTAAGAGTTAAGTACCGAGTTAGCCATCTTTGTTGCAAAGCCAAAACCCTGTTGTTAGAATGCCTCGGCCCATTTAGTTTATGGTAAAAACCATCTGTGGTGTTTCTGCATTTTATTTCTACTCACCTGGCCATATTTCTCCAGAGGTAGAAGTAAATGTCTTACCCGGTAAATAGACATACCACAGAAATTGGCAAGCTCCCGCGTGGATAGCCCTTCATCGCCATGTTCCTTTAATAACCGGAGAATAATCTCCTGCTCCGGCACATTTACAGCTTCATGGTTATTTATTCCCATCGCCACAGTTAACATTCTGAGGCTATCACCGGGCGCATTGGAGTTCTTTAGCAACGCACCCGGGTTACGTAAAGAAGATGGAGAAGACGAGGCTGGTTTCATGTCAACAATCCTTTGTTATGAAATGATACTGTCATGGTGCCGCCTTCAGATAGCCACAACAACATTAGCTGGCAATGAGTGAGAGAACAGGATTTTTATCTTATATTTATGTGTTTTTCTTCTTAAAGCTCTAAATTAAGAGAGAGATTTTGATCACGGTGTGGAGACAAGCATGATTTTTGATATAGAGAAACTGCTCCAGTTTGATACAGAAAATGCTACTCTGGTCAATCAAATGACCGGGGATAGTATAGAGCTTTCTCTGACATCAGCACGCTTGCTGGCTAAGTTGCTTAATCATCGAAGAGATGTTCTTTCGCGTGAGGAAATATTTGAGTCTGTCTTTGACCAGCATGGTGCACGCTCCTCAAACAGCAACCTGAATCAATATATTTCTATCTTAAGAAAAAACTTTTTTGAATTAGGCATGGAAAAGGATGTTATTGTTACTATACCGCGGGTAGGCTTTCGTATTTCAGAAGATGTGGCTGTCGACTCTTTTAATGATCAAAGTGCAGATAATTTCTTCACCGACGATATTAAGCCGGTTAAGAAAAGCTCCCACTTTCATGCCATCCATTATTTACCCATTATTATCCTGCTGCTAATGTCCTTTCCGTTTATGTTATTTAAGCCAGAAAGCATTCCTAATGACACGACAACAAAAAGAATGCAACAGGGTAAGTGCGTTATTTTTTCACCATCCTCTTTTTCTGATAAAGATATTAATGACATTATCAATGCAACAACACAGAACACTGGCAAACTCGACTGTTCAATAGAAAAAGAAATCTATATTGATAAATTACAGATAAACAGTGCGTTAGGTATAAACAGTCAGATGTTGTTTATTGAATGTATCTCATCCAATAATAAATGTATAAGCTATTATTTCAGAGAAAAAGAAAATGCGTAATAAAATGGCTATTACACTTATCTGCATTGGACTGACCCTCGTACTCGGCTGGGTCACCTATACCCGCAACACCGCACCGCCATTTTTTTGTGAATCGAACTTCTCCGTTGTGCAAAAGATAAACGATGAGTCTATTCTTGCAGATGGCTTGATCACGCTGGAGGCCAGCGGCAAGTACCTTTTCCTCAACATGGATGGGCTGATGACACGCAACAACAAGAAGTACATCATCTCTCGTAGCATGCAAATCGAGTACAAAAACCACAGCAACAACTCCCATTTTTATCGCATCAAAAATATCAGTATATCGCGATATAATGCCGATAATATTGACGATAACTTTGCAAGTGACTTGCTATTCTCTCACGATGGTGACACCCAGCTTATCTATATTAAAAAAATGCCCAATAATATGTTGCTCTTTGGTAACAATCTCTTCCCGAAGTATGGGTGTCGAAAAAGATAGTTAGCTAAACCCGACCGGCCCAGGTGCCTGAATGCTTATATTTATCGAATGTTAACCACCACGCATCTGGAATCCATATTTAGCTGTTTCCAGATAACTTGCCGGGAAAGCATATATCAAAAGGTTATCTCCAATACCGGCCTCCTTTTCATGATCCTAACCACGGCACAGGCTTGCGTTTTCATGGTGTAAAATGCACAGCGCGCGTCCCTCACATTCCAGACTCACTGCTGATGGCAATGAATAACTATTTAAGCAAACCATTAAAAATGGCATTTCATTTATAAGTAATACCTCTGTTTTATAGGCTGCTTTTAGCTGCTTCTAATGAGTTTTTAGAAAATCCACCCACAAAAATTATCTGATAATACTCATGGGGAGATATTCCACCTTATTTCGCCAGAACAGCGCTCTCAGGCAGGTATGGGTATTGACAGGAAATGGCACGGCGCAGATCGGTATGACAGGCAGCAAAAGAGGCGTGGGCGTAAATGCCCATCACGATGTCGCCTGAAGAGCATACGCCAGCAGTGACGGGTGGTGAGTGGTGAGCTGTGCCGTGAGCCGTGAGCCGTGAGCCGTGAGCCGTGAGCCGTGAGCCGTGAGCCGTGAGCCAGGCCAGGAGAAGCAAGAGTACGCAGTTACAAACAAGAAAGAACAAGCCGCGCGCAAGCGACACGGCTATTCAACAATGTCAGGCAGAAAGTCCGCCGTCCAGCACCAGCGTCTGTCCGGTCAGATAGCGGCTGCTATCACCAATCAGAAAAGCAACCGAACCCGTGACCTCTTCAACAAGGCCAAGACGTCGCAGCGGGATTTCCTGGCGCATAGCCTTAAGCTTCGTCTCCGGGATAGCCTGGGTCATATCACTTTCGATAAGACCCGGCGCCAGGCAGTTTACCCGGATACCGAAACGTCCCACTTCTCGCGCCAGAGAGCGTGCAATACCCATCATGGCAGCCTTACTGGCAGCATAAGCGGTCTGGCCGCTGTTACCCCGAATCGCTGTCACTGAAGACATCATTACAACCGAGCCCTCGCCCTGCATCATCATCGCAGGTAGCAAAAGTCGGTTCCAGTTAACCAGAGAGACAAGATTATTATCCAGCACATCTCGCCATACTTCTGCATCCTGATGAATATGCAATGCATCTCTGGCAATGCCGGCGTTATGCACGATGGCCGCAGGCGCTCCAAACTCATCCAGCATCTGTTGCGCCAGCTCACCCACGCGCTGTTCGTCTTTACCGTCGCAGCTAAAACCTTTAACCCAGTTTGTGCTCTGCACGTTCTGCGCAAGTTCAAGCGTACGCGCAATGCCTTCCTCACTGCGCCCGGTGAAAACGACATTCCACTGCGGGAGTAAGCCTGTCACCAGCGCCTGGCCGATGCCCCGGCTACCTCCCGTGATCAGAACCCATTTTTGCGTCATCTCAAGCCGCCGTCTCTTTTTCAATGTACTCACACAGCTCACGCAGCGTCATCATCGGATGCTGGGTAAACAGTTCTGGGGTTAACGTCAGCCCAAACTCGCGCTTGGCAAGGATCATCAGCTCCACGTAATCGAGGCTGTCGAGATCCAGTACCGTCAGCGGTGCATCAGCATTAAGATCATCTGCGTCCAGGTCTTTGGCATCACAGATCATTTCACTTACTTTGGCGTAGATTGAATCGTAATTTTTCATAGTGGTTATCTTTTTAGTTGGTAGCCAGTTGGCTGATTTTTAGCGTGATTGCATTGCTGATACGGATATTTCCCTGGCTAATGGTGGCAGCGATGCGCACAACGGCACCGCTTTGAACATCACCAACCACCAGCGCAGGCAAAACACCGATTTCCAGCGGGTGTGTAAACGTTCCAGGCGTCCAGGACGCCAGCAGGCGGCGATCAAACACCAACTCCTGATGGGTCTGCACGACCTGACATTGAGAGAAAACCGCGTCAAGTGTTGCGCCGGGAGGTAAGCTGGTCGCAATCACCTCCTGGCGTAACAGTGCGGCGTCATGAATAAGATGGCGAAACAGCAGCGCATCAAGAAATTGCCATTGCTGAGCTTGCGACAGCAGCGGTGAAAAGGCCTGCTCCAGGTGTGCCAGTTCGTCAGCATCCAGCGTGCTTACGCTAACCGGCGCCACCACTTCCTCGTTTTCCAGCGCGGTAAGCTGGCAGGAAAGGCAGGTCTGCCCGTCCACTGGCTCGGTCACATTCATTGCAGCCGTTCGCCTGCTGTCCTGAGCCAGCTGATAAGGCGTGCCGTAGTGCAGCGGGCGACGCAGCCGCACCGTGCACTTAAGCAAAGACGCGTCCAGCGCTTGTGCACTGAGCGCCGATTTCACATCCAGCAACGCCCGCATACCGTGAATGGTCAGCTGGCCGTCTCCCCGCGAGAGGTCAAAATGCACCGGGTTATAGTCGCCAGAAAACGCCGCCCACTGGTGCGCATCGTCGAGGGTATAGACCAGCGTTCTCACACGTGTTTCTCCAGCACCAGCGCGGCGTTAGCGCCGCCAAAACCAAAACTCATATTCAGCGTGCGGCGGATCTCACCACGACGATGGCCTTCAGCGATATAGTCCAGATCGCACTGCGGATCTGCCACTTTCAGGTTCGCCGTCGCAGGCATAATGCCGTGCTCCATCGCCTGCAGGCAGATAATGCTTTCAAAGCTGCCCGCAGCGGCAATCAGGTGGCCAGAATAGGATTTGGTGCTGGAAACCGGGATGTCATACGCCGCGCGGCCCAATGCCATTTTCATTGCCTGCGTTTCGTTGAGATCGTTAAGCGGCGTTGAGGTACCGTGCGCATTAATATAATCCAGCTGATGCGGCTCCAGCCCCGCCTGTGCCAGCGCGCGGTTAATCGTCTGCACACGGGCCAGGCAGTCTTCTGCCGGAGAGGTAAAGTCGAAAGCATCAGAGAAATTAGCGTAGCCCGTGATTTCACCAAGAATGGTGGCACCGCGCGCCAGCGCGCTGTCGCGCTCTTCCAGGCACAAAACGGCAGCGCCTTCAGAGAGTACAAAACCGTTGCGCTCTGCGCTGAACGGGCAGCAGGCTTTGGTCGGGTCCTGCGGCTCTTTGCACAGTGCACCCAACACATCAATATTCCAGATGGCGTAATCGGTAGTCAGGGATTCTCCGGAACCCGCCAGCATCATGGTGGAACGCCCGTTGCGGATGGCTTCCCAGGCATCACCAATCACCATGTTTCCGGTCGCACAGGCGGCAATAGCCGTGTTCTGATAACCACGCAGGTTCCAGAACTGGCTACAGGCCGCAGTTGCCACGTTTGGCATGGTCAAAAAGCAGTTAAACGGTGAAGAAATACCGTTGGCCGAATAGTCTTTGGCGCCGACATAGCTTTCATCCATGCCGCCCCAGCCGGTGCCCATAATCACACCACACTCCAGCGGTGAGTACACCGCCTGGGGTTCGCTGTCGCCAAATGCCATCGCCACCGCCTGGCGTGCAGCGCCCAGCGTCAGGCGCGCAAAGCGCGGCAGGCGGCGGCGAATGGCCGCAGGTACGCCCTTCAGATTTGGCTCATCATCAATCAAGCCAAAAAAATGAGAATTAATATTCGCTGCCGTGTAATCCACATAACGATAGCCAAGCTTGCCGTCCATAATGGCCTGCCAGCTTTCCTGCGCCGTTGCGCCCAGCGGGGTTACCGCACCGTAGCCAGTGATCACTACGCGTTTAAAATTATTATTGTTCATTGCTGTTCGTCCTTTGTTGTACTTCACCGCCTCCCTGCGCCAACCAGAGTTGCATCGTGGCGTAAAGGTAATCGTACTGCGTCTGCGCCAGGCTGTTTTCCAGCGTCAGTAAATTATCCTGCGCATCAAGCAAGGTCCGATAGTCCACCGCACCGGCACGGTAGCGGCTTTCTGTCAGCTTCAGGCGTTTCTGGCTGATAGCCAGCGACTGCTGCAATCTTTCCCGCTGTTCATCGGCACTCAGACGCTGTTCCATCGCGTCATCCACTTCTGAAAGCGCAGAATAAACGGTCTTACGAAACGACACCGCCGCCTGCTGTACCTGAACCCCGGCGCTCTCAATAGTAAGCTGCACCGTGTTCCACTGAATAAACGGTGCCGTCAGGCCAGCACCCAGCACGCGCGTTGGTGCGTTGAACCACTGGCTGAACGCTGAACTGCCGGCGTTTAGTGCCGCATTGAGCGACAGTGAAGGATAAAAACTCAGGCGTGAAACGTCATAGCCGGACAGCTCCGAGCGCAGGCGTGACTCCGCTGCCTGCACGTCAGGGCGTCGGGAAATCACATTCAGCGGTGTATAAGCAGCGATTGGCACACGTTTACC
Source organism: Enterobacteriaceae bacterium 4M9 (assembly GCA_010092695.1). GTDB lineage: Bacteria > Pseudomonadota > Gammaproteobacteria > Enterobacterales > Enterobacteriaceae > Tenebrionibacter. The sequence goes on along the minus strand of JAADJJ010000001.1, from coordinate 428,716 downwards.
CGCTTCCAGCTGGGTGGATTCATCCGCATGTTGTTCCGCTGGACGGTTGAGCAGCAGCGCCAGCGCATTGCGTGATTTTTCACGCTGCTGGATTTGTGTCCGCACTGAGTTCTGACGGCTGATAACGGTTTGTTGGGCCTGTAAAACATCCAGCTGACCCACCTTACCGGCCCGATACCACGACTCCACCTGCTCCAGCGTCTGCTCGGCAATCTCCTGGCTTTTTTTCAGGTTCTTTATCTGTTGGTTTGCCAGCGCAATGCTCCAGTAGAGCTGTGCGGTCGTACCAATCGTGGACAGCACCGTCGCCTGGTAATCCTGCTCACTGGCTTTCGCCAGCCACTCGTATTGCTCACGCGTGCGCGCCAGCTTGCCCCACAAATCCAGCTCGTAGGTGAGCGACAGCGAAGAGTTATAGTTCTCTGTGGGCGACACGCCGTTGCTGATGTTTTTGGTGTTGCTGGCGTTACCGCCCAGCGTGACGTCCGGCGTCAGGTTGGTATTACGTAACCCGGCAGTCAAACGTGCCTGCTTGAGGGTAAGTGCCGCAGCAGCAAGATCGTTATTCGTCTGCAATACCTGGTTTATCACCCGCGTCAGGCGCGTGTCGTCAAAGCCCTGCCACCAGTTATCACCGGCCGCCAGCTGACGCGCTTTGTCCTGGCTTGCCTTCTGCTCCCAGGTTTGCGGCATGGACAGCAGCGGCTGCTGATAGTCGCTGCGGGTAAAGCTGCCACAACCAGCAAGCAGCAGCGCGGTAAAAAGAAGCGTATATCGTTTCATTCGCGGGCCAGCGCCTCCGTAGGATTAAGCCTGGCTGCCCGTCGGGCAGGGAAATAGCCAAAAGTAAGACCAATGAGCGCGGAGAAACCACACGCAATAACCACCGGAAACCAGGTAAAGACCAGAGAGAATTCGTTCGTGACCAGCGCAAAGACTTGTCCGGCAATCCAGGAACCCACCAGGCCAATCAGCCCACCAAGGGCGCAAATCATCACCGCTTCAATCAGGAACTGGTTCATGATGTCTGAAGGCCGTGCCCCCACGGACAGGCGAATACCGATTTCATGGGTACGCTCAGTCACGGATACCAGCATGATGTTCATCACGCCCACGCCGCCTACCAACAGTGAGATGGCGGCAATAGCGGTAATCAGCAGTGACATAGAGTCCGAGGTTTTTTGTAGCGCGGTCGCCAGCTTGTCATCGTTCTGGGCAAAGAAGTCCTTACGACCATGCTCGCGAACCAGATGATGATCCACACGGCTGATGGCTTCTTTAGGCTTCAGCCCTTCATCAAAGCGCAACACAATGGACTCAAGCGGCCTGTCGCCAGAAATACGCTGCTGTAATGAAGTCCACGGCACCCAGCCGGAGATGAAGCCACCGACCAGCTTCGGCCCAGGCCTGCTGGCCACACCAATGATGCGCCACGGCGCGCCGCCGATTTGCACAATATGATCGATAGGGTCTTCACCTTTGGCAAACAGCGCTTCATAACTGGTTTCATCCAGCACCAGCACCGGCTCGCCCGTGGTGATATCACGGTTGGTAAAACCATATCCCTTCACAAACTGAATGCCCTGGAGCGAGAAATAGTTTTCCGCAATGCCGGTGAGCATAATGGAGAAATCCAGCCCCTGACGCACCACGGTAGAAGACATGGACATCACCGGCGACGCACCCACTACCCACGGCAGCTTTTCCAGGCTGGTAATATCATCAATCGACAGGGCACGTTCCATATCCTGACGCTTGTTACCCCAGCCAGTGCCGGGGCGAATTTCCATTGTGGTACTCCCGAGCTTGCCGATTTCACTCATGATGGCCTGACGTGCGCCTTCGCCCACGGCCATTGACGACACCACTGACGAAATACCAATAATGATGCCTAGCATTGAGAGAAAAGCGCGCATCCGGTGGCCCACCAGCGAGCGCCAGGCCATGCGCAGCGATTCATGCAGGCTGCGCCACAGCGAAGCACGGCCGTTGTCTTTTACTGCAGCAAGCGCCTGTACTTCACGTTGTGAAATCCGTGCCGGGTTAAGCTCGTCGGCAATAATGCGCCCATCGCTGATTTCGATGATGCGCTGCGCCTGCTCGGCCACGTTGCGGTCATGGGTAACGATAATGACGGTGTGCCCATCGGCATGCAGCTGGTGTAACACATCCATCAGCGCTTTACCGCTGGCGCTATCAAGCGCGCCGGTGGGTTCATCGGCCAGAATGACGCGCGCGCCATTAATCAAAGCACGGCAAACGCTGACACGCTGCTGTTGACCGCCAGAAAGCTGTGCCGGGCGGTGATGTAAGCGGCTTTCAAGGCCCAGCTTGCCGGCCAGTTCCATCGTGCGGCTGCGGCGCTCTTCTTCTGGCATGGCGGTGTACAGCGCAGGGATGGCAATGTTTTCTTCTGCCGTTAAATACGGCATCAGATGGTAGCGCTGGAAGATAAACCCCAGATAGCGGCTGCGCAGTTCAGCAAGCTGCACATTGTCAGCGTCCTGCACGGCGTCGCCATTAATCACAACCTCGCCCGACGTTGGCCTGTCCAGACAGCCGATGATGTTCATCAGCGTTGACTTGCCGGATCCGGAAGCGCCCATGATCGCCACCATTTCACCCTGTTGAATCGTCAGCGTGATGTCGTTGAGCACCCGAATAGCCTGATCTCCGGCCTGGAACTCACGACAGACGTTACGTAAAACAACAATAGGAGGCGTAGTCGACATAACGCTTACCCCTGCACGATGGTTGGCTGGAGCACCACACTGTCGCCGTCTTTTAGGCCTTCCAGCACTTCAGCATACTGACGGTCATTCAGACCAATGCGTACCGTGCGCAGCTGTGCTTTGCCGTTTTCCATCACGAGAACCTGGTAATGATCCGGGCTGGTCGCCTTGCCTAGCGCGCCGACCGGCACACGCAGCACATTCTTTGCCTGCGCCACGCGGATAAAGACCTGTGCCGTCATTGACGTTTTCAACTCACGCTCTTCGTTCGACACTTCGAAGGTACCGTTGTAATACACTGCACTGCTCTGGCCTTTGGTGTTGGAGTAAGATTTACCCTGCTCTTCCAGCGCCTCCTGCGGTGCCGGTTGCACAAAACCCATCTCGCTCTCATAGCGCTTTTCCGGGTTAGCAATGGCATAAAACCACAGCGGCTGGCCAGGCTTGATTTTGCCAACATCCGCTTCAGAGATGCGCGTCTGTACCAGCATTTTGTCGAGGTCAGCCAGCACCAGAATGGTCGGGGCGCTCTGTGATGACACGATGGTCTGACCTTCCTGAGTGATAATACCCAGTACTTCACCATCAACCGGCGCCACGATGCGGGTGTAGCCGAGATTTGCCATCGCCGTTTTTACCGACATCTCAGACTGCACAATCTGCGCCTCGTACATTTTGACCTGCTGCACCTGCGTATCGTACTGCGCCTGCGCCTGCTCCAGCTCGCTGCGCACGCCGGAACCGTCACGGTCCATCATGCGCTGGCGCGCCAGATCCTGCTGATAGCGCACCAGCGTGGCTTTAGCCGACATACGCTGCGCCTGGGCACTGGCAAGCTGTGCTTTGGCGTTATTCAGATCAGACTCCTGTAACGTCGGGTCGATTTCTGCCAGCAGCTGGCCTTTCTTCACCTTGTCGCCCGCACGCACATACAGTTTGCGCAGCTGACCGTTCACCTGAGCACCGACGTTAACCTGTATTGACGGCTTCACAATTCCCGTCGCCAGTACCACCTTCTCGATATCACCCCGATCGACGGTCAGCGCATTCAGCGGCGCCTGATTCGGTGACATCATCTGGCTGACCGCCGTCACACTCACGGCAACCAACGCAATCAACCCGACTGCGACCAGCAGCCAGCGAGTTTTACGCTTTATCGGCTTCATGCCATTACCTCCATTTCAACGGGCGCTTCAGGAACCATGCTCATGCTGCGGCTCTCACGGCGCAGCTGCCCGTCGGTAAGACGGTATACCTGCGGGAAAAGCGGAAGAATATGTTCGCTGTGTGTGACGACAATCAGCGTTTTGCCGGTCTCGCGACAGTGCTGCTGAAGCGTGGTCATCACAATACTTGCCGTCTCGTCATCCAGATTGGCCGTCGGCTCATCAAGCAGGAGTACCGGGCGAGAGCTATACAGCGCACGCGCCAGCAGCAGACGCTGACGCTGGCCTAAAGACAACGCCGCGTGGCTTTCACGAATGAGCGCATTCACGCCGCCAGGCAGGCTGGCTATCACTGGTCCGAGCGCAAGTGAGGACAATACAGACTCAACATGGCTTTTTTTACTGTCGACAAAGCTCGGGTCAAATAGTGTGACGTTCTGCATCACGGTGGCGTTAAACAGAATGTCTTCCTGGCTTTGCAGACAGACCAGCGGTGCCAGCTGCTTGCGACCAACGGATTGGTCATCCGCGTAGCACGCCCCATCCTGCGTAGAGAACAGTCCCGCCATCAGGCGCAGCAGCGTACTTTTTCCCGCGCCAGACTCACCGACAATAGCAATCTGGCTACCCGGCGGCAGGTCGAGCGACAGGTTCTGCAAAATGGGTTTTGACGGCTCGTAGTGAAAGCCGAGGTTGGCAAAACGCAGGTGCGGTACGTCAACCGTACTGCGCTGCTCAAACAGCGCCGGCATTTCTTCTGACTCCTGCTGCGGGAACAGGCTGTGCGCGCGCGTGTCGATAATATGCAACTGCGACTTACGAACAATGGAATAGAAAATACGCGTGACGTAGGAGCTAAAAATCTGGCGCAGGAAGCTGTAGGCAAAGAAATCACCGAGCGAAATCAACTTACCGTGCACCATCGGCAGCACGACCAGCATGAACACCACCATTTCCAGGCTACCGGTAAGCTGATACAGCCCTTCTTTAACCTGCTGATATACTTTTTGCTTTTGCAACGTGCTAAACAGGTCGCGACTATACCAGGCAAACTGCGCCTTACGCTGGCTCTCAAGACCGGCGGTTTTAATGGTCAGTACGCCCTGCAACGTCTCCATAAAGAAGTCATTAAGTGAGGCGCTTTTAAGTTGAATTTGCTGGGTATACCATCTGTCGCGAAAAATCGCCCATACGCTGATAAGCCCCATCACCGTGACACACACGGCAGAAATGGCCGCCAGCACAGGGGCTATCCAGAACATGATGCCCATCGCAATGGCACCGATGACCCAGTCAGTACGCAGGCTGTTGTCCAGTTCAATTTTTTGCTGGAGCGCACTTTGCCAGGCGGCAAAGCGGCTGAAGATTTCCCCCGGCGCACGCTTTTCAAAAAAGCGCAGCGAATTGCTCATTAGGCGGGCAAACCCCAGACCACTGTTGACCAGTACAAAGCGTTTTACAAAGCGCTCGGTAATGATCCTCACACCCAGCGCCAGCAGCGTGGAGGCGACAAACGCCATAATGAACAGCCCGTAAGGGAAATCCTTTTGCGTGGCATCAGAAAACGCCTGGTTGATGGCGTTACTGACCATCGTCGGCATCAAAAACAGCGTCAGCCCGACCAGGAACGTAAGCAGCATCAGCCAGTAGATGCCGCGTACCGCACGGGTCTCTTTCATGCTCATCGCACGCAGCGGCACTTTTGATTCTTTAAGCTCTGCTGGCGGCTCAGCGGCGGTTTCGTACGGACTGTCGCTATCAAGAATCAGCGCATAGCCACTGATTTCACGTTTCAGAGACGCAAAAGGCAGCCACTGCTCGCCAATTGCCGGGTTCATTACGCAGACATGGTTACCCTTGCGATAGGCAAGCAGCACATAGTGGCTGGCGCCATAGTGCAAAATGGCGGGCAAAGGGACTTCACTGAGTTCGCTGTGTTCAAAAATAACGGGTGCGGTAGCAATACCCAGTTTAGCCAGTATGTTGCCAAGATCGTTAAGCGAGGAGCCGTGATCGGAGGCAGGGAAGATTTCACGCAGTGCTTCGAGTGAAACATTCACACCCTGGGTTTGCGCCAGCATGGCAATGCAGGCAAGGCCGCACTCGTTAGTCTCTTCCTGATATATCGGGTCCGGGAGAATCGTCTTCATTATTATTATGCTTTAGTGATTAATATAAAAAAGAGAGTGGCTGTGCCAGAGCAGCCAGTCCTTCGGATACTCCGTCAGTGACTGCTCAATAATGCCCGGCAGGGCCGCCGCGGCCTTGCGCGCGCCAATGGGCTCATGAATATGGATTTTTAATCCATTCTGGTAATACAGTTGATAAAACACTACCTGCGCAGACACCGCGCGCGACAGGCGCACCACGCCGCTGTGCAACTGTGCCGGACGATTGAATATCCGACATGAAATTTGGGACGAATGACCTTCTTCGGTCTGAACGGTGTAGTCAGGCGTAATATCCGGGAAGATAATTAAATTTTGCTGTCCCTGCGCCACCTCCATAATCAGCGACATCAGACTGGATGCCAGCTGCTTGTTATCCTGGTGAATCGAGCAATAAGACAGTGCAATGTTGCCCATTTCCCGGGCCTGTTGGTTATAAACCTCGGCACTGGACGACACCACCACGGTAGCCTTTCCTGGCGTCACGCCGGCCGCCACGATGCCAGACAGGATGTCAGACACGGCATGTAAAGGCGCCAGTACCACCGGGATATTCTGCTGATGAAGCGGGGCGACAACGTTATCGAGCGCCGCTGAACATTCAGCCATCTGGCGCAGCATGCGTGGGTTTTGTCCCCAGGTGGCCGCCATTTCCAGGAGACTACGCTGCGTGGCAATCCACGCAGCATCAATATTCCCGCTTTGCCCGGTCAGGCTACGGTAGTTTTGCGTCGCGACCGCATTCTGGCGGCGATAATTACGCCCCAGCAGCCCCAACGCACACAGCCCCCTGGCAAACCAAAGCAGCGTCGGCAAATGCCCATAACGAACGATTTTGCTAAAAACAGACAATGCACCGCGCTGAATAGCGCCGTGCATTTTCAGGACCGGCGCCAGGCTGTTTTTAGCACTGAAAACGCACCAGATTATGACCAACCGCATCACGGATTCTGTTCATCCTTCTGCATCAGCGTCGTCAGCTTCTCGGCGAATTCCGCGAATGTCCCTTCTTGTGTCAGAAGATAGCGCTTATTCACGATAAAAGATGGCGTCGCATTAATTTTGTAATACTCGGTAATAGCTGACATGGTGTTCAGGCGATTCTTAGCACCCGGACTCTGACGAGCGGCTAAATATTTCTCAACGCTGATACCATTTTTTACCAGCCAGTCTTCAAGCACGGTGTCGTCTGCCAGATTAAGGCCACGGGTAATTACGCTGTTATAAATAGCATCACGCCTTTCTTTCTCGATACCCATTTCTTCAAGCGTGGCAAAAACCGAGGCGTAAGAGGCTAGGAAACTACCTTCTTTAGACAGATGAATAACAGAAAACTGAGTGCCTTCTGGTAAATTTTTTACCATTTTGGCAACGTTTTCTTCATTAGCGGCACAGTAATGGCAGCCATAAGACATGACTTCAACAATACTGTTTCCTTGAAAAGGAATGGGGCTATTCTTTGCCTGCTCAGCGGTAAATTCAATAAACGTGGCTTCACGTTCACCGGCAGATGAAAAGCTCTTAAAGATAAAAATGTGGTAGAAAAGCACCGTCATCAGTGCGGAGATAACAATAAGAAACAGCGAGTAGCCGACGACTGCGGCACGACTATATTGATTTTTCATAACGTCCCTGGATGACAGCGAAAAATACATGGGGAAGATTCCCCATGTATTATTTAGTTAACAGTAATTATGCTGCGCAGTTATAGTAAGCCGCTTCTTTGAAAGTCTGGCTCAGGTTACCTTTTTTGTCAGCACAGGTAGTCACCAGCTGGCAAGAATCATTGGTGCCAATCTGCAGCTGCATGTAGCTTTCTTCACACTGGCCAGCTGCGATACCACCAACAATTGCTGCTGCTTCGATAGTATTGATCTTTTTCATTCTTCTTTATTCCATTAAACTTTAAAATTATTAAACTTACTTTATTTGACTACGATAACGGTAAACTTAGTTTACGCCGCCGCCGCAGTTAGAGTCGTTCACATCAGCGAAAGACTGGGTCAGGTTGCCTTTTTTGTCAGTGCAGCTTGCAACCAGACGGCAAGATGCTGAGCCACCGAGGAGGATTGTTTCATAGGTGTACACGCAATCCTGAGCGGTGCCACCAACAACGTTTGCTGCTTCAAAAGTATTGATCTTGTTCATGGTTTATCCATTTCCTTAGCTTTAGTTACAATTCACAATGTTTCCATTGCCTTGCTGGCGAAATTGCCAGCAAACTTAAATTCATCCTGCCAACTGTGGCGTGGCCACAATACAGCGAAAGGCATTAAATAAATCGATATTGTTTCTGACGTTGAGCTTTCGCATCAAACGTCTTTTGTGGTAACTCAGTTTACGAATATCCACATCCACTTCGTTGGAGATCTGAGAAAGTGATTTTCCTTTGAATATCTCTTCCATCAACCACCACTCATTGCTGGAAATACTGCATTCCGCATTGTCCGACAGCCACTTCATACGCGTGTAATTAACCAAAGAATGGCTAAAGCAGCGTGACTTCGGCTCCACTTCGCGTAAATCCCGAAAGAATGAAACGAAGTGATAGAGAGATTCGTTTTTCAGTAACCAGTTTGCCTCAGGAAGCAAAGAATACAAGGCAAAAAAGAGCGGAATATTATTTTCACTCAGCAGCATAACCAGTTTTTGATCCTGCTTCTGATAACATTCCTTGACTATACTCAGCGCGCTAAAGCGATCGTGCGGAAAACTTTCCAGGTCGCACAATACCCAGCGCTCATCGCTGCCGTTTTTCTTTACATTGAGTTCATCAATCAGTTCAGAAAAGTGGTCAGAGCTGGCGTATGAAATATCACCCGATTTTCCAAATTGCTCCAGAATAACCGCTTTTATCCCCTCGGAAAAAAACATGTTTTGATCGTATAGGAAACATTGATATTTCATCGCACCATCCCTGTCGATTCTGTTACTGGTAGTTCAGTGTATAGCTCGCCGTGGCGGTGAAATTACCCGTCGTGATCGTTCTGTCAGCCAAAGCTGCGTCCTCTCCCTGGACGAAAGCTTCATATTTCAGCTCTGCAGTCAGTCCAGTGATCTCCTGAGGTGCACTCGCCTGGTTCAACGGAATAAGATCGCCGCCGCTGGCTTCCTGAATACCAATAGCAATACCTTTTGCTTCAGAAGTAACATCTACTGCCAGATATTCAGCCATTGACGCGTTTGCCATACCACCAAAAGTCACGGTAACAGCGTTAGAAACGGCTGTAGTACAGTCTTTCAGCTTAATAGAGAACGGTACAGGCGTTGCTCTTGTGCTACCTGCACCGTAAAGATCGCGTAAACCAATCTGACCAAACGGCACATCAAAATTTTCTGATTCTGTCTCAATAAGGCAAGGCAGACCCACAACCGTTCCCGTAAACGTAATTTCACCGCCCTGGATTTCCCCCGCCGCCCATACCGGCGCAGAGAGTGGAACAGCTGCTGCGAAAACTAAACTCATCATCCTTAAACGCATATTCCCTCCTTAGGGAAACAGTGTCACTATAGTGGCAGAGGCCTGAAAGTCCCCTTCCGGAATCATGGTGCCTGGCTTACCTACGGGTTTCGCAGATAAATGCCAGATCCCCTCGTTGTTATCAAAACCTGGAATGTCATAAAACGAATTCGGTACAATCGTCTGGCTTGCTGTACGTTCCGTTAATGAAATCCCTAAATCACGGCGATCGACAGGACCCGTTGTACTTAGATAATTGCTGTTAAAGCTGGCCGGACTCCCCTGCAATACCCCAATTTTGATTTGCATATTTGCAGTGGCAAAACTCCCGCCTTCACACTTAACGGGAATATCAACGCTTACAGGCTGAGCGTTTTTCTCAATTGCATCTGCAGAGTTCGGAATCTGACCGAGATCAACGGTAATCGGACTACCATCGCCGATAACACATTTGTCTGGTACCGTTATCAACGCCTGTTCGATAATAACCCTTGCCAGCGGCGTTGAACCCATTACGCCAGCCCCAGCTGCAAGACGCCCATATATCTCAGCAACTTCGGTACCACTAATAGTAATGCCGTTAATAATGGGCTTTTTAAGCCTGAACGTTACTGTTCCATTACTACCCGAAGCGAAGAGGTTGTTCATTACCGTACCTTCGCCGTTCAAGTCATTGGCAGAGCATCTATTGGTATTGTTCTGGTTAGAAACAGGCGCAAAAGGAATCGTCATCTGACCATTGCCAGTACCTTCAATATAGATAGTGATTTTGGCATCCATATATTCGTTAAGATCCAAATAACCATCACTTGTCGGCGAGAGCGATGTCCTACCTTCAAAATAAACAGGCTGGTTTATCACGGTCTTACTACAGAACACGCGTGCTTTATAGTTACCTTCAACGGCAAATGCAGACGTAGTCGTGCCGCCTGCTACGTTTGCCGTAATCGTCTGGTTATTCAGACTCACAAAGTAATCGTGAGTAGGGCCGTCCGGGATAATCTCACCATCAAGATATGCCCACGCGCCTGAGGGCAGCATGGCCAGCGCCAGAGCACAGGCAACGCGATTTTTGCGGCTCAAAACACCTGGCATCTTCATCACAGGTACTCCATCTTGATGCGCATCAGTCCGCTAAACTCGCCGGCGGTGACGGAACTGTCCGTCGACTCCAACGCGGCCTGGAATGTCAGTACGCTGTCACCGGTTTTCACCAGCAGTGGCGCTTGCGTCTGGTTAAGGACATACGGTTTACCGTCAACGCTCATCAGACGCAGACCGGCACCAAACGACGACCCCGTAGTACGCAGAAGCGAACTGTTGCCTGGATCAGACTCACCAATGAAGGTCATCTGTACTGCCTGCTCGCTGGTAGTGTAAGTGCGCCACTCCTGGCCCGTTTGCGAGGCAGCAATATTATTGCGATAGGTCGCAGCGCCTTTCAGGCAGTCCCTCAGGTACACCTTAAACGTCACCGGCTGGCTGCGATCACCCGCACTGTGGAAGCTGCGCGCGCTAATGTCGCCCAGACTCACATCCTGAAAACGACTTTCAGAAGAGAGCACACAGGGTGATGCGAATACGTTGCCGTGAAACCGCACAATGCCACTGTCTTCTTTTATATGATCCGGGTCGCTGTGCAGCGGCGATACTGAAATATCAGCCATTGCCTGAAATGAAACACCGGCGGCCAGAATTGCGAATAACGGTAATTTGTTTTGCATTGTCGGACTCCTCGTTTAATTAGCCCTGTTGCGCCGACGGTAACGCCTTACAGGTACTGCCTGAGCAGCGATAAGTCAGTTCCGGATGGCCGCCGTAGTCGTTCACGTACATCATCTTGAACTCGCTCACACCGCTGTCTGAGACCTTAAAGTCCAGGCTGGATTTAGGTGGAATCATGATCCCAGGGAAGTCCGTTATCTTCTGCCCGGCACCTTTGCTAAGGCCAAGAATAGTGACGTAGTAAGGCGTTGGGTTCTGCGCGGTCATGCTCGAACCGCGCTTCTCAAACACCACCTGATCCTGCCAGACTTCGCTACGCGTCTTTGGAATGACGCCCACTGGACGATAGAACAGCTTGATGCGCGTCTGCATCGCCAGCTGAAGTACGTTCGGCTTGTCTGATTTCGGCGGAATTTCACGCACGTTGAGATAGAACAGGCTTTCTCTGTCTGTTGGCAGCGCAGAAATGCCGTCCGTTTTCGTCACACGAGCAATGCCCTTCTGCCCACCGTTAATACGCTGCAGCGGCGGCAGCACCACCAGCGGCGAGGTAATTTTTTGACCGTTAGCATCTTCAACCCATGACTGCGCCAGGAACGGTACTTCAGGCGACGTGTTCGTGAGATTAGCGCTGGCGGACGTATCTTTTTCCGTAATAACGAGGCGAGTACGGTCCAGGGAAATACCCGCCTGTGCGTAACCACAAAACATGCTAAAAACGACTGCGGCAACTGCGCAACGGTTAAACTTTTTCATACTCATTTCCTCTTACTCCTGAGATATATCGCTGTTCATCCGTGATTAGCGACACGGCAGCAGTACGGTCGACGCGTCGACAAGCGTTGCCGGCATCGTGACTTCACACTGGGTTTTTCCGCCCCAGTTCACTTTCAGCGTTTCGTTCGGGTTCACACCGGCAAGCCAGGCTTTACCTTCTTCCAGAACCATGGCAACGCTTACGCCATCTTTGTTATAAACTTCGGCGCCAAACGGCGGTGTACTGTGGTCTGCCAGACGCAGCGTCCCCATTACACGGTTGCCTTTCGCCATACCAAACGCCTGATAACCGATGGCGCCTTCTGTCAGTACCGAGGTATTGATCGCTTTGGACGCTTCAATGCTGCCGTCCATTGCATCGACGTCCACTCGGGTGTCGAAGTTGTTGTAGCTGACGATATCCGGCACAACGGCGATACCAAAATTGTTGGTGGTCGCTTTGCCGTTGTTCAGCGGCACACCGCCGATACCGTTGGTGTCTACCATCACACGCGCGGTATTCGATGTTGCGCTACTGTTATGCAGCGCTGCACCGTGTCGCGTTGCCGTCAGGCCGCCGCGCAACGTTGCGCTGGCTGCGAGGTAGTTGTTGTGTTGATAGCTGGCAGTGGTATTAACCTCTGCCCACTGCGAACGATGACGGTAGTAGCCGTCAACGTTGGCATAACCGTCCTGACTTGCTCCTGCACGCACGCGCCACAGGTTGTTGTAGTCGCTGTTATCGGTGTAAGACGCCATCGGGCTGGTTTTGCCATTGTTCGTCTGGAGATCCAGACCCGCCCAACGGCTACCGTCTCCCACCGGAATCGACAGCCTGAACGCGATGGAATCATCGTTCCTGCCGTTATAGTCCGAGCGATAAGCTGACACGTTCGCGGTGATACCGCGGACATTACCTATGTTAAAGCTGCGACCTACGGAGAAGCCGTACCTGTCCTGACTGCCGCGGTTCCAGTAGTTCTGGTGGGTGTACGTCAGGAACAGCGTGGTTGCCAGACGCGGATCGTCAGCGAAGAACGTTTTACTACCGGTAATGGTGTACATCTCTTTTTCACGACCGATGTTGTCATAGCCTTGGTAACGTTCGTCCAGGTACTGCGACAGCGTACGGAAATCGCGCTCAGAGAAGCGATAGCCTGCGAAGGTAATGGAGCTGTTGTATTCATCAAACGTCTTCGCATAGCTGAGTTTGTATGATGTCCCCCAGATGCGGTTCTGACCCGGCAGTTCGCTCCAGGACTCCGTGGCATCGAAAGACAACGCGCCGAGTACGCTCAGGTCACGACCGATACCCGCAGACACTGCGGTATACGCTTTACCCGCCGTCATTACCCCGCCATACAGTGACCAGGCGTTGGTCACACCCCAGGAGAAGTCACCGGCCACAAAGCCAGGTCCCTGAATACGGTGGTTATAGCGAGACGGCGCACCGCCCGCGATGTTGTAGCGCACATAGCCAGGACGTGTCAGGTACGGGATGTTGGCGGTATTCACCTGGAAGGTAGAAACCGAACCATCCTGCTCTTCGACACGGACATCCAGCGTACCGCGCACGGAGTTACGCAAGTCCTGGATGTTAAACGGACCCGCTGCCACCGTTGTTTCATAGATGGTGCGCCCGCTCTGCATGACGGTCACTTTGGCGTTAGTACGTGCCACGCCGTGAATTTCCGGCGCATAGCCACGCAGGCTTGGCGGCAGCATGCGTTCATCACTTGCCAGGTTAGCCCCGGTAAAGCGCACCGTGTCAAACACCTGCGAGTTAAGATAAATTTCACCCAGCGTCAGCTTTGCGGCCATAGTAGGCAGCGGACGATAGGCGTAGAACTGGTTCCAGGTAAAATCGTACTTGCGCTGATCGCTGTCGTAGTTGGTCTGGTATTCACCGCGTACACGCCAGCCGCCGGCGTTGAAACCCGCCTGGCCATAGCCTGATACCGCGCTGTAATCATCAGAGCCACTCTTGAAGCGACGAGTCACCTGCCCGGTCAGGCTGTAGTCAAAAATAACGCCCGCAATACCGCTGTCCCAACGCTCAGGCGGGGTCCAGTCTGGGTCGTTGTATTTCATCCATGCCTGAGGGACGACAATATCCAGCACACCTGCGGCGTTACTGACTCTTGCGCCAGGAACGCTGTCGAGGGTGTAGCAGTTCTCATAAATCGGCATGACTTTGGCGCGGACTTCGTCCTTCAGCGCCAGTTTGTTCAGCAAGTCCTCATTAATACATGCACGGCTGGTTTTACCGTCTTCGCTTGCGACATATTCAATTTTGGACTGCCCTACAGATCTGGAGTTGATCTTAATATCAAGCAGGTAGCTTCCCGGGGTGACGTAGTTATCCGTTGCGAATCGGGATAAATCGACATGGCTGCGATCTGCTGCATCAAGCACATCGACGTTAAACTCAATGCTATCATCTGCTAATGCCGCTGGTGCATAGCAGACCATAATTACCTGCGCGGCAATTATAGTTAACTTGGTTTTTAATTTTACCGACATGATTATTCATCCCGAATCAATCACCGGAATACGTGAAGCATCCCGCTACGTATATGTTGTTTTAGTTGTAATCCATAAAAAACCGAGCCGTCGCATAAAACTCGCCAGCCTGAACATTTTTCTGGACAGGAACCACTGAAGCAGTAAATCGTAATATGTTTTTGTCGCTGCTCAGTGCATAACCGGGAGACGGCTGTCCAAATGTCAAAATATCACCGTTTCTATCTTGCAGGCGTATTCCCAGTCCTTTTCCATTTGTCAGTAACGCGGTGGGATCTTCATTCGTCGTCTCACCAATAAATGTCACTGACGCGTAGGGATAACGCAACAACCCATCGCCCATATCGGTCGCTGTACATCCAGTTAAGCGAACCATAAAAGGTCGAATCAAAACACCTTCGCCTTCTTCTTTAACATCACGGGCAGAAATGTCGCCAAATTCAACTAATATATCCCGATGGAGGTTATCGATACTGCATGCGGCTTCAATAAGCTCCCCTCGCGCATCCACTTCACCTTCTAACGGAAGAAAAGTAGTGGCAAAGGCATGGCCAGAAAAAAGCAGGGTGGATAATAAATAAAGCGGAAGAATGCTTTGCTTTTTTAATTCCATAATAACACCCACAATCCTTGTTCCTGATCCCACTCTCCATATAATGCGGGGGTTGCCCCCCGCACAGCACACTTCACATCGATTACTGGTAAGCGATAGAGAAGTTAATCGTAGACTGGAAGTCACCTGCGGTCGGTACGGTAGTCGCGGTGTCAGCCTGAACGAAAGCTACAAACGGGATGGTGTTTTTGCCATCAACCAGGGTAACAGCAGTCGTTGCCTGGCCCCATTTAACAGTCTGGTTGCCGCTGTCTACCAAGCCGATACCAGCGCCAGTAGCAGTACCAGAGGTGAATGCTGCCAGAGCGTCGTTAGCCGGATCAACAGAAGTCGGGGTGTAAGTTACAACAGCGCTGCCCGCGGTAGTTGCGTCGCAGTCCTGCAGAACGATGCTCTTCTGTACGTTACCCGCACGAGCACTGTCTGCCAGAGCGTGGATCGGCAGCTGGCCGAACTCAACAACAACCGGGCTTGACTCAACAGCCAGACCGCAAGGAGTGGTTACCAGCTCACCGCTCAGCTCGATTACACCGTTGGTGGTGCCATCAGCAGCCATTACAGATGCAGAACCCAGAGCAGCAGTAAATGCCACAGCCATAGCTACTTTATTCAGTTTCATAAAAATTCCTGCGTATTAAACTAATATCCTAAGAAATAAAGAGCGATAAAGCCGGCAATACATAATGCATGCGGCGTTTAGAAGCCCCTGTTTTTACATCAACAGAGTTCAGGTCTGATAATTTTAGCGGTGTTTGCAGCTGTCATTATTGGCCCACTCCGTTGAGCTAAGAAAATGCTATCAAAACCCTATTACCCTTAAAAGCATGGCGTACCCATATAGCTAAATGCGAGTTAAAACCTCGCATTCATGTTATTTCCAAATTTTTATCTCGCGAAATAAAAGGAAGAGTCCTACATTTGGACTTCCAATCAATATTCTGGCTTAGCAAAAAAAAGCAATGAGACATGCGGATGATATTTAGCCGAAACATCTTAAATTAAGCGCAAGAATTAACCACTAAAAACGCACATATCGGTAAATCGCTCTCCACAATAACAGCGGCACACCAGCATGCAATAAGGGAAACAATACCACCGGAGGGTCAGCAAGGAATGATGAGAATATTCGCAAAAAAATGTAAAAAACAAATCACTTCTTCGTGATAATGTGAGGGCGACAGCAATTATCGATACAAAAAAATGGGAAAAAGCAATGTTACTTATTCTTAATTCCTGGCAAAAAAGAGAAAAAATGCCTATCTTCTTACCATTTGCCTGCGGCTGTTCAGTTCACAAAATAAAGTCTATAGCGGCTGGAGTAACCCAATAAAAAACGGCAGCCTTCACAGAGAAAAGCTGCCGTTTCAGGTTACAGAGTAAAATCGCGTTACTGAATATGCTGGTCAAACATCTCGTGAGAGATTTCCTGAACGCCGTTTTTATTGAGCAAAATGATACGATCGGCGCTGCGAATGGTTTCAGGACGATGGGCAATAATAATACGCGTGATGTTCATATCGCGAATGGCGGTATTGATGGCGCTCTCGCGATTGACATCAAGATGGCTGGTTGCTTCATCGAGAATCAGGATCTCCGGCCTGCGGTACAACGCTCGCGCCAGTAGCACACGCTGCATCTGTCCACCGGATAACGACGATCCCATATCGCCTACCAGGCTGTTATAGGCCATCGGCATCAGCATGATATCGTCGTGAATCTGCGCCAGCATTGCCGCGCGCTCCACCTGCTCCTGGCTGTAGTTGGCATCAAAGAAGCTGATGTTGTCGGCAATAGAGCCAGCAAACAAAATATCGTCCTGCATCACGCTACCAATTTTGTCACGATACCAGGTCATCCCGAGCTTGCGGATATCCTGGCCGTTAACCTCAATAGTACCAAGCTGTGGCTTGAGTAACCCCAGCAGCAGTTTCACCAGCGTTGATTTGCCCTGCCCGGAGGGACCAATAATCGCGACCGATTCGCCAGAGTGGATACTGAGTGTACAGTTCTCAAACACCCAGGGTTCGGTTGGCGCATAGCGGAAAGAAAGATTGTGCACTTCAACGGCAAACGCATTTTGCTCGCCGGGCAGCGCCACGGCGTTGTCCATATCGCCTTCTTTATCTGTCAGCACGATATCGGCCAGACGTTCGCCGTGCAGGCGCAGCATCCAGAACTCAATGATGGCGTTAATCAGCCCGGTGGCACGGCTGAGAAACTGATCGGCAAAGCTCGAAAACGCTACCAGCATACCGCCAGTGAAGTTGCCTTCCAGTACCTGGAGCGCCGCAAGCCAGATAAGTACGATGCGCCCGACGCCGGAAATAGTGCCCTGTATCGTGCTAAAACCAATCGTCAGACGCTGAATGTGGATGCCTTTGTTGGTGGCTTCGACCAGCTCATTGGCATAGGTGGAAACGCGCATTTCCTGCTTGTTATTGAGTTTCACCGCCTGCACGCCACGAATAGACTCCAGCAGTTGCGACTGGGCGCGGGCATTGGCAATCAACTGATCTTCGTTAGCCTGGCGAAACGGGCGAAACGACACCCAACGGATGATGATATAGAGCCCAAGTAGCCCCAGCACCACGAAAGCCAGTTTTACGTTGTAGGCAAACAGCATGAACAGCGTCACAACGGCCATCACGCCGTCAAGCAGCGAGGAGATAAAGCGGCTGGTGAGCGTGTTCTGGATGGTATTGATGGAGCCAAAACGCGACACAATATCGCCGACATGCCGCTCTTCAAACCACGACATCGGCAGGCCAAGCAGGTGCGAGCAGACGTTGGCAGACCACTGCACGCTCAGCATACTGGAAAACCAGGTTGTGACCCAGGAGCGGATAGCAGTAATGATGTTTTGCAAAACCATTACCACGATAAACGCCGAGCCAAGCAGCGTCAGCAAATCGTAATCAGCCGAGGGCAGCACCTGGTCCATCACCCACTGGGTATAAAACGGCGTCAGGATGCCAAACACCTCAAGAGCGATGGACAGAATCATCACCTGCACAAAGGCCGAGCGGATACCAGTCACATTGCCAATGAGTTTGAGCATCGAAAGGGATTCTTTCTCTTCTTTCTTCTCAAACGTTGCTGCCGGTAGCAGCTCCAGCGCCACGCCGGTAAACGAGGTCGAGACCTCATCCAGCGCCACTTCCCGACGACCACGCGCCGGGTCATGAATCACGATTTTCTTTTTCGAAACACTTTTGAGCACCACAAAGTGGTTCATATCCCAGTGCAAAATGCAGGGCAGGCGCAGTTTGTGCAGTTCTTCAATTTCAAGACGCAGCGCACGCGTTGACATCCCCAGCTGCTGCGACACCAGCATAACCTCACCCAGCGTGGCGCCTTTGAGCGACGTGGAGAAACGCCGGCGCAGGGTTATCATGTCAATGCGGTGACCATAATAGTTGGCGATCATGCCCACACAGGTCAGCCCGCACTCTGCCGCCTGGGTCTGCTGAATGACTGGCAGTTTGTTGCGCCAGGAGAAGTTTAGTTTTTCAAGTAAATTCATCTGGATAGCCTTTATTCTTATCGTTATCAGGAAGCCGTGCTGCGGCTAAGGGCATAAAGCGGCTCAAGCACCCATTCATACAAACGGCGCTTATCGATGAGAAAATCAGCCTCTACCGCACTACCAGGCTGGAGCCTCACCTGCTGCCCGTAGGCTTTCACAAACTGGTTATCCAGCTTCACTTTCACCAGATAATGCTGCTCCTGCACCTGATTGTTGCCGGTGATTTGCGCCACCTCCTGGGGAGAGAGCGCTACACGGGAGACGCCGACCACCTTGCCAAACTGCTGGCCGAACTTTTGCCACGGATAGGCCTGGTAGCGCAGCACCACGCGCTGGCCCGGGCGAATAAAACCGATAGAGCGGCTGCTGACCATTATGCGTGCCTGAAGCTCGGTGTTTTCCGGTAGTAGAGAAGCCACGGTCTGGCCGGTCGTGACAATCTGTCCGCGCTTGACCACAACGGAGGCCACCGTCGCTTTTTGTGGTGCGTTCAGCACAACCGAGCGGCGCGACTCGTTTTCCATCATGTTCTGCTTGAGCTCGGCAATGCGCCGTTCGATGTCATTAATCTGGTTAAGCTCGTTGATGGGCTGCTCGCGAATCTGCTGGAGAGTCTGGGTAAGCTGCTGCTGAAGGTCGATACGCTGGCGTGCGACGTCCTGGATGCGCGACTCGGCTTCAAGGCGCGCGGTTTCCTGCTCCTCGACCTGGCTATTTGAGGCGTAGCCCTCCTTGCGCATCATTTTGTATTTATTGAGCTTTTCAGCCGCCAGGTTCATCTGCTGCACGCGGCTTGCGTAGATGTCGCCGAGGCTGGCAAGCTGCTGCTCCAGTAGGCGTTTTTTGTCCTGTAGCCCTTTACGCGTTTCTTCAGACAGTACGGTCAGGTTGGCGCGCTCTCTGACCAGCACGCCGTGTTGCAGGTCAAGTTGTTCGGCGATGGTTTCACGCGTCTGGCCATACCGGGTGGATACTTCAGACGAGATGGTGACCAGCGGCGCCCCTTTCTCCACGCTATCTCCTTCACGGATAGCAAGATCGGTGATGGTCCCGGCATTCACCGCCACAATATCCATCACGCCCTCTACCGGGATAAGCGCACCGATGGCGTTTTCACGTTTGGTGTACGAGCCAAAGAAGCAGAAAATCAGCGTCGCGACGGTAATCAGCCCCACCAGCCCGATAATGACCCAACGATAAGGCGGGCAGTAAAGTGCCACACTGCCGATAGCTTTGGTTTTGTTTGCCTCAAGCGCTTCCTTGCGAAACAGTGATTCAGACATGGCTCTCTTCCATAAACGTTACGAACGAACGGGGCAGGTAAACCTGTTCAGATACGAATAATCCAAATCGCCTGATGCCGCAGCGAGTTTGATACTGGAAACGATGTACTCGTATTGCGCTCTGGCAAGTTCACTCAGGGATTTGAAATAATCTTTCTCAGCGTTCAGAGCATCAATGGTGGTGCGTAGCCCCAGTTCGCGGGCGTACTGCGTGGACTCCATGCGGCGTTTTGCCGAAATGATAGCGTTGCGGTGCGCGCTCATGCGCGCTTCACCGGAACGCACACCAGACACGGCGCTTTCAAGCTCCTGTAGCGCCGTGCGGCGGGCATCCACCAGTTCTTCGCGTGACTGCTCTTTGCGATGCGAGGCTTCAATGCTCTGAGAGACCTGGCTGCCACCGGCAAACAGCGGTACTGAGACGTTAAGCGCGATGTTGGTATTACGGGTTTTTGACGTTGTGCCAAACACTTCATCAAGGTAGTTCCCGTTTTCTGCCCGGCTCCAGTTATTGCCGTAGGCCGCCTGCACCGACACGACCGGCATGTGCTGGCCGTTTGCTGCCAGCAGGTCAGCACGGCTTTGTTCAAGCGAAAACTCAGCAGCACGAATGTTGAGGTTCTGGCGCGCGGTGCGCTCTTTTAACTGTAAAAGCTGAGGCTCTTTGCCCGGCGCGATGCAGTCCATGCCGCTTGCCGGAATAGCATTGCCAGACAGGCCGCTTAGCTTTTCAAAACGAATGCGCGCATCCCGCAACTGGCTCTCCGCCGTGATGACGTCGGCAACGGCCGTATCAAAGTTGGCCTGGGCTTCATCAACTTCAAGACGCGTCTGGTCACCAATATCCAGCGCCTTAAGCGCACCGTTGAGCTGTTGTTCAAAGGCGACACGCGCTTTGTCGGCGTTATCCAGTACACGGGAGGCGTAAATAACAGAAAACCAGGCGTCGCTGACATCACTGATAAGCTTCTGCTGAGCAATCATGTATTTGACTTCGGCCTCATCGGCCATCGCATCCGCACGACGCCAGGTCGCATATTTGGCAACATCAAAAAGAGGCTGGGTGAGCGTAACAGCATAGTTGTGGCGCTTTACACCTGCTGCATAGGACGCGCCCGGCTGATCCTGCTTCGAGTAGCTGCCGTTGAGCGCAACAACAGGTAAAAGACCGGCAAATCCCTGAATACGTTTTTGCTGTTCGGCCTCATTCAGGCTGCGCTGGGCGAGAATGCCGGCGTCATACTGGTCAGCGGCAATAACCGCTTCCTGCAAGGTTAATGCACCCGCCTGCGTTGCCGAAAGGCACAACACAGACGAAATCACTACTCTCGTCAGAAAATTAATTTTCATAGTGTTATTTCATCATCCCTGATCTGTAGATTATTTTAGCACGTTACTATTGCCGCAAAGATTAAGCGTATACATTGCGTTAGGCTTGTGTCTGACGTTCCTGTTCAACATCCTGTTTTACGCAGCGTAATAGCGAATAGCGTTGTGCCACAAGAAACACGCTCCATTCTCATGGCGATAACATAATGGCATTCTTTCTGACTTCCGACTGATTAATCTTAAAACCATCGAGAATGAAGAATACCAGCAATAATGCGGTGAGAATCGTATTATCAACTTACCCGTGCAGACAACAAAGACCTTTTATACCGGCGACAAGTTTAATGCACATTTTTATTATATTGTCCGCGGGCCAGGCTCGCGGTATTTAAGCGCCGTAAGCACGCATTATCCCACTTTGGCCTGGATTGAGTCGCACACTATACCACACTTGCGGGATGTCCCTGCTCTGATGTGAGCAGCACAGTAGAGCGCCAGGCCTGCATTGGCTGTCCAACGGCGAAGATGAGACGCTGCTCAGGCAGGGATGCCTGCTGTTTCTACGCAAGCGGATTGTTATTATGGCGCACTATTGCCATTAAATTAAAACCTACGTGTAACATCGTAATGCAAAAATCAATTCTTCAGCGGAATAATCTGACTTATTGTAGTAAAATCAGGCAATGCAAACAAGAAACAATAGAATTGCATTTGGAAAAATAACAAAGAAAAACGCCAAAAATCTAATACAACCCATCCATAACAATGGCGTGATATAAAATAACAGCCCTTACAGAATCGTCCTATTTTTAGGAAAACACCGATCCCACCCCGCATTTCTAAGGCATACTTATAAGATGCCTTACGCCATTCTTAAGCGCGCAAAGGTTAAATTTATTTACTGGCGGCATCACATTCTACCGTTATTAATTATCTGACTGCGTCAGTGGTGTCTTGCACGCTCGTAATTCACGTTTCATACAATTAACTCATGCTAAGGAATGCATAGTATGTTGCGGAAAACCCATGACCCATCCCCTTATAACAGAGTATTTGTCGGAATGTGTCTGATGGTATTACCTGCTGCACCGGTGCTGGCTGGCGCCGCAGATAATAATGCTCAGGAAGTCATATCCACCAGGGATACACCACCGCTGATAGCGGCCACAAACGCTAACAGCACCCAAACGAACGGCAAGTTTCTGGCCTCCAGTAGCCCGGCAAATAACGTTGCACAAACCGGCACCGCCCACAAAGGTATGCTGGCGCCTCAGGCCACTTCGTCGAAAATGCTGACTGCGCCAGACAGCGCTTCGGGACGTAACGCGCAAAATCACGCTAAAGAAACGTGGGTAGCCGCCCCCGGCACAAGTCACTTTTTGCCGGGAAAGAGCAAAATGCTGTCAGGCAACGTGCAAAGCATGACCGATAGCAATACGGCAACCGCATCCACGATAACCTCCCACAGCGGCAAGACCTCAGGTTTGATAACGCCTCAGGATAACCGTGCCGCTACGCTTACCCGGAGTCAATCACCGTTAACCGGTTCGGGCATGCTGGCAGGAGGCAAAAACACCCACGCCACACCGACCGACTCTGGCGCAAGCAAGGCTGCGGCAGGCTCCAGCGTGGTTTATACAGACGATAATGACAGCAGTGTCGTTTCATCAGGTGCGGGTGACACGCCCACCACGGACACAGCACGTTCCTCATTCCTGGTAAAACCCGCGGTTCTTGCCTCACAGCACGGTGATAAACCTGCTAAAGCAAGCGTGTTCTCTTCAGACGAGACGAGTACAAGCAAAGATGGGCTGGTTATCAAGGTGGACAGTGATAGCGCCGTCGGCGCCACGGATAGTCGCGTCGCCCTGACAACAGCACCTGAAGGGAGTGCGCCTGGTCTGTTTGCCACAGACAATGCCGCCACACCCCGCGCTGCCACGGCAGGTAGCTCTGCCGCAGGCGTGAAGACAGATACGGTTTTCTTAACGAAAAAAACCACCCCGAACACCGGTAATACCGGCCTTTTCTCCGGCAAAACCACGACGGCTGGCACCCAGAGCGTGAGCGTAACGATGAGTGAAGCGACGCCCACCGTTGCGTCGCCCAGTGCCGGTGCTGTTGCGTTGTCTGAGAACACGTCAGCCCCTGTCAGCACCACCAATGTGGCCGCGGCGAGTACCGGTAAAACCACCAGCATTTCGGTGTCTACCGGTGAAGAGGGCATGCCTGGCTATTATCCTGGCCCTGGTACTGTGACGTTGACCGAAAGTTCCATCACCACCGCCGGTGACGGTGGTACCGGGATTTTCTCCGCTGAGGGAAGCACTGTAAACGTGAGCACCAGCGTTATCGCCACCGCAGGGCTGGGTGCTGCAGGCGTTTCTGCCGTCACAGGTTCGATTGCGTTGAGCGAAAGTGCAGTTGCGACTGCAGGTGACGGTAGCGCCGGGGTTTTCTCGGCCGATGCGGGCACCGTCAGCGTGAACCGGTCTGCTGTTGCCACTGCGGGCGTGGGTGCCGCAGGTGTCACGGCCATCGCGGGTTCTGCCTTATTAGCAAACAGCACCATCAGGACCATTGGGCGCGACAGCGCGGGGATTTTCTCAATAGCCTCTGGCACGGTTAATGCCGTTAATACAACCATTACCACAGCTGGCGATAACGCCCACGGTGTTTTTACCAATCACGGCTCAGTCACGCTCAGTGGCGGACCGGTAACGACCCACGGCGTGGGCAGCGTCGGGCTCGTCTCTGAAACCGCAGGCACAGTGACGGCAACTGACACTTCCATTATCACCACCGGCGATAGCGCCAGTGGCGTGACTGCCGACAATGGTCTCGTCACCCTGGCTGATAGCGCAATACAGACCAGCGGCGGCGCCAGCACCGGTATTTTCTCCACTTCCGCAGGTACGGTTAAGGCGACGAATACCACGGTGATTACCACCGGCGAGAATGCCAGCGGCGTTTCTGCCGACAACGGCGCTGTCACGCTGACCGACAGTACGGTAAATACCCGCGGTAGCGCCAGTGCCGGGATTTTCTCCGGCGCAGCAGGGACGGTTGATGCGACCAACGCCACGGTGGCAACCACCGGCGATAATGCCAATGGTGTTTCTGCCGATAACGGTGCCATTACGCTCGCCGACAGCTCGGTGAATACCCGCGGTAACGCCAGCATCGGGATTTTCTCTGGCGCGGCAGGCACGATTAATGCGAGTAACGCCACGGTGGTGACCACCGGCGATAACGCCAGCGGTGTTTCTGCCGATAACGGTGCCATTACGCTGATTGACAGTTCGGTGAATACGCGCGGTAGCGCCAGCACCGGGATTTTCTCCGGCGCGGCAGGTACGATTAATGCGAGTAACGCCACGGTGGTAACCACCGGTGATAACGCCAGCGGCGTTTCTGCCGATAACGGTGCCATTACGCTGACTGACAGTTCGGTGAATACGCGCGGTAGCGCCAGCACCGGGATCTTCTCCGGCGCGGCAGCCACGATTAATGCGAGTAACACCACGGTAGTAACCACCGGCGATAACGCCAGCGGCGTTTCTGCCGACAACGGTGCCATTACGCTCGCCGACAGTTCGGTGAGTACTCGCGGTAGCGCCAGCACCGGGATCTTCTCCGGCGCGGCAGGCTCGGTTAGTGCCGCTAACACCACGATCAGTGCCAGTGGTGACAATGCGACTGGCGTGTTGGCCGACCATGGCACCATCACGCTAACCGACAGCGCGGTCAACACCCGCGGCAGTGCCAGCACCGGGATTTTCTCGGGCGCCGCAGGTACGGTGAATGCGACTAACACGACCATTCTCACCACCGGCGATAATGCCAGTGGCGTTTTCGCTGACAACGGTGAAGTCATGCTGACCGACAGTCAGGTGAATACCAGCAACACCGCCAGCGCCGGAATTTTCTCGGGCAGCGCCGGTAGCATTGAAGCCAGCGGTACTGACGTCACGACGGCAGGTGAAAATGCGTATGCACTGTCGGTCAATCAAGGGACTATCGGTGTTAGCAACGGTATGCTGAAAACGGGTAACGCGGCAGGGATCTTCGCCACCGGCAACAACACGGACCTGCCGGCAGGAGAGGTTAATCTGAATGCGGTGACCGTTGATGCCGCGCAGTCTTCTGTGCTCAGTAGAGGCGGTATGTTGAACCTCAACGCGACGGGTACAACGTTCAACAGTGACACCGATCTCGTGCTGGATGTGCGGGCTGATGACACCGACCCGAACACCTACAGTACGGTCAATTTGAATGCTGACAGCAGCATATTGAACGGCTCACTGGTGTCGGACAACACGCTTAACACCTCTACGGTGTCATTAAGAAATAACAGTACCCTGACAGGACACAGTGAGAACATCTCTTCTGTTTCGCTCGACGGCACCAGCCGCTGGTACATGACGGCAAACTCTGACGTGCAGTCGCTGACTAACAACGGCACCATCATTTTCAGCGAGCCAGACAGTGGTGATTACAAGACGCTGACCGTAAACGGCGATTACGCCGGTAACGGTGGTACGCTCGTCATGAACACCCTGCTGGGAAGTGACGGTTCTCCGACTGACAAACTGATTGTGACCGGCAACGTTGAAGCCGGTGACACCAAAGTCGCCATCAACAATATGGGCGGCAGTGGCGCCCGGACGGTTGAAGGCATTGAAGTTGTCAGCGTAGGCGGTATCTCTGAAGGCACCTTCACTAAATCAGGTCGTATTGTCGCGGGTGCGTATGACTACGAGCTCGAGAAAAACAATGAAAGCTGGTATCTGACTAACAAAGCGCCGGAGGTGCTTCCCCCTAATCCAGGCCCTGGTCCTGGCGAATCGCAGTACCGTCCGGAAACCGGTTCTTACCTCGCTAACATGCTGGCGGCAAACACCATGTTTGACCACCGCATGCAGGACAGACTCGGCGAAGGCAGTTATGCGCGCACCGCCGAGGGTGCTCACGCAGAAGGAATGTGGATGCGTCACGTCGGCAGCCATAACCGCTTCTATGATGAGTCAGGGCAGTTGAAAGCCCGCACTAACCGCTACGTCCTGCAGTTGGGGGTAGATTTGGCGCAGTGGAGTTCTGACGATGACAATCGCTTGCACGTGGGTGTAATGGGAGGTTACGGTAACGCACAGAGCAACATCCGCTCTGGCCTCACCGGTTACCGTGCTGATGGTAAAGTCGAAGGCTACAGCGCCGGTATGTATGCCACCTGGGTTGAGTCTGATATAAGGATATCGGGTGCCTATGTTGACGGCTGGGTGCTGTACAACTGGTTTCGTAACACCATCAACGGCGAAGCGCTGGCGAGCGAGAAATATGATTCCAAAGGCTTTACCGCCTCTGTGGAAGCGGGCTATACCCTTCCCATGACCGAGGGCGAGCGCGTCAGCAGCTGGCTGCAACCGAAAGTTCAGCTGAGCTGGCTGGACGTGCGTGCGGATAACCACCGTGAACACAACGGCACCTGGGTGACCGATGACACTGACGGTATGTTGAGAAGCCGCGTGGGTGCACGTGCTTACCTCAAAGGCTACAGCGAACTGGATAGCAACACCGATCGCGAATTCCAGCCGTTTGTTGAAGCCAACTGGCTGCACAACTTCGGTGACTACAGCGTGAAGATGGATGACGTCACCAACAGCATCGCAGGCGATAAAAACGTCGGTGAGCTGAAGCTCGGCGTGGAAGGTAGGCTTGCCGACGACTTTACCATGTGGGGCAACGTTGCTCAGCAGGTGGGTAGCGCAGGTTATTCTGATACCAGCGCCATGTTCGGTACGCGCGTTAACTTCTGATAAGCCGCCCTACCGGGCGCACATCATGTGACAGGCCAGAACGCAGTGCGTTCTGGCTTTTTTTACGGCTAAGATCAGCCCTCAGCAAGATGAGCTCATAGTACCCGAGGGCTGATTTCCCGGGCACGCCCTTTCCCGCACAACGCAATAACCGTTTTTTGTAAAGTGAGGACACATGCCTGTATTGCCGAAAGGCACAACACAGATGAAATCACTATTTTCGCCAGCAAATTAATATTTATTCAGCCATTCAACCTCTCCCCGGAGCGGCGAATGATTTTATTAACTACCGGTTACTGGAAACATTAATCACATTAACAGCGCAACATTTCCACATCGCACTACACCGTGGTTCTGTC
Source organism: Enterobacteriaceae bacterium 4M9 (assembly GCA_010092695.1). Lineage (GTDB taxonomy): Bacteria > Pseudomonadota > Gammaproteobacteria > Enterobacterales > Enterobacteriaceae > Tenebrionibacter. The sequence continues at coordinate 401,260 of JAADJJ010000001.1, read as the reverse complement.
TATGTACTGAAATTTTAGAAACCGACTTAGTCTTACGATATAAAAGTGCTGTTATCCGTTAGTAGCGTGATAGTTTCCCACAGGACAGACTGTACGAGCGCTGGAAATGAACAACATCTGGCATTTCGTGATGAGAATATAATTAACCGCTTCGCGTAATTAGCGGCTGCAGTCTTACATGCTGAGCATTATTTCAGCATTAATTTTTATTATGCCATGCTGTCACGATGAATGTTGGCAGAGTGTTATACGTCATACAGATAATGCGCAGATGCATAATAAAACTTTGGTTAGCGCACGCAGCAACCCCGCGACACCCGGCATGCAATGCTGGCAGGCTCTGGTGGAGTGCCCTTTAAGGGTTGAGGGCATGATGGGTTACGCTGTCAACATAATCTCTTAAGAAAACATATCATTCCGCCCTATAACCCACCATTATCAAGAAGCAACAACCCAATAAAAAAATATAAAATCCGAAAACAGACTAAAAAAACACGCAATAAAAATGATTCCCCTCAACTAAAAACCGTTAAAACAGCAGTGGTAGCCTCTATAAAAGTGACTGTAACAACTTCGGTTATTTCTGGAGCCTTAAGGAAAGTGCTTTCAATAATTCACCTGACACCTTCACAAAATGCACCCACTGCTAATAAACCAGGAACATTCAATGAACATCAGTTATTTTCTCGGAAAAATCCGTATCTGCAATAATTGATATATGCAGACTAATAAAAATCCTTACGCTATACTTTAGTGTGAAGCTCGCATAGAAAATTACAGGCCATGCAAAACCTCATCGTTATTTGCGGACAGCTCAGGCTGGCGATGTTGTGCATACCTGTATTTGACGTTTCGTACAATTAACCAACGCTAAGGAATGCATATATGTCGCGGAAAAATCGCGCCCCCTTCGCTTATAATCGCTTGGCCCTACTGTGTTTAATGGCACTCCCTGCTTCGCAGGCACTGGCTGTGGAATCTATCAATGGCAGCACTGTTTATGTAAGTGATGATATCGTCTCAAATGGAGTTGGTGATTACCCGCTTTACGCCTCTGGTGCCAACAGCGTACTTGCAACCAATTCTGAGTATCTAAGGTTTGAAAGCATTAATAACTTTACCTCTGTGGCAACGGCCATAGATGGTGGCGCACTGGTGGTGGGTGGAAGTGCCACACTCGCAGGCAGCGGCAGCACGGCTGATACCGTATCTCTCGATAACGGTTCTTTGACCGCCACAGATGTCACGATCACCTCATCCGGTACCGGCTCATGGGGAATCAACGCCGAAAATGGTGCAAAAATATCTCTGGATAACACAGAAGTTAACGCGTCTGGCTCCTCAACCGGCAGTATTTTACTGGGCAACAACAGCGTACTGAACGCAACCGCGAAATCAAAAATTGCAGCATCAGAGAAGGCAATTGCTCTACAACTCAAAGCCGACAGTACGGACAGTAAAGCAAAAGCAGAATTAACTGACACGACGGTGATATCTCAAAACAACAGTGCTATCAGCGTTGAAAATGGCAACTTGAACATTACCGGTGGTGCTGTCAGCAGCACTGGTGAAAACAGCAACGCTATTAGTGCAGGCGCGGGTGCCATGATAACGGCTACCAGCTCCAGAATTACAACGCAGGGTAATGGCAGCGATGCCATACGAGTGAGCGGAACCAGTTCCAGTGTAACGGCAGTGGACTCCACGTTATCCACGAGCGGCACCACAGCCCATGTTATTAATAATCAGGATGGTGGTACTGTCCGGCTAGCTGGTGGTAGCGTTAAAACAACCAAATCAGAGTCTTACGGGCTGTTCACTGAAAATGCCACTACCACTGCCAGCAACGTAAAAATTTCTACCGCAGGAGACAATTCTGTTGGGGCCTATGCTTCACGCGAAGGATATATCAACCTGACAAGTGAAACCTCTATTGAGACTGTTGGATCCAACTCAGCTGGCATAGTCTCTGGTGCCGAGAGTTATATTATTGCTAAAGACATGAGTGTCACGACACAGGGAGCCAATTCAACAGCAGCATTGGCTGAGATGGGCACTGTTGAAGCAATCAACAGCACTTTCAACACCAGCGGTGAACGCAGCGTAGGCCTGAGTTCTACAGCTGGCACACTGACAGCCGAAAGCGTAACCGTCACTACTACCGGTGACAACGCTGCTGGCGTTGCTGCAAACGCGGGTACCGTTACGCTGACTGGCAGCGATATTACTACTGCAGGCGCTGGCAGCGCAGGCATTTTCTCTGCTGCAGCAGGCTCTGTAACTACTGACGGCAATGTTACAACTACCGGTGCAGACGCCTATGCCGTATCCGTTAACCAGGGCTCTGTTATCGTCAACAACGGTATGCTGAAAACTAGCAGTGCTGCGGGTATCTTTGCTGCCGGCAACGATGCGGCCTCACCGGCAGGTAACGTTACGCTGACTGGCGCGACCGTTGACGCCGCGCAGTCTTCTGTTCTGAGCCAAGGCGGTATGCTGGACGTCACCGCTACCGGCACAACGTTCAACAGCGGCACCGGTCTGGTACTGGACGTACAGACAGATACAGCAGACCTCAACAGCACTGTAAACCTGAACGCTGACAGCAGCACGCTTAATGGTTCGCTGGTGTCAGATAACGTGCTGAACACCTCGAACGTTACGCTCAAAAACGGCAGTACGCTTACCGGCTACAGCCAGAATATTTCTTCTATTGAGCTCGATAGCACCAGTAACTGGAATCTGACTGCCAACTCTGACGTACAGTCACTGACCAACAACGGCACCATCACTTTCAACACACCAACCAGCGGTGATGTCAAAACGCTGACCGTAAACGGCGATTACTCCGGTAATGGCGGTACGCTCATCATGAATACCCAGCTCGGTGACGACAGTTCTCCGACGGATAAGCTGGTGGTGACGGGTAACGTCAACGCGGGTGATACCCTGGTTGCCATTAACAATCTGGGCGGCAGTGGTGCATACACGGTTGAAGGGATTCAGATAGTCAGCGTCGGCGGCGTCTCCGAAGGTACCTTTACCAAATCTGGTCGTATCGTTGCAGGCGCGTATGACTATAATCTCGAAAAAATTAACCAAAGCTGGTATCTGACTAACAAAGCACCGGATGTGACCGATCCGGGCGTGACGGATCCTGGTGTCACTGACCCTGGTGTGACCGATCCTGGCATCACTGATCCTGGTGTGACTGACCCTGGCGTAACCGATCCGGGTGTGACCGATCCTGAGCCAGGCCCGGATGGCGTGTCTCAGTACCGTCCGGAAACCGGTTCTTACCTGGCCAACATGCTGGCGGCCAACACCATGTTTGACCACCGCATGCAGGACAGACTCGGCGAAGGCGGCTATGCGCGCAGCGCTGAAGGCGCTCACGCTGATGGCCTGTGGATGCGTCACGTCGGCAGCCACAACCGCTTCTATGATGAGTCAGGACAACTGAAAGCCCGCACCAACCGCTATGTTCTGCAGCTGGGGGTAGATTTGGCTGAGTGGAGTTCTGACGGCTATGACCGCTGGCATGTGGGCGTGATGGGTGGCTACGGTAACGCACAGAGTAACATCCGCTCTGGCATCACCGGCTACCGTGCCGACAGTAAAGTCGAAGGTTACAGCGCCGGTGTGTATGCCACCTGGGTTGAGTCTGATAAAGACATGTCCGGTGCTTACGTGGACAGCTGGGTGCTGTACAACTGGTTCCGTAACACCATCAACGGTGAAGCGCTGGCGACCGAGAAATATGATTCCAAAGGCTTTACCGCCTCACTGGAAGCGGGCTACACCGTTCCGATGACTAAGGGCGAGCGCGTCAGCAGCTGGCTGCAGCCGAAAGTTCAGCTGACCTGGATGGACGTGGGTGCGGATAACCACCGTGAACACAACGGCACTTGGGTGACCGATGACACTGACGGCATGTTAAGAAGCCGCGTGGGTGTACGTGCTTACCTCAAAGGCCACAGCGAGCTGGATAACAACACCGGTCGCGACTTCCAGCCGTTTGTTGAAGCTAACTGGCTGCACAACTTCGGCGACTACAGCGTGAAGATGGATGACGTCACCAACAGCATCGCGGGCGATAAAAACGTCGGTGAGCTGAAGCTTGGCGTGGAAGGTAAGATGGCCAACGACTTCACCATGTGGGGCAACGTTGCTCAGCAGGTGGGTAGCGCAGGTTATTCTGATACCACAGTTATGTTTGGTGCACGCGTTAACTTCTGATAACACGCCCTAACAGACGTAAACGGTAATACAGGCCAGAGCGCAACGCGTTCTGGCCTTTTTGTTGCCACAACCTATACGTTACCTGCCTTTCTCACCCGACAGAAAGAACGCCGCTTCGAATTCAGCAATCCCTTATTAATTTAAGTCGTTCACTGGATTACGGCTATCAGGCCGTCAGACTGGCTGTGTTTATTGCCAAAATAAGAAGCAGTACCGGATTCAATACGGGCGTTTCAAGCCGACTTTGCCGTTACCGTTAGTCTCTCAGCGCCATAAGAAAACATCCGTTCATGGGCGCTCAAAAGTGAGGAGGGAGAATTATCTCTGGGAATATAAAAGCGTGATGGTGGCCGACAATCAACAAACCTCGACCACGAGCCGCGGATGTTTCAACATATGCAATGTTAAACGATGCAAAAGGACGTGCTGTGCGACCATTGTGCAGGCTATGCCTGCAAACGCACGACCTGCGCGGCTAACGGCTATAAGAGAAACCTTCACCACAAGCGCATAAACATGCCCGCAAAACCCCTTCTACTCAGCTTGAGCACGTCCCAGGGAAATGCCTGAACGCCCGTGGCCTCAGCAGTACAATCAGCCGCCAGCGTCTGCTTTGCTGGTGGCCCCGGTCATTATGCAGGCACCTTGTGTGTCGCAAGGCCAGCAACGGAGGCGGCAATCGCCGATGAGGTATGTTCAATGTGATAACGCACGGGCAGCATCCTGACGGCGCTAAGCAGGCCATCACACTTTTTACCTGTTACATAGAGGGTATTGCTAAAAATAACGGTTTGCTCCACTTCCTTTATGCCGCTGAACTGGCATTTGAGGCTAAGCAAATCAGGGCCGCGTATGGCAAACGTTGTCAGTCCGAATGAATGGACAATTGTCTGCGCAGGCCCGCACGACAGCAGCCTGCCGTTTGACATCCTGACCAAGTGGTGACAGCGCTCGGCTTCATCACTGTAGTGTGTGCTGACAAGAATGGTCATGCCGGTGGCAGACAGACGCTCCAGCACCTGCCAGAATGCCTGCCGTGCGGCAAGCGTCACGCCTGCGGTAGGCTCATCAAGAATTAACACTTTTGGCGCATGCAAAATACTGGCAGCCAGCGATACTCTGAGCTTGCAGTCGGTGTTCAGGTGCAGGGCTAGCGTATTGCAAAGATGCTCAACGTTAAGCTCAGTGATAAGTTCATCAACGCGCTCCTGGGCATAAGGTACGCTGCGTGATTTAGCCAGAAAAAGAAGATTCTCTTTGACGGTGAGCTGTTCCACCAGGGAAATGTTTTGCGACATGTCCCCGGTGAGCGACCTGACTTGCTCAGGGTTTGCAAAAATATCGATTCCCCAAAACTGGCCAGCGCCGCTATCCGGGCGTTCAAGGCCGCACATGATGCGCATTAGTGTGGTCTTACCGCTGCCATCAGGCCCGACAAACCCGGTAATTTTTCCTGCAGGTATGCTCAACGAGGCATCCACGATGGCCCGTCTGCCGCCAAACGATTTATTGACGTCACATAACGCGATACTGTATTCCATTACAGCAAATCCCCTCTTCCCTGCCCAACTGCATCTATCTTTACTTATTTTCCAGCCGGGTAATGTGAGGCATATTAACTAATGAGCGCAGGCGTGAAAATACTTTTCTGATAAAGGAATCATGGGCACTGTGGCTATGATTGTACAATGCGCGAGGCATTTGGGATGAATAAGCACCGCTGGCGTTATTATCAACGGAAAATTTTTGGCTGTTAAGTAGAGTATAACCAACACCGCGTGAATTCAGCAGCAAATGATGGGGTTTTTCCTGATCGAAGAAAAAACGACGTAATGTAAATATGACCTGGCGAATGCTGTTTTCAGTCACGAATTTATTTTTCCAGACTTCAGCCATGATGTCATCCTTAGACACCACTCGCCCCTGGTTAGACAAAAGTAGCATAAGCATTCTTGACTCAGTAGTACTTAGTTTTACTTCTGAGATAAACCTATCTGCTTCACGGCTACCCTCATTAGTGTAAGTAGTTAATGTCGTGAAACCCTGTTCGTGAGTGATAACAAACATATGCTGGTTGTTTACTATCTGAAATACCTGCTTTTCCATGGCTGAACTCCTTTCATGCCAATTTAAAATCCTTACCTGGCGTGCAGATAAATACATTAATTAATTTTTAAGCCGCTGTGTTAGCATAATCTTAAGTGCTTAGCACCCAAAGGACAACGAACATTTTTGTGTTGATTACAACCGTGAATAGATTGAAATTATGACAAAATCACTAAGACTCAACCATAAGGAAAATTCCCTAACCTGCTGAAAAAAAAAGAATTTAACACATCAATGGCTTTTGCTAACACAAGTACTTTACGCTACTGAATAATCCGATGTTGCTCTCAATAGATTTAGACAATAGCAACAATCAAATAGCTCCAGCAAGTAAAAGAACGCATAATTTTCCTGGCAAACCCCTGGGAAAATGATGAACTTATTTATGTACAAAAAACCAGTTATCGCCAACCACCAGCATCATCGTCTTTAGATAAAGGGCTCTTAAGATGATCTTATCGCAAAAAAGGCATTGACGCTGTGATTTAATCAAAAATAACAGTGTGTTAATTTTAATGGATTATTATCATTAACACAGAAACCATCCAGGCAATTTAACCTGTTTTTATGTTAGGAAAAAAACGGTGTTTTGATATAAAAAACGATAGAAAAAGTAAAAACATCATTGAAAAAGGGAGTTCCCCTCCCTATACTCCGACAATAAGTGATTACGCTCATGGTGAGAGCGACACTGCCACACAGCCTCTTAATACTAATATCATGGAAAGATTATATGCAGACATTACCGATCGCTATTATGCATCCGTACCCGTTGGTCCTCGGTGCACTATCATCATTATTCAATTCATCCGGTAAGTTTCGCGTTGCCCATATTTGCCTTAATTATGAGCAGTTGATTAGCGCTATTGGAATCAGTCAGGTCAACTTTGCCTTAATCGATATTGATTCACATATCCTCGACGAAAACGTACAGAATATGATTCGCCGCCTGATATTTATCAGGCCAGGCATTAAAGTTGTTCTGTATTCCGATAAGATTCACAGCGACGCTATCGCCGTACTCAAACGAACCGGTGTTTCAGCGCTCATCAGCAAAAAAGACATGCCAGAAGAACTGCTCAGCGCCTGTGAACAGATTTTACAAAGTAACGAGTTTTACCTCTCAGAGAATATCAAAGAGATTGATTCACGATCGCATGAGGTTTCTTTTGGTCTCTCCAGTAAAGAGCTGGAAGTGATCAAACTTATCGTTTCTGGCTATACCTTAGTGGAAATCGCTGAGCTAAAAAACCGCTCACTGAGCACGATTTCAACACACAAATATAATGCCATGCGCAAATTAGGTATCAACTCCAACACCGAATTGTTGAAGTTCGCCTATGAGCACAATTTCTTTCAAAGTGCCGTCACGGAATAAACAGATCCCCTGCTTACACGTTGACAGTGCCGGGTAAATGCAATCGAGCTTTCTGCTCCTGGCGTTCTTATTACAACGTTTACACTCGCTGAGCAGCAGCTCGTCAATGAAGAAAGCAGAGCAACACTGACTCTGATTTCTTCATTGAGATACGCAAATTCCTCACCCCACCTTGCACAGGGCTTTCTGGGCCGCGTTTAGGCGCATCCGTCCGGCTAAACGCCCACAGCAAATCAGACTCTTCCTCACGGGTTTGTCTCTCCTTGCCAGCAAAAAAACAGCTGGATAAAAATAATGGCAACGAGAAAATCAGAGAAAAATTTTCCCCAAAAAAAAATTAAAAGATGATGAATAGAGCGCCCTGCTTTAAGAATTCCGCCCACGATTTCGTACAGTTGCTTCTTATTTTGTAAGAAAATGAAAGCAGCCATCTTTAATTCATTGATATACTGCATTTTGATTTAATTAAGAGAATGTCATTTAATGTTCATTTAGATTGGAGACCAGATAACCCTATAAAATACGTACCGGCAGAAGGCTCCAAAAGGCACTAAATGCATGATAAGCAAAGAAAATAATAAATATGGCGTAGAAAAGAATCTCGACTATGCCTTTATAATAATATTATCTTTTAACATTATCGCGTTCACTTGTTATATCTTCTTTGACATTTTTAACAAACGAAACGCAATATACGACCGTGCCAGCGATTATGTTTACAACGTTTCCGGCCTGAATGTTCAGCAATTAATTAAACCGCTTGAAAACACACTTAACGAACTGGTTCGTGTACTGGAAGTTCAGGATCACGGCGCTATTGAATCGCAAGCGACCCGCAATACATTCAGCCACCTTCTCCATGCCAGCTACGGTTTACGCACCATTAATTTCGCCAGCCGCGACGGCACCTTTTATGCCGTACCGGATATCGGCCACATTGAAGAACCACAGTCCCGCCCCTGGTACAACAAAAAGAACAGCAGCAGTACGTTCGTCTATTACACACCGATATACAAAGACTACTTTGACGACTCCCATACCGTCTCTATTTCTCGCCCTATTTTTGACAATGTCGGCGCTTTTTATGGCTCGATTTCTGCTGATTTGAATCTGGTGGAGTTGGGCTATTCCATGCGCGCACTCAACCAGCCGATGACAGGCGAAACCATGGTGATTGACCGCAACGGCCTGGTGCTGATTCACAGCGAGCCTAATCAGATTGGCCGCCAGAAAATTCCCCCCGAACTGGTGCTACAGATGAACAACAGCACGGGCGTGGTAGAAGACCCGGAGACCGGCGATCGTCTGTTTTACTTCTCCTATACCAACCCGGACTGGTTTGCCGTTTATCGTATCGGCCATAAAACCATTTTTGACAGCATCCTTTTACAAGTCGCGCCCTCCCTGCTTATCTTTCTGATTCTGACCTTCGTTATCTGCCTGATGTGGTACCTGACCAAAAACACTATTCATAAAATGATGGGCGATATCGTGACGATGATTCGTTTTGGTGGCGACGCCTCACCGGCAAATATCAACAGCATCCGCCACGAAATCAGCCGCAATGCCAGGGTCCTGCAGGCAGAAAAAGCGCGCGCTGACAAAGATCCGCTCACCGGTTTGTTTAACCGCGGCTGCTTTGACAACGCACTGGATCAGCATCTGAAGTCCGGCACCTCATTCAGCCTGGCATTGATTGATATCGATAATTTCAAATCCATTAACGATACCTGGGGGCATGTTATTGGCGATGTCGTCCTCAGGCACGTCGCAAAGCAGGGTCAGCACTTTGTTGATGAGCGCGGTACGGTTTACCGCTACGGTGGCGAGGAAATTGCCGTGCTGTTTCCTGAGCTTGATGCCCGCCAGGCATGGGAAATCATGGAAGCGTGGCGAGCGGATATTTCCGTTAAAAAATGGCGCGAAGCCGGAATGAAAATCACGTTCAGCGGTGGCATAAATGACTGGCATGGAGAAGATGCCGAAGGCCTTATATCAAGCGTCGATGCGCTGCTTTATAAGGCAAAACACGGTGGTAAAAATCAGATGCTGACTGCGGATTCCGTTCCGCGTATGCATGCTGTGACGACCAGTACGGCAACAACCGGCCATCCTTCCTGACCCTTTGCGAACCCATTGATGAAAAACAAGAAAAACATTTTCTGGAATCTGTTAATCGCGTCCTGCTCCGTACTTGCTCTATGGGCCATGGGGGCTGTACTGATCCACTTTCAAACTGTCAGTACTAACAAAACCGAAGACGAAATTAATCTTGCTGGCACGCTTAACCGTATTGATATGATTTTCGATACGGTAACGAATTCGCTGGATAAAGCCTCACATTTCTATAACGGCCACTGCGATGAGATGGTGACATCGCTGCGCCAGCTGGCGTCGCTGTCACCCTACTCACGCTCGTTCAGCATCGTTGAAAATAACGTTATTCGCTGCTCGTCGCTGGAAGGCGATATCTCTGTTGCGGTCAGTGAATACTTTAAAGAGAAGCAGAAACTGTCGCTGAGCTACGGTCCTATCCCCACCAACAACACGCTGGTCATTAACCTGAAACGTGCGTTTCAGCAGATGGAGATCATCGCCAGCATTCCCGGTTTCTATTTCTACAACGACATCACAGGGCGTAGCAGTAGCGAGCATTTGTACCTGAATATTAACGGTTTCTACCTCAACAACCAGGGCCAGCTACGAGCACAGCTGCCTGTACAGCCGGGTACACGCACTCTCGTTCAGGCCTCATCGCGCTACGACTATAAGCTCACCTATGTGCTGCCGGATTCTTATACCCTGAAGCAGTACTATCAGTCGGCCGCTACGCTGTTTTATGTGTTTATAGCGTTTGGCCCACTGGCGGGCATCTGGCTGTATAACTTCCTTAACCGGCCAAAATCGCTGCGCAGAAAGCTGGAAATGGCCATTTATAACGGTGAAATCCAGCCCTGGTTCCAGCCGCAGGTCGATACCAGTACCGGTGAGCTAATTGGCTGTGAAGTGCTGGCTCGCTGGATTTCGCCCAATGACGGTATTATTCCCCCTAACCAGTTTATTCCACTGGCCGAAGAGTCTGGACTGGTAGTACCGATGACGCGCGATCTGATGCAGCAGGTTAAAACATGGCTGCTGGCCGAGCAGCACAAAATTTTGCCTAACTTTCATGTGAGTGTGAACTTCAGCTCCAGCCATATTCTGTCCAACGAGATTGTTGAAGACTGCCGAACATTTTTGACCGGCATTCCTGCGGGCCTGATTCGTCTTGTGGTGGAGATTACCGAAAGCGAAGTGCTTAACGATCACAAGCAAATTAACGATATTCTGACGCAGCTTCACGATCTGGGCGCGATTATTGCTATTGATGATTTCGGCACCGGCTACTCTAACCTGAGCTATTTGCAGGACTATCCGCTGGATATTCTGAAGGTTGACCGCAAATTTATCGCCCAGCTTGAGCCGGAGATTGCTCAGCGCCATCTGATTGCGGGCATTATCGATATTTCGAAGAAGCTGGAATTGCGCACCGTGGTTGAAGGTGTCGAAACAGAAAAGCATGTTGAAAGCCTGAAAATGCTCGGCGCTACGTGGTTGCAGGGCTTCTATTACGGTAAGCCTGTTTCTGCCAGCGAGTTCACTCGCACGTGGCTTAACAAAACCAGCACCTGACCTTTTCCTCCTTCCCGCTAGCCTGCTCACAGTTCTGTGAGCAGGCGCTATTTTAAGACAAATAACCCTAAATAGTGTGCTGACATCGACAGCGGTTTGTATTATCGTAATCCACATTGTTGACACTATATTACGTTAACACCCCGCAAATCATTTCGATTACCTGCTTTTTTATTAAAAGTCAGTGTAAATATTCTGCGCTTAATGCAACCAAACTGTTTCTTCCTGTCCACCACCCTGTATTCGGTGTTTTTCATTATTGTTACCAGGCTGAACAGCAGCACAACACGCGTTGACTAAATTCCCCGCGCCTTTTCGACAGGTTTATTATTCGCTCAGTTTTTACTTTAAGAATAATCCAATCCGTATACGGATAAGGGTTAAGACAACTGGAGAACACCATGAGCAAATTCGGTCTGGCGAAACCAGGCGTGGCCTTCCTGGCGGTGTGCGCGATTTTCGTGAACATCTTGTGGGGAACGCCATTTCCACTGGTAAAAGAGATGTACGCCCAGATGAACATCTCGGCGGCAACGCTTGGCGACAACTACAACGGCCAGGTTCTGACCACCATTAGCATCCGCTTTTTCCTCGCGGGCCTTATCACCCTGGTGATGGCCAAATTAATGGGTCAGCAAATCTTTAAAGTCACACCGCGTCAGTGGTACGAAGTGACCTCAATGGGGATTGTCAGCACCACCGCCGCGTATCTGTTTTTTAATATTGGCCTGGTGAACACAACCACTATCAAGTCAACCGTACTGGCACAGTCCTCAATTTTCTTCTCCGTCATTCTGGCGCACTTCGCCTATAAAAATGACAAGCTGAACCAGCCGAAAACCATTGGTCTGATGCTGGGTCTGACCGGCCTGCTGGCGGTAAATCTGATGAACAACGGCAACGGCCTGCGTGAAATGCTCAGCTTCTCCTGGCTTGGCGATGGTTTCATGGTGCTCTACGGCCTGGTTGCCGCACTCGGCATGATGCAGGCAAAACGCATCGGCTCATCCCTGAACTCGTTCGTGATGACAGGCTGGAACCTGACCATCGGTGCATCCATCCTGTTTGTTATTGGCCTGTTCATGGGCGGTAGCCTGAGCGCCATCACCTGGACGCCGACTGCAATGGTCCTGATGCTGATTCTGGCGCTTATCGCAAGCGTAGCCTTCGGCCTGTGGTACTGGATTGTTCAGCACGCCAAAATTGGTGAAATCTCAATCTACAAATTCTGTATGCCGCTGTCTGGCAGCCTGCTCTCCGTTTTCATGGGCCAGGACAGCTTCACGCTACCGCTGACTATCGGTCTGGTTCTGGTCTGCGTGGGTATTGTGGTTGTGAATAAACCGCCCAAATTTCTGCTGCGTAAAAAAGCCTCGGATGAGACTACAATCAACGCGCACACCAACAAAATCCAGTAACCCGGAGACATCATGGATAAAAAAATCGGCTTTATCGGTACGGGCAACATGGCAAATGCCATTATCCACGGCATCATCAATAGTGGCATCGCACCGGCAAGCCAGATTGTGGTTTTTGATGTTGATACCAGCAAAACGCAGGCGCTGAGTGCAGAAGTCGGTACGGTGACTGCACAGAGTGCGTCGGAGCTGACCAACGTCTGCGATATCGTGTTTCTTGCCATTAAGCCGCACATCGTACCGGTGGTGCTTAAAGAGATTGCGTCAACGATTAAGTCAAACCATGTGCTGGTCTCGATTGCGGCGGGCGTGACTCTCGAACAGCTTGCCGAGCAGGCAGGCTACAACGCTAAAATTGTGCGCGTGATGCCCAATACGCCTGCAATGGTCAATGCCGGTATGAGCTCACTGACCGCCAATAGCCTGGTCGAAGAGCAGGAGCTGGCAGAAATTACCGCCATCTTTAACAGCTTTGGCCGCTCTGCAGTGGTACCGGAGAACCTGATTCATGCCGTTACCGGCATCAGCGGTTCATCACCGGCTTACGTGTTCATGTTCATTGAAGCCCTGGCTGACGCCGGAGTGCTGGGTGGGCTGCCACGTGCGCAGGCTTACCAGTTTGCCGCACAGACCGTGCTAGGCGCGGCTAAAATGGTGCTGGAAACCGGGGAGCATCCGGCCATGCTTAAAGATATGGTGTGCTCGCCAGGTGGAACAACCATTGAAGCGGTAAAAACGCTGGAAGAAAAAGGTTTCCGTTCTGCGGTTATCGAAGCCGTTGTCAGCTGCATGGATAAGTCGAAAAAACTTAGCGAAAAATAATCAATTCGCCCCGTACCCGGCCTCTGCCGGGTACATTTTTTCTCGCTGATATGACGTTTTTTGTCCTCGCTTTTCCCCACTCGCCAGTTACGCCTGGACCGCGCCAGACCTGACTTTTCCTGTCTTTGCACTATTTACAAAATAAATGATTAAACCTGGAAAGTTCCAGGTTGCACAACCGATAACACATGCGAACTCATTACACTCCTCAATCCTGGAGATTAAGCATTCATGATTAAAACGATACGAGCCCGCGTTACTGCTGCGGGTATTGCGATCGTGGTCAGCGTACTGATGCTGAATACGTTACTTAACTATGCTATTGCAGTACGTCACGACAATGTGCTTATTGAGGCCAGTCTATCGTCCCTGGGAGCCAGTCATGCCAGAGCACTATCAGATTGGATTGATCTGAAAAAAATGAGCATTGACTCGCTAAAAGACGAAGCGATGCTCGATGATCCGATGCCGTTCTTCCACTCCATCATGGATGCCTCTGGCTTCACGAATATCTACGTGGGTTTTGCGAACAAAACAACGCGCTTTGCGGGCAAAGCGGACGTACCGCTGGATTATGACGCGACTGAACGTCCCTGGTATCTTCAGGCAGCAAATAGCGGTCAGACCATCGTCACCGAGCCGTATCAGGATGTTGCCTCTGGCGGCCTGGTTGTTACCTTCGCGTCACCTATCATTCGGGACGGAACACTCATTGGTGTGGTCGCTGGTGATATCGTCATGGATTCGGTTATCAAGAATATTTTGAGTATCACTCCCGCTGAGAAAAGCTACGGCATACTGATAAACCGCAGCGGCACAATCATCGCGCACCCGGATGCGAGCATGACTCTTAAGCCTATAGCCACCATCTCGCCAAATATCGATATGTCACGGCTGTTGCTGGGTAAGGGTGATTTAGAGGTAGAAATCTCAGGCCGTGACGCAATTGTTCACAGCAACAGTGTTGAGGGTACCGACTGGCAAGTACTGATCGTTATGGATGAACAGGTTATGAAGCAGGACAGCAGCTTGATGTTAACGCTATCTCTGCTCTCGCTGGTCCTGCTGTCTGGCGTCTCTGCCATCATTATCAGCCTTATTATGGGCCGCGCGCTGGGGCGCCTGGCGCAGGTACGCGATTCTATGCGTGCTATCAGCAGCGGTGATGCGGATCTCACCCAGCGCCTGCCTGTGGAAGGGAGCGACGAAGTGTCGCAAATCTCCACGGCGTTCAACCTTTTTGTCGACAACCTCGGCAGCATGATGCGCCAGATTCGCGATACCAGTCTGTCAGTCCATACGGCATCAAATGAAATCGCCATGGGTAACCGCGACCTGTCAGAACGCACGGAATCCGCGGCCGCCAGCCTGCAGCAGACCGCCTCGTCGCTTGAAGAGATTACCGCCACTGTCGCCCAGTCGGCCGACTCGGCACGCCAGGCCGGCACCATCGCCGAATCTGCCAGCGGTGCGGCAGAGCACGGCGGCGATGTGGTCAATAAGGTGCTTGGTACGATGGGTGATATCGAAAAAGCGTCCGATAAAATCAGCGACATCATCAGCGTTATCGACGGCATTGCCTTTCAGACCAACATTCTGGCGCTTAACGCCGCGGTAGAAGCCGCGCGTGCAGGTGAGCAGGGTCGTGGCTTCTCGGTTGTGGCAAGCGAAGTCCGAAGCCTCGCACAGCGCTGTTCGCTGGCAGCAAAAGAGATAAAAGAGCTTATCGAAACCACCGTCAACAGCGTGTCGTCTGGCTCCTGCCAGGTGAAGGAAGCCAACGAGGCAATGAGTAATATCATCAGCAACGTGGCTAACGTCACGCACATCATGAAGGAAATCCAGGACGCCACAGCGGTACAAATGATGGGGATTAATGAAATCAACCAGGCCGTACATCAGCTTGACGGCCTGGTGCAGCAGAACGCGGCGATGGTCGAAGAGTCAGCCAGTGCGGCCTCTGCCCTGCAGGGCCAGGCTCAGGATATGACCGATATTATCGGGCGTTTTCGCATCGAAAAATAATAACAGCAGGGAGCCTTATGCTCCCGCCTCTGACCTGTCATTTTCCGCCAGCCAGCAACGCTGGTGGATTTTTAACGTCACGGATGACTATCCAGCACATGCCAGAACGGCGTGCTTTAAAGTTGCGGATTAAAGAATTTCTGCATCTGACCGATAGCATAACTATAAGGGCTATCCCTGACGCTAACAGAAAGGACGACACCAGACCGCTGGCTGGATAACACAAGGGAATAAGAAAATCATGCAACGAGAAGCAGCACATGAATAGTCCGACCAGCGCGCCACTTAGTGACAATATCAACAAATTAATGGTTCGCGTACCACTGACAGAGAATGAGTTCAAAAAAATCAGCGCCCTGATTTATCAGCGCGCCGGTATCGTGTTGGCAGATAACAAGCGGGATATGGTTTACAACCGCCTTTCGCGCCGCCTGCGCGCGCTTAATCTGGACAGTTTCTCGCAGTATCTGGCTCTGCTGGAAAGCCACGCTCGCAGCGACGAATGGCAGGCTTTTATCAATGCCCTGACCACAAACCTGACTGCGTTTTACCGCGAGGCTTACCATTTCCCGATTCTGGCTGAACACGCCCAAAGCCGTAAGGGTAACTACACAGTGTGGAGCACTGCGGCATCCACCGGCGAAGAGCCGTGCTCAATTGCCATCACTCTTGACGAGGTGTTGGGGCGCAGCGTGGGTGGCCCGCGCGTCTGGGCAACCGACATCGATACCGAAGTGCTGGAAACAGCGTCACGCGGGATTTACCGCCATCTGGATATTGCCAAGCTGACCGAAGCACAGAAAAAAAAGTACTTCCTGCGCGGTACCGGGAACCAGGAAGGCAAAGTCCGGGTGCGCCCGGAACTGCTGTCGTCCATACAGTACCAGCCGCTGAACCTGCTGGAGTCTGAATGGGCCGTTCCCGGTCCTTTTGATGCCATTTTCTGTCGCAACGTCATGATTTATTTCGATAAGGAAACCCAGAGCAAAATTCTGCGTCGCTTTGCAGGCATGCTTAAAGAAGGCGGCATTCTGTTTGCCGGCCACTCGGAGCACGTCAGCCAGTTGAGTAGCGAATTCTACTTGCGGGGCCAGTCCGTCTACGGGCTGACTAAGGACAAAAAATGAAAAAGATTCAGGTATTGTGCGTTGACGATTCGGCACTGATTCGCCAGCTCATGACGGAAATAGTAAACAGCCATACCGATATGGAAATGGTGGCAACCGCGCCGGACCCACTCATTGCGCGCGACCTTATCAAGCAGCATAACCCGGACGTGCTGACGCTGGATGTCGAAATGCCGCGCATGGACGGGCTTGATTTCCTGGAGCGTCTGATGCGCCTGCGTCCGATGCCGGTCATCATGGTCTCCTCCCTGACCAGCAAAGGCTCTGAAATTACCCTCAACGCGCTGGAACTGGGTGCGGTGGATTTTGTCACCAAACCTCAGCTCGGCCTGCGTGAAGGGATGCTGCACTACAGCGACGCTATCGCTGACAAAATTCGCGCCGCCTCCCGCGCGCGCGTGTCGCGCCACGTGCCTGCTGTCGCACCAAAACGCCTGAGCGCATCACCGATGGTTGGCAGCGAAAAAATCATCGCGATAGGTGCGTCAACTGGCGGCACGGAAGCGATTCGCCAGGTACTGGTACCGCTGCCGCCCACCAGCCCCGCGCTGCTCATTACCCAGCACATGCCGCCGGGTTTCACCCGCTCCTTTGCCGAGCGTCTGGACAAACTGTGCCAGATTTCCGTCAAAGAAGCGGAAGACGGCGAACGCGTGATGCCAGGTCATGCCTACATCGCACCGGGCGACATCCATATGGAACTTGCGCGCAGCGGGGCGAACTACCACATCAAACTCAACGACGCGCCGCCGATGAATCGCCACCGTCCGTCGGTGGATATCCTGTTCCATTCGGTTGCACGCACCGCCGGGAGCAACGCCGTGGGCGTCATTCTCACCGGTATGGGCAACGACGGTGCCGCAGGCCTGCTGGCCATGCGTAAAGCCGGTGCCAAAACGCTGGCACAGAGTGAAAAAACCTGTGTGGTCTTTGGTATGCCGCGTGAGGCCATTGCCGCAGGCGCGGCCTGTGACATTGTCGATTTAGATAACGTCAGCCAGAAGATGCTCAGCTGCGTCGTCGGGCAGGCACAACGCATTTAACTTACGGCGCTTTGCGCCACTGAACTGCAATTTTTTACTGAGGTATTAAGAAACATGGCTGATAAGAACCTGCGCTTCCTGGTTGTTGATGACTTCGCCACCATGCGCCGTATCGTTCGTAACCTGTTAAAGGATCTTGGCTTTAACAACGTGGAAGAGGCGGAAGACGGTCAGGACGCGCTGAACAAACTGCGTGAATCCAAGTTCGACTTTGTGGTCAGCGACTGGAACATGCCGAACATGGACGGCCTGCAGCTGCTGTCTGAAATCCGTAAAGATTCAGCACTGGGCCAGATGCCGGTACTGATGGTGACCGCCGAAGCGAAGAAAGAAAACATCATCGCAGCGGCACAGGCCGGTGCCAGCGGCTACGTGGTGAAACCGTTCACTGCGGCAACGCTGGAGGAAAAACTGGGGAAAATCTTCGAGAAACTTGGGTGGTAAAATTCAATGGACGAAATCAAGACGGCCGAACCGGCCCTTAACGACATTATTTCACGTATCGGCAGCCTGACCAGGCTGCTGCGCGAAAGCCTCAAAGAACTGGGGCTGGACCAGACCATTATTCAGGCGGCAGAAGCGATTCCCGATACCCGCGAACGCCTGAGCTACGTGGTCAGCAAAACCTCGCAGGCGGCAGACACCGTGCTTAACTGCGTGGACGCCGCGCGCCCGCTGCAGGACCATCTGCACGCTACGGCAGGCAACCTCACCCGCCGCTGGGACGCCTGGTTTGAAAACCCGGTGGAACTCGCTGACGCCCGCGAGCTGGTGCAGGATACCCGCAGTTTTCTCAAAGAGACACCGGATATCGCCGATAAAACCAACGGCCAGCTGATGGAAATCATGATGGCGCAGGACTTCCAGGATCTCACCGGTCAGGTCATCAAACGCATGATGGACATGATTCACGAGATTGAAAAAGAGCTGATTCAGGTGCTGCTGGAAAATATCCCGGAGGCGGCGCGTCCGGAGCCACAGTCTAAAAATAACGGCCTGATGAACGGCCCGCAGATCGATAGCTCGCGCGCTGGCGTTGTCGCCAGTCAGGATCAGGTGGATGACTTACTGGATAGCCTTGGTTTTTAAGCCTCGCTTCACCGTCGCAATTTGCCAGCCGCCCGGTTTTTAACAACCGCGGTGCTGGCTTTCCTCCCATTTTTCCCTCTTTTTGGCGGGTCAATAGCCGCTATCAGTGAATAAGCGCCTAAAAGCGACCTGTTATCGCCGCATGAGTTTGCGCAAATTTTGGCATTCTACTCAGCCTGAAACTCCCAAATTAACTAACAGCACTGATGAGCGCCCGTGTCTGAAGAAAGCGACCAGGAAAAAACAGAAGACCCCACACCCACACGACGAGAGAAAGCGCGAAAAGACGGGCAAATTCCCCGTTCCAAAGAGCTGACCTCGTTGCTGATGTTGGTTGCCGGTTGGGGCCTGCTGTGGACCGTGGGCCGCTATATGGGCCGTGATCTCGGCATGATGTTGCAGGACGGGCTGAACTTCGACCACAGCATCATTAACGACCAGAAGCTAATGCTGCGCCAGGTCGGGCGTCTGATTATCAGTGCGGTCAGCACGCTGGTGCCGCTGATGATGGGGCTGGTGCTGGTGGCACTCGGTGCACCGGCACTGCTGGGCGGGCTGCATTTTAGCGGCAAACCGTTCAAGCCCGACTTTAAGAAGCTGAACCCGCTGCCGGGCATCAAGCGCATGTTTTCCAAACAGCTCTTGTCAGAAATGCTCAAGGCAGTACTGAAAGTCACGCTGGTAGGGACTACCTGCGGGCTTTATCTGTGGGGCAACTGGGCCAGCATGATGCGCCTGCTCAACGAAACGCCCATTACCGCCATTGGCAATGCGCTGTCGATATTAGCTGGCTGTATGCTGCTGATTATTCTGAGTCTTATCCCAATGGTGGGCTACGACGTGTTCTACCAGATAACCAGCAACCTGAAAAAACTGCGAATGACGCGCCAGGAAATCCGCGACGAATTTAAGCAACAGGAAGGTGACCCGCACGTTAAAGGGCGCATCCGCCAGCAACAGCGCGCCGCCGCCCAGCGCCGCATGATGAGCGATGTGCCCACCGCCGACGTCATCGTCAATAACCCGACGCACTACTCGGTGGCGCTGAAGTATGAAGAAGGGTCGATGGCCGCGCCAAAAGTGGTGGCCAAAGGCGCGGGCGCGATAGCGCTGCGCATTCGTGAACTCGGTGCTGAACACCGGGTTCCAATGCTGGAAGCACCGCCGCTGGCGCGTGCGCTCTACAAGCACAGCGAAATCGGTCATCCCATTCCGACGGCGCTTTATGGCGCAGTGGCGGAAGTGCTGGCCTGGGTTTATGGCCTGCGCCGCTGGCGTAAAGAAGGCGGGCTTATCCCGCGCAAACCAAAGAATATTTCGGTCCCTGCTGAACTGGACTTTGCACGAGAGAGTAAACACTGATGGCAAATCTCGCCACGAAGCTACGCTTACCTAACTTTAAAGAGACCCAGTGGCAAATACTGGCAGGCCCTGTGCTCATCATGCTGATTCTGGCCATGATGGTCCTGCCGCTGCCTGCCTTTATGCTGGACCTGTTCTTTACCTTTAACATCGTCCTGTCGTTGATGATCCTGATGGTGGCGATGTTCACCCAGCGCACGCTGGAGTTTGCGGCGTTCCCGACCATCCTGCTGTTCTCGACGTTGCTGCGCCTTGCGCTAAACGTTGCGTCCACGCGTATCATTTTGATGGAAGGCCATACCGGCTCGGCGGCGGCAGGTCACGTGGTGGAGGCCTTTGGTCACTTCCTCGTAGGCGGTAACTTCGCTATCGGTATTGTGGTGTTTGCCATCCTGGTGGTCATTAACTTCATGGTTATCACCAAGGGTGCAGGCCGTATCGCTGAAGTGGGCGCTCGCTTTACCCTCGACGGGATGCCTGGTAAGCAGATGGCGATTGACGCCGACCTCAACGCAGGCCTGATTGGCGAAGACGAAGCGAAACGCCGCCGTACCGAAGTCACCCAGGAATCTGACTTCTACGGTTCAATGGACGGTGCGAGTAAATTTGTGCGCGGTGACGCCATCGCCGGCATCCTGATTCTGGTGATTGAAATCATCGGCGGTCTGCTGGTGGGGATGCTGAGCCACAGCATGTCGTTTGGTCAGGCAGGCGAAACCTACGTCCTGCTGGCTATCGGTGACGGTCTGGTGGCCCAGATCCCGGCGCTGATTATCTCTACCGCCGCCGGTGTTATCGTGACCCGTGTGTCCAACGAGCAGAACGTTGGCGACCAGATGTTCAGCCAGCTTTTCAGCAACCCGAAAGTGATGGTGCTGGCAGCAGGCGTTATCGGTCTGCTGGGTTTGATTCCGGGCATGCCGAACTTCGTGTTTCTGCTCTTTACCGCCGGTCTGCTGGGTCTTGCCTGGTACATGCGCGGTGAGCAGGACAAAGAGGGCAAAAAACCCGGTGCCACCGCCGACGGCAAAACCGACGGCGATCCGATTAAGAAAGAATCCCTTCAGGCCAGTGAAGCCACCTGGCAGGACGTGCAGTTTGAAGACATGCTCGGCCTTGAAGTGGGCTACCGCCTGATTCCTATGGTTGACGGCGCACAGAGCGGCGAACTGCTGGGCCGCATCCGTGGCATCCGTAAAAAGTTTGCCCAGGACATGGGCTTCCTGCCGCCGGTGGTACATATTCGCGATAACCTCGACCTGACGCCGACCCATTACCGCATCCTGCTCAAAGGTGTGGAAATCGGCAGCGGCGAAACTCAGCCTGAACGCTGGATGGCGATTAACCCTGGCAACGCCGTTGGCGATCTCGACGGCCAGCCGTGCCAGGAACCAGCCTTTGGCCTGGAAGCTGTATGGATTGACGAAGTGCTGCGCGAACAGGCGCAGGTTCAGGGCTACACGGTGGTGGATGCCAGCACCGTAATGGCAACCCATCTCAACCACCTGATTGCCATGAACGCCAGCGACCTGTTTGGCCGCCAGGAAACCCAGCAGTTGCTCGACCGCATCACCAAAGATATGCCGAAGCTGACGGAAGACCTGATTCCGGGCACCATCAGCCTGACGGTGCTGCATAAAGTGTTGCAGAACCTGCTTTCCGAGCGCGTGTCTATTCGCGATATGCGCTCCATTATTGAAGCACTGGCAGAACATGCGCCGGGCCAGACCGATCCGGACGAGCTGACCGCGCTGGTGCGTGTGAAGCTTGGCCGCGCCATCACGCACCAGTGGTTCCCCGGCAACGGCGAGATGCAGGTGATTGGCCTTGATGTTGGCCTTGAGCGCATTCTGATTCAGGCGGCGCAAAGCGGCAGCGGCCTGGAGCCAGGCATTGCCGAAAACCTGATGATCCAGACCGAACGTGCGCTGCAACGTCAGGAAGCAATGGGTGCACCGCCGGTACTGCTGGTCAACCATGTGCTGCGCCTGATGCTCTCTCGCTTCCTGCGCCGCGCCATGCCGCAGCTGGTGGTGTTGTCGAATATGGAAATCTCCAACCATCGCCCGATTCGCATGAGCTCTATTGTTGGAGGACAGCAATAATGCGCCGCGTGTTGGCTGTATCACGGCGTCTCGCCGGACGCATACGTTTTGCTCCACGGGGCACAATAACGTCATCTCGCATTTCAGGGTACGCGCGCCCGCTGTTGCTCGCGCTGCTGCTGGGCCTGCCGCTGCTCACACAGGCCTCGGGCGGCTCCTGGAGCCGCGACAGCGGCGGTGGCGTTATCAGCGTGGGTAACCAGATAATGACCGGGCCAATGCTCTCGCCATCTGGTCCGGTGCCGCTTACCGCAAGCGTGAGCCGCATCAGCTGGCGAATCAGGCTCCTGAATCCTCCACCGCCGGGACTTGAGATAAAACTGTGTACCCAGGCGCAGTGCGTAAAGCTTGATGCGCTGGCGGGCCATCGCAATCTGCCAGAGTCAATGAGGCCGGGCGACAGTTTTCAGTTTATGTATTCGGTGAATGCGCGCGGACCACTGCGCCCGGCGGTGAATGTGGTGAGCCAGCATCTGACGGTGAATTACCGCTGACCCACCGCCTGTGGAAAACAGTGTGCGAGCAATAACGTCACACCTTGCCCAGCGGGATGACGTTAACCGTTCTACGCCGTGCCGCGAACGTGCTTGCCCATAAGGTCAGACACAAAAAAAGCCAGTCAGTTTTCACTGACTGGCTTTTGTTTTGCTGAGAGTTGACCCTGTTATACGCGGTCTACCGGGTCCACGCGCTCAGTGGTCACCGCTGGCAACGGCTGGGTACGACGGCCCACCTTACCCATCACGCCAGCAATGACGGCTTCAATAATCAGTAAGAAGAACGCAAACCAGGCAGCTTTAGACGTGGCGGCAGCGGCTTTATCCGCAGCTTCACGTGCTTTTTGCTCCGCCTGTTTTTTCAGCTCTTCATATTTAGCTCGCGCCGCCTGGTAGCTTTTTTCTGTCTGGTTCACAATCTGCTCGGCTTCGGCATCCGATTTACCGGTACGCGCTTTAATGATGTTTTTCAGCGCCTTACGATCGGCGGCCTGGAAAGCAGCCTCATTGCGGCTAATCAGCCCCTGAATAAAGCCCGCAATATCCTGATCGGCAGTCTGTGGATGTTTTGCCGTGCTTGCTGCCTGGTTTTGCGCGTTATCCACTTCGTTTTCAGCCCGCTGCTGGAGCTGCTCAGGCTGCAATTCCGGTTTACCGGTCTGGCGCAGCGTGGTGGTTAACTCATTTTTCAGATCATCAAGATTGATGTTGTTCTCATTAAGCTGCTCTTTCACCATCTGTGTTGCCTGGGGCGCGACAGCGCTGATGCCAGAGCCGACCGTTTTCAGGCCAGCGCCGACCACATTGGCGGCACCGGTTACCACGCTGTTGGCGAGCATAGTCATCAGCACCAGGCAGACAATGGTGTTAAAACCAAACATCAACACCCCGTGCAGTGCGCCTTCGCGCGGTGCCAGACGTCCGCTGAAATAGCCCCCGGCGGCAACAGAAATCAGCATACTGACGCCGGTCCAGATAGCCGCGCCCGTGCCAAGGCCGTCAACCGGATTCTGTTCCTTTAGCGGATCGACCGTACTGGCACCCACCGCCACACCAAGCAGTTGCAGCAATAAGTAAATGACTATCGAGATAATCACACCCGCGAATACCGCACTCCACGAAATGCGTTTGACCGGGAAGCGGTCTGAAACAACGTGGACATCGTCGTAATGGCTTTTTGGATATGAATCGTGAGTAACCATTTCTTCTTCTCCCTTGAACCAGAATAGTTGTGCGTCCCACGCAGACTCAGTATCAATACGTGATCGCTGTCTCTAAGATTAGTCTGCTGATGAAGAAACAACCAAAAAATCCGCAAAAGGCAATGGAATATGTTCACTGTTGATGAGAAGACGGAGGTTTATTTTAACAAAATAGCGTTTTTTGGAGTACTTGCGCTGGGCTGCCCGACGCGGCGCCAGCGCCGCTGCTTGCCTTGCCTGTTTGCGCAAAAAAGCAGGCGGGAACAGGCGCAACGGACGCGCAGACAGAAGTGATTTTCTGCCGTGAGCACAGGAAATAGCGTGCGCGCGCGATAATGCACAACAGAATATATCCTCGCGCACGCCATCGGGCGCTGCGACCTCTGTCAGTGGCGTTTTATCCCATATCGCCCATAATCAGCGACAGGCGCTGGAACACGTCCTGAATCAGGTATTCCGCGAACGGGGCCAGGGTGTACATCAGAAGCGACATCGCCACCATGCCGATGGTGAGCGTGAGCGGGAAGCCCACCACAAAGATAGAGAGCTGCGGCGTCAGGCGGTTGAGCAGGCCGAGCGTGATGTTGAGCGTCAGTAGAAGCGTAATGATGGGCAAGCCCAGCATTAGCCCGTGGGAGAAGATAATCCCGCCGGTTTTGACAATGGCGAGGAAGCCCAGGCCGTGCAGCGGCTCAGGGTCGACAGGGATAACGGTAAAGCTGTCGGCAAGGATGGAAATCATCCACAAATGACCGTTAAAGGCGAGGAACAGCAGCACCATCAGCACGTTGATAATGCGCGCCATCACCGGCATGTTCGGCCCGCCGGAGGGGTCAAAGAAGGTCGCAAACGACAGGCCCATTTGCAGGCCGATAATCTCACCGGCGTTACGCACCGCGGCAAAAATAAACTGCATGGTCACGCCGATTGCCGCGCCAATCACAATCTGTTGCAGACCCACCCACAGGCCAGTCACGGTCACGATATCGATATGCACCGGCGGCAGCGTCGGCGCCAGCAAGAAGGCAATCAGCAGCGCCAGACCAATTTTCACGCGGTTGGTGATTTGCTTCTCGCTGATGATGGGTGCTGTCATAAATAGCGCCAGCACGCGCACGCTGGGCCAGAAATAATGGCTTAACAGCATGTTCACCTGCGAGATATCGATATCGTACATGTCAGCCGATGATATACGGCAGGCTGTTAAAGAGCGTGCGCATGTAATCCAGGAACATATTGAGCAGCGTCGGACCGGCGCAGACCACAGTCAGGGTCACGGCCAGGATTTTCGGGATAAATGACAGGGTCATTTCGTTAATCTGGGTCGAGGCCTGCAAAATACTGACAATAAGACCGGTCAGCAGGGCCGCAATCAGCATGGGCGCAGCCATAGAGAGGCCGATACGCATGGCCTGGTAGCCAAGCGCCATTACGCTTTCAGGAGTCATGGTAATTCCTCGTTAACTGAAGAAGCTTTGTGCAAGCGAGCCGGTGAGCAACTGCCAGCCGTCAACCAGGACAAACAGCATAAGCTTAAAGGGCAACGCAATGTTGGCTGGCGGCACCATCATCATACCGAGCGCCATCAGCACGCTTGCGACCACCAGGTCGATAATCAGAAACGGGATAAAGATGGTAAAGCCTATCTGGAACGCGGTTTTCAGTTCGCTTGTCACGAACGCCGGCAGCAAAATGCGCATTGGCACATCGTCCGGGCTTTCAAACGCCTCTTCTTTGGCAAGGCGAGAATAGAGTGCAAGGTCGGTTTCACGGGTCTGGTTGAGCATGAACTCACGCAGCGGACTTGCCGCACGCTCCAGCGCCGTTTCCATATTGATTTTGTCTTCAGACAGCGGCAGATACGCGTCCTGGTACACTTTGTCGAACACCGGCGACATCACGAAGAATGTCAGAAACAGCGCCAGCCCCAGCAGCACCTGGTTGGGCGGCGACGACGCCGTACCGAGTGCGTTACGCAGCAAGCCCAGTACAATGATGATGCGGGTAAAACCGGTCATCATCAGCAGAACCGCAGGCAGGAAGGTTAGCGAGGTGAGCAGCACCAGCGTCTGCACCGGCAGCGACCAGCTTTCTCCACCGCCGGGCAGCGGTTTACTGATTATGAGGCCTGCGTCGGCCGCAAACGCTGCCTGGGCAGGCAGCAGGATAGCTGCCAGCGCACACAAGAACGTTGGCGAAGCAAGGCGGCGGGCGGCAGCGCCCAGTGTGAAACTCATTTCGATGACTCCGGTTTACGACCCTTCTTCAACAGTGCCCCCAGCGCCGCCTGAAAATCTACAGCGGGCTTCCCTGTTGTGGGCTCAACCTCGTCCGGACGTGCGTCCAGCGTGTGCAGGTGCGTCACCTGCTCCGCGGTCACGCCCAGTACCAGCCATTTGCCGTCAATCTCAACCACGGCAACCTGCGCTTTCTGTCCCAGCGAGCACTGGCTTTTTACGCTCAGCAGACGATTACCCGGATGTTTAAGCGACGTCAGATTAAACTTCCGCGCAAGCCAGGCAATGGCGAGAATAAACAGCAGGATAAACACCAGCGCACCGCCGACATTTACCATCACCGACCCCGGCGTGACGACGGGCGCGCCCGCAGTCGGTGCGCCTGGAACAGAAACGTGCGTTTTCATCAGCGGCTCAGACGGCGCATGCGCTCGGACGGCGTGATGATATCGGTGATGCGGATACCGAACTTATCGGACACCACCACCACTTCGCCCTGGGCAATCAGGTAGCCGTTAATCAGGATATCCAGCGGTTCACCGGCAAGCCCATCAAGCGAAACGACGGAACCCTGACTCAGGCGCAGCAGCTCTTTAATGGTCATTTTGGTGCGACCCAGTTCTACCGTCATTTTGACCGGAATATCAAGAATCAGGTCGAGATCGGCAGACAGGTTAACCTGCGGCGTTTCTTTATCCAGGGCCTGGAAAACGGCGCTGCTTTCAGCGGTAAGCTGCTCGCTCATCGCATCGCCCCAAAGATCGTCCACAGACTCCTTTTCCGGGCTGGACGGCTGTTGGGTATCATTCATGGGGTAATTCCTCGTCGTTCAGGGACTGTAATGCAGAGTTAAACAGATGCTCCACCTTCAGAGCGTATTGGCCATTCTGGCTGCCGTATTTACCCGAAAGCACCGGCACATCATCGACTGTCACCTCGGTTTTTTCCGGGGCATCAATCGGGATAATGTCGCCTTTCTGAAGCTTCAGTACCTTCGATAAGCGCGTCGGGATCTGGGCAAAGTTCGCCACCAGTTCCAGCTCAGACGCTTTCACCTGGGATGCCAGCACATCGCGCCATTTTTCGTCTTCCTGGCGTGAGTTCTCCAGCGGTGGGCTGGTCAGCAGCTCCCTTAGCGGCTCAATCATGCTGAAGGGAATACAAATATCGAATTCACCACTTTGCGCGCCAATTTCCACATAAAACGGCGTTGTGACCACGATGTCGTTTGGCGAGGTGGTGATGTTGGTAAATTTCACCTGTATCTCGGCACGCACGTATTCCACATCGAGCTTATAAATAGTGCTCCACGCTTCACTGTATGCGTCCAGCGCCATGTTCAGGATGCGCTTAATAATGCGCTGTTCGGTCGGCGTAAATTCGCGCCCTTCCACTTTGGTTGGGAAGCGGCCATCGCCACCAAACAGGTTATCTACCGCGATAAAGACCAGGTTCGGTGAAAACACGAACAGCGAGGTGCCGCGCAGCGGATTGAGGTGCACCAGGTTCAGGTTGGTTGGCACCGGCAAGTTGCGCGCAAACTCATGGTATGGCTGGATCTTAATGTTCCCGACTGTCACATCCGGGCTGCGGCGCAGCAGGTTGAACAGACCAATACGGAACTGACGGGCAAAGCGCTCGTTGATAATCTCCAGCGACTGGAGACGCTCGCGCACCACGCGACGCTGCGTATTAGGGTCGTAAGGCGTTACGTTATCGCCCGGCAGCGCGGCTTCTGCTGCTGGCTCACTTTCTGCGCCATTGCCGCCGTTGAGCAGACGGTCTATTTCGGCCTGGGATAAGATACTGTCAGACATGTGATTTACCGCAGTATAAAGGCGTTATACAACACGTCAGTCACCACTGCTGAGCGGTGGCCAATAGGTTTGTTCAGCTCTTCTTTAATCTGTTCAACCAACGCCGTTTTACCCGCGTTAGTGGCCAGTGTTTCTGCCGTCTGCTGAGACAGCAGCACCAGCAGGCGGCTGCGAATTTCTGGTAAAAACTCTTCCAGCAGCTCGCGCGAAGGCTCATCACGCAGACGCAGCGTCAGGCCGATATACAGCACACGGTCTGCGTCTTCGTCCGTCGGCTTGAGGCTGACGGTAAAGGTTTCCAGCGGCATATATAGCGGGATCTGGCTTGCCGCTACCGGTTGCCCTTCACTGCCTGCCGCAATCTGGGTTTTAACGTGTTTCAGCTCATACCAGGTGTAACCGGCAACGGCGCAGGCACCCAGAGCAACGCAGGCAAGCAGCACAGCGCTGAGGGAACCTCTTTTTTTCGCGTCCGCTGAATTTTTCTTTGGCATGGAATTTCTTGATCCTTTAACAACATTAGCGCCCGAGCCGCGGTAGATGTCACCGACGACTCTGGAATATGGCGCACATTATCGCAGCAATTTTCTGAAGCAATGGTTCGAATAACACGAGAAAATGGCACCACCTCGACCGTTAAAACGGGTTCAGGCAAAGGTGTCGACGCCACCTGGACGCATCACGGTGCGCGTCTCAACGGCGTTGTTTTCGCCATCTTCCTGCGCTAATCCATCGTCGCCCTTACCGTTTCCGCGGCCCTTTTCGCCGTCGTTATTCGCCTGTGAAGCAGCTTCCTGCCACGGTGCGGTGTTATCGTCACTCACGCTGCTCTGGCTAAGCTCAATGCCCGCCTCGGCAAGCGATGTGCGCAGCTGCGGCATGGCGGCTTCCAGTGCAGCACGCACCTGGTGGTTATCTGAGACGATATGTACCTGCGCCTGGTCCTGGTTCATACGGATATTGAGCTGTAATGCGCCCAAATCCTGCGGATGCAGGCGAAGCTCGGCATTGTGAATGCCGTTGCGGGTGAACATTGAAATCTGCTGGCTCAGCGCCTGCTGCCAGGCGGCAGTGCCCACGGTCTGGCTCAGAACTGGCGCGGCGTTGGTACTGGCGGTTGCCAGTGCGTTAGCAGGCAACGTCGCACTGCCTTCCGGGCTAAGGCGCAGTAGTGCGGCGTTAAGCGGTGAAGGTTCCGGGCTTGCCCCCGCCTGCGGCTGCGTAATGTCCTGGGCCAGCGGCGCAACGCGCGCGCCATCAGTTGCCTGCGTTTGCGCGGCTTTCGCCTGTAACGCGGCAGTTTCCGGCATGGCGGTGTGTTCATTGCCTGGGCGGCGCTTCTCGACGTTCAGCGCTGAGGCCACCAGCGCAGGAATTGACGTACCGCCGGTCGCAGCCTGCGTACCGTTGCCGGTCAGTGCGACGGCCTCGCTGCCGTTCTGGGCCTGCGTGGTTTTCAACGCGCCGTTGAGCAGCAGTCCCGTATCAGCGGCAAGCGTGGCCTCGCGCGAAGCACTGTCAGCAGCGACGTGCGTCATCAGCGTTTCGCCTTCCTGCGGCGTTAGCGGCGTAGCGGCACTGACCTGTGCCAGCCACTGTTGAAGCTGCTGTACCTGGCCACTTTCCAGCACCAGTCCATCCGGCGTAACACCCTGTTCGAGCATGTCGCGAATCTGCTGCGCCAGCTCGTCTGCCGGGATAGCCATCTCAGGCATCGTCGTCACTATCGCGGCGGCTTCGTCACCCAGGTGCGATTCCAGAAGCTGCGCAAAGCCGGGCAGCGTTTCCGCCAGCCCGGCTTCAGGTGACAGAGCGGCGATATTCGCCGCTCCGACATTGTTAAGAAGGTTGTGGATCATCGTGTTTCTTTCCTCAGGGTGGCGCGCTGCGCATACTCATCCATCATCTTCTGGTCCAGCTTGTTTTCCTTCAGAAGCTGGGTTGCCAGCGCCCTGTCTCTGAGCGTCTCAAATGCGTTGAGACGCTGTTTTTTCTCCTGCCAGTTTTTCAGCGCCTGGCTTACGCGCTGCTGGCACTGTGAGACGTGCTGACGATGGTGTTCCAGCGTCTTATCAAGCGACGTCATAAACTGTTGGTAATTCATCCAGTTGGTTGCAGCCATGCCGTCACTGGTCATGTTCTGCTGCAACTGCTGGCGATATTCCAGCTCGTAATTCACCAGCTGGCTGAGTTGCTCTTCGGCCTGCGAACAGGCCTGGCGCGTCTTTCCCAGCTGCGTTGTGGCTTCCTGCAACGCGTCTTCCGCCATTTCCCTGAGGGTGTCCATTGGTGATGCTGTTGCCATCGGTCACTCCGTCATTATTGAGGGGGCGAGTCGGGGAAGAGCGCAAATAACCCTTTGCACGATTCCTGATACTCGCTGCATTCATAGATATCCTGCTGCAACCAGGACTCCATTTGTGGATACAGTCTGATAGCCTGATCCAGCTGCGGGTCAGTCCCGGCGGCGTAAGCGCCAACGCTAATCAGGTCACGGTTACGCTGATAGCTGGAAAGCAGCTGTTTGAAATTTTTCACTTTCTTGTAGTGTTCGGGCGTAATCAGCTCGGTCATCGCACGGCTGATGGAGGCTTCGATATCAATTGCCGGATAGTGACCGGCTTCGGCCAGGCGGCGCGAGAGCACCACGTGACCGTCGAGGATCGCACGCGCCGAATCGGCGATCGGATCCTGCTGATCGTCACCTTCCGTCAGCACGGTGTAGAAAGCGGTTATCGAACCGCCGTCTTTGGTGCCGTTACCGGCACGCTCCACCAGCGCAGGCAGCTTGGCAAACACCGACGGCGGATAGCCTTTGGTGGCCGGTGGCTCACCGATAGCCAGCGCAATTTCGCGCTGCGCCATGGCATAACGGGTCAGCGAATCCATAATCAGCAGCACATCTTTGCCGCGATCGCGGAAGTCTTCGGCGATACGCGTGGCGTAGGCCGCGCCCTGCATACGCAGCAGCGGCGACACGTCAGCCGGTGCGGCAATTACCACCGCACGCTTGCGGCCTTCTTCGCCAAGAATGTTTTCAATAAAGTCTTTTACTTCGCGCCCACGCTCACCGATAAGGCCCACCACAATCACATCAGCCTGGGTGTAGCGCGCCATCATGCCGAGCAACACGCTTTTACCGACGCCGGAGCCAGCAAACAGGCCCACGCGCTGGCCTTTACCGATGGTCAGCATGCCGTTAATGGCACGCACGCCGGTATCCAGCACATTATGAATAGGCACACGCTGCAGCGGGTTAAACGGAGGCGTAATTAAGGGTGCGCGATAGCCGGTGTCGGGTGCCGGTTTACCGTCAAGTGGGCGGGCGCTGGCATCCAGCACGCGGCCCAGCAGCGCCGGACCGAGCGGTAGTTGTTTACCGGGCGGCAGGCCGTTCATCATGCCGGGTGCATAAACGCGCGCGCCGGGCAAAATACCGTCCACCTCTTCAAGTGGCATCAGGAACAGCTGCTGGCCGTTAAAGCCAACCACTTCACTTTCGACCTGATCGATACTCACACCGTTGTTTCGCTCAATAATACAGGTGGTGCCGATGGGCAATTGCAGGCCGGTGGCCTCCATGACCAGACCGGTGGCGCGCGTCAGCTTGCCGTACTGACGGTACGGCGGCAGGCGTTTCATCTCTTTTTCTGACTGACTGAGCGCACTCAACCAGCGGTCAAGACGTGCGGTCATGCCGGTGACTCCGTGCGCGCCAGATTGCACAACGCGTCCCAGCGGGTATTGAGCGTGGCGTCCAACTCGCCCTCGGTTGAGCAAATGCGGCAACCACCGCGCATCACTTTACCGTCGGAGTACAGTCGCCAGCCGTGGTGCTCAAGCGTCCCGCCGAGCTGCTCCTGAATCAGCGGATAGTCCTCCGGGCTGACCCACAACTGCGGCTGGCCGTTAAACAGGGTTTCTTCGTGCAGCAGCTTGCGCACCTGTTCCACCAGCGCGCTGGCGTCGGTCATCGGCGCCTGGCCAATCACCTGGCGCGCGGCGGTAAGCGCCATCTGCACCAGACGTGCCGGGATGACTTCATCCAGGCTTTCCATTGTGGTGTTGAAGTCTTCCAGTAGCGCGGTAAAGCGGTCAGTCACGGCCTGTTGTTCGGCTTTCGCCTGTGCCAGACCCTGCTCAATGCCCGCCGCTTTACCTTCTTCAAGGCCGCTCGCGTAACCCTGCATACGGCCTTCTTCTTCACCTTTTTTCAGGCCTTCGGTATAGCCCTGCTGCTGCGCCTGCTGGCGCAGACGCTGAAGCTCCGCTTTGGTGTCTTCTACGCTGCGTTCAGTGTCATCCACCAGCGGTGCGGCGGGTACGTTGTCCAGCGAGGCAAACGGGTCGTTAAGATCGTCCGGCATCCAGCGACGCCAGCTGCCTTTATGGCGGGCATCAGACATACTCGTCCTCGCTGCTGCTTATCACAATCTCGCCGCTCTCGGCCAGGCGACGCACCACCATAAGGATGTTTTTCTGCTCGGTTTCGACCTGAGACATACGTACCGGGCCACGCGAGCTGAGATCTTCGTTGAGGATCTCGGCCTGGCGACGGGACATGTTGCGGAAGAATTTGTCGCGCAGCGCCTGCTCGGCCCCTTTGAGCGCAACGATAAGGGATTCGTTTTCCACTTCCTGCAAAATACGCTGGATGCTGCGGTCTTCCACTTCCACCAGGTTTTCGAACAGGAACATCTCGTCGATAATTTTCTGCGCCAGCTCGCCGTCGTATTCGCGAACCGCTTCGATGGCTGCCTCTTCCTGCTGCGATTTCATCAGGTTCAGAATCTCCGCCGCCGGACGAATACCGCCCATTTTGCTGCGCTTGAGGTTCTGGCCGTCGAGCAGGTTGTTGAGCACTTCGGTCAGTTCCTGCAACGCCGCAGGCTGTACGCCGCCAAAGGTGGCAATACGCAGCATGATGTCGTTGCGCTCGCGGTCGTCGAACTTCGCCAGCACGTCCGCCGCCTGGCCACGCTTGAGGTGAACCAGAATGGTGGCGATGATCTGCGGATGCTCGTCGCGAATCAGGTCGTATACCGTGGTCGGCTCCATAAAGTTGAGCGTTTCGATACCGTTGGTACCGCTCTGCTGATCCAGCAAATCTTCGAGCAGGCTGGAGGCGCGCTCTTCGCCCAGCGCCTTAACCAGCACGCCACGCACGTAGTCGCTGGTGTTGACGCTCAGGGCAGCAAACTCGGCCGCGTCTTTATGGAACTCACGCAGGACTTCTGCCAGCTGTTCATGGGTAAAGCTGGTCAGATTCACCATTGCGCTACTGATCTGGGTGACTTCGTGGTTGTTGAGGTGCTTAAACACCTCTGCCGCGCGGACTTCACCCAGCGTCATCATCAGGATGGCGCTCTTTTCGATAGCATTCATTACTTGCCCTGCTCTTTAGTAATCCATTGGCGAATCACCAGCGCAATTACCTGCGGCTCCTGATCGGCCATATTACGAATGTTCTGGCTGTGGATTTCGGTTTCAGTACGCAGCTGCGCACGGGCGCTCTCTTCCAGTTCGGCGCGGGTGTTCTGACGCGGTGCTTCCGGCTTCAGCTTCTGTGCTTCTTTTTCCGCTTCAATGCGCATACGGGTCAGCTCACGATGTTTCTCCAGCTGCGGGCGAATACCCATACGCCACAGCAGGAAGACCACCAGCAGTACCAGCAAGTAGCGCGCCGCCGTCATCATCTGATCGAAGAACCTGTCCTGCTGCCAGAACGGCAGTTCAGCATTGAATTCACTGTTGTCATTAAACGGTGAGTTCACCACGCTCAGGTGGTCGCCACGGTCTTCGGAATATCCCATCGCGCCACGTACCAGCTGATTAATCTGGTCCATCTGCGCCTGGGTCAGCGCCACCGCTTTACCTTCTTCGTCGTTGGTATAGTTCACCACCACCGCGACAGACAGGCGTTCAATCGCCCCTTTGCCACGCTTGGTGTGGGTCAGCGTGCGGTCAACTTCATAGTTGGCGGTTTCATCGCTGCGGTTGTTGTACGGACCGGTCTGGGTCGTGGTTGTCGTTTGCGCGTTATTGCCTGCGGCTGCGTTGTTGTTGCCCGCGTTGGCATTGGCGTTGCCCTGACCCTGTGCAGCCGGGGTTTCAATCGGCGCACTCGGCGGTGGTGCAGGCTGGTTACTGAGCGCACCCGGCACGCCGCCCACCGAACCCATGCCGGCCTGCTGGCTCTGGCTGGTCTGGCGGCTACGCAGCGCCATTTTGTCTGCGCTGTTGTTCGGCTGGTACTGTTCTGCGGTCTGCTCATGGGTTGAGAAGTCAACCAGGGCAGTCACCTGCGCGTGCACATTCTGGCTACCGAGCATCGGCGCAAGAATAGACTGAATGCGCTGTTGATAGTCGGCTTCCACTTCAGCGACGTATTTCAGCTGTGAAGCGTTCAGCGACTGCTCGTCACCGCCGGACTGCGTCAGTAGGCGGCCGTTCTGGTCCACTACCGTGACATTACCTACCGGCAGGCCTGGTACGGCGCTTGATACCATATAGGCAATCGCGCTCACCTGGCCGTTGTCCATGGCGCGACCCGGATACAGATTCAGCGTAACGGACGCCGTCGGCTGCTTCTGCTCACGCACAAACAATGAAGGTTTGGGAATAGCCAGGTGTACGCGCGCGTTGCGCACCGGGCCAAGCGTTTCCATAGTACGGGCAAGCTCGCCTTCCAGCGCACGCTGGTAGTTAACCTGCTCGCTGAACTGGCTGATGCCGAATTTTTCTTTGTCCAGCAACTCAAAGCCAACAGCGCCGCCTTTCGGCAGCCCCTGCTGGGCCAGTTTCAGACGCGCGTCATGTACCTTATCAGCCGGAACCATAATCGCGCCGCCGGTGTTGCTAAAGCGGTACGGTACGTTCATCTGTTCAAGCTGCGCGATAACGGCGCCGCCGTCCTGATCGCTGATATTGCTGTAAAGTACGCGGTAGTCAGGTGACCTGGCCCACAGCAGAGCAGCAATAATCACGGCGACCGCCGCCGCTATGGAAACGAGTAAAAGAAGTCTGGGGTTCGCACGAAAACGTTCCAGTTGGGCCATGAAGCCCGCAGTTTTGTCCGTGTTGATGCCGTTTGACTGGCCACTCATGCCATATTCCTGCCTGATAATCTCAATGAAGCTCTTCGCAATAATGTGTTGCACGTGGTTTGCCCGATACTCAGGGTCACACACATTACCGTCTGACTTCGGGGCACATATTATTTGCGATCTCGGGCAAGTTTGATGGCTGGATAAGCCTCGCTTTTTGGCTGCTTTTACCGGCTTTGATTAGATTCCCCTGTGCTATGGTGCGTACCTCTGATATTGGCCTCATTTTATCAGGCTAAAAATTGCGCAACCCGCGCACAGATCGGACATTGTGTTTTAAGGTGAGAAATATGGCCGTTCCGGCAATAAGTAGTGTTATTGATAGCATGCAGGCGCTGGCTGCACAGGCCTCGGGCACCGTCCAGTCCCCGGCGTTCGGCCGCGCCAGTGCAGTGCAGGACAAAAGCGAGACGCGTTTTTCTGAGGTATTAATGGACAGCGTAAAGAGCCTGAACGACGTTCAGGTGACTGCGAAGACCCAGACGGAGAAATTCATGCTGGGCGCCACGGATGTTACCCTGAACGATGTGATGGTAGGGATGCAGAAATCGTCTCTGGCCCTGAACCTCGGCGTGCAGGTGCGCAACAAACTGGTCAGCGCGTACCAGGAAATTATGAGCATGCCGGTTTAACCCCGGTTTGCAGAAAAAAGGGGCCGAAAGGCCCCTTTTTGTTAATTAGTGTTATTTCATTTCATCACTGGCACTCTTCATCGCACAGAACTTGTGTCCTCAAGTCTCCATTCCCTGATACCTGGGCCTGCGCGCTCCTCAAGCGTTAAAAATGACATTCACCTTTAAAAACGCAGGGCAAAAGCATGCACGCCAGGATAAAAAACTAATGCTAACGGTTAATAACGCATAAGCCGCGAGAAAAATTTAATACAAAGAGATAAAAACCTAAGCCTGCCTTAAAAAGGTTGGTTGACGGGCTACGCTGTATTAAAAAGACAACCCGGCATTAGGGTTACCTGCTTGTGGTCTGTACGTCCTGCGCTAACAAATGTCTCTTGAGTCAAACACGTCCACGCAATCACTTCATCTTTGCAAAGACAAGCAGAGGCCTTTGTCAGTACAGCAAGCTCGGCACATGTTTACAACTAACCGACGCACAGGAAAATGTCCGTAAAGCCGCGTAAACCATAAACGCTGTCCAAAAAGGCCAAAAATCGTAAACTCACCAGCCGCCAGAACG
This sequence comes from Enterobacteriaceae bacterium 4M9, assembly GCA_010092695.1. GTDB lineage: Bacteria > Pseudomonadota > Gammaproteobacteria > Enterobacterales > Enterobacteriaceae > Tenebrionibacter. Next base: position 364,818 of record JAADJJ010000001.1, on the reverse strand, counting down.
CCTGGATTTTTCCGTCGCATAAAAAAACGCGCGGCCCTAAAGCCGCGCGTTATCAATTAATCCGCGCAACAGAGTGCGCAAACTCACCGTGTTACAGCGCGTGTGCACCTGCATCATTGTGAATTTTATCCACCAGTTCCATCTCTTCGCTGCTGAGCAGCTTCTCGATATCGACCAGGATAATCATGCGCTCATCGACTGCGCCAAGTCCCATCAGGTACTCGGTGGACAGCGTCACGGAAAACTCCGGTGCCGGTTTAATCTGCTCGGTGGTCAGCGACAGCACGTCGGACACGCCGTCCACCACAATGCCTACTACGCGCTGGTTCACGTTCAGTACGATAACCACAGTGTTGTTGTCGTAGCGGATGTTTTCCTGGGCGAACTTCACGCGCAGGTCAACAATCGGCACGATAATGCCACGCAGGTTGGTCACGCCTTTAATAAAGTCTGGCGTATTCGCGATACGGGTTACGCGATCGTAACCGCGGATTTCCTGCACTTTAAGGATTTCAAGGCCATATTCTTCCTGGCCCAGTGCGAAAATCAGGTACTCCTGGCCAAGGTTTTCAACCGCCATCTGGTTGTCTGAAGCCATGCTCATCATGTTGATATCTCCTGGATAGCGCGGCCGTCACTCAGTGACGTCAGCGATACGTTTGTCACGACACAGTTGTGGCAACGCGGCCACGTCCACAATCAGGGCAACGCTGCCATCTCCCAGAATGGTGGCGGCGGAAATGCCGGGAACTTTGCGGTAATTCATTTCAAGGTTTTTCACGACCACCTGGTGCTGGCCGATTAGCTGATCAACCAGCAGCGCATAGCGGCGGCCCGCGCTTTGCAGGATGACGGCAATAGCTTTACCAGGCTCCGTCTGGGCACCATCGATGTCCAGCACTTCGTGCAGTTGCACCAGCGGCAGGTACTCTTCGCGTACCTGTAGCATCAGCTCACCACCGGCCATCGGATGCAGCGCTTTTTCCTGCGGTTGCAGGGACTCCATCACGGCGTTCAGCGGCAGAATGAAGGTTTCATCACCCACCCGCACCGACATGCCGTCGAGAATAGCGAGCGTCAGCGGCAGAATGATGCGGATAGTGGAACCCTTGTCCTTCTCAGAGCGGATTTCCACGTAACCCCCCATGTCCTGGATGTTACGCTTCACCACGTCCATGCCGACGCCGCGGCCAGACACATCGGTCACTTTTTCCGCGGTGGAGAAGCCCGGTGCAAAAATAAGCATCCATACTTCTTCATCGCTGATGTTTTCATTGATATCCATGCCCTGAGACATCGCGCGCGCAAGGATACGCTCGCGGTTAAGCCCGGCACCGTCATCAATCACTTCGATAACGATATTACCGCCCTGGTGTTCGGCAGAAAGGATAAGGTTGCCCTTGGCCGATTTACCTTTGGCGCGGCGGGTTTCACTGTCTTCAATACCGTGGTCGATACTGTTACGCACCAGGTGCGTCAGCGGGTCGATGATGCGCTCAATCAGGCTCTTATCCAGTTCAGCAGAGCCGCCACGCTGGGTCAGTTCCACCTGTTTGTTGAGCTTGCCCGCCAGGTCGCGCACCAGGCGCGGGAAACGGCTGAAGACATATTCCATCGGCATCATACGAATCGACATCACCGACTCCTGCAGGTCGCGCGCGTTGCGCTCCAGCTGGCCGATGCTGTTGAGTAAGTCGCCGTGAATCGCCGGGTCGAGCGAGCTGGAAAGCTGGGACAGCATCGACTGGGTGATGATGAGCTCGCCCACCTGGTTGATAATCTGGTCAACCTTTTCTACCGCAACGCGAATGCTGCTGGACTCCTGCGCCGCGCTGCGCGGCACGCGCGCGGGTGGCGCACTTTTCTGAGCCGGTGCAGTGGCCGCCGGTTTTTCGGCTTCCGGTACGGCAACTGGCTCAGGCTGCGCCGCAGGCTGTGCGACGGCAGGTTGTTCAGGCGCCGCAGTAGCAGCGCCCTGTACGATGGAAATCTGGTCGGGTTCGATGATAAAGCACATCACCGCGATGATGTCATCGGCAGGCGTCGGGGTATCAAGCGTCACAACCAGCGCTTCGCCCTGCTTTTCATGCCCAACAACGGTGCCGAGATTGCCCAGCTCTTCGAGCAGCAGTTCGCACTCGTTCTCTTTAAGCTTTGTGAGCGTGACCGTCAGGTGTGCTTCATTTACCACGGATGGCGCGACTGGCGCTTGTGCGACAGGAGCGGCAACGGATGCCGGTGCAACAGGTGCTTTCCCCTCTTTCGCCGCTTTGTTTTCCAGCGCCAACTCGCGCAGAGCCTGGCAGATGTACTCAAAGCTTGCGCCGTCCGGCTCCTGGGAAGATTTATAGGCCTCTAATTGATCGTGCATAATATCTTTAGTTTCCAGAAACAGGTTGATGATGTCGCCATTTAGCGCCAGCTCACCGGTGCGGGCCTCGTCCAGCAGGTTTTCCAGCAGGTGTGTTGTTTCCTGCAATACGGTAAAACCGAACGTGCCAGCGCCGCCTTTAATTGAGTGGGCCGAGCGGAAAATCGCGTTCATCAACTCCTTTTCAGGTGCCTGTGGATCCAGCTCCAACAGGTGCTGCTCCATATCAGCCAGGAGCTCGTCGGCTTCATCGAAAAATGTCTGATAAAAGTCACTAATATCCATAATCGCTCGCGCCCTCTGTTCCTGTATTACATCGCCGGAGCGACGCTTTCCTGAATCTGTTGCACGCCGTTCGGGTCGTCCTCATTCAGAGAAACGTTCTGTACGTCGCTACCATTATTTTCATTCAGGATTTCATTCTCTTTGTCTTTCGTCAGAATCAGAATACTGATGCGACGGTTGCTGGGATCATCCCCGGAGACGTTCGTTAAGTTCATGGAGTCTGCCATGCCCACCACACGCAGCACTTTGTCTGACGCCAGCCCACCCGTGACCAGTTCCCTACGCGAGGCGTTAGCACGATCGGCAGAAAGCTCCCAGTTGCTATAGCCACGCTCGCCAGTCATAAACGGCGTGTCGTCGGTATGGCCAGACAGGCTAATGCGGTTGGGGATATCGTTAAGAACCGGCGCGATGGCGCGCAGGATATCCCGCATGTATGGCTCAACCTCTTTATTACCGCTGCGGAACATCGGGCGCTGCTGGCTATCCACAATCTGAATACGCAGGCCGTCGTCCAGCAATTTGATTTTCAGGTTCGGTTGCAGCTCACGCAGGCGCGGATCATTTTTAATTAACTGATCAAGACGCTCACGCACGCGGCTCAGGCCCTGCATATCACGCTGGCGGCTACTTTCCGCGCGACGCTTTTGCACTTCGCCCTGAACTTTCAACATATCGTCGCCGCCGCCTGGAATAACGCTATCGCTAAGGCTGAAACGGTCACCGTTCGACATCGCCGCCTTAAGCGGCATTTTGAAGTATTCGGCTATCTGCTGGCGCTCTTCTGGTGTTGCCATCGACAGCAGCCACATCACCAGAAAGAACGCCATCATTGCGGTCATGAAGTCGGCGTAGGCAATCTTCCACGAACCACCGTGGTGGCCATGCCCGTGGGACTTGCGCTTTTTTACGATAATGACCGGATGGTCTTTCTTCTTCATGACCGGTTATTCCGCTGCTGCGCCGGGTTTTTTCACCGCACGCACATGCTCTTCAAGCTCAGTAAAGGACGGGCGTTCAGTGGAGTACAGCGTTTTACGACCAAACTCGACGGAAATCTGCGGTGCATAGCCATGAATGCTCGACAGCAGCGTGACTTTGATGCACTGCATCATTTTAATGTTCTCACTACTCTTTTGACGCAGCAGAGTGGCCAGCGGCAGGATAAAGCCGTAAGCCAGCAAAATACCGAGGAAGGTTCCCACCATGGCGTGAGCAATCAACGCGCCCAGTTCTGCTGCCGGGCGATCTGCGGCGGCCAGGGCGTTAACGACCCCCATTACTGCCGCAACGATACCAAATGCAGGGAAAGCATCGCCGACCTGGTTAAGGCTGCTGGCCGGGATTTCGTCTTCGCTTTCGCAGGTTTCAATTTCTTCATCCATGAGCGCTTCGATTTCAAACGCGTTCATATTGCCGCTTATCATCAGACGCAGATAATCGACGATAAAATCCATCAGTTGCTTATCTTCAAGCAGGCGCGGATATGCAGAGAAAATCTGGCTGCTGGCGGGATCTTCGATGTCTGACTCCAGCGACATCATGCCGTTCTGACGGCCTTTGGTCAGCAGCAGGTACATCAGCGCCATCAGGTCCATGTACATCTCTTTGTTGTACTTTGAACCGCGGAACAAACGCGGGAACGACTTCATGGTGGCGCGAATAGCTTTACCGTTGTTACCGACCACAAACGCGCCGACGCCAGCGCCGCCGATAATAAGGATTTCAGTGGGCTGCCACAGCGCGCCAAGCTGGCCGCCTGACAAGACAAACCCACCAAAAACACAAGCAAATACAATGAAATAACCGATAAGAACTAACACGCGATTTCCTTAGCGACCCGATTCTTTTACACAAATGCTTCCCAAACGACAGGACGAATTACGCCCCGTGGGCGTTACATGCCCCACTGGCCAGTCCAGGAGAGGCGGTGTGCCACTCGTGCTCATCCAGCTTCAGTTGGCTTAAAAGGTTATCGGCCGCTTCGTCGGAAAGTTTACTTTTTTTCACTGCACGAGACGGCGGGTTGCATAAACTGCACACGAAGCCGTGTTTTGGCTGATAGCTGTAGACAATGAAAGCGCCCTTACAGCAGGTGCACTCTGTCCTGTCGAGCATACCGCTGTCGATAAAACGCAGCAGCGTCCAGGCGCGGGTCAGGCCCAGCACCGGCTCTTCGCCAGGGTTATGCGGCGGGCACTGCTCCAGATACAAACGATAGGCCTTGATGATCGCTTCGATCGGGCGGCACTTGTCCGTTTTGAGCAGATATAAATAGATGTTGTAGAACATTGATGAGTGAATGTTCTGCTCCCACGCCATAAACCAGTCTACCGAGAACGGCAGCATGCCTTTAGGCGGAGGTGCACCGCGCAGCTCTTTATAAAGTTTAAGAAGACGCCCGCGGCTGAGGCTGGTTTCGCTCTCAAGAATCTGCAGGCGTGCCCCCAGGGAAATCAGCTCCATAGCCAGCTGAATGTCCTGGATCTCACGAAGAATACTTTTTTCACACATGTCAGGACATTCTCTTAGAAGCAGGCATTTCCGGTTCCGTCAGTGAACTGAGCAGATCGGTCGATAACAGAATACCAGCGTGAATTTGCTGGAGGCCGTCGATGCGTGACTCTTTCGTCAGGCGGTCAATAACCCCTTCTTCGTCAAACCGCAGTCGGCAGATAAGCTGGTTGGTGGTTGACAGTTTGATCAGCTGTGAGAGCGACAGCTCTTTCAGCGTGGCGATCGTGGACTCGTTCAAACCCAGTCTGAAACTTGCAGCGACTTCATCTTCCATAATTAAGCGTTGAGCGAGTAACAGATAAGAAAGATTAATGTTATGAATGCTCTGAAGCTGTTTATCAATATTCATAGTTAATAAAGTGCCAGTTATGAAACAGTGCGAAAGATCAGCTAAGTCTTGCCATATTAACAATGAGACTTTACTCATTAACACTGAAACTACATGTTTAACAAATAACAAAGCTGGTGAACTTGTGAGCTTATTATTGTGATATGGGAGGGGTTCTTCAATTTTAATTTTGTATTTTTTTTACAATGATTGCGGTTTTTGAAAAGAATCCAGACATGACGCCACCTGGCGGCAATTGAGAAATATAAATTATAAATTTTGCGTTATTAATAATTAAACCGATCTTAAACATAACGATTTAACATTGTAAATTACAGTAAACCAGGAATTACAGCATGTTGTCAGAAATAGCAGGAAGTCAGGTAAACACCGCATCTCAGCGGGGTGAATGGGGGGTAAAGAAGTGTTATCTGTTTTTCAAGCAGCGTAATATTTATGAAGAGAAGAGAATTATAAACGAACAATAAATACGCATTCAAAACCCAGGCTTATTCTCATGCTCAAATATAATGAGAGATATTATCATTCATTTGGTTGTTTAACCTTTGCCAAAGAGTAACAGAAATGTTCTCTTTTTCAATAGCGGACAAACAACATCAGCGCAAGAAAGAATAAGCCAGAAACAATAACTGAAATTAAATCCCGTTAACGCTATCAGACATTGATATTCAGAGAACGATTGCCCGTCCCATTACGTGACTGACCGTCAGAACCATAGACCATCTGGCCAACGCGCGTCTTATTCATTACGCTCTGTAATTGCTTGACGTTTTCCTGCTGTTTTTCCAGCAGCAGGCCACTGCGCTGGTTCAGTTCGCTCAGCGTCATCGTCAGACGATGAATTTGCTGCCAGTGCATCGACAGTTCGCTAATACCGTCGTAAGGCGCACGCACCCGTTGAGCGGCCTCTTCTTCCTGGCGGCGGGCATCGTAATGCGCAAGGGCTGCCAGAAGACTGCTCTTTTTATCGGTAACCACCTGAAGCGAGACGGGGTCAATCTGCGATCCGCTAAGCTGAGTGTTTTCATCGCGCAGCGTTACCTCAAGTTCGCAGAGGGCCCCGTGCATTTTCTCCAGAATAGTTACTAAGTTTTCCATGGTGTCTTTCAGTTACGTTGGGTTATTCAAAAAATGCGCTATCTGCAAGCAGCGCATCGGCAATCTTCTCAGCGTCAAGGTGCAGTTCACCGCGAGCAATCGCGTCTTTGATCTGCGCCACGCGCTCTAAATCGATGTCGCCACTGCCTGCCATCTGGCGAGACGCATCGCTAATCGTCACCTGCGTACCAAGCTTCTCCTGACCACCGCTGCGGGCAGCAGGCTGCTCGCGCATGCCTTTGGCATCATTCATGGTCGGTTGCACCGAACCAGTGGTGGCAACAGGCTGAGTCGGAAGAGTACGTTCAATGCTCATAGAAACCTCGACAATCTCTAAAACGGGACGGCTTTTTTTCAGTTGTTACACTGTATATCGGCGCGGCCCTAAATTACTTGCGTCTTTTTTTACGTTATTTTACGGGACGCTTATTGCGCTACCACAACAGAACCATCGGCATCCACGCTACCGGTAATGACCTGTCCTGATGCCATGCGAACACGCACCGGCTCATTCACTGCGGCATTGGTCGTCGCACGACCTTTACTGCGAATACGAAACCCGTCGCCGCTTAGCATCACATCCACTTCATCACCGGTCTTGATGACCCACGATTTACGCAGCTGGCCGGCCACAATGGGCTGGCCCGGATTAAGCGTGCGCGCTGCCACACTGCCCACGATTTCCTGTGGGTTAAAGACAAGGCTTGCTGGCAGTTTGCCAAGCGAACCACGCTTTTCTGCTATCTGCTGGCGCCCAACGGTACTGCCCGCCGGTATGGCCTCGCTGGCCACCCAGTAACGCCCTTCGGCATCAACGGTGACCTGCAAAAACTGTTTGCGCTCGCACTGCACCGCCACACTCATGTTGCCGGTAAACCGGTTATTGTCCGGGAGCGTCAGCTTTGGGCGCTGGCAGGTTGGCCACTGTGCCTGCGGCGTTTTAATCGTGACGTGATGCTTCAGACCCTTATCGGCATGACGCACATTAAGTTGCGCCTCAATTTGAGCGGCCAGTCCACTGCCCTCGGCCAGCGCAGCGCCACTCGCCAGCGCCAGAAGGCCAGCAACAGCAGTACGTACAGGTATGGATAGGCGCATAGTTCTCTCTGAGTTAGCAGGAAGCAAAAGGACAGTCACGATTTTACAGGACGCCAGTCTATAGAAAATTTAGCCAGGTTATGGGGACAAATAACCAACCTTTTTGCCCTTATTCGTCGGATAGCCTTTTGCCATTCGGTTTTAAAATAGCCGCCTCATGAAACCAGGAGCTGGAGGAAACATGCTCGACAAACTAGACGGCCACCTGAATTTCCAGAAGGAAGCGCTGCATCTCCTGAACAAGCGTCAGGAAGTGCTCGCGGCCAATATCGCCAATAACGATACGCCTGGCTATCAGGCCCGTGATATCGATTTTTCAGCTGAGCTGAAAAACGCCGTCGAGCAGGGGCGAACCTCCGCAGGCGGCGCGCTGTCGCTCACTCTGTCGTCCAATGGACATATCCCGGCGACCGCACCGACTCAACTGGAAAATCAACTGCTTTACCGTATCCCCGATCAGCCGAGCGCGGATGGCAATACGGTCGACATGGACCGGGAAAGGGTGAACTTCGCTGACAACAGTGTGAAGTATCAAACCAGCCTGACCATGATTAACGGCCATATCAAAAGCATGATGTCAGTAATGAACCAGGGATAATTTTGACGATGTCAATTTTCAGTATTTTCGATATTTCAGGCTCTGCCCTGACGGCGCAGTCCCAGCGCCTGAACGTCAGCGCCAGCAACATGGCTAACGCCGACAGCGCTGTCGGACCGGACGGCCAGCCGTATCGCGCAAAGCAGGTCATTTTCCAGGTCAATGGTGCGCCAGGCCAGGAAGTGGGTGGCGTGAAAGTGGCAAATGTTGTGGAAAGCGATGCCCCGGACCGCATGGTGTATGACCCAGGCAACCCAATGGCAGATGGCAGCGGCTACGTGCGCATGCCAAACGTCGATGTTGTGGGCGAAATGGTCAATACCATTTCTGCCTCACGCAGCTACCAGGCGAACGTTGAAGTGATGAACACCGCCAAATCCCTGATGTTAAAGACGCTGAGCCTCGGCCAGTAACCGCAGTAATAAAGGAAGCCATTAATGTCCATTTCACCCGTGATGACCTCCGCCAACACGCAGAGCGCCGCCAGAACATCTGGTACGGCTACTGCTCAGGCAACATCCACTGCCACAGCCACGTCAAATAACACGCTGGGTAACTCTGCCGATGAGCTGCTGAATAACTTCATGACGCTGCTTATCACCCAGATGCAGAACCAGGATCCAACTAACCCGATGGACAACAACCAGCTCACCGCGCAGCTGGCGCAGTTTCAGACCGCGGCCGGAATCCAGAACCTGAACTCTACCGTTGAAGCGGTGGGCATGCTGGTCACCAGTATGCAGCAGATGAGCGCCTCCGACTGGGTTGGCCGCACCGTCATGATTGAAGGTGATCCGAGCATTTCTACCAGCGAAGACGGCAATAAAGAGTTTGGCTTCTCGCTGGGCAGTGACGCAGAAACCGTCACCGTGACCCTGACTGACAGCGCAGGCAACGTCTATACCGGCGAGCTGAAGAACGTTAAATCAGGAGTTCACAAATTCAGCCTGGACGATCTGGAAAACGTTCAGCCGGGCGCACCGACCGCCGACACCGAGTTCAAAGTCGCCTTTAACGCTAAAAATGCCGAGGGCGCATCGCCAGAAATCGTGGCACTGAAAGCGGCGAAGGTTGAAGCCGTGTCCTTCACCCAATCCGGCGCAGTACTGCAGCTGGGTCTGAACGGCACCGCCACCCTCGGCATGGTCTACATGGTCGAATAACACTTTTAGCTTTTAACTATTTTCACAGGAAACACGAGATGAGTTTTTCACAAGGTCTTAGCGGTCTGAATGCCGCCTCCCAGGCGCTCGACGTCGTGGGTAACAACATCGCTAACTCCCAGACGGTGGGCTTCAAATCTGGCTCCATCGCCTTTGCCGACGTTTTTGCCGGCTCTCAGATTGGTATGGGTGTTACCGTCGCAGGCGTTAACCAGAGCTTCTCCGACGGCGTACTGGGCCAGGGCGCAAGCGCGCTGGACATGGGTATTTCCGGCAACGGTTTCTTCCGCCTGACCGATGACGCGGGCCGCACCTTCTACAGCCGTAACGGTCAGTTCCAGAGCGACGAGAACGGTTTTATCATTAATAACCAGGGCATGTACCTCAACGGCTACCAGGCGACCGGCACCCCGCCGACCATCGAAGCTGGCGCCCCAGTTGGCCCGATTCAGATCCCAACCGGCCAGATGCCTGCCAGCGCTTCTACCAGCGGCACCATGAAGGGTAACCTGAACTCAGAAGATGCCGCGATTGATACGGATGAATACCCGTTCGATCCGGCTAACAGCAAGTCCTACAACTCTGTCACCCAGGTTGACGCTTACGACAGCCTCGGCAACAAACACACTATCAACGTGTACTTCGTGAAAACCGGCGACAACGAGTGGACTGCCTACAGCAGCGACACCACTTCTCCGGTGATGGACGAAGACGGCAACCCGGTGTACGGCGCAACAGCACTGGAATTCGACGAAAAAGGCCAGCTGGTCACTAACCCGGCAGAATTGAACGTGCAGAGCGCGGCCTACAACGGTGCAGAAGCGCTGAACTTCGCACTCGATATGGACGGCATGACCCAGCAGGCCACCGACACCGCCATGAACAGCCCGAGCACCAACGGCTACGCGCCGGGCCTGATGAACGGCTACTCCGTGAGCGACAACGGCCAGATCATCGCCTCTTACTCCAACGGCCAGAAGCAGCTGCTGGGCCAGGTTGTGCTGGCAAACTTCACCAACCCGGGCGGCCTGAGCTCCACCGGTAATAACTGCTGGTCCGAAACCCCGCAGTCCGGCCAGCCGACCATCGGTACCTCCGGCACCGGTAACCTCGGTACGCTGTACGGCGGCAAGCTGGAAGCGTCTAACGTGGACCTGGGCGAAGAGATGGTGAACATGATTGTTTACCAGCGTAACTACCAGTCCAACGCCCAAACCATCAAAACCCAGTCTGAGATCCTTCAGACCCTGGTTAATCTGCGCTAAGGGTAGGCTTTAATGGATCGCGCTATATATACCGCGCTGGGAGCCGCTACGGCGGCTCTGGACAAGCAGGCCGTCACGTCCAACAACCTGGCAAACGCCTCCACGCCGGGCTTTCGCGCCCAGCTGGCGGCATACCGTGCGGTGCCGGTAGACGGCCCGAGCATTCAGACCCGTACGCTGGTCACGGCCTCCACGCCGTACCACGACACCACCATGGGCACCATCAGCCAGACCGGTCGCAACCTCGACGTCGCACTGCCGCAGAACGGTTGGCTGGCGGTTCAGCTGCCAGACGGCACTGAAGGCTACACCCGCAACGGGGCAATCCAGGTGGATGCCGAAGGCGCACTCAGCGTGCGCGGCTATCCGCTGATGGGCGACGGCGGCCCGCTGATGGTGCCGCCGCAGGCGGAAATCACCATCGCGCCGGACGGCACTATCTCGGCTCTGGGCGCAGGTGATGAAGCTACCGCCATTGCCCAGGTCGGGCGCCTGAAAATGGTGAGTGCAGAAAACACTGAACTGACCCACGGCGACGACGGCCTGTTCCACGTCAGCGCGGCAACGGCCGCACAGCGTGGCGCGGTGCTGGCGCAGGACCCGGAACTGACGCTCATCCCTGGCGCCATTGAAGGCAGCAACGTCAGCCCGGTGAAATCGATGGTGGACATGATTAGCAACGCGCGCAGCTTCGACATGCAGATGAAAACCATCTCTAACATCGATGACAACGCCAAACGCGCCAACCAATTACTGAGCCTCGGCTAACGCCAGGCACAAGGAGTAGCACAATGATCCGTTCTTTATGGATTGCCAAAACCGGGCTGGAAGCGCAGCAGACCAACATGGATGTGATTTCAAACAACCTGGCGAACGTCAGCACCAACGGCTTTAAGCGCCAGCGCGCCGTGTTTGAAGACCTGCTCTATCAAACCATGCGCCAGCCGGGTGCACAGTCGTCTGAGCAGACCACCATTCCGTCTGGCCTGCAGCTGGGTACCGGCGTGCGTCCGGTTGCCACGGAGCGTGTACACAGCCAGGGCAGCCTGCAGCAGACCAATAACAGTAAAGACGTGGCCATCGACGGCAGCGGCTTTATCCAGGTGCTGATGCCGGATGGCACCACCGGCTACACCCGCGACGGTTCTTTCCAGATTGACCAGAACGGGCAGCTTGTGACCTCCAGCGGCTACCAGATTCAGCCAGCCATCACTGTGCCGCAGGATGCGCAGACTATCACCATCGGTAAAGATGGTATCGTCAGCGTGACCATTGCCGGCCAGACCGACCCGCAGCAGGTCGGCCAGCTGACGCTTGCCACCTTTATCAACGACTCCGGCCTGGAAAGCGTAGGTGAAAACCTGTATCGCGAAACCCAGGCCTCTGGCGCACCTAACGAAAGTACCCCGGGCCTTAACGGTGCCGGTTCACTGATTCAGGGCTACGTAGAAACCTCTAACGTCAACGTGGCGGAAGAGCTGGTCAATATGATCCAGACCCAACGTGCCTATGAAATCAACAGTAAAGCCGTTTCTACTTCTGACCAGATGCTCCAGCGTCTGAGCCAGATCTGATTCCGCTTGTAACACCGCGCTCCGCCTGCGGGCGGAGCCGTAACCGCAGTGACTAAAGACATGACCCTGAGCCTTACTGATAAATCCGCCTTCGGCGGCCACACCACTTCGCGCAACCGGTTTGGCGCCATTGCCGCGCTGGGCCTGAGCCTGCTGATGAGCGGCTGCGCCTACATTCCGCAAAAGCCGATGATTGACGGCCCGACGACCGCACAGCCTGTCCAGGTGACGCCAAACGCCGCCAGCGGCTCGATTTTTCAGTCAGGACAGGCGATGAATTACGGCTACCAGCCGATGTTTGAAGACCGCCGCCCGCGCAGCATTGGCGACACGCTGACGATTGTGTTGCAGGAAAACGTCAGCGCCAGCAAAAGCTCCTCAGCCAATGCCTCACGCAATGGCTCCGCAGGGCTGGCGGTAGACTCTGTCCCGCGCTTTATGGATGGTCTGTTCGGCAACGGACGCGCAGATACCTCAGTGAACGGCAACAGCGCCTTTAAAGGTGGCGGCGGCGCCGCAGCACAGAACACGTTCAGCGGCACCATTACCGTTACGGTGCACCAGGTGCTGGCAAACGGCAACCTGCAGGTGGTGGGCGAGAAGCAAATCGCCATTAACCAGGGCACCGAATTTATCCGCTTCTCCGGCGTCGTTAACCCACGCACGATTAGCGGCAGCAACACCGTTATCTCCACCCAGGTGGCAGACGCACGTATTGAATACGTAGGCAACGGTTACATTAATGAGGCGCAGCAAATGGGCTGGCTCCAGCGCTTCTTCCTTAATATTTCACCATTCTGAGTATTTGATGATGAAGAATTCCGTAATTGCCTGGTGCCTCTGCCTGCTGTGTGTTGGCGCAAGCCTGCTGGCCGCGCCCACCGCGATGGCCGAGCGCATCCGGGATTTAACCACCGTACAGGGCGTGCGCAGTAACTCGCTCATTGGCTACGGTCTGGTTGTGGGCCTTGACGGTACAGGTGACCAGACCATGCAGACGCCGTTTACCACCCAGAGCCTGAACAACATGCTCTCCCAGCTCGGTATCACCGTACCGGCTGGCACCAATATGCAGCTAAAAAACGTGGCGGCTGTAGTCGTCACCGCGCAGCTGCCACCATTCTCCCGCGCCGGGCAGAAAGTCGATGTTGTGGTGTCTTCGCTCGGTAACGCCAAAAGCCTGCGCGGCGGTACGCTGTTAATGACGCCGCTTAAGGGTGTTGATAACCAGGTTTACGCACTGGCACAGGGTAACCTGCTGATTTCTGGTGCTGGTGCCCAGGGCGGCGGCAGCCGCGTGCAGGTCAACCACCTCAATAGCGGGCGTATTACCAGCGGTGCAATGATCGAGCGTGAAGTTCCGGTCGATTTTGCCAGCGGCAATACCCTGAACCTGCAGCTTAATGAAGACGACTTCACCATGGCGCAACTCATCAGCGATGAAATCAACCGTCGCTTCGGCGGCGGCACCGCCGTGCCGGAAGATGGCCGCAGCGTGCGCGTTTACGTACCGCGCGACGGCGCAGGTAAAGTGCGCTTCCTGGCCGACGTGCAGAACATCCAGATTCGCTCACCGGTGGGCGACGCCCGCGTCATTGTCAACTCACGCACCGGTACAGTGGTGATGAACCGCAACGTGGTACTCGACTCCTGCGCCATTGCCCAGGGCGACCTGACCGTAGAGGTGAACCGCTCTTACGACGTCAGCCAGCCAGATACGCCGTTTGGCGGCGGCCAGACAGTGGTCACGCCGAACACCAATATTTCGATGCGTGAACAAGGCGGCTCGCTGCAGCAGGTGAACGCCAGCGCCAACCTCAACAGCGTGGTGCGTGCCCTGAACAACCTCGGCGCAACACCAAACGATCTCATGGCGATTTTGCAGGCAATGCAGACCGCAGGTTGCCTGCGCGCGAAACTGGAGATTAACTAATGAAAGGTACGACAGCATTTGATATCCAGTCGCTTTCGGCGCTCAAGCGTGAGGCGAACACCTCGCCTAACAGCGCGCTGAAGGCGGCGGCCCAGCAGATGGAAGGGCTGTTCGTGCAGATGATGCTAAAAAGCATGCGTGACGCCACGCCAGAAGGCGGGCTGCTCGACAGCGGTCAGTCACGCATGTTTACCGCCATGTACGACCAGCAGATTTCCCAGGATATCGCCGCGCGCGGCCTGGGGCTGGCAGACGTCATGGTGAAGCAGTTTGGCGGTGACGTGGAGGCTGCACCGGTGCGTAGCACCTCTGCGTCAGCCGTACCGCTGGCGTTGAGCCAGGAAGCACTCAATAACATGCCGCAGCAGGCGCTGCGACAGGCGGTCAGACGTGCTATTCCAACGCTGGAGTCCGAACCACTGCCGGCGCAGCCGACCGGTCCGGTGCTCAACAACGCCAACTTTATCTCTCGCCTGTCTGCCCCGGCACAGCAGGCCGCTCGCGAAAGCGGGCTACCTGTACAGCTGATTATGGCGCAGGCCGCGCTGGAATCAGGCTGGGGTCAGCGCGAAATCAAGACCGAAGACGGTCGCCCAAGCCATAACCTGTTCGGCATTAAGGCCACCGGCAACTGGAAGGGACGCACCACCGAAATCACCACCACCGAGTACATCAACGGCGCGGCACAGAAAGTGAAAGCGAAATTCCGCGTTTACGACTCTTACGCCCACGCGCTGTCTGACTACGCGACGCTGTTAACGCGCAATCCGCGCTACCAGAAAGTGGTGGATGCCCAAAGCCCGGAACAAGGCGCCAGAGCATTGCAGGCAGCAGGCTATGCGACCGATCCGAAATACGCCCAAAAGCTGATTTCCATTATCCAGAATGTGAAAGGCAACCTGAACGAGGCGGTAAAGGCCTACCAGACCGATCTGGGTTCAATTTTCTAAAAATAATACAGAAGTTTTCCTCACGAATGCCGATAACACTGGCAGAGGATTTGTCTGCCAGCAACTGCGTTGGCCATGAAAGATAAAACGAGAACACTATGTCCAATCTGATGTATCTGGCCCGCAGCGGGCTCAGTTCAGCCCAGTCGGCGCTGAACGTTGTGGGTAACAACATGAACAACGCTTTCACCGAAGGTTACAGCCGTCAGAGCATCGTCCTGGGCCAGGCCGGTGGTAAAACCACCAACTACGGCTTTTTTGGTTACGGCGCTCAGGTAGATGGTGTTCAGCGCGCGTACGACGGTTTTGTAAACAACCAGCTGCGCAGCGCAACCACCAACTTCATGTCTTTGCACGGTCGCTACTCTCAGCTGACCCAGATTGACAACATGCTGGGTGATGACTCATCTAACGTGTCGGCCTCGCTCAACAGCATTTTTTCTTCAATGGAAAAAGTCAGCACTGATCCGGTAAGCGCTGCGGCACGCCAGGAAACGCTGTCGAACATGCAGTCGCTGACCTACCAGTACAACAGCTATAACAGCACGCTGACCGGGCTTGAAAAGAGCACCAACACGCTGATTGATCAGTCTGTTAACGACATCAATAACGCGACCGAGCAGCTGGCGAACATCAACAAGGAAATCGCCAAAATCCAGGCCCAGACCGGCGGTGTACCTGCCGACCTGCTGGACCAGCGTGATGTTCTGCTCAACCGCCTGAGCCAGGAAATTGATATCCGCGTGGATGAAAACCCCACCACCGGTATCGTGTCTGTCTCTATGGCTAACGGCCTGCCGCTGGTCAACGGCGATCGCTCCTACAAACTGGAAACCAGCACCTCGCCAGAAAATCCGGCGCAGACCATCGTGTCTTACGTGGATGCCTCCGGCAACAGCCTGCGCCTGGATGAAAGCAAAACCAGCGGCGGTAACCTCGGCGGCCTGTTTAAGTTCCGTAACGAAGACCTGGTCAATGCACGCAACGATCTGAATATGATGGCGTTGCAGATGGCTGAGCGCTTCAACGAAGTGAACGGCCAGGGCTACGATCTCAACGGCAACCCAGGCGAAGACCTGTTTAGCTACAAAGACCCGACTGCCTATCCCAACCTGAACAATGCGGGCAACGCGACGTTTGATGTGAGTTACACCAACGTTAAAGACGTGCAGGCGCAGGATTACACCATCACCTTTAAAGGTCCGGGTCAGGACGACTGGGAAGTCACCCGCGCCGACGGCAGCAAAGTCACGCCGACCATTGGTGAAAACGGTGAGCTGGAGTTCGATGGCCTTTCCCTGTCTCCGGGCGGTACCCCGCAGCCGGGCGACAGTTTCCGTATGAACTCGGTAGAAAACGTCTCTGGCAGCCTGAAAGTGGCGATTACTAGCGGTGACCAGATTGCCGCGTCCAGCTCAGACGATCCGAGTGACGAAAGTAACAACGAAAATATCAAAGCGCTGATTGGCATTCGCGACGAGCGCCTGGTCGGTAACGCCACCCTGACTGAAGCGTATGCAAGCCTGGTCAGCGGCGTGGGTTCTGCGGTGAGCTCGCTGAAAAGCAATCTGGAAACCAGCGCCAAGGTGGTGCAGTCAGTCCAGACGCAGCAGCAGTCCATCGCGGGCGTCGATATTTACGAAGAGTATGTCAACCTGCAGATGTTCCAGCAGTACTACCAGGCCAACGCGCAGGTACTGCAAACCGCAGTGAGTATCTTTGACACCATCCTCAGCATTCGCTAATGCCGGCGGCCCGGTATATGCCGGGCCTTCAGGTATTACAGGAGAATTAAACCATGCGTCTTAGCACTAACTTTATGTACCAGCGCAACATCGAAAGCCTGTCGAATGCGATGGTGAAAGGTAACGATATTTATACCCGCCTGGCCGCAGGTAAAATGCTGCTCAATCCGTCAGACGATCCGGCGGCAGCGTCTCAGGCCATCGCGCTACAAAACAGCCTTGCCCGCGCCGACCAGTATTCCACGGCGCGCATGTTCGCCCAGGACAAGCTCGGTCAGGAAAACAGCGCGCTGGACTCTATCGGCACTTTGATGACCAATAACCTGGCAGAAAAAATCGTGGCCGGTGGTAACGGCACCTATTCCGATGCCGACCGTGAAGCGCTGGCAACGGAGCTTGAAGGTATCCGCAACAACATGATGGATATCGCCAACACCAAAGACAGCAACGGCCGCTATATCTTTGCCGGTTACAAAACCGATACCAAACCGTTTGATGAAAACGGTAACTATATGGGCGGCGACAGCGCCATGTCCCAGACGGTAGCCGACAGCACCGAGATGAAAGTGGGCCACACCGGCAGTGACGTGTTTATGAGCGGCACCGACGATGACATCTTCATGCAGCTGGACCGCGCGATTGAAGCACTGCGCACGCCGGTAGAAACCGACGAAGATCGCGAAGCGCTGCAGGCTATTCTCGACGATGTGAACGTCTCCATTAAGAAAGGCATTGATAACCTGGGCCGCGTGCAGGCTGAAGTGGGTACTAACTTACAGCAGCTGGAAACGCTGGGCTTTAGCGCTGACACCCAAATGATCGCGCTGGAAACTCGCCTGCAGCAGACCGTTGGCTCGGATTCCGACTCCATGATTACCATGGTGGCCGCCTCGCAGATGTCTGAGTTCTCACTCAGCGCCTCAATGATGGTGTTCCAGTCCATGCAGAGCATGTCGCTGTTTAACATGGTGCGTTAATCGCCCGTCAAACCGTCTCGCTTTTGCGCATAGCGGCTCCTTTATGGCGCCGCTTTGTTATCCTCCTTCGCCACTTTCCCTGAGCCTATGCGCTCGCCGCCCGCCTGAAGCAGTTTGCCTGGTTCATCTTGCGCCCTCAATTGTTACAATATAACATATCATTTTTTCACTTCAGGCAAATCGGGAGAAGTCATGCCAAAGAAGATATCTGCCGCTGTGGGAGCCATAATGCTGCTCTCCAGCGCGCTGGCGTTTGCGCATGGGAACCACAGCCACGGCACACCGCTTACAGCCGTTGAACAGCAGGCAAGTGAGGGAATTTTTGACGATAACAATGTGCAGGACCGCGCGCTAAGTGACTGGGATGGTGTGTGGGAATCGCTCTATCCGTACTTGCTGGCAGGCGATCTCGACCCGGTGTTGCGCCAGAAAGCAAAAAAAGGCGATAAAACACTGGAAGCGTACCGGGCTTATTACCAAAAAGGTTACGCCACCGATATCGACATGATAGGGATTGAAAATAACGTTATTGAATTCCACCGTGGCGAGAAAATTGCCGCCTGTGAATACCGTTATTCAGGATACAAAATCCTGTACTACACCTCCGGCAAAAAAGGCGTGCGTTACCTGTTTGAATGCAGTGATACCACCAGCAAGGCGCCCAGATTTGTGCAGTTCAGCGACCACATCATTACGGCGCGCAAGTCACAGCACTTCCACATTTTTATGGGTAATGACTCACAAGAGGCGCTGCTAAAAGAGATGGATAGCTGGCCAACCTATTATCCGTATACGCTGAGTAAAGCGCAGATTATTGATGAGATGCTGCATCACTAAAAGCGGAGCGAAGACATTAAACACAACAAAAAAACCTGCCCAATGGGCAGGTTTTGCATTGCAAGCGGAGTCAGGCTCAACAACCTGACTTTTTCGCCCTCGGGATAGCTCCCTGTGGGCTAAGGCATAAAAATTAACGCAGCAGAGACAGTACGTTCTGCGGAACCTGGTTAGCCTGCGCCAGTACCGTGGTGCCAGCCTGCTGCAGGATCTGCGCACGGCTCATGTTGGACACTTCGGTCGCGTAGTCCGCGTCCAGGATACGGGAGCGGGAAGCAGACAGGTTGTTTACGGTGCTGTCCAGGTTGTTGATAACAGAATCGAAACGGTTCTGTACCGCACCCAGGCCAGAACGCATTTCGTCAACCTGAGCGATAGCGGCATCGATGGTTGCCAGCGGGCCTTCAGTGTTGAATTGCAACTCCAGCGCCTCAGCCAGTGCAGCATTTGGTGTACCTACAGCCGCGTTAGCAACAGCATCCGTAGCAGCAGTCAATGTAGAGAAAGTCATTTCACCATCAACTTCCTTCATACCAACAACGTGCTCTGCACCGTCTTTATCAGTAACGGTTACAATTTTGTCAAACTTATCCACATCGGATTGTTTCAACGCGTAGTCAGTATCGTTCGCAGCCTTGAAAGTATCACCGACTTTCATTTCAGAGATATTTGTCAGACCAGAACCGGCACCCAGCTTAGTCACGTCAAAACCTTCCATACCCAGCGTTGCGGAGCTCATTTCGCTCAGGTTGATTTCGATGGTCTGGCCATCATTCGCGCCTACCTGGATGCTCAGGGTCTGGTCTTTGCTCAGTACCTTCACGCCGTTGAACTCGGTCTGCTCAGCGATACGGTTGATTTCAGACAGACGCTGGTCGATTTCGTCCTGGATGGACTTACGGTCAGACTCAGAGTTGGTGGCGTTCTGTGCCTGAACGGTCAGACGACGGATGTTCTGCAGGTTGTCGTTGATTTCGTTCAGCGCGCCTTCAGTGGTCTGTGCCAGAGAGATACCGTCGTTGGCGTTACGGGACGCCTGACTCAGGCCGTTGATGTTTGCGGTGAAGCGGTTAGAAATCGCCTGACCTGCTGCATCGTCTTTGGCGCTGTTGATACGCAGACCAGAAGACAGACGCTCAATTGCAGTACCCAGTGCAGACTGAGAACGGTTCATGTTGTTCTGAGCGGTCAGAGACAGCGTGTTGGTATTGATAACTTGTGCCATTAGGTTTTTCCTTAATGTTTTAGTAGGTTCATAATCAATATCGGCAATTGATCAGAAATCCTTATGGCACGAAATATTTTTCTTCAAAAAATAACCTAATAAAAATATCGTCAAATCACGAACATACAAAATATTATTAACTTAAGACTTTTCCAATAATACAAACCGCTAGCCATGCGGCAGTTTTGATCAATAAAAGAAACCTTACATAGAAAATAACACCCGTGAATTAATAAGCGATTTTTATAGAAACATCTTAATTATTCATTTTTGCTCATTTTTTTACCTCTCGTTTAGCTTTTATTTATAAAGTTTAGGGAATACAGAAAGTAAAAAAGAGAACCAGAAAGCGTGTGAATAACAGTTAAAAAACTGCTGAGGTATTTTCCCGCAGAAACATGAAACTGCCTGCAGGGCAGGAAGATGTCGCAGCCAGCACACAAACGAAAAGGGAGAACCTGAACGGTTCTCCCTGCGGCATACGCCCTGTTGCAGACATTAACTGATTAACTGCGGATAAACGCCAGCAGATCGGCGTTAATCACATCAGCATGTGTAGTATGCATACCGTGCGGATAGCCCGGATAGATTTTCAGCGTGCTGTTTTTAATTAACTTATCCTGCAGCAGTGCGGCATTTTTATAAGGCACCACCTGGTCATCATCACCCTGCATCACCAGCACCGGCACCGTAATGGCCTTCAGGTCTTCCGTTTGATCGGTTTCTGAAAACGCCTTGATCCCTTCGTAATGGGCTTTGGCACTGCCCATCATGCCCTGGCGCCACCAGTTTTGCAGTGTGCCCTGTGAAATCTCGGCCCCCTCGCGGTTAAAGCCGTAGAACGGGCCGCCGGGAACATCAAGATAGAACTGCGCACGGTTAGCGGCAAGCCCCGCGCGGAAGCCGTCGAACACTTCAATCGGCGTACCGCCTGGGTTACTGTCAGTTTTCACCATCAGCGGAGGAACGGAGCTTATCAGCACGGCCTTCGCGACACGGTTCTGTGGTTGGCCATATTTGGCCACATAGCGCGCCACCTGCCCGCCCCCCGTGGAGTGCCCCACGTGAATAGCATTTTTCAGGTCAAGATGCTCGACAACAGCGGACGCATCTGACGCGTAATGGTCCATATCGTGGCCTTCGCTCACCTGGGTTGAGCGACCGTGACCACGGCGGTCAAACGCAACCACGCGGAAACCTTCTGCCAGAAAGAACAACATTTGTGCATCCCAGTCATCGGCGCTTAACGGCCAGCCATGATGGAAAACTATCGGCTGTGCCTCTTTTGAGCCCCAGTCTTTATAGTAAATCTCCACTCCGTCTTTCGTGGTGACAAATGACATGGTCCTGCCTCCTTAGTGCTATGTGAATGAGGCATGACATAAGTGCCAGCCTCATATAGAGCATTGCTGTAACAATATTGCCATGCTGCCAGTCAGCACCTGACACCAGAAACTACCTGTACAAATGCCTGACCGATACAGGCTGAATAGGTTTCTGGGTCAGGGGAAGGCTTTGCACATAGGGCTGCACAAAGCAGTACATTGATTTCTCATCAATCCAGTGACAAGCATGGACTTAAAGTCTAGCCAGGAACTTGAGACTTTCCTTAATAAAGCGCGAATTTACGTCGGCGTGTAGAGAGAAGGATGGGCGGTACACAATACGGGGCGTAAAGAGACAGAAACAGGCGAAGCAGGTGCTATAAAGTAAAGCAGGAACAAAAATCGCAGGTATAAAAGGTAAAGATCGCACGGTGCGATGGTACTTTTTCTGACACCACAGAAGGTGTTACGGGGCGCAATACCCCCGACTTTACCTCGCGTACGGCACAAACAAAAAACCCTCTGCCAGCAGAGGGCTTTCGCTCAAACCCACGCTCAGATATCGCGTTTAGCGATAGGGCGAGAAAAGCTGAGTGGAATAGGCGTTGCTGCACTTCTGATTCTGGCGAATAGAATCAATCTTACCACTCAGGGTGTCCAGGCGGTCTTTTAGCAGCTGACGAATTTCATTCTCGTTATTCAACAAGTGCGTCAGCGAGCTGCAAACCCCCTCTTCATCTTCATGGTTCGAGCTTCCGTGCTCTTCCAGTACATTTTGCAGTGCAAAGATGTAGTGGGTATTCAGTTCAATGAAATCATCCCATTTCCCCTGCTTCGCAGTTTCAAGCATTTCAAAGCTCAACTGCAGAGCATGCTGATATTTCTGAGCAGTAAGGGCCAGATCGGCCATGAGTGCAGAATTAGCCATTCAGTATCAACCTTTAGTTCGGCGCAATTTGTTTCCACGCGTCCGAGATGCCCATCAAGAGCTCATCGACGTGCAGGAGAGTATCAATCTCGTTGTGTAAGTTGGCTCGCATCAGACTGCGAGTCATGTAGTCGTATAACTGTTCCAGATCGAGCGAAATCTCACCGCCTTTTTCATGGTCAAGCGAGGCGCGCAATCCGTTATCAATAATGTTTATCGCTTTGGTGATAGCCTGGCCGCGAGCCGCGACATCACCTTTTTCCATCAAAATACGGGCGCGCACCAGCGCACTGTGAGCACCGTCAAACAGCATGGTCACCAGCTGATGTGGGCTGGCTGACTGTACCCGGCTTTGCAAATCAACCTGCGCATAAGCCTTAACGCCCTGACTACCGTACATGTTTCATCTCCTTCCCTGAATCCGGCGCCAAACAGGCGCCGTCGTGGTGTATTACTGTCATTATGAGTACTGCATCAGCATAGCGGTCAGCGAGTTGCTGGTACCGGAAAGCTGGGTCATGACAGAGTCCAGGTTCTGAAACTGTCGGCGGTAGCGCTCTACCTGGGCATCAATAAGCACCTGCGTTTTATCAATCTGGGTTTTCACCAGTTTGAGCTGCTCATCGAGGCCGTCTTTGGCTTCTTTGATAAGACCATCAACTTTCTGGTCTTCATCACCGGCGTATTTGGTGATGACTTCTGTCATCTGTACCGCCAGGCCCGGGTTGTCGCTGGTGCCAACAAACATCTTCTGCACCTGCTCCGGGTTATCCGCCAGCGCTTTGTCCAGCTTGGCTTCATCCAGCGTCATCTGGCCGGTAGAGGCATCAATTTTGATACCAATATCCGCCAGCGCACGGATTTCGGCATCGGACTCACCGTAGGTGCCGTTAGCAAGCCCACGGAATTCGCCGACCATACCGCGCAGCATAGAGTCGCCCATCAACGCGCCGTTCTGGCTGTTCTGGGTGGCCACTTCGCCATCCATCAGGCCAGAGCTGTCGTTTTGCACCCACTTGCTGGCGCTGCTGGTGGCACTCAGGAGCGCGTTGTAGTTCTTAACGAAATCCTGAATCCCGGTTTTGGTGGCGGCGGTATCCGGTGTCAGCGTCAGCTGTTCGCCATTTTCCTGATCGGTGGAGACTTTGTTCAGCGTCAGCGTCACGTTAGGCAGGATGTCGGTCACGTTGTTGCTGGAGCGGGTGTAGCTGATACCGTTAACCTGCAGCTTTGCGTCCTGCGCCTGACCGATTTCCGTCATATTGCTGGAGTTAACCACGCCATTGAGCTGGTCATCACCCTCAACGCGGACGGTCATTTCACCTTCTTCACCCGTTTTCTTCGAGGTCAGAATCAGCTGATAACCGTCATCACTGCGCACGACGCTTGCGGTCACGTCGCCTTCTTCGGCGTTAATCTTTTTCGCAATCTGATTGAGGGACGTTTCATCATCCTTCAGCTCAATGCGCATTTCCTCGCCGTTAGCCTGCTCAATCACCATAGTACGGGTGCCGTCACCCTGGGTGCCCAGACGCTCATCAGCGTCTTTCTGGCCCTCAGAGGCCAGCGAGTGCGCAGAAGCCAGCTGGTTAACGACCACTTTATGTGTACCCGACAGCGCGCCTGCGCTGGTGGTCGCCGTAAAGGCGTCGTTAGAGCTGACTTTCTGGGTATTAAACGCATCGCCACTCAGCGCTTTCGTGCTGGTTTTGAGCGTATTCATTGCGTCAGTAATCTGTCCCCAGGCAGAGATTTTTGCCTGGAAGCTATTCTGTCGATTGGTATAAGGCGTTAAGCGCGTCTGTTCTGCTGCGGCCATCTGCGTCAGAAGAGATGCAGTGTCCAGACCGGAGCCGACGCCTAATCCACTAATGGTTGCCATAACGTTTACTCTTTTCCTTTGCTGAGAGTTCTTTTGTTCTTTCAGCTATACCTATCGGCATTTCTCGAACGAAGTTTAATCCTTTTCGTTTTTACCAATAGCGAGAGAAGACGACAAAAGTCGTGTTATATCCCGCGTTCAATATCTGACTTTATCCGAACAGCAGCAAAACAAGATCTATATAAAGGAAACGTTTTCGTCACATGAACACAAAGCGCCAGGAGATTTCCAGGAAAAAAATGAGTGCTAACCACATGATCAAAATAGAAATTCAGATCTTTCTAAAAAAAGTTCTAAAGTCATAAAAACGACTTCCGATAACTGTTAGTGCAAGCGGGACACCGCACTGAATTCAACACGCTGTGAACCCACAGCGTCGCTAACAAAGGAAATGAATATGGCACAGGTCATCAATACCAATACTCTGTCTCTGACCGCTCAGAACAACATGAACCGTTCTCAGGGCGCACTGGGCACCGCAATTGAGCGTCTGTCTTCGGGTCTGCGTATCAACAGCGCCAAAGACGATGCAGCTGGTCAGGCGATTTCTAACCGCTTCACCGCCAACATCAACGGCCTGAGCCAGGCGTCCCGTAACGCCAACGACGGTATCTCTCTGGCACAGACCACCGAAGGCGCGCTGAACGAAATCAACGACAACCTGCAGAACATCCGTCGTCTGTCTGTACAGGCACAGAATGCCACCAACTCTGAGTCTGACCGTAAGTCCATCCAGGACGAAATCGACCAGCGTCTGGACGAAATCAACCGTATCGCTGAGCAGACTGAGTTCAACGGCGTGAAGGTACTGAGCAAAGACCAGACCCTGAGCATCCAGGTTGGTGCCAACGATGGCCAGACCATCGAAATCAACCTGCACGAAATGAGTGCAGAAACACTGGGTATGGACGGCTTCAGCGTGAAAGATATCGCGCAGAAACACACCACCGGCACCATTGAAATTGGTGGCAACTCCATCAAGCTGGACGCAGACAGCATGGCTGCTATCCAGGGCGACCTGATGAGCGTTGATGGTAAGTTCTATGATGTTGTTACCGGCACCGATGGCACTAAAACTTATACCGAAGTGGAAATCGATGATTCAGGTGCTAACCCGGTACTGGCTCTCGGTGACACACTGGACCCGGATGACGATGCCGCTGCTATCGCTGCACTGGATAAAGCGCTGAACCCGCTGGCAACCATCGACGCCGCTATCGCTCAGGTTGACGAACTGCGCTCTGGCCTGGGTGCGGTACAGAACCGTTTCGATTCTGTTATCAACAACCTGGACAGCACCGTAAACAACCTGTCTGCTTCCCGCTCCCGTATCCTGGACGCGGACTACGCGACCGAAGTGTCCAACATGAGCCGCGCGCAGATCCTGCAGCAGGCTGGCACCACGGTTCTGGCGCAGGCTAACCAGGTTCCGCAGAACGTACTGTCTCTGCTGCGTTAATTCGCACGCTAAACAGCACACTGAACCCCATCGCAGCGCGGTGGGGTTTTTTTATGGCCGCAATCCACAGAAATAAGGGGCCGTTTCGCAGGTTTATTCAGCAATTGATTTTGTGCCAGCCAACGATAATAAGCATGATTTTTAGATTGTCGGATAAGCGTGACTGTGAACAACTTATATACCCAAGCCGGGACTGTGACAGAAAAAAACGCGCTGTGGACAGAGTATGCTCCCCTGGTGCGCCATGAAGCCCTGCGTTTGCAGGTGCGGTTGCCCGCAAGCGTGGAACTGGATGACCTTATCCAGGCCGGCATGATCGGGTTGCTGGGCGCCATTGATGGCTACGATCCGCAGCAGGGCACGCAGCTGCGCACCTGGATAACCCAGCGTGTGCGCTGGGCCATGATGGACGAGTTGCGCGAGCGCGACTGGGTACCACGCCGTGTGCGCAGCAACGCGCGTGACGTTGCGTCGGCCATCCGCCGGGTGGAACAGCGCCTCGGACGTGCCGCAACGGAAACGGAAGTGGCGCAAGAGCTTGACGTGCCGCTGGAAACCTATCAGCAGATCCTGATGGATACCAACACCAGCCAACTGTTCTCTCTGGACGAGCTTCAGGATGAGCAGAACGGCGGCGTGGAACAGCCAGGCGATCAGCACGAGCAGCAAAACCCGCTCCAGCAGTTACTTTCCAGCACCATGCGCCAGCGCGTTATCGAAGAGATCCAACGCCTGCCGGAACGTGAACAGCTACTGCTCAACCTTTATTACCAACAAGAGCTGAACATGAAGGAAATCGGTGCCGTCCTGGGCGTCGGTGAACCACGCGTCAGCCAGCTTCATAGCCAGGTTATCAAACGCCTGCGCGCCCGCCTGCAGCTCGCTGATTAACGTCAGTTCAACTGTAAAAAAGCGTCAGCGCCTTTCTCAGGATGCTGACGCATTTTTACCGCTTCTGATGCGCAATAATTGTGCACATTGCGCAAGTTTCCGCTCACCGTGCCGATATGCCTAAAGTCAGATATCTATTCAGGAAGAATGTGAAATGAAAACCCTTAAGCTTTCCACGTACATGAAAGGTGCGCTGGTTATATTTTGTGCGATTACCTTACTGGCCAATGCGCTGGTCATTATTAACGCTAACAGAACCAGCCAGTCTTTCACCTTGTTCGGGCTTGCCGATAAGAACTCACGCGAACTTACGCGTCTCGTTGATGCCGTGGATAACGTACGTGCCGACCTCAACTATGTGCATAACGACCCGACCATACAGCCGGCAGAATTCGAACGCCGACACGCAGAGCTGCAGGATATGATGCGCAGATCAAAAGCGCATGCAGTCAATTTCCAGGGTTTTGAGAAATCCTCTGACGAAACTCGCCGCCTCAGCGATGAAATCAACAACACCTTCACGGTGTTGCATGCGCGCTATGAAAGCAACATACAACAGCTGGCTGCGCACAATAATAGTGGTTTTGACAATGGCACCTATGAGCGCCAGTTCCGTGATGCCATCGACAGGTATATGGCACTGAACGAATCCCTGAGCCAGGCGGCGCAGAAAAAAGCAGAAAGCGACCGTAATAACTCGGTTCTGGTCGCTATCATCTTTATCACTATCATGGTGCTTATCTCTGTTTTCGCCAGCTTCTGGTTGCGTAAACACCTGTTCCAGCGCCTGACATTTACCGCAGAAACCCTTGAGGCCATTGGCCGCGGTGAGCTGTACCACCAGTTCGATACTGGCGCGCGTAATGAAATCGGCGATATGCTGACAGCGCTTAAAAACATGCAGACCTCACTTGCAGACATGGCCAGTAAAATTCAGGATGGTTCATACGGCATCACCAACAGCGCTGGCGAGATTGAAGTGGGTAATAATGACCTGTCTTCACGCACCGAACAGCAGGCCGCAGCACTCCAGGAAACCGCTGCCAGTATGGAAGAGTTGCGCATCACGGTTAAGCAGAATGCGGATAACGCCCGCCACGCCAGCCAGCTGACGGTCCATGCGAGCGATGTTGCACGCAAAGGTGGTGAAGTGATGACCAACGTCATCCAGACCATGAACCAGATTACCGAAAGTTCACGCCGCATTGCTGATATCAACTCCGTTATCGACAGCATCGCTAATCAGACCAACATCCTGGCGCTTAACGCTGCGGTGGAAGCCGCCCGTGCCGGTGAGCAGGGCCGCGGCTTTGCCGTGGTAGCAAGCGAAGTGCGAAACCTTGCCAAACGCAGTTCCGATGCTGCTAAAGAGATTAGCGGCCTGATTTCCAACTCCGTCGACAGCGTAAACGACGGCGCGAAGCTGGTAGAAAAAGCCGGGGAAACCATTCAGGGTATCGTGACCTCTGTTGCGCAAGTCAGCGATATCATGAATGAAATCACCTCGGCCACCGACGAGCAGAGCACCGGTATCGACCAGATTGCACAGGCCATTAACGAGATGGATCTGGTGACACAGCAGAACGCCGCGCTGGTTGAAGAAGTGGCCGCCGTCTCCACCACCATGTCTTCACAGGCCAACAACCTCAAAGACAGCGTGTCGATTTTCCAGATAAGCGAAAAGCGCGGCTACGTGCGCGCAGAACCACAGCTCACCCGTACCGAACGCCCGATGAAAAAAGCGAAGCCGGTTGTTAAAGAAGATAAAAACGATCACCACGACGAGTGGGATACGTTCTAAATATCCAGATTGAGTTAATACCCAAAGCCAGGCGAAAGCCTGGTTTTTTTATGGGCGAGAGTCAGGAAAAACGGGCGCCACAGAAAATGAAAAACGGCGTACTGCACGGTTATCCTCACCAGCAAACGCAGCTCAGTCTGTTAAATCTGAAACGGCCTGGCTGTACGCCATAGCCCACCTGTGAATGCAGACGTCATAGCGAGCGGCACATTCCACCGTACCAGGAAAATACTAAACACATAAAACAAAAAACCAGCAGCCAGTTGCCCAGGTACTGACTCTCAGCCTTATATAAAGAAGAACTTCCCCGCCTGTGCCCCTCTTATAACCAATGCGTTGCGTAGAATAGAAATACATTGCAGGCCCCTCGCCTACAAAAAAAGCCACCCGCAGGTGGCTTCCTCAATGCACAAACATTTATACCCAAACTCACTTCACGCCGAGCAGCGTCCTCAGCATTTGTCCGGCCTCCGGGCTGACATCCAGCGGATGGCGATAGCTCACGTTCTCCACCGCTCGCGTCCACAGTGCCACCAGCCAGTCGTAGACGTAATTAGTCGCCGCATGCACCGGGTTCGCATCAAGCTTCGTCAGGCGCTCGTCGCTACGCGCACGCACGCCAAGCGAGAACACCGGGTGACCGGGATTCCAGCGGCTGGCCGGGCGCGTGGCGGCATCCTGCCCAACGTAGCCAAGCCAGGTAATGAAATCGCTTAACTCAGACATCACGCGCGTACTATCAGCCAGCGCGCTGCGCTCACAGCCTGCCAGCACTTTGCTGAACAAACCCGGTAAATCCAGACGATAGCTCATCGTTATCAGGATATCGCACAGCGTGCGGCGCTGCGCCGCCGACAAACTTAGACCGTCGTTCTCTTTTTCTGCCCACTGGCGCAGGTGATTAACCCATAGCCGCTGCACGGCGTGCTCAAAGTCGTCCAGGCTGGCTTCCTGCGTCGGTGCATTAGGCACCTGCTCAGAGAAGAGATCGATGGTAGCGTCAAACAGGCCCGGGGTGGTTTCCTGAGAGGGCGGATGCTGCTGCCATAATTGCTGTAGCGCGCTACGAGATGGCAACAGCGCATTGAGCAAGGTGCCATGTTCTGCGGCATCCTGCTGTAGCGTACGCAGCATCTCTTCAAGCGGCTGACGCCACTGCTCATCATGCACGCCCGGCGGCGACAGCCAGCGGCGCAGCAGCTCGCTGACCTGCTCTGCCAACGCCTGATGGTTGCGTGCAGCGTCAGCCTCGCGGTTTGCATCGCTCAGCGTCTCGCTTAACCAACGCACCATACGCTGTGTGTCATTATCGGTCAGCGCCTGGCAGACGCCCCATGGATACTGCGTGCTGTCGAGCAAACTCTGCACCGCGCCGTCGTTACTTTCCACGCCTGAAGCCGCGTCAAAACGAGCATCAAACGGCGTAATAGCCCACACCACGCGCGGGTTTTCTGCGTTCACCGGCATCCAGTCGATAAGGCGCGTGGCCACTTCCTGGTTGTCCCTTCTCTCCAGAACCGCCTGGCAAACCAGCAGCAGATCCGGGCGGCAACGCTGGCGGTTCAGTTCGCTAAGAAAATTGCTTTTGCTGACACACCAGTCACGTCCGTCGTCGCGGCGATAGCCTGGGATATCGAGCACTTTTAGCGCCACCAGCGCCTCATCCGGCGTGGCGCTCAGCATCATTTCGGCACACAGCATGGAAAGCAGCACGCGCGGCACCGCAACCGGCGCCTGTACGACATCTACCGCCAGCGGGCACACGCTAACCTGCGCTGCTGCCTCACCGGGAAGCTGGCTGTCTGGTGCGAGGAAATCTTTTGCAGGCAAACGAAACCGGTCAACGGCCAGCAGTTCCGGTGCCAGCACATAGCGGGCGTTACCCAGCTGTTGAAGCAACGTTGCCAGCGTCAGCCAGCGAACGGTCAGCGCGCTGTTGTCGCCCCACAGCAGCGCAAAGCAGCGCGCGCGCTGGGCTACACTCAGCTGTGGCAGCTGCTCTGACATGCGAAACCAGGTTTCTGATTCCGTGACGCTCGCCGTGCCACCGGCAAGACGGCGATATTCTGCCGCCAGTTGGGCAACCTGGCCGGCATCAATCCCGCTCATCTCACCGTTATCATAGCTACGGCGCGCCTCGTCGAGGCGACGACACATCTCGGCCTCATCAAACGCCAGCGTGCCCGCACCCGCGAGATAATGACGCAGGAAGATTTGTACCAGTTCGCCTTCGTTCACCAGCATCAGACATAGCGGATAACCTTGCTGCTCCGGCCAGCTACGCGGACCAAATCGCACCGCCATCTGCGCCGGGCAGCCCTCATCGGCAAGGGCCGTAAGAAAATCCACCGTATCATTCGCCGCGCGCTTGATCAGCCTGTCGCGCAGATGCGCCTTGCCGCGGGCGCTGTGGCCCCAAAGCCCCACGGTCGGCAGTTGTGCGGCGGCGGTTTCGCAATAGGTATAGCGACGCTGCAACTGCAACAGGCGCAGCTGGATACCGTCAGCCACGTCATCCAGCAAAGGCGCCTGCTGGCGCGTGACGTTGACCCAGTGGCGCAGAGCGTCAAAAACGGCCGCATTCAGTGAAATGGAGACACTCATTTTTTATACAGGCTCCCGCTATCAATCCAGTAGTCAGACACGTTGCCACGCGAATCGCTCAGCGTATTAAGCGTCAGGCTGAGTTTATCCAGTGAGACTTTCTCACCGCTCGCCAGCCGTGCTTCACCCAGCATAAAGGCTTCGCCGTCACGCTCGGCATTCTGGCGCAGCGCCAGGCGCACATACAGCGGTCCCTGGCTGGCAATGGCCATCGTCAGGCTCGGGTCAACAATCGCCAGCGTATACAGCGGTGAGGCAGGCCAGCGCTCGTTATCAAGCTGGCGAAAGCCCAGGCGCACATTACCGCGAATCGCAAAGGTCTTCTCACTGTCCAGACGCGCACGCGGGTTATCTAAATCAATATCGCGATACCAGATATTGTCATCTGTCAGGCGGTTGTGCTCATCCAGTACGCCAAGATAGCGAATGGTGGAATAGGCCTGAATACCGGAAGTCTGGAACAAAAAGCCCGGCAGACGCAGCGACTGCGACAGACTAAACAACATCGCGCCGACGGCCGCCGTGGACTTCGGATGGCCGTTAAACGGATACCATTCGTGTACCGGATAATCGTTCATCATCACCATGCGGTTGACCGGCACAGGCTGCAGATAGCGCAGCAGCGCCTGCACGCCAGGCAACCCAATCGGGCGGCCGGTCAGCAGCACCACGTCGCAGTCGTAAAACGAGACCGCTTCACATAACGCATGCAGCGGGGTGGCGATGGCAAAACGACGCTCAAGCACCGCCTGTTGCAGTTCGTTGAAGTTGACCTGCACCGGTACCGCCATTAAATCAAACGCCGGTGCATCTTCTGCCAGCGCCGGTTGCACCAGCTTCGCAATTTCTTCGCACAGTGCAGCGGACAGTTTATGGCTCAACATATCGCCAGCGAGCCTGTCGAGACCCGGCAAACGATCGTCAGGGCGGCAGTGTTCCCAGGCCGCCAGAATGGCATTGCCCAGTGGAATAAAATATTGCAGCGTCATCTGCTGGCGCAGCGTGTCACCTGATTCCGGGTGTACAGCGTCGCCCGCCAGGCGGCTCATTAGTCCGTCAACATCACGCACGCCGCCCTGGCGCAGCGCGTTTGCTAACGCCGGGAGCACGCTGTGGCGAATCACATCCAGCAGGATATCGTCACCAGCAATACGAAAACCTTCGCGGAACAACAGGCGCGGCGTAATGCGTGCGCTGCGGCTGTCATCTTCGCGCAGGCTGTACTCGGTCACGGCCATATCAGTAGTGCCACCGCCAATGTCGATGGACGCGACGCGCAGCGTGCGCTCGGCACCGGTATTCGCGCGCGCCAGCGCGCGAAACAGCGCATCAGCACGCCCGGCGTAGTTTTGCTGGATTTCGTTATACAGCCAGAACATCTGGCCACAGCTGGCTTCGTCCCACTCGGCTTCCACCGCAGGCAGCGGCACAGCACGCGACGGCTCAACCTCGTCCGGGTGCCAACCCATTGCGCGCCAGACCATGCCAATCGCCTCTTCCATACGCTGGCGAAAGATATCGCGCTCGCGCACCGGCATCCCGGTTGGTAGCGTCAGGATAAGCGTGCGCAGCTGACGCGGCACATCCGGCTGGCCCATACTCAGGCGATTATCCACGCTGTTTATCTGGCTCAGTGCCTGGGTCAGCAACTCGCACAGCAGCTGAGTCATCAGCGCGCTGCGGCTATATTCGGCAGAGAACACCGGCAGGCGCTCATCTCTGGAAAGTTCGGTCAGCGGAATGCCTTCGTCGTTCATCAGCATCATCAACGGCAGCGCGATGGCTTCAGCCTCGGCGCTCGCGCCGGTTTTGCTAAAGCGCCACGGCCTTACTGCTGGCTCGCAGTCCCACAGGTAGCGGCGCGGGCTGGACAAACTACAGGCACCGGTGCTGGCATGACGCTGTGCCGCAAGAAAACAGGCTTCATCGCCGGTACGCACCAGCGAAGGCCAGACAAAGGCGTCATCGCGCCCGCTTTCCACCGAATAGAAGCGTCGGCCAAAATCGGCGCGCGCAAAGGTCAGACGGCTTGAGAAAAACGATGGGCTGACATACTGCGGTGCATCCGGCGAGCGCACGCGCAATTCGGCGGCATGACGCAGGCCGCTTTCGCCAATACCGTGGTCTTCAACCAGAATGCCGCAGGTGTGGGTGTTGCCCACATCCAGCACCAGATCGACCGGGATCGCGGCCGTCTGCGTGCTGGTTTCCACGATCCGCAATTCAGGGATAGCAAGCTCAGTACCAAACAGCTCCAGCAGGTTCAGCCAGTGCGCCTGGTATTCGAATTTCTTCAGCGCCTGCTGAATGTCGCCTACCGCACGCGTCTCGCGCTCGTCCGCTGCGGCACTGAAGCTGTCGCGCAGCCAACCATCAACCCACACCTGGTCGATAAAATCGGCCAGCTCATCATCATGCCAGGCCAGCGCAAAACGGGTGCCGAAGGTAATGTCGCTGCTTACTGGCGCCAACAGTTCGGCACTGTCTTCTTCAGGCACAATGCGGGTATCCAGCGCCAGCGTCAGGCGATGGGTATGGCCTGCCTCGTCTGGTTCGGCAAGCTCGCGAATCTGAAAGCGCGCCCAGTTGCCCGGCCCCTGAGCAAAGCGGCGCTGGGCGCTGACGCGCAGTACGGGCAGCGGCAGCCATTCGCCATCAAGCAGTGTGAGCGAATGGCTGAGCGCGATACGGCTTTCCGGCTCCACCACTTCGGGGGCGCTGCCGTCATGAGCAGGCAGCGTAAATTTCTGGCAGGTATCGTCCCAGGCCAGGCGCAGCAGCGGGCCGTTAGCGGTCTTGCGTACAAAGCAGCCGCGTGAAGCACTGTCGGTCGGCGTCAGGCCAAAATCCAGGAACTGGATGCCGCTGTCGCGTACCAGAGAGACGTTGTGACGGTAAGGATACAGGTTTGCCAACATGGTTTACTTGCCCACCTTTTTAAACGTTATCGGCATTGCCTCTTCTTCACCATAGCGCGCATCACAGCGCGCTGCTCCAGTTTCGCCCTGGCGGCAGGCAATTTCTGGCATCGGGTAGCGCGAACCGTCACTGCAGCGCGCACGCGCGCGACTTTTCACCATCAGCGCACCGGAAGGCATCAGGCCTGAATAGATGTCCGCTTTACAGCTCAGTTTGCCACCCAGGTTCAGCGTCGCGGTGCCTTCATTATCTTTTATCTGCAGCGTGACTGAACGCAGCGCCGGGAGTTTGTCCGGCTGCGCCATCGCGGCATTTGCTTCACCGTTTAGCTGCCAGTTGCCATTAAGAAAACGTGTTGAACCCGCTTTCAGCGCATCAGCAGGTAGCACCAGTGCACCCGGCGGCGGCGGAACGTCCGGCACGGTGGCGGCCTGTAACGGCAGCGCCATCGCCAGTGTTGGCATCACAAGCTTCACCGACTCCGGCTCTGCGGGCTGCGGCTCGCTCACGACAGCCGTGTCCACCACAGCCATCTCTTCCTGAGCCGTCTGCCCGCTGTAAATGTACCAGCCCGCTGCGGCCATAACGGGCAGCGCCAGCAGCACCGCGCAAGCAGCCAGGGTTTTAGGCGAGCGTTTTTTCTTTGTGATGACCATCGGTTGCTCTTCTTCAGGCGCGTCCGGTACAGAGGAAGTGACTTCATAAAGCGTGGTGGCGAGCGCAGCCTGCGTGTTTATCGGCTCGACCAACGGGACAGGTTCTTCAACGACAGGCGCAGGCGGCGGCTCAGGTGCGGCAAACACCACCGGCTCCGGCTCTGCTACGCTGCGCAAGCCAATAAGAGCATCTTCAGGCACTTTCTGATGATGGGCGATAAAGCCCCAGAAGGTGATTATCGGGCGCCCATCTACCAGAAACACATGGTTTGCGCCCGGGAACATAAACGCGCGTGCCAGCAGCAGGCCAAAGCGGCGAATCGCCGGTTTTTCTGCCCGCTGACTACGCTCGCTCAGCATAGTGATTTCATCAAGGCAGCGCTCAAGATGCTTGAGCGCACGCCGACGGGTATCGCCGTCAGCACCAATCCACGACACCACGCGCTTACCCGCAGGCGCGTACCAGTCCACGCGCTGGCTGGCGTCATCGGTCTGCGGAATGGCGAGAATACTGGCAGCAAGCTCCATACCGCGCAGCTTCAGCGCTTCGCGAATTTGCAGCGCGGATTCGAACACCGCCTGCCCGTTGTTACCCACAGCCTGGAAATCATTAAGAAATCCACTGCGTAATAAGAGGCGCGCCACGTTAGCACGCTCCGGATAATTGGGCGGCTCGCGGTAAAACGTGAGTCACAGGGCGGGTCGTGTTCATAGGAGGTCGTTTCACTCAGGATAAGGAAGTGGAAAATATGG
The DNA here is from genome assembly GCA_010092695.1 of Enterobacteriaceae bacterium 4M9. GTDB lineage: Bacteria > Pseudomonadota > Gammaproteobacteria > Enterobacterales > Enterobacteriaceae > Tenebrionibacter. The sequence continues at coordinate 329,615 of JAADJJ010000001.1, read as the reverse complement.
TGATATTCTATGCGATGCCACTTCAGATCTTTTTTGGTAAAAACGCCCGTTTTTCGCCCTTAATGTGTTTTGACATCCCGACGATTTTGTGATTTACCTCATATTTCGTCGCCGGGAGCGTGTAGCGTCGCTATCAGAAGTAATAGCCGATATTCAGGTTTGTGCGAAAGTACCACTTATCGCTCCCTGTGGATGAGGTGCTCGTCCAGCCCGTAGCATTCAGTGCCCCACCCCACGGGTTGGCGTTTTTCGCCCAGGACAAGTCCACCCAGAACATTACCGGCAGTGCAAAAACCTGCACACCGAGCGTATTCATCTGTGAATCTGACCAACCACTCTTATCTTTCCACAGCACACTGAAGTCATTATAAAAGCGCAGCTTTTTCACCGGTCCCCAGGCAACCTCCACATCACGCGCCAGGTTAAGCGCGCCAGTGGTCGCCTTTGCCGGAATAAGGTAGGCAGGATTAAGACCGTTACCGCCCATTAAAACGCTGTCATCACTCACGCCAGGCGGGTTTTTGGGCGAATAGCTAAAGCGAATCACCTGCGAGGTCAGGCGCCACGGCCCGTAATTTGCCGTACCGTGCAGGCCCGCCGCCCAGAACATGCCGTCATCGCCGGTTTCATTATTATAAAGTCGCGAGGCGGCAAGCGAGCCACCCAGCTCGTTATTCCAGCCACCGCTATTAAAGGTGCGCGCCAGGCGCAGGTTAACCTGGTCACGTTTCTCATTACGCTGTGCGCCCTGAGACGCATAAATCGTATTGGTGAGTGCCGTGTAATCACCCACATCGGGTGCAAAGCGAACGCCACCCGGCTCCATCCAGGGAAACCAGGCCGCATCCAACGACCAGCCGTTATTCTGATATTGATATTTAACGCCGCCACCTGCGCCGATGGCAAAACCCATATAAAACGGAATACCGAAACTCCAGCCGAATTGCGGAAAAGGCTGTAATCCAAACGGTTTACTCGGCAAGCCTAACTGAATATTACTCTGCGGATTAAATCGCCAGCCGACAAAGGCTCGGTCAATAGCGTATTTCCGCTTATCCTGGAACCAGAAACCTGAATCAAAAAAAAGCTGCTGATAATTACCGCTGGCATCCACGCGCGCCGTGTCAAAACGTAAACGCGGCGGGTTACGATAAATACTGGTATTCCAGTCTTCATAACGATAGTTAGCGCGCAGAGCGCCGCCAATCTCCAGCCCGGCGTCGTTATCGCTATCCTTCCAGCTCAGGTGGGGGAAAGGTTTATCGGCGCTCCGGGCACTCTGCGCCAGAGACATAGCGCACAGTGACAGGTACAAAAACAGCCTGACTGCTTTATGCATGAGCTTTCCCCTTTAAATAAGTGTGATAAATGACATCTCCGCGCTATTTATTACAGACGTAATAAACCGCTCTGTTTTACAGAGAAAAAACACACTTTCTTACATTGATATTAACCCTACAGATTTTGTATTTAAAATATGAAACATGTGTTCACATCAAACACAGACATTCCCACCAGATTTTCGCAATGTCAACAATAAAGCCACATCAGGTTATATAATAATAAATATTGTGGAGCACATCACTTACAGGTTTCATATTTGATAATCACATTATTTATTCTGCGGGTATTTTCCGGGTATGGATAAAGCGCCAGGCCATACGTTTTATGCATAATACTGAGAGGATTATTATATTATTGCTGATACATTATTTTATTACATAACAAATAAACCCATCGCAAATATCCTCTGCCCACAGAATATCCGCTGCGGCAACGCCAATGGCTACAGTCTGCCGCGAACACAGCAAGGCGCGTCAGCGCCCAGACCTTGCCCGGTCACCAGACACCGTGTAGCGAGGAAGAATTCGCAGATAAGCGATTAACGAGTTAGTAAAGCGGCCAGTCGGTTTAACAAAAAGTATGACTATCTCGCCTAAAAGCGAATATTCTCAGTGCTAAACATTTTTTGCGAAAAAGAATAGAGCTGCATGATTTACTCGCGCCCGGACGTTGTCTTTATAGTTGCGAAGTTGTTATTAAAAGGCCCAAAAAGATCATACTGTGCGCTGTTCTCATGCCCGATATTAAAACATTCTGAAAATAACCCCCTGTTCTGTTTTAATTTTGAGAGATGCATCATACTTATTGTTAACGTTATCCAGCTGACTTATGAAAACGAGGCAGTTGACACTTCCTAATGCCTACTTATATAATTTTTTGAATTTTGTGATAGTTTCAGGGTATCAGGGAACGGAGATGATGGTTAAAAATAAGCGTGCTCTTTTTGGGGTTCTGCTGCTGGCTGGCACAATCAGCGGCTGTACGTTAGATAAAACGACTACCAGCACTTATAAAGCAGACAATAATGCTGCCGCTTCATCACAGGCCAGCACGTCCTACGCATCTTCGTCCTCCCAGTCCAGCTGGAGCGGTGTGTCTGAGAATGGCACAACCCAGACCGCACAGGTTATGGATTCAGAAAGAAGCATCACCAGCCAGCGTCTGCAGACCTGCCTTGCAGAAGCGCGCCAGCTGTCCAGCATCGGCAACGGGACTTACAACAACCTGGTCGATTCTCTCAGACGCAGCATTGCGGCAACCAAATACTACGCTGGCATCGCGGGCCAACTGTCTGGTAACACCCAGGACACCATCACGCCGCTGTATCAGTACAAAATCAACGATACCTGTAACACCATCTCCCAGTCATTGCTCGCAGAGCTGAAGAAGGGTGATTTGTTAAAGTAACAGACAACCTCGGTAGGTCTTTTAAATAATGAAAAAATTCACAAGGACAGTGATAGGACTGATGGTTTTTCAGAGCCTATCTTTTCCCTGGGCCAACGCATCAACCAAAGGCAAGGATTTTTTTTCAGCCATTGAGGCAATTGACGATGCCGAGCTGAACTCCCTGACATCACCTGACAGCAGATCTTACACGCCGAGGCCGCGTACAAATATAATCAATGAATCTAACACGCAGCCTAAACCGCGGTTACAAACGCCACAACGTCATTCACAAAATACCCAATTAAAAACGCTCACCTCCTCAAATGAAGCTTTGCAGCAAAAAAATAAAAAGCTGGCACAGGAGCTTGAGAATGTTAAAAAGCAGCTAAACCAGGCGGCAGCGGTACCTCAATCGGGTAATAATGAACAGCGCCAGCAATATACCGTACTCGAAAAAGAGAATGCGGCGTTAAAGGCTGCGTTTAATAAACTGACTGCGGATAAATCAAAACTCCTTCAGGAATATTCTGCCTACGAAAGCGAAGGCGATGAATCCATTAAATCGCTAAGTGCCCAGCTTCACGAACAGCAGCAGTTAAATAAAAAGTCAGACGAGAAAATTGCGCTGCTGACGCAATCTCTCGCGGCTGCGCAACAATCTGCGGGTGAGGTAAAAACACTCACGGCCCAGCTTGATGAGCAGAAGAAGCAGGCCCAGATTGCCGCCGATAAAGTCGCGCAAATGGAAAAAGCGCTGGCAGAGTCACGCAATAAATCCAGCGACCAGATTAATCAGCTGGCTTCCCAGCTTGATACCCAAAAAACGCTCAGCCAGGATTCTGGTGACAAAGTAGCACTGCTTGAGAAATCACTCGCCGACTCACGCAAAGCCGAAGAAGAGGTTAAGCGTCTGACGGCTCAGCTTGCCGAGCAGCAAAAGCTGGCTCAGGCTTCTGCGGATAAAGCCGCGGGGCTTGAAAAAGAACTGGCCGAGTCACGCAGCCAGTCTGCCGACGATATTAAAATACTGACCGCGCAGCTTAACGAGCAAAAAGCCGCAATGCAGGATTCCGGCGGCAAAGTTGCCGAGCTGGAGAAAGCGCTCAGTGCATCACACAAAGCCGCTGAAGACGTTAAGCAACTTAACGCCCAGCTTGCCGAACAGCAAAAGCTGACGCAGGCGGCCAATGAGCAGGTCAGCAAACTGGAAAAAATGCTGGCAGAATCGCGCCAGAAATCTGACGACGAGCTAAAAACACTTACCGCTCAACTCACCGAACAAAAAAACCTCAGCCAGTCCTCTGGCGACAAAGTGGCCCAGCTTCAGCAGTCTCTGAGCGCCTCACTGAAGGCTGAAGATACCGTTAAAGCACTGAGCCTTCAGCTGGTCGAGCAGCAAAAACAGACCAAAGCCGCGACCGATAAAGCCATTGCACTTGAAAAAGAACTGGCCGACTCACGCAATAAATCCGCTGAAGAAGTTAAAACACTCACTGCACAGCTCAACGATCAGAAGAGCATTATGCAGGCTTCTGGCGGTAAATTGGCTGAGTTAGAAAAATCACTCGCCGCCTCTCATAAAGTCGCTGACGACGTGAAACGCCTGACGGCGGAACTGGATGAGCAGAAGAAACTGACGCTTGCCGCTAACGATCGCACAAGCCAGCTTGAAAAGAATCTGACGGAATCACGCACCAAAGCGGCTGACGACCTTAAAGCACTCACAGCCCAGTTGGATGAGCAAAAAGCGCTGAGCCAGAACGCTGGCGGTAAAGTTGCACTGCTGGAAAAATCGCTTACCGAAACGGGTAAAACCGCGGAAAGCGCAAAGCAACTGGCAGAACAGCTTGAAGAACAGAAAAAGCTAAACGAAGTCGCTAAAGCAGAAATTGCCAAACTGGTGAAATCGCTCGCTGAGTTGCGCACCCAATCGCAAGATGAAATCCAGAAGCTGGTTTCCCAGCTTGCTGAACAAAAAACGCTGAATGCCAACGCGGGCAGCAAAGCAAGCGAGATGGAAAAAGCGCTTGCCGAGTCGAATAAAAAAGCCGCGGAACAAATTAAAGCCCTCACTGCACAGCTTGAGCAGCAGAAGCAACTTGGCCAGGACTCTGGCAGCAAAGTCGCCCTGCTGGAAAAAACGCTGTCTGAGTCCGGCGGCAAAAATGCGGACATCATCAAGAGCCTGACCGCCCAGCTTGATGAGCAGAAAAAAGCGGCACAAACCGCAGCAGAGAAATCAACGCAGCTTGAAAAAGCGCTGGCAGATTCGCGTGCGAAAGCCGCCGACGAGCAGAAGAAGATAACGGCACAGCTGGAAGCACAGCAAAAAGCCAGCCAGAGCGCGGATGAACGCATCGCCACCATGGAAAAATCACTGGCCGATGCGGGCAATAAAGCACTTGAGAAAATCAACCTGCTGGCGGCCAGCCTTGAAGAGCAGAAGCAGATTAGCCAGAGCGCTGAAAACCGCGTCAAAACCCTTGAGAAAACCCTGGCCGAATCAGGCGACAAAGCGCTTGAGAAGATTAATCTGCTGTCTGCCGAACTGGAAAAAGAGAGAAAACTCAACCAAGGCGCAGACAGTAAAGTTGCCGAGCTTCAGAAATCGCTCGCTGAGTCCTCTAAAAATGCGCAGAACGTCAAAGAACTGACCGCGCAGCTGGATGAGCAGAAGACGTTGACGCTGTCCGCTAATGAGAAAATTAGCAAGCTGGAAAAAACCCTGGCTGATTCCCAGTCCAAAGCGGCCGATGAGGTTAAAAAACTCACCGCCCAGCTTAATGAGCAGAAACAGCTTGGGCAGACAGCCGGTAATCGCGTAGCGCTGCTGGAACAGTCTCTGACGGATTCTTCCAAAACCGCAGATACCGTGAAACAGCTTAACGCCCAGCTTGATGAGCAGAAAAAGCTGGCACAGCAGGCGACTGAAAAAGCCACGGCACTGGAGAAAACGCTGGCGCAGACGGGCGGTAAAAACGCCGATGCGATTGCGTTGCTGAACACGCAGTTGGATGAGCAGAGAAAAGCCGCCCAGTCTTCTGCCGATAAAGCGGCCGAGCTTGAGAAAGTGCTGTCTGACTCACGCAACAAAGCCGCTGACGATCTCAAAGCCTTAACAGCACAGCTTGAAGAGCAGAAAAAACTGGCGCAAAGCTCCGGCGACAAAGTCACGCAGCTTGAAAAAGCGCTGGCAGAATCACGCAACAAAGCCGCTGAAGATATTAAGCAGATTACGGCGAAGCTGAATGAGAAAGAGAAAAATGCGGCTGAGCGTGACGGTGAGATTGTCCAGCTTAGTACCAAAGTTGCTGAGCTGACCAAACTTAATGCCGATCTGACCAAATCCAGCGCGGAACTGAGTAAAACCAGCGATGCCCTGCGCGAGCGCGACGGCCAGATTGCCCAGCTTAACGCGAAGGTGGCTGAGCTCACTAAGCTCAATACCGATTTGACCAAATCCAGCGCGGAACTGAGTAAAACCAGCGACGCCCTGCGCGAGCGCGACGGCCAGATTGCCCAGCTTAATGCGAAGGTGACTGAGCTCACTAAGCTCAATACCGATTTGACCAAATCCAGCGCGGAACTGAGTAAAACCAGCGACGCCCTGCGCGAGCGCGACGGCCAGATTGCCCAGCTTAATGCGAAGGTGACTGAGCTCACTAAGCTCAATACCGATTTGACCAAATCCAGCGCGGAACTGAGTAAAACCAGTGATGCCCTGCGCGAGCGCGACGGCCAGATCACTCAGCTTAACGCGAAGGTGGCTGAGCTCACTAAGCTCAATACCGATGTGACCAAATCCAGCGCTGAACTCAGTAAAACCAGCGATGCCCTGCGCGAGCGCGACGGCCAGATTACCCAGCTTAACGCGAAAATCGAAGAGCTAACAAAATCGAATGCCGAACTGACCAAAGCGAAAGAGCAGACCCAGGCGCAAAACCTGCCTGCCGCCGCCAGCAGCACCGCGCTCAAGAGTGAAGACTCGAAACGCTCCTATACCAACGGCGTAGTGTTCTCACGCATGCTGAAGAAAAACATTAGCGAGCAGGAATACCTGGGCGTGAAGGTTGATGTGGCGGCAGTGCTGGCCGGTATTGCAGACGGCGTGTCTGACAAATCCCGCCTTGATGAAGGCTCACTGATGAAGAACCATCGTAATTTGATGGATTCACTGAGCAAGCTTGAGAAGCAGAAATTCGACAAAGCGTTCTCGCAGCTGCGTACCGCCACGTCGAAGAAAAAGGTCCTCAAGCAGAACAACAACTTGTTCTTCGTACAGGGCAAAGCGGGCAATAATGCCTTCAAGGAAGGCGACAGCATCAACTTTGAGCTGACGGAAGCCATGCTTGACGGCAAAGTGCTCAGCAAAGAGAACAATGGCACGCTGACCTTCACCGATAAACTGCCGTATGTCTTCTATGAGTCATTCAGACTGGCGAAGAAAGGTGGTTCGATGGAAGTCTACGGTCTTGCCGGAGATATCTACGCATCCGGCGCTATGCCAGAAGGCGTCTTCCCACTCACGCCAATGAAAGTCACACTGGTAACGAAGTAAATTTTTACCCGGCTGCGGGCCGCCAGACACCTTAAAAGAGGATGTTTTCTGGCGGCCCGCAGCGCTAATAACGCCCTTACCCTGCTTCGCTTATCCTCTTATTCCTCGGTTTTTTCGTCCTGCTTAGGTTATCAGGCATCATAACGCCGCGACATTCGCCCTTTTCCGCGCCATTCCTGTTCATAAAAGAGGATGAAGCGCTAAAAAGTCATCAATTTATCTGTTCCGCATTAACCGCCATACTTGCTCCAACCCCACCCGGAGGAGCCTGCAAATGAAAACACTCAACGCACGTCAGTTCTTTAAAGACTATTTCTGCGCCACTCGTCACGCTGGCAGCGGGCCGATGCGCTACTTTACCGCCGCCCAGCGCGACGACATGCTGGATGGCGTGATGCAGTGGCGGCACACCGTGCCCACCATCAGGAAAGGAAACACGCGGGATTAAGCAGCATAGATAATGCGGACAACATGAGCATCACGACAGCGCCACCGGAGAAAGGAGTTTCTTTGGTGGCGCTGTCGTGATGTATCTGACGCAGGAACGCCGTTCATACACAATACAGACAAAAAAACCGGCTGAGGCGCGCTCTGACCGGTTCTTTTTAACAGTGAAATAGAGATTTACAGGCCGGTTGTGCCAAACGCGCGCAGCCAGTCCTGCTCAAATTTTGCCACGGCGGCATCAACGGCTGGCGTTGAAATAAATTGTTCAGCGACATCCAGTGGCAGCGTGATAGATTCACAGCCCGCCAGCAGGCACTCAAGCGCCTGGCGTGGCGTTTTGAAGCTCGCTGCCAGTACCTTCGCGCCCGGCGCATGCAGCGAAAGCAGTTGCTGTAAATCCTTCACAGTGGCAATACCGTCACCGCCCTGCGCATCCAGCCGGTTAACGTAAGGCGCGACATACTGCGCACCAGCCAGTGCCGACAACAGACCCTGCCCTGCACCGTAAACGGCTGTCCCCAGCGTGGGAATGCCTTGCGCCGTCAGCAGCTTAATTGCCGCCAGCCCTTCTGCCGTCACCGGCACTTTTACCACCACATCCGCAACGAGAGTGCGCAGTTTTTGTGCATCCTGCACCATCTCCTGCGCACGCGGTGCCATGACCTGGGCAAAAAGCCGCCCTTTGCCACCGAGCGCCTCGTACAACTCCGGCAGCAGTACATCGACCGGCTTCTTGCCGCTGGCAACAATGCTTGGGTTAGTCGTCACGCCCGCCAGCGGAAAAATTCGCGCCAGGCGCTTTACCGCAGCAACATCAGAAGTATCGAGATAAAGCTCCATTCAGGCACTCTCCGCAATTGTGATAGTTAGCAAAATTTCACTCAGTATAGCCTTCGCTTCGCCATGATCGTTGATCAAAGTCAATATCACTTTCTTTCGAAAGTAATTTACTATTCATACGAAATACACTGAGGCAACGCGATGATCTTTAATATCCAGCGCTACTCCACACATGATGGCCCCGGAATTCGCACCGTCGTATTCCTGAAAGGCTGCTCACTGGGCTGCCGCTGGTGCCAGAACCCGGAAAGCCGCGCACGCTCCCAGAGCCTGCTGTTTGATGCACGCCTGTGCCTTGACGGCTGCGAGCTGTGTCAGCAGGCAGTGCCGGACATCGTACAACGCGTGGCCGACAAGCTGGTGATTCATCGTGAAACGTTGCAGCCCCATCACTTTGCCGCACTGGAGCACTGTTGCCCAACCCAGGCGCTAACGGTCTGCGGAGAAGAAAAGACTGCGGACGATATTCTCGCCACCGTCATGCGCGACCGTCCTTTCTATGAACGCAGCGGCGGCGGCATTACGCTTTCCGGCGGCGAGCCGTTTATGAACCCGCAACTTACGCAAACGCTGCTTCAGCGTAGCCACGAAGCGGGCATTCACACCGCAGTGGAAACCTGCCTGCACGTGCCGTGGCGCTACATCGAGCCGTCGCTCGCCCACATTGACCTGTTTCTGGCCGACCTTAAGCACGTAGACAGCGCGGCCTTCAAACAGTGGACCGACGGCTCGGCAAAGCGCGTACTCGACAACCTAAAGCGCATTGCCGCCGCGGGCAAGAAAATGACCATCCGCGTGCCGCTGGTCCCCGGTTTTAACGCCGATGAGGACAGCATTCGCGCCATTACCGACTTTGCCGCTGATGAACTCAACGTTAGCGATATTCACTTTTTGCCGTACCACACGCTGGGTATGAACAAATACGTTCTGTTGGACCAGCCCTACCACGCGCCGGATAAACCGCTGGACTGCCCCCCGCTGCTTCGCTTTGCCCAGGATTACGCGCAGCAAAAAGGCCTGGCGGCCACATTACGAGGATAATTTATGACCACTCTGAAACTTGACCAGCTTACTCAACGCATCCAGGCGCACAAAAATGCGCTGGTCCACATCGTTAAGCCGCCGGTTTGCACCGAACGCGCGCAGCACTACACCACCGTTTATCAGCAGAATATGGATAAGCCCATCCCGGTGCGCCGCGCGCTGGCGCTGGCTTATCACCTGGCGCATCGCACCATCTGGATTAAGCACGATGAGCTTATCGTCGGCAACCAGGCAAGCGAGGTGCGCGCCGCACCCATCTTCCCGGAATACACGGTGAGCTGGATTGAAAAGGAAATCGACGATCTCGCCGACCGTCCCGGCGCGGGCTTTGCCGTCAGCGAAGACAACAAGCGCGTGCTGCATGACATCTGCCCATGGTGGCGCGGCCAGACGGTACAGGACCGCTGCTACGGCATGTTTACCGATGAGCAGAAAGCGCTGCTGGCAACCGGCATCATCAAAGCTGAAGGCAACATGACCTCCGGCGACGCCCATCTGGCGGTGAACTTCCCGCTGCTGTTAGAAAAAGGCATGGATGGCCTGCGTGAAAAGGTGCGTGAGCGCCGTTCGCGCATCAACCTGACCGTGCTGGACGACCTGCACGGCGAGCAGTTCCTCAAAGGCATTGATATTGTGCTGGAGGCGGTAAGTGAGCACATTACCCGCTTTGGCGCACTGGCGCGCGAGATGGCGCACAGCGAAACCCGCCCGGAGCGTCGCGCTGAACTGCTGACCATTGCCGCCAACTGCGACGTTATTGCCCATCAGCCGCCGCAGACCTTCTGGCAGGCGCTCCAGCTGTGCTACTTCATCCAGTTGATTCTGCAAATTGAATCCAACGGCCACTCGGTCTCCTTTGGGCGCATGGACCAGTATCTGTATCCGTGGTATCGCCGCGACGTTGAACTGGAGCAGAGCCTTGGCCGCGAACAGGCCATTGAAATGCTGCACAGCTGCTGGCTCAAGCTGCTGGAAGTGAACAAAATACGCTCTGGCTCGCACTCCAAAGCTTCGGCGGGCAGCCCGCTGTACCAGAACGTCACCATCGGCGGCCAGAACCTGGTCAAAGGCGAACCGGTTGACGCGGTTAACCCACTCTCTTACGCCATTCTGGAATCCTGCGGCCGCCTGCGTTCCACCCAGCCAAACCTCAGCGTGCGCTATCACGCAGGCATGAGCGACGACTTCCTTGATGCCTGCGTGCAGGTAATCCGCTGCGGCTTCGGGATGCCCGCGTTTAACAACGACGAAATCGTCATCCCGGAATTCATCAAGCTGGGCGTGGAACGCGAAGATGCCTACCAGTACGCGGCCATTGGCTGTATCGAAACCGCCGTCGGCGGCAAATGGGGCTATCGCTGCACGGGTATGAGCTTTATTAACTTTGCGCGCGTGATGCTGGCCGCAATGGAAGGCGGACGCGACGCCACCAGCGGCGAGGTGTTCCTGCCACAGGCTCAGGCGCTGTCAAAAGGCAACTTTAACAACTTTGATGACGTGCTGGCGGCCTGGGATAACCAGATTCGCTACTACACCCGCAAGTCCATTGAGATTGAGTACGTGGTGGACACCATGCTTGAGGAAAACGTGCACGATATTCTGTGCTCGGCGCTGGTGGACGACTGTATTGAGCGCGCAAAAAGTATTAAACAGGGCGGCGCGAAGTACGACTGGGTTTCTGGCTTGCAGGTCGGCATCGCCAACCTCGGCAACAGCCTGGCCGCGGTGAAAAAGCTGGTGTTCGAGCAGGGAACCATCGGGCAACAGCAGCTGGCACAGGCGCTGGCAGAGGACTTTGAAGGTCTGACTAACGAGCAACTGCGCCAGCGCCTGATTAACGGCGCACCCAAGTACGGTAACGATGACGACAGTGTCGATGCGCTGCTGATTCGCGCCTATGAAACCTATATTGAGGAGCTAAAAAACTATCACAACCCGCGCCACGGTCGTGGCCCGATTGGCGGTGATTATTACGCAGGCACCTCGTCCATTTCGGCCAACGTACCGTTTGGCGCAGCAACCATGGCCACGCCGGACGGACGCAAAGCCACAACGCCGCTGGCAGAAGGCGCCAGCCCGTCCTCCGGCACCGACCACCTCGGCCCAACGGCGGTGATTGGTTCCGTTGGCAAACTGCCTACTGGCTCCATACTCGGCGGCGTGCTGCTTAACCAGAAGCTTAACCCGGCAACGCTTGAAAACGACAGCGACAAGCAAAAGCTGATGATGCTGCTGCGCACCTTCTTTGAAGTGCATCTGGGCTGGCATATCCAGTACAACATCGTCTCGCGTGAAACGCTGATTGAAGCGAAGAAACACCCGGACAGCTACCGCGATCTGGTGGTGCGCGTGGCCGGATATTCAGCATTCTTCACCGCGCTGTCGCCGGATGCCCAGGACGATATTATCGCCCGCACCGAACACACGCTGTAACGACCCTTCTCCCGGCGCGGCCCATAAACGGGTCGCGCCGTTTTCATTATTTTCAGGCTATTTCTATGAATTCACGCCAGCAGCGTATTATGCAAATTGTTAGCGATCGCCAGAAAGTCAGCGTCGCCGACCTCGCCAGCGCCACCGGCGTTTCCCTTGTCACTATCCGCCATGACCTCAGCGAGTTAGAAAAAAACGCCTGGCTGCGCCGGGAGCACGGTTTTGCCATCCTCTGCGACAGCGATGACACCGACGCGCGCATGCTCAACCATTTTGCGCACAAGCAGAGCCTGGCGGCGTATGCCGCCTCACTGGTGCAGGACGGCGAAACGGTGTTTATTGAAAGCGGCAGCACAAATGCCTTCCTGGCACGCCTGCTGGCATCAAGGCCAGGCATTACCATCATAACGGTCAGCGCGTACATCGCAAGGCTACTGCGCGACGGCCGATGCGATGTGGTGGTGCTCGGCGGCACCCTGCAAAAAGGCACCGAGAGCATGGTCGGCCCACTCACGCGCATGGCGCTGGAGCAGGTGAACTTTAGCAAGGCATTCATTGGCGTTGATGGCTTTACTGCACAAACCGGTTTTACCGGTCGCGATATGATGCGCGCCGATATCATCAACTGCGTGCTGCAAAAAGGCGCGGACAATATCGTAATGACCGACAGCGCCAAGTTTGGTCAGATTCACCCTCATCCACTGGGGACGGGCGCGCAGGTAAGCCTGGTCATCAGCGACAACCAGCTATCCGGCGTTCATGAAAAGGCACTACAGGATGCGGGTATTAGGGTGATAAAGACAGGCATCGTGCCTTGATGGATGGGCAACACGCGTGGCCAGCGGCGACGTCGCCCAACGCGAGCAAATGAAATGGAAAACGCAGCAACGTCTGAAACGCCTGAGAGGGTAAACGCCGTTCCCACGTTATCCAGACCGCATCCGGCCCGGCGCTATGTTTTGAGCACGCAGGCGTAAATGGCATCAATGTGGATTCTGACGGCGTTCACAACCTGTTTGTCCAGTTTATGGCGGCGCACCTCGCTATCGAGAATGTGCAGCGCCTTTTGGGCACTGATCCCCTGGCGGTAAGGGCGGTTTTCCGTCAGTGCACTGAACACATCGGCAACAGCCAGAATCCGGCTCGGCAGACATAAATCAGCGGCCATCAGACCAAAGGGATAACCGCTGCCATCCAGGCGTTCGTGGTGGCTCGATGCCCAGCGCCCCAGCTTATGCAGCGGTTTAATCATGGTCAGAATTTCCCAGGTTTTATAACTGTGCTTGCGGATAAGGGCATACTCCTGGTCGGTCAGGCTGCCTTTCTTTTCCAGAATATGCAGTGGGATATGGATTTTGCCAATATCGTGCAGATAACCGGCTATTGCCAGCTCCTTTTGCTCTGTCGGCGATAACCCCATGACACGTCCCAGCACGCAGGCAACGTTGGCAACACTGGTACTGTGCGTCACCGTAAAGCTGCTGTACTTATCCACCATGCGTGAAATCAGCAGGCACACTTCAAGAAAATCTTCGCTGTCGATAGTGACATCGTTTAGCGGACTGAGCAGCTTTAATACGCTATACAGTCGGTCAGACTCCAGGTGAAACCAGAATTCGTCTTTGCGCGCCAGGCTTTGCAACGCCGGGTAGATGTGTGGACACAGTGCCGGATAGCGCTCAATGAAGCCGCTGACAATACCCTGCGCGCTGACAATATAGTTCGACGGGCACTTGCGCAGATACAGTTCAAAGCGATCGGCAAACGCAACGAGATGGTTTTCAATGGGGTATTTATTGGGTTCGGCGCTGTCCCAGCAAATATGATGGTGCTTTAACACGCCAATAACGGGCTTAAGAAAACGGATACCGGAGGACATAGAGACGCCAAGCGCTTCGTGGTGGCGTAGAACGCTCTCGGACTCCAGGCTGGCTTCAGTCAGGCCCGGGTATTTTTTACCCAGCACACCAATATCATGTAAATTTGCCGCCATATAAACACAGCGCACACTTTCCGGTGGCTGCTGTAATTCACGCGCCAGACACAGCGCGATATAGGCGGTTCTCTGCTGGTGTCGGGCCAGAACAGGGAACAGTGGCTCAATAATGATATTCAGCAGATTTAACGTATCCTGCACCGATATTTTCATATAACGCAAACCGCTCCAAAAACGGGTGTTAAAACCCAGACAACATTTCCAGAACATGCCGGTAGATATGACGATGTCACGCAGGGAAAGTCAGTGACCTTCAAATTATTACCACGAAACGAAAGTTGCGCACGATATTATTATTCTGGCAACCGATACTCGGGCAAAACGTATTGTTTCTGGAAAAGAAAATTATCTGCTTTTGTGCATTGTGTTATAGCAAGGTTAAACAGAAGGATAACACACGCGTGACAGGAAGATTTATAGCACAGAAATGATGATATTCAGAAAAAATAATTTTTATTTAAGACGCATGATTATTGATTGTACTGTATTAAGACATTCACCCGATTTTTCATTTTTATCTGTTATTGCCGCCTGCACTCTCTCAGGCAAACCGATGCTCTGGCGTGCAGTGCAGTGTCTCAAAGAGACGCCGCCGGGTGCTGCGTGCCGTGCCTTGTGTATTAATCATACTCAGGCTCGGGTGGTCAAAAATCATCAGAAATTTCAATGTAATCCAGAACTGGAGCGTACTCTGGCTGTTTACCTTTGCCATTATCAGGCGTTTGCGATTCGATACTGACTTCACGCCGCAGTCGTCCTTACGCGCAATTTGTTTTGCACACAGGCAGGCAAGATAGTCACTAATAAATGCCATTTCCCCCGGCGTAAAGGTTAGCGCCGGAAAATGGCATTCTGCCATCGACTCTTTTCTGTCATGGCTCAACAGCGTATTTTTTATATTACGTTTCAGGCTCTCGCAATCACTGTCCAGGCAAAGGAATTTATTACGAAGTGCTGGCAAGAAATTAATAATAATGGAATGATAAAATGCCGAACATAAAATAATGTCGTAATCATCAATATCAATATCACTGAAAGTTGCCAGCTCATCCACCGGGTTTTTCGCCATCACAACCTGGACGCGCAATAAATGCAGGTTGCGCCACGGCATATCTGCTTTTATTTGCTGTAGTATGTTCTGCAACGCAATACTGATAAACGCGTTATCGCAGGTAATTTGATATTCACCAACCATACGTACTCTCCAGATGGCATCAGGCTGCTGCCTGCCAGCGTCCAGCAACAGCGAAGCTGCCAGCCCGGGCATTAAACACGGCATATAACACCACTAAAATTATTTTTTGTAAACAAATCACCTAATTAAAAAGCAATTATTAAATCATTTGCTCTGGTTTTTATTTGATTTATAGAATTAAATTTCAAGAGATGGGGGTGGAGATAAGAAAAACCATCACTTCCGCTGGCAGGAGGACATGATAGATACGTTTAAAAAACGCCAGTCACGTTTCGCGTATCACAACTGTCATAATAAAAGGAAAAACACCAAACAAGCAATTAACAAACCAATTACAACAAAGCAAAGATCCCCGGAAAATCCACGCTTCCGGGGATACCTCGGGTTGTACCGTCAGGGCACGGTGAGGGCAAGCGAGAAGAAAACAAACAGAATACCGACCGCCGCCATCCATGCTGCCCCGGTTTTCTCTTCAGAAAGCGACAGCAAAACGTTGGTACAGACCTGTTTTAACAACCAGATAACGCAGAATACAGAAAGAACAACGGCGAACGCCATTGTAAGTCTTACTGTATATAAATTAATGATCGAGCTTCCCCCGTAAATACCGAGAACGGTAACAGGAATAAATATCTTAAACATGGTAAATCCATCTACCTGTATGTTGAACCGCTATTAGATTATCGCCATTTGCCTTTTCTGTCATCCTGAAATAAGCCATTGATGTCTGAATGTCGTAGCAAAATGTATTAGTTCAGAGGATAAGTTATTAATAAAACAAAAAAGGGATCGGCGGCACATCGGGCAATTTCCAGGATTTAACACTATAAAAACAGCAAATAATGATAAAAATCGTCGCAATGAAGTGAACGTATAGATGTTCACCCAGTAAGAGACCAACCAGAAAGGGCGTCACTCAGCCAATATTAAATAATGTAACGAAAAGAGAATGCGTAACGGCAAACTCATGTTCAAATCCACATATGTATATTTAGACACCCAACTCAAAAGAATCGATAGCGCTTTATTTTGAAGATATTGCACTACGATCCTTTATTGTTCAGGTAACCGAAATCCAATTGTGCATTACTGTGCCACCCAGCCGCCGTCCATATTCCATGCTACACCGCGCACTTGCTCCCCAGCTTCGCTACACAAAAACAGCGTGAGGCTGCCAAGCTGCTCAGGTGTGACAAACTGGCGCGACGGTTGTTTTTCGGCCAACAGGTCATCACGCGCCTGATGCGGGTCATCGCCTGCCGCGATGCGCCGGTCAATCTGCTGTTGTACCAGCGGCGTTAACACCCAGCCGGGGCATAGCGCATTGCAGGTCACCCCTGTTTGTGCGGTTTCCAGCGCAATCACTTTCGTCAACCCAACCAGCCCGTGTTTAGCCGCCACGTAGGCCGCCTTTTCTTTTGATCCCACCAGCCCATGCACCGAGGCGATATTAATAATGCGCCCCCAGTTACGCGCTTTCATCTGCTCCAGCGCCAGGCGGCTGGTATGAAAAGCAGAACTCAGGTTAATGGCGAGAATGTCATCCCACTTTGCGACCGGAAAGTTCTCTACCGTAGCCAGATGCTGAATACCGGCGTTATTTACCACAATATCGACGCCACCAAATGCTTCCTGCGCGTAGTGCATCATGGCTTCAATCTGTGAAACATCACGTAGATCAGCATCATGATAGCCGTGCCTGCCGCCCAGGGCCGCAAGCGTGGCCTGTGCCGCTGCGACCTCGCCAAAACCGTTGAGGATCACGCTTGCCCCGGCCTGCGCCAGCGACACCGCAATCCCTAAACCAATACCGCTGGTCGACCCGGTGACCAGCGCCGTTTTACCGTTGAGATTCATGCTTTCTCCCGTTGGGCGGGCGAGATACGCCCGCCCGCACCGTATCAATCACGCTCCACCGCCAGCGCCACGCCCTGCCCACCGCCAACGCACAGCGTTGCCAGACCGCGTTTTGCCTTGCGCCGCTGCATTTCATACAGCAGCGTAACCAGAATGCGGCAGCCGGATGCGCCAATCGGATGACCCAGCGCAATGGCGCCGCCGTTCACGTTCACCCGTGCCTCATCCCAGCCCAGTTCCTGGCCCACCGCCAGCGCCTGCACGGCAAAGGCTTCGTTGCCTTCTATCAGGTCCAGCTCATCAATCCCCCAGCCCGCCTTCTCCAGACAACGCTGCGTGGCATACACCGGACCGATGCCCATCAGCGCTGGATCTACGCCCGCCGAGGCATACGCCGCTACCCGCGCCAGCACCGGCAGCTTTAAGGCAGCGGCTTTTTCAGCACTCATCAGCATCACCGCCGCCGCGCCGTCGTTGAGTGATGAGGCATTGCCTGCCGTTACCGTGCCGCCATCCTGGCGAAAGGCCGGACGCAGGCGTGCCAGCGTATCCAGGCTGGTCTGCGGCCTTGGCTGCTCATCAGTATCCACAAGGCGCGGCGGCTTTTTACCATCCGGCACGGACACCGGCACAATCTCCTGGCTGAAGCGTCCGGCTTCATGCGCCGCCGCCGCCCGCTGCTGTGAACGCAGCGCGTAGACATCCTGCTGTTCGCGACTGATGGCGTATTTTTCAGCAAGATTTTCTGCTGTGATACCCATGTGATAGTCGTTAAAGGCATCCCACAGGCCATCATGAATAACGCTATCCACCATGCTGGCGTGGCCGAGGCGCAAACCCGCGCGCGCACCGTCAAGCAGGTACGGCGACTGACTCATGCTCTCCTGGCCACCGGCAATGACAATGTCAGCATCGCCACAGCGAATGGCCTGCGCAGCCTGGAGTATGGCTTTAAGGCCGGAGCCGCAGACTTTATTGAGCGTCACCGCCGGTACGCTATACGGCAGCCCGGCGTGAATGGCCGTCTGCCGCGCCGGGTTTTGCCCGCAGCCAGCACTGAGCACCTGGCCGAAAATCAGTTCATCAACCTGCTCGGGCGCAACGCCGGTTTGCGCCAGCACCGCACGCACCACACAGGTACCTAACTCCACCGCTGTGAGCGGTGCCAGCACGCCGTGAAAACTGCCTATTGGCGTGCGTGCCGCAGCGACAATAACAACGTCTTTCATCTCCACTCCTTACGCAAAACGCATTTCGGGAACGTGGTCTGGCACCACCAGCCGACCGGCAGTTTTCGCCATAATCTCTTCCACACTCACGCCCGGCGCACGCTCGCGCAAAATAAACGCGCCGCCTTCAATTTCAAGGTAAGCAAGGTCAGTGAGCACGCGGTGAATACAACCTGCACCAGTAAGCGGCAGCGTGCAGGCACTGAGCAGTTTCGATTCCCCGCTTTTGGACGCGTGCGTCATCATCACAATGATATTTTCCGCACCGGCGACAAGATCCATCGCGCCGCCCATGCCCTTGACCATTTTGCCGGGGATCATCCAGGAGGCGATATTGCCGCTCACGTCCACCTCCAGCGCCCCCAGCACCGTGAGGTCAACATGGCCGCCGCGAATCATGGCGAACGACTGCGCAGAGTCGAAAATCGCCGCGCCTTTGCGCGCCGTGACCGTTTGTTTACCGGCATTGATCATATCGGCATCAAGCTCGGCCTCGGTCGGGAACGCCCCCATGCCAAGCAGACCGTTTTCCGACTGCAACATCACGTCCACGCCATCTGGTACATAGTTAGCCACCAGCGTAGGAATGCCGATGCCCAGGTTAACGTAATAGCCATCGCGCAGTTCGCGCGCCACGCGCTGCGCCATTTGTTCACGAGTAAGCATTGCCTGCCTCCTTATGCGCGCAGGGTGCGCTGTTCAATACGCTTTTCAAACGTGCCCTGAATCAGTCTGTCGACATAAATGCCTGGCGTGTGGATAGCTGCCGGGTCCAGCTCGCCCGGCGGCACAATCTCTTCGACCTCTACCACCGTGATGCGACCGGCGGTCGCCATCAGCGGGTTAAAGTTCTGCGCCGTGTGGCGATAAATGACGTTGCCGTACCAGTCGGCCTTCCAGCCTTTCACAATGGCAAAGTCACCGGTGATGGCGCGCTCAAGGATGTAATGACGACTGTCGAACTCGCGCACCTCCTTGCCCTGCGCAACCGGCGTGCCGTAGCCGGTCGCGGTGTAAAAAGCCGGGATACCGGCACCACCGGCACGAATTTTTTCTGCCAGCGTGCCCTGGGGCGTCAGCTCCACTTCCAGCTCACCAGTGAGAACTTGTTTTTCAAACAGCGCGTTCTCGCCTACGTAAGACGCCACCACTTTGCTCACCTGGCGAGTTTCGAGCAGCACGCCGAGGCCGAAACCGTCCACGCCGCAGTTGTTGGAAACCACCGTCAGCCCACTGACGGCGCGGCGACGGATTTCAGCAATCAGGTTCTCCGGGATACCGCACAACCCAAACCCCCCCGCCAGCACCGTCATGTTGTTACTGATGCCCTCAAGCGCCGCTTCGTAGCTTGCGACGCGCTTATCCAGACCGGCCATAGCCCTTCCTCTTATTTGACGCGTTTAGTGCATCATTAATGGCGTTTACTTATTTGTTAATTGAGTTTTTGTGAGCCATTCATTTGGAAAATTTATTAATTTATTGTTAACTGTTGTTTTCCAGCGTGTTACAGGTGAACAGCATGAAGATGACCGTCAGACAGTTACGTGCGTTTTTAGCGGTAGCTCACACTCTGAACTTTGCGCAGGCCAGCGAGCGGCTCAGTCTGTCCCAGCCTGCGCTTAGCCTGGCCATTCGCGGGCTGGAAGAGGCACTGGGCGGTGCGCTGCTCAGGCGCACCACCCGGCGGGTTATGCTCACCGCCGAAGGTGAGGCGTTTTTTCCGATGGCGCGCCAGCTACTGGCCGACTGGGATAACGCGGAAGAAGCGATGTGCCAGCGCTTTACGCTACAGCGCGGCAAGGTGTCGGTTGCCGCCATGCCCTCTTTTGCCAGCAACGCCCTGCCGCCGGTGCTGAAGATCTTTCGCGACTGCCACAGCGGCATTAACGTGACGGTACATGACGTCATCAATGAACAGGTGCTGGAGATGGTGCGTGATGGCCGGGTGGAGATGGGTATAGCGTTTGAACCCGAGCCGGACAGCGCCCTGCATTTCACCTCGCTGACAAATGACCGCTTTGTCGCGGTGGTGCCTGCCGATTCGCCACTTACCCGGCGCGGGCAGCTGAGCTGGCGTGAACTGGTAAGTTGCGACTTTATCTCGTTGCAGCGCCCGTCTGCGGTGCGGCTTTTACTGGAACAGACGCTGGCGCGCAGCGGTTATCGCCTCGACGTTGCGTTTGAAAGCCATCAACTGGTGACGGTTGGGCGCATGGTGGCAAGCGGGCTTGGGGTTAGCGCCGTGCCTGCGCTGTGCGCTCGCCAGATGGAAGAACTGGGAGCGGTGTGCCTGCCGCTCACTCAGCCTGTTATTGAACGCCGCGTTGGCGTCATCCGCCGTGACCACACGCCACTTTCGGCCGCAGCCCAGGCGCTGCTCAACGCCCTGCGCGCGGCGTTCCCGGCATCTGGCGTGGTAAACAAGTGACCTCGCTGGGGCTAATCAGGTAACATTGCCAACGTTTTCTGACTCAAGGAGAAAAAGGATGACACGAGTTTCAGTAAAGAAGGCCGGACTGATTGGCATAGCGCTGCTGGCCCTCGCCGGTTGTGATAATGGAAATAACAAACAAACGCTGGCCTGGATTGATGTATCCAGCGCGGTAAACACCGAAACGTTAATCCAGCAGGAAAAAGCACGTAACGCAGAAGTGCAAAAACTGCTTCAGAGCGTGGAGAGCACCGCCAAAACGCGCTATGAGGCGATGGATAAAGAAACCCGCCAGCGCGCAATGGAAGCCGACGCGGCACTGTTGAACAACGAGTGGCAGATTGAGCAGGCAAGAACGCGCAAAATCGTGATTGATGCTATCGTGCAGGCGGCAGAAGAGTACCGCAAACAGCACAACATCAGCCTGGTTGTCGATAAAACGCAAATGGTGGCAGCCGATCCGGCGCTGAACATCACCGACGCTGTTACCGCCAGCATGAAAGACACAAAAATCGATTTCGGCCAATTGCCGGACGTAAAAATGAAGCCCGAGCAGGACAAAACCAAACCTGCGGCAAAATGATCGCGCTCAACGGGCAGCTATCCGGCTGCCCGTTTCATCGGCAAGTTTTATTGCCAGCCAACACAAAAACTTTCCACTACCTTAAAGGGCAATTAATAGTTCGATATTTTATTGAACGCGCTAGTTTATGGTAGATTTCACCGCACAAAACATTCCCGTATGCTTTTCAAACCAGATTAATTACCCGTTATGAGAACGTTAGCCAGCCGTCATCTGCTGCTGATGCTTATTCTGCTGGTCGCAGTTGGGCAGATGGCACAAACCATTTATATTCCGGCGATTGCCGGTATCGCACAAAGCCTTAACGTACGTGAAGGCGCCGTACAAGGCGTGATGGCCGCTTACCTGCTGACCTACGGCGGTTCGCAGTTGATATACGGTCCGGTCTCCGACCGCGTAGGCCGCCGCCCGGTGATTCTGCTCGGCATGGCGATTTTTATGGCCGCGACGGTGGTTGCCCTCACGACCCACAGCCTGACCGTACTGATTACCGCCAGCGCCTTGCAGGGCTGCGGCACCGGCGTAGCGGGCGTAATGGCGCGAACGCTGCCGCGCGATTTGTATGAAGGCCCGGCGCTGCGCCATGCCAACAGTCTGCTGAATATGGGCATTCTGGTCAGCCCATTACTGGCACCGCTGATTGGTGGGCTGCTGGACACCGCCTGGGGCTGGCGCGCCTGCTACGCGTTTCTGCTCATCGCCTGTCTGATAGTGACACTGAGCCTGTTTTTCCTGATGCCGGAAACCCGGCCCGCGCAGGCACCGCGCACGCGCCTGCTCACCAGTTACCGCACGCTGCTAGGCAACCTGCCGTTTAACTGCTATCTGCTGATGCTGATTGGCGGTCTCGCGGGTGTCGCGGTTTTTGAAGCCTGCTCGGGTGTGCTGCTGGGCGCGGAACTGGGTTTTGACAGCCTGTCGGTCAGTATTCTGTTTATTCTGCCGATCCCGGCGGCCTTCTTCGGGGCCTGGTTTGCCGGACGCCCTCACCGACGTTTCCATTCACTGATGTGGCAGGCGGTGATGAGTTGCGTGGTGGCCGGTGTGATGATGTGGATCCCCGGCTGGTTTGGCGTGATGAATGTCTGGACGCTGCTGATTCCGGCTGCGCTGTTTTTCTTTGGCGCAGGCATGCTATTCCCGCTGGCGACCAGCGGCGCGATGGAGCCTTTCCCGTTCCTGGCGGGTACCGCGGGCGCACTGATTGGCGGCCTGCAAAACAGCGGTGCCGGTGCGCTGGCCTCCTTTTCTGCTACGCTTGCGCAAAACAGCCAGTTCAGCCTCGGCATGCTGATGACGGCAATGGCGATGGTGATTCTGCTATGCTGGCTGCCGCTGGCGCATCGCGAACAGCGCCACGGCCAGGCGGTGTAATTCATTCAGCGGCGGCGCGCCCGCGCCCCCCGCTTATATTCCCCACAGCAGCATCAGCTGGCGCACGTGCAGCACGGCGAAGATAATCGCCAGCAGCAGCACCGCCAGCGCAACGAACAGCTTTGCCCGCACCGCGCGCGGCTGTGCGAAATCCTCCAGTGCGATATCCATCAGATTACGCTCACGCGCATAGCCATAAATCAGCGCCGTCACCATCGCCAGAATCAGCAGTGAGGCCCAGAACAACGCGCCGGCCTCATTCCAGGCGTGACGCAGCGCCAGCGCCATCAGCGCACCGTAGCCAAGCAGCGTGCGCAGCCAGGCAAGCGAGGTGCGCTCCGGCTGTAACCCAGGATCGGCCACGCGCCGCGCCCGGCGGCTATCCGGCATAGAGCACCATCGCAATGACGATAATCGCCGCCAGCACCATCACAGCGCTGATAACCGGCAGCGCTCTGGTATACGGCAAATCCATACGCAGGCGCATCGCCTTTTCGTTACGCAGCCAGCGCAGGTAACCCCACACCGCAAGCCCCCCGGCAAACACGCATAGCAGCAGCGCTACCGCTTCGCGCACCAGCGGCGTGGCAAAGTCCGGTGCTAACTGGTCAAGCCCCACGCCTGCGGCGAGAAAGCCCAGCGCGGTGCGGATCCACGCCAGAAAGGTGCGCTCGTTTGCCAGCGAAAAGCGGTAATCCGGCGCTTCGCCCACGCGGGAAATTTTCATGCCTAATCCTTTTTACTGACGCCTATCTAAGACAAGAAAGTATCCTACAGTAAGTGCGTTGAGATTAGTGGACAATGTCGTTTCGTGAGTGGACTGACCCCAAACCGCAGGCATAAAAAAACCCCGCCGAAGCAGGGTCTTTCACGTTACAGCTGTAGCTTACTCTTTCGGACCACGGTTCGCGCGGCGACGGTCGTTTTCCGTCAGGTGGCGCTTACGCAGACGAATAGAGGTCGGCGTGACTTCTACCAGTTCGTCGTCATCGATGAACTCCAGCGCCTGCTCCAGCGTCATTTTAATCGGCGGAGACAGGGTGGTGGCTTCGTCAGTACCGGAAGCACGCATGTTGGTCAGCTTCTTACCAGTCAGGCAGTTAACGGTCAGGTCGTTAGAACGGCTGTGAATACCGATGATCTGGCCTTCATACACTTCCGCACCGTGGCCCAGGAACAGCTTACCGCGGTCCTGCAGGCTGTACAGTGCGTAAGCCACTGCTTTGCCCTGGCCGTTGGAAATCAGTACGCCGTTCTGGCGCTGGCCGATTTCACCCTGACGAATATCGTCATAGTGGCTGAAGGTTGAGTACAGCAGACCGGTACCAGAGGTCATGGTCATGAACTCGGTACGGAAACCGATAAGACCACGGCTCGGGATGATGTAATCAAGACGCACGCGGCCTTTGCCGTCCGGCATCATGTCACGCAGGTCGCCCTTACGCAGGCCCAGCGCTTCCATGACGGAACCCTGGTGCTGTTCTTCGATATCCAGCGTCACCTGCTCGAACGGCTCCTGACGGCGGCCATCGATTTCACGGAAGATAACTTTCGGACGGGATACCGCCAGTTCGAAACCTTCACGACGCATGTTTTCGATAAGTACGGACAGGTGCAGTTCACCACGGCCAGACACGCGGAAGGCATCCGGGTCTTCGGTTTCTTCTACACGCAGCGCCACGTTGTGAACCAGCTCTTTATTCAGGCGGTCCAGAATCTGGCGAGAGGTGACGTATTTACCTTCTTTACCGCAGAACGGTGAGGTGTTTACGCAGTAGTACATAGAAACGGTCGGCTCATCCACAGACAGCGGCGGCAGCGCCTCAACGGTCAGCGGATCGCACAGCGTGTCAGAGATGTTCAGCTCACCCAGACCGGTGATAGCAATGATATCGCCCGCTTCCGCAGAAGCCGTTTCAATACGCTGCAGACCCATGTGGCCCAGCACCTGGCCGACTTTACCGTTACGACGCTTGCCTTCAGCATCAATAATGGTGACCTGCTGGTTCGGCTTGACTACGCCGCGCTTGATGCGGCCGATGCCGATAACGCCCAGATAGTTGTTGTAGTCCAGCTGGGAGATTTGCATCTGGAACGGGCCGTTGAGGTCAACGTTCGGCGCTTCTACGTGCTTGACGATGGTTTCAAACAGCGGGGTCATGTCTTCGGCCATGTCTTCATGGTCCAGACCCGCGATACCGTTAAGCGCAGACGCGTAAACGATAGGGAAGTCCAGCTGCTCGTCGGTCGCGCCCAGGTTTACGAACAGGTCAAATACCTGGTCCACAACCCAGTCCGGACGCGCGCCAGGACGGTCAACTTTGTTAATGACGACGATAGGCTTCAGACCGTTAGCAAAAGCTTTCTGAGTCACAAAGCGAGTCTGCGGCATCGGGCCATCCATTGCATCGACAAGCAGCAGAACAGAGTCAACCATCGACATTACGCGTTCTACTTCACCACCGAAGTCGGCGTGCCCTGGGGTATCAACGATGTTGATGCGGTAGTCACGCCAGTTAATAGCCGTATTTTTCGCGAGAATGGTAATCCCACGTTCTTTTTCCAGATCGTTAGAGTCCATGACTCGCTCGGTCAGCTCATTACGCTCACCGAAGGTGCCAGATTGTTGCAGCAGCTTATCAACCAGGGTCGTTTTACCATGGTCAACGTGCGCAATAATGGCGATGTTACGCAGATTTTCGATCACAACTTTGCCTCAGGCATTAGAAATAGCGCGTTATTGTACACGTATTAATCGAAGGACTGAACAGATCACAATAAACCTTTACCAACAAGATGAATTGGCGGGGTTTGTGATCGTTTTCACGGAGTAGTAAAGGGGGCATCGCACCAATTCGCACCAATATGGTGCTAACCATTAACAAAAAGCACTATTTTGGTGCAGTTTTGCTATTGTGGTGCAACCCGCTTGCACTATGGCGCGCATGATAGCGCCTTTTTGGGGCTATTTAAAAGTTGGCACGCTTTTCGCTTTGATAAATACAGGGCAAAAAGCCACAAAAAAGCGTTTTTTGATTTCGTTACCACGACGACAATGACCAAATCCGGGAGAGTTACCTATGTCCGCTGAGCACGTTCTGACGCTGATAAACGAACACAACGTTAAATTTATCGACCTGCGTTTCACCGACACCAAAGGCAAAGAGCAGCACGTTACCATTCCGGCTCACCAGGTTGATGCCGACTTCTTTGAAGAAGGTAAAATGTTTGACGGTTCCTCTATCGGCGGCTGGAAGGGCATTAACGAATCCGACATGGTACTGATGCCGGACCCGTCCACCGCGGTCATTGACCCGTTCTACGAAGAGCCGACCCTTATCTTGCGCTGCGACATTCTGGAGCCGGGCACCATGCAGGGCTACGACCGCGACCCGCGCTCTATTGCCAAGCGCGCTGAAGACTACCTGCGCTCTACCGGCATTGCCGACACCGTACTGTTCGGGCCGGAGCCGGAGTTCTTCCTGTTTGATGACATCCGCTTTGGTTCTTCTATCTCCGGCTCTCACGTGGCTATCGATGACATCGAAGGCGCATGGAACAGCGGCACCAAATATGAAGGCGGCAACAAAGGCCACCGCCCGGCAGTAAAAGGCGGTTACTTCCCGGTTCCACCGGTCGACTCCGCTCAGGACCTGCGCTCCACCATGTGTCTGGTGATGGAAGAGATGGGCCTGGTCGTTGAAGCGCACCACCACGAAGTGGCAACCGCAGGTCAGAACGAAGTGGCAACCCGCTTCAACACCATGACCAAAAAAGCCGACGAAATTCAGATCTACAAATATGTGGTGCACAACGTGGCGCACCGCTTCGGCAAAACCGCAACCTTTATGCCTAAGCCGATGTTTGGTGATAACGGCTCCGGTATGCACTGCCACATGTCGCTGTCCAAAAACGGCACTAACCTGTTCGCAGGCGACAAGTACGCCGGTCTGTCTGAGCAGGCGCTGTTCTACATCGGCGGCGTGATTAAGCACGCGAAAGCCATCAACGCCCTGGCAAACCCGACCACCAACTCCTACAAGCGTCTGGTGCCAGGTTACGAAGCACCGGTGATGCTGGCCTACTCTGCGGCTAACCGCTCTGCTTCTATCCGTATTCCGGTTGTGGCATCACCGAAAGCTCGCCGCATTGAAGTGCGCTTCCCGGACCCGGCGGCTAACCCGTACCTGTGCTTTGCCGCACTGCTGATGGCAGGCCTGGACGGCATTAAAAACCGCATCCACCCGGGCGAAGCGATGGACAAAAACCTCTACGACCTGCCGCCGGAAGAAGCTAAAGAAATCCCGCAGGTTGCCGGTTCTCTGGAAGAAGCGCTTAACGAGCTGGATCTGGACCGCGAATTCCTGACCGCCGGTGGCGTGTTCACCAACGAAGCCATCGACGCGTACATCGCACTGCGCCTCGAAGAAAACGACCGCGTGCGCATGACGCCGCACCCGGTAGAGTTTGAGCTGTACTACAGCGTTTAATCCCCTTTGGGGTTAATGTCGCAGCCATCTGGCAGCCGACATCGCCCGGATTCGCGTCCGGGCCAGTAAGGGCAGCCAGGGCTGCTGCGGCACAATAAAGCCGTTTTTTGTTGCCGTGGAAACTTTTAGCCCATCTTCGTGATGGGCTTTTTTCTCCGCCTGCCAGATAGCGTGAATCAGGTAAAAACATAGCCTTAATCAGGCCAGAGCCTATAATGCACTGAAATGGTGCAAAACACGGGAGACTGCAAATGGCGACCGGCGTGCTGCCCGATGCTGGGCAGATCCTGAACTCTCTTATCAACAGTATTTTGCTGGTCGACGACGACCTCGCCGTCCACTATGCAAATCCTGCCGCCTTGCAAATGCTGGCGCAAAGCTCGCGTAAACTCTACGGCACGCCGCTGCCTGAGTTGCTGAGCTACTTTTCCCTTAACGTTGAACTGATGCGCGAAAGCCTGAGCGCAGGTCAGGGCTTTACCGACAATGAAGTCACGCTGGTTATAGACAGCCGGGCGCATATTTTGTCGCTAACCGCACAGCGCATGCCTGATGGCTTTATTCTGCTGGAAATGGCAACCATGGACAGCCAGCGCCGCCTGAGCCAGGAGCAACTCCAGCACGCACAACAGGTGGCGGCACGCGATCTGGTGCGCGGACTGGCGCACGAAATTAAAAACCCGCTCGGCGGCCTGCGTGGCGCGGCTCAGTTACTGAGCCGTGCGCTGCCTGAGCCGTCGCTCACGGAGTACACCAAAGTCATTATCGAGCAGGCCGACCGGCTGCGTAATCTGGTTGACCGGCTGCTTGGCCCACAACAGCCTGGCCTGCGCGTGACCGACAGCATCCATAAGGTTGCCGAGCGCGTAGTGAAACTGGTGTCGCTTGAACTGCCAGATAATGTGACGCTGGTGCGCGATTATGACCCAAGCCTGCCGGAGCTTGAGCACGACCCTGAGCAAGTTGAGCAGGTGCTGCTGAATATTGTACGCAATGCGCTACAGGCTTTAGGTCCGCAGGGCGGGCAAATTACGCTACGCACGCGCACCGCCTTCCAGCTTACGCTGCACGGCGTGCGCCACCGTCTGTGCGCACGCATTGACGTTGAAGACAACGGCCCTGGCGTACCCGCGCATTTGCAGGACACGCTGTTTTACCCGATGGTCAGTGGCCGCGAAGGCGGCACCGGGCTAGGGCTTTCCATTGCGCGCAGTCTCATCGATCAGCACGCGGGCAAAATTGAATTTAACAGCTGGCCGGGCCATACCGAGTTTTCGGTCTATCTGCCAATTCGTAAATCGAGGTCTTTATGCAACGAGGAATAGCCTGGGTAGTTGATGATGATAGCGCTATTCGCTGGGTGCTGGAGCGTGCACTAACCGGCGCGGGCCTGAACTGCGTTACCTTTGAGAACGCAAGCGAGGTACTGGACGCGCTGGCGACCCGCACGCCGGATGTGTTGCTGTCCGATATCCGTATGCCAGGCCTGGACGGGTTGATGCTGCTGCGCCAGATTAAGCAGCGCCACCCGATGCTGCCGGTCATCATAATGACGGCCCACTCCGACCTGGACGCCGCGGTCAGCGCCTACCAGCAGGGCGCGTTCGATTACTTACCTAAACCATTTGATATTGACGAAGCCGTAGCGCTGGTGGAGCGCGCCATCAGTCATTATCAGGAGCAGCAGCAGCCGCGCAATGCACCGGCCACCAGCCCGACCGCTGATATCATTGGCGAAGCGCCGTCGATGCAGGATGTATTTCGCATTATTGGCCGCCTGTCGCGCTCGTCTATCAGCGTGCTGATAAACGGCGAGTCCGGCACCGGCAAAGAGCTGGTGGCGCATGCCCTGCATCGCCACAGCCCGCGAGCAAAATCGCCGTTTATCGCACTCAACATGGCGGCCATCCCGAAAGACCTGATTGAATCTGAACTGTTTGGTCATGAAAAAGGCGCGTTTACCGGTGCCAACCAGATTCGCCAGGGGCGCTTTGAGCAGGCCGACGGCGGCACGCTGTTTCTGGATGAAATCGGTGATATGCCGCTTGATGTGCAAACCCGTCTGCTGCGTGTGCTGGCCGACGGCCAGTTTTACCGCGTTGGCGGCTACGCGCCGGTAAAAGTGGACGTGCGTATTATTGCTGCCACGCACCAGAACCTGGAACTGCGCGTGCAGGAAGGTAAGTTTCGCGAAGATTTATTCCACCGCCTGAACGTGATTCGCGTTCATCTGCCGCCGCTGCGCGAGCGCCGGGAAGATATTCCAAAACTGGCGCACCACTTCCTGCAAATTGCCGCCCGCGAACTGGGCGTGGAAACCAAGCAACTTCACCCGGAAACCGAGGCGGCACTGACGCGCCTTGCCTGGCCTGGCAACGTGCGCCAGCTGGAAAATACCTGTCGCTGGCTGACGGTGATGGCCGCAGGCCAGGAAGTGCTGATTCAGGATTTACCCGGCGAGTTGTTTGACGCCACGGTGCCGGACGCCAGCGGCCAGTCAACGCTGCCGGACAGCTGGGCGACGCTGCTGGCGCAGTGGGCCGACCGTGCGCTGCGTTCCGGTCATCAAAACCTGCTCTCTGAAGCACAGCCGGAGATGGAACGCACGCTGCTGACCACCGCACTGCGCCACACGCAGGGACACAAACAAGAAGCCGCACGCCTGCTGGGCTGGGGCCGCAACACGCTAACGCGTAAGTTAAAAGAACTAGGGATGGAATAACGCCCGGCAGACTGGGCTGTCAGGCGCGCCGCTCACGACCTGGCAACTCGCGGGTGGCTCATACCAGCCTGTGACTGAAGCGACAGCACATTTGTAAAAACCGGCCTCAGGCCGCAAATTGATGCATTTCTGAGCATTGACTGTGACGATGAGCCTGGTATTATCTTGCCCGGTTATGTGGGAGGCGCAGCAATGCTGGAATCATTACTACAACTGGTCACAAGCAGCCCGGCGCTGGAAACAGCAGCCAGCCATTCGCCCCAGACGGCAATGGCAGCGCTACTTTGCGCGGCACTGGTGAATTTCCTCAGTTAATAAAAAAGCGGGTATTCCCCGCTTTTTTATTGCCCGTCAGATAACCCGCGAGAATTTTTGCAGCTTTGCTTTCTGGCGCAGATAGATGTCAAAGCACATGCAGATGTTGCGAATCAGCAGTCTGCCCTTCGCTGTCACCTGAATGCCCTTATCGTTAACCTCCACCAGCCCGTCCTGCGCAAGCGGCTCCAGCAGCGCTAAGTCCTCAGCAAAGTAGTCGTGGAAGTTAAGCTGCCACAGCTGCTCAATCTCAGCAAAATTCAGGCTGAAGTTGCAGATAAGCGCTTTTATCACGTCGCGGCGAATGCAGTCATCGCGCGTCAACGCCAGGCCGCGCCACAGCGCATTGCCCTTTTCATCTACCTGCTGATAGTAGACTTTTAGCTCTTTCTGGTTCTGGGCATAGCAGTCGCCCAGCATGCTGATGGCCGAGACGCCCAGGCCCAACAGGTCGGTATCGCCCTGGGTGGTGTAGCCCTGGAAGTTGCGGTGCAATACGCCGTTGCGCTGTGCGACGGCCAGTTCATCATCCGGACGGGCAAAGTGGTCCATGCCGATAAACTGATAGCCGGCACCGGTCAGCGAAGCAATCGTCTCTTGCAGAATATCGAGCTTTTGCTGCGGCGACGGCAGGTCGGCGTCTTTAATTTTGCGCTGTGCAGCAAACAGCGTTGGCAGATGCGCGTAGTTGAACACGCTCAACCGGTCCGGGCTGAGTTCAGCCACTTTGCCAAGCGTAAAGGCAAAGCTCTCCGGCGTCTGTTTTGGCAGGCCGTAGATAAGGTCGATATTGGTGGAGGTGAAGCCCAGTTCGCGAGCGCGGCGGATAAGCGCGAAGATAAAGTCTTCATCCTGCTCGCGGTTCACCAGCCGCTGCACTTCTTTATTGAAGTCCTGCACGCCCATGCTCAGGCGGGTGAAGCCTTCGTGGCGCAGATGGTCCAGCACATCCAGTTCAATTTCACGCGGGTCCACTTCAATGGACAACTCCGCGTCGGCATCAAACTGGAAATGCTCACGTAGCAGGTTCATCAGGCGGCTGATTTGCGCCTTGCTCAGATAGGTCGGCGTGCCGCCGCCCCAGTGCATCTGACTGACGTGACGCTGTTTAAACAGCGGCGCGCGGTGAATAATCTCCTGCTCCAGCACGTCAAGGTACTGGTCGGCCTTGTGCTGCTGGCGGGTGACGATTTTATTGCAGCCGCAGAAATAGCACAGTTTGTGGCAAAACGGGATGTGGATATACAGCGACAGCGGGCGCGACGGATAGCGCGCCGCCGCCTGTTGAAAATCGGCTTCGCCGAAGTTTTCTGAAAATTCGAGCGCGGTGGGGTAAGAGGTATAGCGCGGCCCCGAATAGTTATATTTCTGGATCAGGGCCAGATCCCAGTCAATTATCTGCTCAGACATACTCACTCCTTACGACGCTGCCGCCTGCGCACAGGTTGCACCGCATTCCCACCGTGGCGGGAAAAGAGACGGCGGCGCAACCAGCGCTGTCGGTGCGACAACCGCTGTAGTTTAGCGAATAACCAGCCCAGATAACATACTACGGGCACAACGACGAGCAGAACCAGCAGGCCCATAGTGTAAAACCGTTAGTTTCCACCGCGCAGCAGGCGCATCATGTCTTCCTGTGCTTCTTCTTCGCCTTCTTCTTCGTCATCGTCATAAGACAGGCCAAGCTGCTGCATCAGTTCATCAATGCGGTCAAGTTGCGCATCCACCCAGCTTTGCTCATCGGCAGACAGCGTTTCACCGTTTTCCAGACGCTCAAGCAGGCCGTCCAGCTTGTCATCACGCTCCAGCTTATCCAGCTCTTCACGCGGCGACAGCACCACTTTTTTAACCACAGGCGCTTTAGCCGGTGCGCTTTTCGCGCCCAGTTCAACCGGCTTTTTGCTGCCAATGCGCGGGTCCTTATCTCCTGCGCCTTTTTTACCTGAGGCGCCCTGCTGCCCGCTACCTGCGCGGCTACCTGGCGCATTGCCACGGTGTTTTTTCTGACGCTTACGATCGCGTGCGCTTTGGTTAAGCTCTTCGCGCGTTTCGCGACGAGATTTTGCGGGCTTTTTGCCGTGAGAGGTTGGTTGCTTCATGATTGTCGCCCTGAGCGGAGTATTGACTGAGTATAGAATTGCCGTGGATTCTGGCAGAAAGTGAACAAAGAAAAAAGGCGGCAGATTGCTCTGCCGCCTAATCGACTCTCACTATTTGAGTCATACGTTCCTTGCCTGCTAACAACTACCCTGTTTTTCCCTTAGCAATCAACGTTCCGTGTTCTGGTCCTTTTCCTTTTTATACGTCTCCAGACGTTCGCCGTCCTGGCTTACTCCCTCGCTCTTATGACGTCCTGTCATCCCTGAGCGTGCTACCAGAAGCGCCCTTGCTTCTGGTACATAATTTACGTTAATCCCTCTTTTTCACAAGGTCTTGCGTCGCGTGTAAGCACAGGGCAATCACACCATAAGTAAATAACACTATGTTTTATAATGGTTATTTTTCATGTATTACCCAGGGAAACTGCGATCTCCCATTGTTACTATGGTCAATGTCTCACAAAGTGACGAGGCATCTGACGCACATGCGCCGACCGGTAACACCAGATTTATTCAAACCAGGCCGCCACTCGCCTGATATCTTTCTCACTCAATGACCCTGAACCGTTCAGTAATGCTACCCATGACTTGATGTAGGCGTATTTCGCACCCGCCAGGTCCTCCTGTGCGCGGTAAAGCTGCTGCTGTGCGTTGAGGACATCCAGGTTTACCCGCTGACCGGCCAGCACGCTTTTACGTGTCGCCTCAACCACAGAGCGGGCCGAAGTGACCGCCAGTTCGTAAGCCGCCAGTTTCGCCCGGCTGCTGGTGCTGGCATTAAACTGCTTGCGTAAATCAACCAGCGTCGCGCCCGCCTGGGCATCCATTTCATATTTTGCCTGTTTATAGCGCGCCGCCGCCTGGCGCACGGAAGCAATATCACGCCCGCCGGAATACAACTCCATGCTGACCTGCACGCCAATGCTGTCGGTGCGGTATTGCTGATTAATGGTGTTATCACTGCTGGAGTCGTTTTCTGAGTGCGTGGCATACAGCGCCACCTGCGGCATAAAGCGGCCCCGGTTGTTCTCAATCTCATATTTCGCCGCATCAATACCGTAGCGGGATGCCGCCAGTTGAGGATTGTTTTTCAGCGCCAGCGCCTGCCAGGCCTCAAAACGCGCCGGGCGCAGTGGCTCCGTGCTGAATTTACCCGGCCGCAGCATCTGTAGCATGTCTGGCCCGGTCACCGGTATACCGATAATGGTTTCAAGCTGGCGCTGCGCCACATCCAGCGCGTCACGCGCTTCTATCTCCTGCGCCTGCGCCAGCCGGTAGCGCGCCTCGGTTTCTGAAATGTCGGTAACCGTGCCTTCGCCTGCGGCCAGCAGACGCTGGTTTTGCGTCATCTGCTCATACAGCGTGGCTTTTTGCGCCTGCAAGAGTGCAATCTTGTCTCTGGCATACGCCGCTTCCACATAGGTACCGATAACGCGCACGGACAATTCAAGAAATTTTGCCCGGTAGCGTTCGTCAGACATAAACGTCTGCGCGACACCGGCTTTATAGCGCGCCCATGCCGAATAATCGAAAAGCGGCTGCGTGACGGTCACCGAGCCGGAGTAGCTGCTGTACTGCTGGCGCGTGGTGGTTTCAATCGCCTGGCCCGTCAGAAGGTTATTGCGCTCCGATGTCGCCGTTTGCCAGTTTCTGGGGCCGTTGCGGTAATTCACCGACACGGTCGGTAGCAGGCCAGCACGACCTATGTTTTTATTTTCATCCCCGGCCACTTTTTCCTGCACCGCCGCCTGAAATGTTGGGTCGTTTTCCAGCGCTAACGACCAGGCATCGAGCACACTTAATGCCCAGGCCGGCGTTGAACACAACAGCAGCATTGACAGCGTCACACCTGGCAGCTTCACGGTTACTCCTCCGTTAAGGATGTTGAGGCCCGGTCCAGCACCGGCTTAAACAGGTAGCTCAACAGCGAGCGTGAGCCGGTTTTCACAAATACCTCTACCGGCATGCCCGGTTTAATCGCCCTGCCGCTGAGTATTTTCATGCCCTCGGGAGAAACCGTGACCTGCATACTGTAATAGGGTTCGTTGTTGTTTTTGTTAAGCAGGCGGTCTGCGGAAATGAGCGTCACCGTGCCTGGCACTTTTGGGGTGCGGTTCTGATTGAATGCGGTAAACATAAGGTCTACCGGCAACCCGTTATAAACTTTGTCGATGAGATTAACGCTCAGTTGGGTGTCTACCACCAGCCCACGCGAGTCGGGCACGATATCCATCAGCGCTTCCCCCGCGTTGACCACACCGCCCAGGGTAAAGACCGTTAGCCCAACCACAGTGCCGTCAACCGGCGACACTATCGCGTTATTACGTAAATCAAAATTCGCCGTCTCGAGGCGCGTTTTAACGTCACTTTTCTCTTTTTGCGTCTGCACCAGCTGGGTTCTGACATCCTGTTGAAAGCTGGCCTGCCGCTGCTCAATCTTTGTTTCACTTTCCAGCAACTGACGCTGAAGCTGGCCGATATTGCCTGCCGTTTCATCAATGCTGCTGTTCACCTCCGCCAGCTGCCGCTGGACTTCGAGGTAACGGTTACGCGGGAGATAGCCTTCATCAGCCAGCGGTTTCATCTGGCTCATCTGCTCACTCAGGCTGGCGCGCTGAATGTTTTTGTTCACTCTTGAATCCTGTAGCCCCTTTAGCTGCGCGCGCATGCCGTTGATGGATTGCCGATAGCCGTCGATTTCGCTCTGTAGCGCCAGGCGACGCGAGGTGAACAGTTGATTTTGCAGCGCCATGTCAGCCGCCACGCTCGGCTGGGTCTGCAAAGCCAGTAGTGCGGGCGAAAACGCTATCGCTGGCAGGCCTGCCAGCTCGGCAAGCAGGCGGCTCTCGGTTGCCTGCGCAATGCTGTACTGACTGAACAGCGAATCGACCTGAGCCTGGGCCTGAAGCGGGTTAAGTTGCACCAGTACCTGGTTGGCCTTTACCGTCTCGCCCTCTTTGACCAGGATATTTTTTATGATGCCGCTAACCGGTGCCTGAATGGTTTTGCGCTGGCCTGAAACAATAACCGTGCCGGATGAAGAGACCCCTTTATCAAGCGGAGCAAAGGTGGCCCAGAGAAGAAACCCAACTAAACCGACGGCCACCACCAGCCAGCCCATCACAACGTAGCGCGTTATGTTTTGCTCTCCTGACCGTGAGCCTGGCGATGCGGGCACCATCGCCTCCTTTAACGCCCGCTCATCAGCAAGTTTCATCAGGGTGCCTGTACATTGGGGGTTTGCGTAAACGCGGTGGACGCGGCCTGCTGCTGTGCACGCATAATGGCCTGAAGTACCTGTTGCGTCGGCCCGAATGCCGCCACTTTACCGGCGTTAAGCAGCAGCAGCCGGTCGGTGGCCGACAGCAGGTTATTACGATGCGTAATCAACACCACCGTGGTCCCCCGCTGTTTAAGGCTGACGATAGCCCGCTCCAGCGCAGCCACTCCGGCGTCATCCAGACTGGAATTTGGCTCATCCAGCACCACCAGCGCAGGTTGACCATAGAGTGCCCTGGCAAGCCCAATACGCTGCTTTTGCCCACCGGACAGCCCGGCTCCGCCAGGGCCAATCAGCGTGTTGTAGCCATTTTTCAGGGAAAGAATCAGCTCATGGACGCCAGCAAGCTGGGCGGCGGCAATCACCTGTTCGGCATCAACGTCATTAAAGCGGGCAATGTTTTGCGCAATCGAACCGGCAAACAACTCGATATCCTGCGGCAGATAGCCGATGTACGGCCCCAGCTCATCTTTATTCCACTGATAAACATCGGCATCGTCTAAACGCACCACACCGTCTTCCACCGGCCAGACACCCAC
Source organism: Enterobacteriaceae bacterium 4M9 (assembly GCA_010092695.1). Lineage (GTDB taxonomy): Bacteria > Pseudomonadota > Gammaproteobacteria > Enterobacterales > Enterobacteriaceae > Tenebrionibacter. The sequence goes on along the minus strand of JAADJJ010000001.1, from coordinate 293,450 downwards.
TAGCACCCGGGCCAGCGTGGATTTTCCCGAGGCGCTTGGCCCAATCACGCCCAGCACGTCACCCGGTGACAGGGCAAAGCGCACGCTGTGTAGCACCGGGCTACCGTTGGTTCCCGGCGGTCCGGCGATAATATCTTCCACCGACAGCTTGCCTGCCGGGCGCGGCAAAGACATGCCTTCTGTGCGGGTGGGATAGGTCTGCAACAATGTAGACAGGCGGCCAAAAGAGAGTTTGGCCGCGCTCCAGCTGCGCCAGGCGTTAATCATCTGCTCAATCGGTGCCAGCGCACGCCCCATGAGAATAGACCCCGCAATCATCATCCCTGGTGAAATGGCGCCATCAATGGCAAGCCACCCACCCAGCCCCAGCACCAGAGACTGAAGAGAAACACGCACATAGCGCGTAACAGAAGACACCTGGGTTGCCCGTACGCTGGCAATACGCTGATTATCAAGAAAATGACGGTGAAGCATAAACCACTGGCGCTTCAGATTAGGTAGCATACCCAGAGCTTCAATCACCTCGGCGTTGCGCAGGTTGGTGCTGGCAAGATTAGTCGACTGAATGGAGAGCTTGCTGGCATCGGAAAGGGGTTTTCGGGTACTCATTTCATTGATAATCGCAAGCGCAATCAGGATCAGTGCGCCCACCAGAGCAAACAGCCCCATCCACGGATTAAAAAGAAAAATAACCAGCAAATAAACGGGAAACCAGGGAGCATCAAAAAAGGCAAACAGCCCGCTGCTCGTCAGGAACTGGCGCAGCGTAGTCAGATCTCCAAGAGCCTGCCCGGCATCAGAAGAGTTATTTTTTAAGGTTGATTCGTAAGCGGCGGTATAAACCCGGGTATTGAGGTTGTTATCTAACTGATTTCCTACCCAAATAACGATCATACTACGTACATATTCCAGCAGCGCCATCATGCCCAACAGCATCAGCATGATAAGCGTCAACATCAGTAGCGTCATTTCGTTACGGGAGGGAAGCGCTCGGTCATAAACCTGAAGCATATAAATGGACGGCACCAGCATTAACAAATTAATGAAGGCAGTGAACACTCCGACAGTAAAAAATGTTTTCCCATAACCGCGCAGAATATCCATTATTTCATTGCGTGGAATAAATCGACTCACGGATAAATTCCTTAATAATTTATACTTATGCAATATAAAAACGCTTAACCTGCCACGGTTAAAAGTTAATTTATTATTTTAAATAACCATAAAACCACGCGCTATCGTTGCTACAAAAATCATAGCGAAACACAGAATTAACACCTGCCAGCAAATAAAAATGATAGCATCACTTTATCTGTGGCAGGTTATATATTTTGATATTTGCTATGCCGCCCACAATCCATTATCAGAGGCAATATCATTACCAACGAGTTGCACCGGCACATTTACAGCCGGGGCGCTACTCCCTCCATCCTGCAGCAGGATAGCCTGCAAAACATCATTAACACCGTTGGCAGCGCTGTCGATGGTGGGAATAACAACGCCGCCCACGATTGCCGCATCGTTATTCAGCGAATTAACCAGTTCAACCTGAGCTTTAGGCCCAATACCGAAGGCACTCAAATTTAAGATACTTTGCGAATAGACCTGGCTTTCAATACCCAAATCCAGTGCTGGAACCGGAACTGAGAGCGTATTAACAAGCGGAATACTGCCAAGCAGGCCGCCCGCAACCGGTAAATCGCCCGTCGCTAAACCATGCCAGCTGAGAAGGTTTATCTGGCTGTAATTCCCTACTTCCGTGGTCGCGCCAACATTCAATGGACCGATATTGACCGATGGACCTGCCACTGTATAAAGTTTGACGTCAAAGCCCGTGGAGTCAAAGACCGTAACAATACCAATGCCGCCGGTATTGATGGGTGCCAGTACGGGTAAAGCGACCGCCAGCAGTGGCGTAAAAGGTAGCTCCGCGCCCACTAACACGCTCTGGCCATCAATAGCAAAATTAAACGGCACGGGACCGTTGCTGCCCCGATAGTCAGGAATAACATTTGTCACATCAGTACCGTTACCAATTAACGACGCAAACATGTTGATGCCAAGCAGCCCATCACTATTACCAAAGTGGAAGCCACCACCTTGTGCAGCTGTCAGAGAGTAACCAACAAATGCTCTCGCATCGCTAATGGTGGTACCGACATCACTTGCTACCGAGCCGATATAAGCCAGATAATCACCAGGATTAATTTTCAGGTGAAGGGCATCAACGGCAAGAGGGAGCACCCCTCCTACGGAATCCGTTACCGTATGCACGCCAGCCCCGACCGTTTGCACACCACTAACAACGATGTTTTGTACTGCCGTGACACTATTGTCGATACCACTACCTATTTGGGCGATACCGTCCTTCATGGATCCAACAATACTTTGTAGCTGGTCTTGTGTTGTGCCCACAAGTTCACTAACAAAGGTTTCCCCGGTATTGGCGGTAGCCTGCACAACCGCTTCCGTCACATTAAAAACGTAACCTGTAGCCGCCTGTGTAAGATCTAAAACAATATCAGCGCCTGTATGAATCGTGTTGAAGGTAGCGCTGGTGACGCTTTGCGCTGTGTTTGACACCACATCTACCACGCTGTGTGTGGTATTAAAGGCTGCGCTTGTCACACTCTGCGTTGTATTTGATACCGCACTTGTCACACTATGCGTAGTGTTTGACACCGCATCTGTCGCACTCTGTGTGGTGTTTGATACCGCACTTGTCACACTCTGTGTGGTGTTTGTCACCGCATTTGTCGCGCTCTGCGTGGTGTTTGTCACCGCGTTTGTCGCGCTCTGCGTGGTGTTTGTCACCGCATCTGTCGCGCTCTGCGTGGTGTTTGTCACCGCGTTTGTCGCGCTCTGCGTGGTGTTTGTCACCGCGTTTGTTGCGCTCTGCGTGGTGTTTGTCACCGCATTTGTCGCGCTCTGCGTGGTGTTTGTCACCGCATTTGTCGCACTGTTTGTCGTATTTGAAACTGCGGCTACACTCCCTGAAGCGGCCTTAGAAACTACTCTGAATAGTCCCATCAATCCGATCCTCTACAAAGCCTGCCTACGCCATAAAAGAAAAGGTCTGAGAAATTTTCTTTTATGCCATGAACCCTGCCTTTAATATGATATTTAAATGAGTGCCAGAATTAAAAAATATAATAAAAACACTCACTAATACACTCCATGCCTTACCAGCAACGTTCACTGGTTTATTTTATATAAGATAATAACCTTCCTGTGTCAAAAAACACTCAACCAACACAAGTAAAAGAATATTTTGATTTTTACATCTACAAATAAAATAACCACAATAAATACAGAGCTAAACAAAAAGACTAAACAACTAAACGGCTAAACATTCCGCCGCGGCAAGTGCGAGGGCTGTAATTTAATACTTACATATAGACACATTAAATAATTTACATCGCGACAAGTCTGTTTTAATAATTCTTCCATATTAAAAAACTATAATCACCAGGTACATCCCGGCAGCATCTCTGAATGATAGACGTTGTCATTTTTGTCATCCACTGTCCCCCCGGAGTTCTTTACTATGTCTGATGTAACCCTGTTTTCGCACCGAGGAAGTAACCCTTACCCAGACCACACGCTCGAAGCCTATAATGCAGGTATCGACTGGGGCGCCGATTTTATTGAACCGGATCTGTATATTACATCTGATGGTGTATTGGTCGCCGCTCATGACGATATGGGTTTTGCCAATATGACGTATGCACAGGCATTAGCGCAAAACAGTAGCCTTATGCGTTTTGACCAAATTATTGATTTGGTTAACACCCGCTCTGTAGAAACAGGCCGCCAGATTGGTATTACTTATGAAATTAAAAATACCGGTAATGATGCTCTAACGCTTCAGGCAGCAGAACTTTCTGTTCAAATGCTTATAGATAAAGGTTTTACCAACCCTGACCTTATTTTTATTAACTCCGCCAGCTCAGACACTTTACGCTACCTCAATGATACCGTTATGCCGCAATCGGGGGTGGATTTCCCTCTGATACGACTGCTGAGTGTCCAGGAATCTTTAGCACTGAAATACGGACAATTTAATCCTGCCAGTGTCACGGACTTTGCTGACGGCATTGCCGTACCGGCTTATATCAAGGCTCCCGGTGTTCCCTTTTCACCCACAATCAATATCGTGGATTCCTCGCTGGTCGCAAAAGTCCATGCTCAGGGCCTGCAGATCCACACCTGGGAGGCACTGGGTAACGAGTTCACAGACGCCAGGCTGGCATACCTTGATAAGACCGGCGTGGACGCTATCTACAGTGATTACATCGACTCCTCTACCATTGGCCTGAACAAGGCTGATGGAGTGAACACCGTGCTTGGCGATACCAACAGCACAACGCTGACGGGAACAAGTGGAGATGATGTCATCTACGCCATGCAGGGCGATGATATTGTCTATGGAAAAGGCGGGAATGACGTTTTATACGGCGACGGCGGCAATGACACGCTTATCGCCGGTAACGGCAACGACATTCTCGTGGGTGGGGCCGGTAATGACTACCTGTACGCCGGCCTGGCTGATAGCTTGCAAAGCCAGAACGTGCTGGATGGCGGCGTGGGCAATGATGTTATTGTCACCAGCGGAACAGATACCATTCTCTATGGCACCGGTGACGGCATCGATTTGCTGGTAACAAACAATACCAGCACGCTCCAGTTCGAAGATATTGCCAGGCAGGATGTGACCTTCCAGCAGTACAATAACGATCTGGTTATCAGTATTAATAATGGCGGTGCGCTTATTGTCCAGAACGGCGCGTCTGATGCGGGCAGCCTGCCCGGCTCACTTGTTTTCTCTGATGGGATATTGCAGACAGCGGATATTCAGACCAGCGGCAGTGTTTCGCCAGAGACTATCGCCGCGCTGCCTGATTTACAGGCTTTGCTGAACAGCGGTAATCAACTGGCCAGCGCGGACCTCTGGGTCGCCTGATTCTCCCATGCACCCCGGTACTGCACGCCGTAGTACCGGGCATGTCTTTCGTGCAGTGCGATAATGTACTGAGTGACAGACAGCGGGTTTACCGCGGCTGGGTAAAAAACCCGTGTATAAAACGTTTCGCGGAGAAAAATAAACCCCGTATTTATCCTGCGCACCATGTTACTGAGCAGCCTCATCCCTCGCTCGCGTGCATTGCGTTAACGTTCCAGGTGATAACCGCCACAGTACATTCAGTAAAGCGCTTTGCCCACTCTGGTACCTGAACGATGCTCATCCTGCTGATAAACCTGACATAACGCCCTGCAATGAGACGCAACCTTGCTCCTTAAAGGACCTTACTTGTATGTAACGCCAGTATTAGCCGTGCGCAAACGCCGTCTTTTATTGGCATTCAGGTATAATCCTCCCCAATGCCCCATCCTTGTGGAGACAATCGTTTTGACTAACTGGAATTATCAGCTCACGCACTTTGTGACCAGCGCGCCGGATATCCGCCATCTTCCGGCCGATACCGGTATTGAAGTCGCTTTTGCCGGGCGTTCAAACGCCGGCAAATCCAGTGCGCTGAACACGCTGACCAATCAGAAAGGCCTGGCTCGCACCAGTAAAACACCTGGCCGCACCCAGCTTATTAACCTTTTCCAGGTCGCTGACGGCAAACGTCTGGTGGATCTTCCCGGCTACGGCTACGCAGAAGTACCGGAAGAGATGAAGCGCAAATGGCAACGTGCGCTGGGTGAGTACTTGCAGATGCGCAATTGCCTGCAAGGGCTGGTTGTGCTGATGGATATTCGCCATCCGCTTAAAGATCTCGATCAGCAGATGATTGAATGGGCAGTGGATTGCAATATTTCCGTTCTGGTGCTGCTGACCAAAGCCGACAAGCTGGCTTCCGGCGCGCGTAAAGCGCAGCTCAATATGGTGCGCGAAGCGGTGATTGCCTTTAACGGCGACGTGCAGGTAGAAGCATTTTCATCACTGAAGAAACTGGGCGTGGACAAGCTGCGCCAGAAGCTGGATACGTGGTTTAACGACCTGACGCCGGTCGTCGAGGAAGAAGCGCAAAGCAGCCCGGAGTAACATCACCCGCGCACAAAAAGTGCGCGTTTTGCTATCTGCCGCCCAATAAAAAACGCCCCGGTCAGTGAAGACCGGGGCGGCTAAAATATTCAGCCAAATCCGATTACGTGAAGTAAAAGGTCTGAAAGATAGAACATCTTACCTCTGTACCCTACGCCGCTAACTCTACTCTCTTTTTTGCCGACGAAAAAGCACTTTTTGTAGTTTTTTTTCACTTTTTGCAACGATAACTTGAAGAACCATCACAAAAAGCGATGGTTCATGTTGCTTAATTACAAAAAAATATGCCTTATTCCGGGCAGTTAAGTTAGTGCGCTTCACCCCAGTTTTTACCACTGCCCACTTCCACCAGCAGCGGCACATCAAGCGTCATGCTGCCTTCCATCAGTTCATGGATTTTTTGCGACACCGCTTCCACGTCGTCTTTGTGCACTTCAAACACCAGTTCATCGTGTACCTGCATGATCATTTTCACGCGCGGCTTCTCTTTCTCAAGCCAGGCGTCCACCGCTATCATGGCGCGTTTGATGATATCTGCTGCCGTGCCCTGCATTGGGGCGTTAATCGCTGCACGCTCTGCACCCGCACGACGTGCGGCGTTGCTGGACGTAATATCCGGCAGCCACAGACGGCGCCCGTCCAGCGTCTCCACATAGCCCTGTTCTTTTGCCTGCTGGCGCGTGCGCTCCATATAGGCCAGCACACCCGGATAGCGCTCAAAGTAGAGATCCATGTAACGCTGCGATTCTTTGCGCGGAATATTCAGCTGGCGCGACAGCCCAAACGCGCTCATGCCATAGATAAGACCAAAGTTGATAGCTTTGGCACTGCGGCGCTGTTCGCTGCTCACGCTGTCCAGCGGCAGACCAAAGACTTCTGCAGCCGTCGCACGGTGAATATCTTTGCCCTGGGCAAAAGCCTGCAATAACCCTTTATCGCGCGACAGGTGCGCCATAATGCGCAGCTCAATCTGTGAGTAGTCTGCCGCAACAATGGTGTAATCCTCAGGTGCAATAAACGCCTGACGAATACGTCGGCCCTCTTCGTTACGCACCGGGATGTTTTGCAGGTTCGGCTCCGTCGATGACAAACGCCCGGTGGCGGTCACCGCCTGATGATAAGACGTATGCACGCGCCCGGTTTTCTCATTTATCATCAGCGGCAGCTTATCGGTGTAGGTCGATTTGAGCTTCGCCAGCCCGCGATATTCCAGAATCACTTTCGGCAGCGGATAGTCCAGCGCCAGCTCTTCAAGCACTTCTTCAGACGTTGACGGCGCGCCACCTGGCGTTTTCTTCAACGGCTTAATGCCCTGCTTTTCAAACAGAATCGTCTGTAGCTGCTTAGGTGAAGAGAGGTTAAACGGCTCGCCCGCCAGTTCGTGCGCCTTTTGCTCAAGCTCCACCAGCCGCTCAGCCAACTCTCCTGAGTGCGCATGCAGCACTGCCGGATCAATTTTCACACCGTTGCGCTCAACGCGCGACAGCACCGGCACCAGCGGCATTTCGATAGTCTGGAAAACGTGAAGCGGCCCTTTCTCCTGCTCAAGTTGTGGCCACATTTTGAGATGCAACTGCAAGGTGACGTCGGCGTCTTCAGCGGCGTAACGGCCCGCGGTTTCAAGATCTATCTGGTTAAACGTAAGCTGCTTCTTGCCTTTACCGGCGATCTCTTCAAACGAGATGGTTTTGTGATTGAGCCAGCGGCTGGCAAGGCTATCCATGTCGTGACGGCCCGCTACGCTGTTGAGAATGTAGGATTCGAGCATGGTATCAAACGCAATACCGCGCAGCTCAATACCGTAGTTATCAAGAATGCCGCGATCGTATTTCAGGTTCTGACCCACTTTGCGCACGCTCTCGTCTTCCAGCAGCGGCTTAAGCAGCGCCAGTACGGTGTTAAGCTCCAGCTGATCCGGTGCGTCGAGATAATCGTGCCCAACCGGCACATACGCCGCGTGACCAGCTTCAATGGCAAAAGAGAGACCTACCAGGTTCGCCGTATGGTTATCAAGCCTGTCGGTTTCGGTATCAAACGCGATAACCGGCGCTTTTTTCAGGCGCTCAATCCAGGACTTGAGCGTCTCCTCGTCCAGAATGGTGACGTAATGTTCATAAGAGAGCGCGCTGGTGAGCTCTTCTGCGGCATTGGCCTCAACGTTAATAGCCGGTTTTGTCGCTGCTGCCGCTTTGGTGCCTTTGGCCTGAAGCCAGGTGCCCGCTTCAACATCCGCCGTCCAGCGTTTGAAATCATAGCGGCGGAACATGTCCAGCAACTCGTTTGCCTGCGGCGGCTGCACTTCCAGTTGCTCGCACGTCAGCTCCAGCTCAACGTCGGTTTTGATGGTGGCAAGCTTGAAGGAAAGCCGGGCCATATCTTCGTTCTGCTGCAGTTTCGCGGCCATGGTTTTAGCACCACGGAAGCTCAACTCGGCGATTTTTTCAGGCTGCGCGTAAAGCACATCCAGACCACCTAATCCCTGCAACAGCGCCTGCGCCGTCTTCTCACCCACGCCAGGTACGCCTGGAATGTTATCTGAAGAATCCCCCATCAACGCCAGGAAATCGATAATAAGCTCCGGCGGTACGCCGAATTTGCTGACGACCTCTTCTGGCCCCAGAATGGTGTTATTCATGGTGTTAATGAGCGTCACCGCTGGCGTCACCAGCTGCGCCATGTCTTTATCGCCGGTGCTGATAAGCACGTGACGCCCGGCACGCTCGGCTTCCTGCGCCAGCGTACCGATGACGTCATCGGCCTCAACACCTGAGACCGCAAGCAGCGGTAGCCCCATTGCCTTGACCATCTGGTGCAGCGGTTCAATCTGCGCGCGCAGATCGTCCGGCATGGGTGGACGGTGCGACTTATAGCTTTCAAACAGCTCGTCGCGGAACGTTTTGCCTTTTGCATCAAACACCACGGCGGCGTGGCTTGGCTGGTACTGCAGCAGCAGGCTGCGCAGCATATTGAGCACGCCATACATCGCTCCTGTCGGCTCACCGGCGCTGTTAGTCAGCGGAGGAAAGGCGTGATACGCCCGATAAAGATAGGAGGAGCCATCAACAAGGATAAGCGGGTTTTCTGCGATCTGGGCCATAATGTTCCGTGCCTGGGTTGTCAGTCTGTGGCTAAAGGATGCCACAGGCGGGCTTAAAACAGGAAATGCTCTGCCGGGAAACTGCGAAAGATATTCCGATCGTAAGGGATCGTAACAGATATATTGCTGTGGATAACTTTGTGTACAAAATTACGAGTGATCGGGATCTCTTTCTGGAATGAAAGAATGTATGATAAATTATTTCATATAATTCATTTAGTTAGCTAAACGCTATGAGAGAAAATATTCCAGGGAAAATCTCACATTAATGTGGATATAAAAAGTCCTTATGTTACCGGAGCTGATTAATAACGGTACCAGGGGCCAGCATTTTAAAGCCAATGACGTTAAGTGTCATCATCGCGCACCATTTTCTGTTAAGCTCTGCGCCCTGTTAACTCAATCGCCCGTACGCTAGCTTTTGCTAATTATCTGAAAAGAAACATTATGTCGAGATTACTCGCCACGCTTACATTATTTCTGAGCATTCCGCTTGCTATTCTGGTGACGGTCGCCTGCTCAGTTCCCATTATTCTGGCAGGTTTGTTAAAACTTTTGCTGCCTGTACCCGCTATCTGGCGTGTGATTTCTCGCTTTTGCAATTTCATGATGTATTGCTGGTGTGAAGGACTGGCACTGCTGCTACGCCTGAACCCACAGATAAAATGGGATGTGGAAGGCCTGGAAGGTCTCAGTCAAAAAAACTGGTATCTGCTTATCTGTAACCACAGAAGCTGGGCCGATATCGTTATTCTTTGCGTGCTGTTGCGTAAACATATCCCGGTTAATAAATACTTCCTGAAACAGCAGCTTGCGTGGGTGCCATTCATGGGACTAGCCTGCTGGGCGCTTGATATGCCTTTTATGAAGCGCTATTCACGCAGCTACCTGATTCGTCACCCGGAAAAACGCGGTAGGGATGTGGAAACAACCCGCAAGTCCTGTGAAAAGTTTCGCATCTGGCCGACAACTATCGTTAACTTCGTTGAAGGCTCCAGGTTCACGCAAGAAAAACGCCAGCAAACACGCTCACCGTTTCGCCATCTTCTTGCTCCCAAAGCTGCAGGTATCGCCATGGCGCTCAACGTGCTGGGCAGCCAGTTTGATAAGCTGCTGGATGTGACTCTGTGTTACCCGCAAAACACACACAATCCTTTCTACGACATGCTGTGCGGCCGCCTGACGCGCATTGTGGTGCGCGTGAATCTGGTGCCCATTACTGACGAGCTACACGGTGATTACGCTAACGATAAGAATTTTAAGCGCCGCTTTCAGCAGTGGCTGAACACGCTGTGGGCTGAAAAGGATGACAGGCTTGAAGCCATAAAGGAAGAATACAAAAAAGCCGGTCAGTGACCGGCTTTCTTACTTCTGACAGGCAGGATTACTTCTTACCGACCAGGAATTTCACCGTATTGGCATATTCCTGAACAAAAGCATCCATGTTGTTGGTGTCCATACCCTGCGGGTTCAGCTGGTATTTACCATCAACAAACATTGCCGGAACGCCCTGCAGCTGCAAGTCGGCCGCGGCTTTTTCCTGCTGGGCAACCAGTGATTTCACCACAAAGCTATTCCAGGCCGCATCATACTCTTCGCCCTTCACGCCTGCGTCGATGAAGACTTTGCGAACATCCGCTTCGTTGTTCACCGTCTGAGTTTTCTGGATGCCATCAAACATCGGCCCACTGATTTTATCTTCCACGCCCAGCGCCATGGCCACCGCCCACGCCTGAGTCAGCTGTTTACCCAGCGGCCCCAGGAACTCAACGTGGTACTTGGTCATTTTGACGCCTTCCGGCAGCTTTTTCTTCACGTTGCCAGAAACATTCAGCACATGCTCAAACTGGTAGCAGTGCGGGCAGTAGAATGAGAAGAACTCCAGAACCTGCGGCTCACCCTGCACCGGCTTTGCCAGAGTGATGTATTGCTTGCCGTCGGTGAACTGTGCGGCGGAGGCGCTGAACGCCAGAATCATACCCGCCAGTGCCAACCAAATCTTTTTCATCTTACTTTCTCTCCTGAACTTCTCTTTAATACATCGGTATAAGTTGCAATGGTGGTTCATTAAGAACCTTTACCTGCTCATTAAAGGTGGCAGTTTGTCTTCGCCAGAAATCTTCATCCTGTATCCAGGGGAAGCTTCCCGGAAAGGCCGGATCGTCCCAGCGCCGCACAATCCAGGCAAGATACCAGACCATACGCATAGCTCGCAGGGGTTCAATATACGCAAGCTCCGCAACGTCAAACGTTGAGAACTCTTCATAGGCTTCAATAATTGTTTCGAGCTGAATACGCTGCTCCGCTCTGTCGCCGTTGAGCAGCATCCAGAGATCCTGCACGGCAGGACCATTGCGAGCATCATCAAGGTCGACAAACAGCGGACCGTCGCGCCACAGAATATTGCCTGGATGGCAATCACCGTGCAGCCGCAGCGTAACGATATTCTCATCCCAACGGGGAGTTACCGCGGCAATAAGCGCGTCCAGAGATGTTAAAAATGATGGCTTCAGCGCCGAAGGGATGAGTGTGGCGTGTTCTAACAGTGCGCGCGGCTCCAGCAGATATTCCTCAAGCCCGATAGTTGGGCGATGCTGGAAAAGGCGTCGGCGGCCAGTTTGATGGATGCGCCCCAGATAACGGCCTACCCATTCCATCTGATCAAGGCTATCCGTCTCATACTGACGGCCACCCAGGCTTGGGAACAGCGCGAACAGGAACCCCTGGTGCTCAAACAAGGTTTTGCCATTGAGGGTAAGCGGGACGGCAAGCGGCACTTCATCAGCAAACAACTCCTGCGCAAACTGATGTTCTTCTTCAATCTGCTGCGCATCCCAGCGCCCTGGGCGATAAAATTTCACCACATAGCGCTGGCGTGCTTCGTCCATAAACTGGTAGACACGATTTTCGTAGCTGTTAAGCGCCGTCAAACCAGAATCCACACGAATGCCCTGCTCAAACAGCGCATCAAGAATGGTATCCGGGTTTAAGGTTTGAAAATGAAAAGCGCTGACCGTCATTCCAGTGTCCGAAAGGGGGTTCTGGGCGCTAAGGATAACATTTCATGCGCTTTACTGTGGATTCTCTTACAAGCTTTTACTCTTTAATCACACCGCGTGCTTTCAGAAGCGCCGTTTTGAAATCTTCTTCATAATCCTTCTTCAAACCAGGAATTGCTTCGTCCTTCGCAGAGCCGCGCATTTTTAGATGATAGATCAGGATATCATCGGTGAGATCGGCCAGATCGCCGGTAAAACCTGACTCTTGCGCCAGTTTCTGCAAAAATTGCATCAGGTTGAGATCCGGCTCCTGCTGCCAGGCAGGCTGAAGCAGTTCGATAACTTCATTAAGTCGTTTGCATTTCATGGTAGTGCTCCTTAAATCCTGAAGGTGACACGTTAGCAGGCTCAATCCCACATTAAAAGAGGCGATACTCATGACGAAGCTGATGCCGGTTTGCGGCGTAATTCTGGCCGGGGGGCGGGCAACCCGCATGGGTGGTCGGGATAAGGGATTGTTAATGCTTAACGGCCAGCCGCTGTGGAAGCACGTTTCTGACAGGCTTGCACCGCAGGTTGGGCAGTTGGTTATTAGCGCAAACCGCCATCTCGACATCTATCAGCGCAGCGGCATGCAAATCGTCAGCGACAGCTTGCCTGGCTATCCAGGCCCACTGGCGGGTATGCTCAGCGTAATGCAGAGCGTGGACAGCGAATGGTTGCTGTTTTGTCCCTGTGACACACCGATGATTCCAGAAGATGTGGCTGAGTGTCTCTGGCAGGCACGCGGTAATGCGCCTGCCGTATGGGTCAACGATGGCGAGCGCGCTCACCCAACCCTTGCGTTGGTTAATCGCCGACTCGCTCCCGCACTGGAGGCATATCTGGCAAGCGGCGAACGCCGCGTCATGGTGTTTTTACGCCAGCAGGGCGGTGTTGCTCTGACAATCCCAGGTAAACAAGAATGCTTTGCTAACGTCAATACGCCTGCCGATTTACAGCAATGGCAGCAAAAACCTGATGTGCCTTTGCTGGCTATTGCCGCCTGGAGCGGAACAGGGAAAACAACGCTACTAAAAAAGGTCATTCCTCTGCTGCGTGATATGGGCATACGTGCTGGTCTGATAAAACACACCCACCACGATATGGATGTCGATAAACCCGGCAAGGACAGCTACGAGCTACGTAAAGCCGGTGCAGAGCAAACGCTGGTTGCCAGCGGGAGCCGCTGGGCGCTGATGACGGAAACACCTGATAATGCAGAACCTGACCTGCTGTGGCTGGCAAGCCGCATGGATGCATCAACTCTGGATGTTATTCTGGTAGAAGGCTTTAAGCATGAGTCGGTAGCGAAGATTGTACTTTACCGGGCTGGCTGCGGGCATGAGGTCAGCGAGCTGGAACTGGATGAGCATGTGATTGCACTGGCAAGCGATGTGGCTGTCCGGTGCGAACTGCCGCTGGTTGATATCAACCAGCCGGAGCAGACGGCACGCTTTATTGCTGACTGGATAAAAGCGCACAGAGGCTGAGTACGTTTTTGATGAATGAAACCGCCTGGGTGCCGGTTTTTTATTGCAGCTGGTGAAAGGCTTTTATCCCGGGCCAGGGCTGCAGGACGATGAATGCTGGCGGCGGGATATTCAGGGACCACCCATCGTATTCATGACTGCCGGGTGGTACTCACGGCTGGGCGATATTCGGTACGGGTGTTTCAGCGGTCGCTGGCTACCGGAAAGCGGTTATGACGACCAGGCAAACTGACGGCCCTGATGCCAGGTTTACATACCCAACCCGCCGTAGCCGAGTTAACGGTTATGGCAGACAGGGCTCCCGGTTTCCGGCCACTGTGCGGTACAACCCGGCAGCCTGTTACCACCTGTCCCTGTCACCCTTACCACGGCCCGTTTCCCGGACGACACACAGCAAAAAGCCCTGCACTTTCGTGCAGGGCCTTTTACTTTATTTGATGCCTGGCAGTTCCCTACTCTCGCATGGGGAGACCCCACACTACCATCGGCGCTACGGCGTTTCACTTCTGAGTTCGGCATGGGGTCAGGTGGGACCACCGCGCTGTCGCCGCCAGGCAAATTCTGTTTCACTTACCGTTGCTCTCTTCCGCAACCATAAGCGCTAATCCATGAACAAAGCTGAAAATCGTCTTTCTCTCAAACCCAAAACACCTTCGGCGTTGTAAGGTTAAGCCTCACGGTTCATTAGTACCGGTTAGCTCAACGCATCGCTGCGCTTACACACCCGGCCTATCAACGTCGTAGTCTTCAACGTTCCTTCAGTGGACTCAAGGTCCAAGGGAGAACTCATCTCGGGGCAAGTTTCGTGCTTAGATGCTTTCAGCACTTATCTCTTCCGCATGTAGCTACCGGGCAATGCCATTGGCATGACAACCCGAACACCAGTGATGCGTCCACTCCGGTCCTCTCGTACTAGGAGCAGCCCCCCTCAATTCTCCAGCGCCCACGGCAGATAGGGACCGAACTGTCTCACGACGTTCTAAACCCAGCTCGCGTACCACTTTAAATGGCGAACAGCCATACCCTTGGGACCTACTTCAGCCCCAGGATGTGATGAGCCGACATCGAGGTGCCAAACACCGCCGTCGATATGAACTCTTGGGCGGTATCAGCCTGTTATCCCCGGAGTACCTTTTATCCGTTGAGCGATGGCCCTTCCATTCAGAACCACCGGATCACTATGACCTGCTTTCGCACCTGCTCGCGCCGTCACGCTCGCAGTCAAGCTGGCTTATGCCATTGCACTAACCTCCTGATGTCCGACCAGGATTAGCCAACCTTCGTGCTCCTCCGTTACTCTTTGGGAGGAGACCGCCCCAGTCAAACTACCCACCAGACACTGTCCGCAACCCCGATAAGGGGTCTACGTTAGAACACCAGCCATTAAAGGGTGGTATTTCAAGGTTGGCTCCACGCAGACTGGCGTCCACGCTTCAAAGCCTCCCACCTATCCTACACATCAAGGACCAGTGTTCAGTGTCAAGCTATAGTAAAGGTTCACGGGGTCTTTCCGTCTTGCCGCGGGTACACTGCATCTTCACAGCGAGTTCAATTTCACTGAGTCCCGGGTGGAGACAGCCTGGCCATCATTACGCCATTCGTGCAGGTCGGAACTTACCCGACAAGGAATTTCGCTACCTTAGGACCGTTATAGTTACGGCCGCCGTTTACCGGGGCTTCGATCAAGAGCTTCTCCTTACGGATAACCCCATCAATTAACCTTCCGGCACCGGGCAGGCGTCACACCGTATACGTCCACTTTCGTGTTTGCACAGTGCTGTGTTTTTAATAAACAGTTGCAGCCAGCTGGTATCTTCGACTGACTTCAGCTCCACCCGCAGGGGCTTCACTTACACATCAGCGTGCCTTCTCCCGAAGTTACGGCACCATTTTGCCTAGTTCCTTCACCCGGGTTCTCTCAAGCGCCTTGGTATTCTCTACCTGACCACCTGTGTCGGTTTGGGGTACGATTCGTTGTTACCTGAAGCTTAGAGGCTTTTCCTGGAAGCGGGGCATCTGTCACTTCAGCACCGTAGTGCCTCGTCATCACGCCTCAGTGTTAAAGCAAACCGGATTTACCTGGAATGCACACCTACACGCTTAAACCGGGACGACCGTCGCCCGGATGACATAGCCTTCTCCGTCCCCCCATCGCAGTAACACCGAGTACGGGAATATTAACCCGTTTCCCATCGACTACGCCTTTCGGCCTCGCCTTAGGGGTCGACTCACCCTGCCCCGATTAACGTTGGACAGGAACCCTTGGTCTTCCGGCGTGCGGGTTTTTCACCCGCATTATCGTTACTTATGTCAGCATTCGCACTTCTGATACCTCCAGCAACCCTCACAGGCCACCTTCGACGGCTTACAGAACGCTCCCCTACCCAACAACACCTAAGTGTCGCTGCCGCAGCTTCGGTGCATGGTTTAGCCCCGTTACATCTTCCGCGCAGGCCGACTCGACCAGTGAGCTATTACGCTTTCTTTAAATGATGGCTGCTTCTAAGCCAACATCCTGGCTGTCTGTGCCTTCCCACATCGTTTCCCACTTAACCATGACTTTGGGACCTTAGCTGGCGGTCTGGGTTGTTTCCCTCTTCACGACGGACGTTAGCACCCGCCGTGTGTCTCCCGTGATAACATTCTTCGGTATTCGCAGTTTGCATCGGGTTGGTAAGTCGGGATGACCCCCTAGCCGAAACAGTGCTCTACCCCCGAAGATGAGTTCACGAGGCGCTACCTAAATAGCTTTCGGGGAGAACCAGCTATCTCCCGGTTTGATTGGCCTTTCACCCCCAGCCACAGGTCATCCGCTAATTTTTCAACATTAGTCGGTTCGGTCCTCCAGTTAGTGTTACCCAACCTTCAACCTGCCCATGGCTAGATCACCGGGTTTCGGGTCTATACCCTGCAACTTAACGCCCGGTTAAGACTCGGTTTCCCTGCGGCTCCCCTATACGGTTAACCTTGCTACAGAATATAAGTCGCTGACCCATTATACAAAAGGTACGCAGTCACACCCCGAAGGATGCTCCCACTGCTTGTACGTACACGGTTTCAGGTTCTGTTTCACTCCCCTCGCCGGGGTTCTTTTCGCCTTTCCCTCACGGTACTGGTTCACTATCGGTCAGTCAGGAGTATTTAGCCTTGGAGGATGGTCCCCCCATATTCAGACAGGATACCACGTGTCCCGCCCTACTCATCGAGCTCACAATCTGTGTATTTTCGTGTACGGGAGTATCACCCTGTACCCTGCGACTTTCCAGACGCTTCCACTAACACACAAACTGATTCAGACTCTGGGCTCTTCCCCGTTCGCTCGCCGCTACTGGGGGAATCTCGGTTGATTTCTTTTCCTCGGGGTACTTAGATGTTTCAGTTCCCCCGGTTCGCCTCATTAACCTATGGATTCAGTTAATGATAGTGTGACAAGTCACACTGGGTTTCCCCATTCGGACATCGTCGGTTATAACGGTTCATATCACCTCACCGACGCTTTTCGCAGATTAGCACGTCCTTCATCGCCTCTGACTGCCAGGGCATCCACCGTGTACGCTTATTCGCTTAACCTCACAACCCGAAGATGTTTCAAAACATCATCGTGTGTGAGCTTGAGAGACCCATATAAACGGTTAAACCGTCTATGGATTTTCAATTTTCAGCTTGTTCCGGATTGTTAAAGAGCAGAACTTCACAATGCACTGTTAAAGTACATTCTGAAGTATTTTATGGTGGAGCTATGCGGGATCGAACCGCAGACCTCCTGCGTGCAAAGCAGGCGCTCTCCCAGCTGAGCTATAGCCCCATAAAGTAGTTAAAACCTTACGTACCTACATCCCTTGGGAGAATGTATGTTTTTGTTCAGACAAGGCGTGGTGTTGCGAAGCATACTGAAGTATGCGAGCAGCGCCACAACGCAGTATGAGCAAAAACTGGTAGGCCTGAGTGGACTTGAACCACCGACCTCACCCTTATCAGGGGTGCGCTCTAACCACCTGAGCTACAAGCCTGTAGAGGTTTTCACTGCTGCTTCATTTCTATCAGACAATCTGTGTGGACACTGCGAAGACTGTATCTTTAAGGTAAGGAGGTGATCCAACCGCAGGTTCCCCTACGGTTACCTTGTTACGACTTCACCCCAGTCATGAATCACAAAGTGGTAAGCGCCCTCCCGAAGGTTAAGCTACCTACTTCTTTTGCAACCCACTCCCATGGTGTGACGGGCGGTGTGTACAAGGCCCGGGAACGTATTCACCGTGACATTCTGATTCACGATTACTAGCGATTCCGACTTCATGGAGTCGAGTTGCAGACTCCAATCCGGACTACGACGCACTTTATGAGGTCCGCTTGCTCTCGCGAGGTCGCTTCTCTTTGTATGCGCCATTGTAGCACGTGTGTAGCCCTGGTCGTAAGGGCCATGATGACTTGACGTCATCCCCACCTTCCTCCGGTTTATCACCGGCAGTCTCCTTTGAGTTCCCGACCGAATCGCTGGCAACAAAGGATAAGGGTTGCGCTCGTTGCGGGACTTAACCCAACATTTCACAACACGAGCTGACGACAGCCATGCAGCACCTGTCTCACAGTTCCCGAAGGCACATTCCCATCTCTGGGAACTTCTGTGGATGTCAAGACCAGGTAAGGTTCTTCGCGTTGCATCGAATTAAACCACATGCTCCACCGCTTGTGCGGGCCCCCGTCAATTCATTTGAGTTTTAACCTTGCGGCCGTACTCCCCAGGCGGTCGATTTAACGCGTTAGCTCCGGAAGCCACTCCTCAAGGGAACAACCTCCAAATCGACATCGTTTACGGCGTGGACTACCAGGGTATCTAATCCTGTTTGCTCCCCACGCTTTCGCACCTGAGCGTCAGTCTTTGTCCAGGGGGCCGCCTTCGCCACCGGTATTCCTCCAGATCTCTACGCATTTCACCGCTACACCTGGAATTCTACCCCCCTCTACAAGACTCTAGCCTGACAGTTTCGAATGCAGTTCCCGGGTTGAGCCCGGGGATTTCACATCCGACTTGACAGACCGCCTGCGTGCGCTTTACGCCCAGTAATTCCGATTAACGCTTGCACCCTCCGTATTACCGCGGCTGCTGGCACGGAGTTAGCCGGTGCTTCTTCTGCGGGTAACGTCAATTGCTGAGGTTATTAACCCCAACACCTTCCTCCCCGCTGAAAGTACTTTACAACCCGAAGGCCTTCTTCATACACGCGGCATGGCTGCATCAGGCTTGCGCCCATTGTGCAATATTCCCCACTGCTGCCTCCCGTAGGAGTCTGGACCGTGTCTCAGTTCCAGTGTGGCTGGTCATCCTCTCAGACCAGCTAGGGATCGTCGCCTAGGTGAGCCATTACCTCACCTACTAGCTAATCCCATCTGGGCACATCCGATGGCAAGAGGCCCGAAGGTCCCCCTCTTTGGTCTTGCGACGTTATGCGGTATTAGCTACCGTTTCCAGTAGTTATCCCCCTCCATCAGGCAGTTTCCCAGACATTACTCACCCGTCCGCCGCTCGCCGGCAAAGAAGCAAGCTTCTTCCCGCTGCCGCTCGACTTGCATGTGTTAGGCCTGCCGCCAGCGTTCAATCTGAGCCATGATCAAACTCTTCAATTAAAGTTTGATGCTCAAAGAATTAAACTGTTAGTTCGTAATGAATTAACTGTTGTTCACTCTTGAGACTTGATATTCATTTAGCGTCTTTCGACGTTGAGATATCAGTGCCTCGAGTGCCCACACAGATTGTCTGATAAATTGTTAAAGAGCAGTGCGACATGGCGTTGAGCCTGCTGTCGCGAGGTGGCGTATATTACCGCCTTCCTCTTCAGAGTCAAGCGATTATTTTCGCTGTCGTCTGCCTGACGGGCCGGTTTGTAAGCCGTTGTGCCGTGTCAGTGGAGGCGCATTATAGGGACTGAAATTTAACTGGCAAGAGGTTATTTAAAAAATAATTTCAAGCGCGTATTTTTTCAGCGCAACACCGTAAAAATGGCGCTATCGCCCTCTGTCTGACGTTTTTTTCACCTACAACATACGTCGCAGTGGCATACTAGCCAGAAATTTGTTCGCTCGAGGTTGTTCTATGTCTCTCTCTGCCCAACGGCTAGCCGCGCAAAAGAACCTTTCCTGGGTGCTTGCAGGTAAACTGGCGCAGCGCATCCTTCAGGGTGACTATGCCCCAGGGAGCATCCTGCCTGGCGAAATTGAACTGGGTGACGAATTTGGCATCAGCCGTACCGCGGTCAGGGAGGCGGTAAAAACGCTCGCAGCAAAAGGCATGCTGCTGCCCCGCCCACGTATCGGCACACGCGTACTCCCCCAAAGCAGCTGGAACTTCCTGGATAAAGACTTGCTCACCTGGTGGATGGAAGTCGAAAACTTCTCGCGGGTAGTGGACGCCTTCCTGGTCATGCGCCACTCGCTTGAGCCACAGGCTTGCATGCTGGCGGCAACCCTCGGAGACGGCGCTCAAAAAAGTAAGCTTATCGCCATCACGGCGAAAATGCGTGAACTGAAGCTCAACTTCAACAGGCAACAATGGGTAGATGTAGATATGGCGTTTCACGAACATATCTATGAGATGAGCAACAACCCGTTTCTGTCCTCGTTCGCCAGTCTTTTCCGCCCGGTCTATTACAATTACTTTATGTCCATCACGGATAAGTATGTGGTGAAGCTCGATTTGCACCAGACAATTGTGGATGCCATTGTCAACGCCGACGCCAGGGCCGCGCACGACGCCTGCCTTGAACTGTTAAACACCCCCGCTTGAGAAAAAACGGTATTTATGACGAAGAAAGCGCGCAGTATGGCGGGCCTGCCGTGGATAGCGGCGATGGCTTTTTTTATGCAGGCGCTCGATGCCACCATCCTTAACACCGCGCTTCCCGCCATCGCCCAAAGCCTCGGTCGTTCACCACTGGCCATGCAGTCTGCCATCATCAGCTATACGCTAACGGTGGCGATGTTGATTCCGGTTAGCGGCTGGCTGGCCGACCGCTTCGGTACGCGGCGCGTGTTTATGCTGGCGGTAACTCTTTTTACGTTAGGATCGCTCGCCTGCGCGCTGTCGAACTCACTCACAGAGTTGGTTATCTTTCGCATCATTCAGGGTGTCGGCGGGGCGATGATGATGCCGGTCGCACGCCTGGCCCTGCTGCGCGCCTATCCGAGAAGCGAACTGCTGCCGGTGCTCAACTTTGTCACTATGCCCGGACTGGTTGGCCCTATTCTCGGCCCGATGCTCGGCGGCGTACTGGTCACGTGGGCCAGCTGGCACTGGATTTTCCTGATTAATATTCCCATTGGCGTGCTGGGTCTGATTTACGCACGCAAATATATGCCCAATTTCACCGCTCCGCGCCGTGGTTTTGATATGACAGGATTTTTCCTGTTCGGATTAAGCCTGGTGCTGATATCGAGCGGTATGGAGTTGTTCGGTGAACGCATTGTCGCAAGCTGGATGGCACTGACGGTTGTGGCAGGCGGTTTTCTGTTGATGCTCGGCTATATTCTGCACGCTCGCCGGGCAGCATCGCCGCTTATCGCGCTGCCGATGTTTAAAACCCGCACCTTCTCGGTCGGTATTGCCGGGAACATAGCCTCACGCCTCGGTACCGGCTGTGTGCCGTTCCTGATGCCGCTGATGTTACAGGTGGGCTTTGGCTACAGCGCGCTTATTGCCGGCTGCATGATGGCCCCTACCGCACTTGGCTCGATTCTCGCTAAATCGATGGTTACCCAAGTGCTACGCCGTCTCGGCTATCGCCGCACGCTGGTCGGTATCACCATTTTTATTGGTCTGATGATTGCCCAGTTCTCATTGCAAAGCGCGATGATGCCGGTGTGGATGCTGCTTATCCCGCTGTTTGTGCTGGGGATGGCAATGTCTACCCAGTTCACCGCAATGAATACCATCACGCTCGCGGACTTAACCGATGAGAACGCCAGCAGCGGCAACAGTATGCTGGCGGTTACGCAGCAATTGTCGATAAGCCTGGGTGTTGCGGTCAGCGCCGCCGTGCTGCGCTTTTATGAAAGTCAGGGTAACAGCAGCACGGTCGAACAGTTTCACGCCACATTTATCACGATGGGCGCCGTCACTATAGTCTCGGCACTGGTGTTTATGTTGTTGCGGGCAAAAGACGGTCGTAACCTGATTAGCGAGCGCAGCAAGCGCTAGCAGGAGCCACGAATCACCAGCTCCGGCGTTGCCTGAAGCCGCTGCTGTTGCATATCAGGTTGCGCCATACGCTGAATAAGCACCTTAACAGCAAGCTCACCCAGTTCATCTTTTGGCTGATGAACCGTGGTCAGCGGCGGCGTCATGTAGCGAGCAAGCTCAATATCGTCATAACCCACCAGCGCCATATCATGGGGTACAGACAGTCCGGCCTGCCAGAGCGCCTGATAAGCTCCGAGCGCCATCGCGTCGTTGCCGCAAAATACCGCCTGCGGTGGGACATCCAGCGCCAGCATGCTCTGGATTGCGGCGACACCGCCCGAGAACTCAAAGTTGCCAACATATTCATAGCCTGGCGGCACCGTGAGACCGGCGCGCGCCATTGCCGTGCGATAACCTTCAAGCCTGAGCCGGGCGGGCGTTTTATCCAGCGGACCAGCAATACAGGCAATGCGCTCAAAGCCTTTATCAATTAAATGCTGAGTCGCGATATCGCCGCCAAGCAGTGAGTTATCTTCAATCAGGTCGCTGCCGCCATCGAACGGCGACCAGTCCATCATCACGGTAGGAATTGTGGGATAGCGCTGCATGATTTCTGGCGAGGGCAGGTGCGTTTCGGTGCACAACAGCAATAAACCATCTACGCGCTTTTGCAGCAGCGTCTCAAGATTGCGGTTCATACGCTGCTCATCGCCTTCGGTGTTGCACAGCACCAGGCTGTAGCCACGTTCAAAACAGCTACGCTCGACCCCGCGCACCACTTCAGAGTAAAACGGGTTGGAGCTTGCAGTGATTAACATGCCAATTGTGTGGGTCTGGCGCATTTTAAGGCTACGCGCCAGCGCAGAAGGCGCATAGTTGAGCGTGTTGATTGCAGCCTCAACCCGCGCCCGAATAGCTTCACTCACAAAGCGATCGTTATTAATGACATGAGAAACGGTCGACGTCGAAACGCACGCGAGACGTGCGACATCTTTCATTGTCGCCAAAGGATTACTCCTGTTTAGCTAAAAACGCGTCTATTTCTTCTCGCCATGGCACAGAGGGCTGTGCCCCTTCGCGGGTTACCGCAATGGCCGCTGCCGCATGAGCAAAACGGATAGCGTGCACCAGCGCCTGCCCTTCAAGAATGGCCGTTACCAGCGCACCGTTGAAAGTGTCACCTGCGGCGATCGTATCAACGGCTTTTACCGTAAAACCGGGAATACGCTGGCCGTTGCCGTTTTCACTGAGCCACACGCCGCGTTTACCCAGCGTAATCAAAACCGTATTAATGCCTTTCTCGTGCAGCACCTGAGCGGCCTGTGCCGCGCTGGCATCGTCTTTCACCGTAACACCGGTTAGCCCTTCGGCTTCGGTTTCATTGGGTGTAATGATGTCGATAAGTGCCAGTAACTCATCTGACAGCGCTCTGGCCGGAGCCGGGTTAAGTACGGTCAGCGTGTCGCTTTCACGCGCAATTTTCGCCGCCGCCAGCACGCTTTCCAGCGGAGACTCCAGCTGCATCAACAGCGCGCGTGCGCCACGAATACGCTCACGCTCGGCCTGCACCATCTCAGGCGACAGGCTGCTGTTAGCGCCAGCATGAATACCAATTACGTTTTCACCGTCGCCATTAACAAAAATCAGCGCCACACCGGTCGCTTCACCTTTCACCACACGCACGGGCGCAATATCAATGCGGTCCTTTTGAAGCTGCTGGCGCACGCGCTCGCCGGTATCGTCATCGCCTACGCAGGCAATAAACGCGATATCTGCACCACTGCGCCCGGCCGCTACCGCCTGATTCGCACCTTTACCACCAAACGCCACCTGATAGCGATGGCCAGTCAGCGTTTCACCCGGAGAGGGAAAGCGTTCGAGATTGAGGATATGGTCGGCATTGATACTGCCCAGAACGACGAGTTGGCCTGCGGTTTTCATTTTGGTGTGTCCGTAAAATGCGCCGCCCGAAGGCGGCGCGTTGCCCTGCTTTTCTTCGATGTATTATTTGGTGACCAGTTTCAGATCAACCGGGATTTTTGCATCCACTTTCTCGCCTTTCAGCACTTTATCTGCGGTTTCCACGCCGATAACGCCGATTTGCTCAGGCTGCTGCGCAACGGTTGCGCCCAGCTTGCCGCCTTCAACGGCTTTGATGCCGTCGTCGGTGCCGTCAAAGCCCACCACCAGCACATCGCTCTTGCCCGCGGTTTGCAGCGCACGCAGCGCACCAAGCGCCATTTCGTCGTTCTGTGCAAACACTGCCTGCACTGCCGGATGTGCGGTCAGCAGGTTCTGCATGACGTTCAGGCCTTTGGTACGGTCAAAATCAGCGGGCTGGCTGCCGAGGATGCTGAGTTTATGTGCCGCCACGGCCTGTTTGAAACCTTCGCCGCGCTCACGCGCCGCTGACGTTCCGGCAATGCCCTGCAGTTCAATCACTTTAGCGCCTTCACCCAGTTTCTGTGCGATGAAGTCACCGGCCATTTTGCCGCCCGCTACGTTGTCAGACGCGATATGGCTTATCACGTCACCTTTTGATGCCTGGCGGTCGAGCGTGATAACCGGGATTTTCGCCTGGTTAGCCATCTTCACCGCGTTACCCACGGCGTCGGAGTCCGTCGGGTTAATCAGCAGCAGTTTGGCACCGCGCACCGTTAAATCCTGCACGTTTGCCAGCTCTTTCGCCGGGTTGTTCTGAGAATCCAGCACCACCAAGTTATAACCCAGTTTGTCTGCTTCTTTCTGCGCACCGTCTTTCAGTGAAACAAAAAACGGGTTGTTCAGCGTAGAGATAACCAGCGCGATAGTGTCTTTTGCCATTGCGTTAGCACTGACGGTGGCGCTCAGTGCCACAGCAGAAACCAGGGTAGCGAGTTTTTTCATGTTCATAATCGAAGATGTCCTTTATTACTGCTTTTTATTGTCCACCAGCACCGCCAGCAGAATAACTACCGCTTTAACGATCATCTGGTAATAGGAAGAAACGCCCAACAGATTCAAACCATTATTCAGGAAACCGAGAATCAGCGCGCCGATCAATGTCCCAACAATGCGACCTTTACCGCCTGCCAGACTGGTACCACCGAGCACCACCGCCGCAATCGCATCAAGCTCATAGCCCGTACCGGCTGTCGGCTGGGCAGAGGACAAACGCGCAACTTCAATCACGCCCGCCAGCGCCGCCAGCATGCCGCACAGAGAATAGACGATGATTTTGATTTTGTTGACGCTGATACCGGATAAACGCGTTGCCGCCTCATTGCCGCCTAGCGCATAGATGTAACGCCCAAGACGCGTGTGATGCAGCATGTACCAGGCGGCCACGAAGACAATCGCCATAATCCACACCGGCGTCGGGATACCCAGCGGGCGACCAATACCAAACCAGCCGAACAGGTCCGCGTTGTCGCTAAAACCGGTATTCACCGGACTGCCGTTGGTGTACACCATTGTCACACCACGCAGCAGCAGCATCATGACCAGCGTGGCGATAAACGCCTGCACCTTACCTTTGGCAACGATAACGCCAGTCACGCCGCCCACGGCTGCGCCAAGCGCCAGCGCCGCAGCAACCGCCACCAGCGCGTTAACCTCAAAGCCAACAATAGACGCTGCCACCGCGCCAGTCAGCGCCAGCAACGACCCGACCGACAGGTCAATACCGGACGTCAGAATCACCAGCGTCATCCCCACCGCCATAATGGCGTTGACCGAGGTCTGCTGGAGGATGTTGAACAGGTTATTGACGGTAAAAAAGTTCGGGCTCAGGGTGGAGACAATCGCAATCAGCACCAGCAGGGCTATCAGGGATTTCTGCTCCATCAGCCACGCTTTGCTGAACCAGCGACGGCTCGGGATAGACTGGGTTGAACTACTCATGCTTGCTGCTCCTGATTCACGCGATGGAGTTTGCCGACGGCTGCCGCCATCAGGACTTCCTGAGTGGCCTGCTCGCGTGTGAACTCACCGCCGTTGTGGCCTTCGTGCATCACCATGATGCGATCGCTCATTCCGAGAACTTCCGGCATTTCGCTGGATACCAGAATGATGCTCAGCCCTTCGGCCTTAAACTGGTTAATAAGCTGATAAATTTCTTTTTTTGCACCCACGTCTACGCCGCGCGTAGGTTCATCAAGGATGAGCACCTTCGGGCGCGTCATCAGCCCGCGGGCAATCGCTACTTTTTGCTGATTACCGCCGGACAGCAGGCCAATGGTTTGCTCCATTGACGGCGTTTTGACGTTAAACAGGCGAATAAAATCTGCCACCGCCTGCGCTTCATCTTTATGTTTCAGGCTGCCGCCCGCGCGGCTGAAATAGCGCAGCGCGGTAAGCGACATGTTTTCTTTCACCGACATGCCGAGCACCAGGCCGTCACGTTTACGGTCTTCAGAAATATACACAATGCCGTTTGCCAGCCCGTCCTGCGGCGTGCGCGTCACTACTTCACGCCCGTCCAGCGCCACATAGCCAGCGCTGCGCGGCAGTGCGCCGTACAGCACTTTCATCAGTTCAGTGCGCCCGGCCCCCATCAGGCCGGAAATACCAAGAATTTCGCCGCTACGCAGCGTAAAGCTCACGCCATGCACGCCTGGCCCGGAAAGGTTATCCACCCGCAGGCGCACTTCGCCCGGCGCTTTGTCCAGGTGCGGATACTGGTCTTCAAGCTTGCGCCCAACCATCATCTCTATCAGCGAGTCTTCGGTCAGTGAGCTGACTTCACGCTCGGCGATAAACTGGCCGTCGCGAAAGACGGTGACGTCATCGCAAATCTCAAAGATTTCTTTCATGCGGTGCGAGATGTACACAATGCCGCAGCCCTGCGCTTTTAGCTCGCGGATAGTGCGAAACAGCGATTCGGTTTCGGTGTCGGTCAGCGCATCTGTCGGCTCGTCCATGATGATGACCTTCGACTCAAAGCTCAGCACTTTGGCGATTTCCACCATCTGCTGGTCACCGATAGAAAGCTCACCCACCAGCCGGTGGCTGGTAAAACGCAGGTTGAGTTTTTTCAGCAGCGTGTCGGCTTCGGCATACATTTTTTTCCAGTCGATGCGCCCAAAGCGGCCCACAAACTCACGGCCGAGGAAAATATTCTCAGCAATAGTCAGTTCGGGAATCAGGTTCAGTTCCTGGTGGATGATGCCGATGCCTGCTTCCTGGGAGGATTTTGGCCCGTTAAACGCGGTTTCTTTACCCAACCACAGCAATGAACCGGCGTCTTTGGTATAGATGCCGGTCAGCACTTTCATCATGGTGGATTTGCCCGCGCCGTTTTCGCCCACCAGCGCCATTACACGGCCAGCATAGACATTTAGCGCGGCGCCCGAGAGCGCCTTCACGCCAGGGAAAGACTTATCAATCCCTTTAAGTTGTAGGAGTGCCTGCATACCGACCTCAGAACGTTACGCCAGCACAAAGAATGATGTTCGCATACGGGGAACACTCCCCGCTGCGAATCACCGCACGGCTGTTTGCCGTGTCTTGCTTAAACTGCTCATGCGTCACGTAGCGCAGAGCTATGGTATTACCCTGGTGTTGTTGCAGCTGCCTGATTAGCTCAAGCAACGTTTCGTGGAGCGCCGGGTTGAACTGCTTGATCTCTGCGGCCAGCACTGCTTCCTCAACCTGCATTTCTGCCGTCACCGTCTCCAGCACCTGCATAAAGGAGGGAACTCCCTTCGTCAGCGCTAAATCAATACGCTGCGGCCCGTGTGGTATGGGCAGTCCGGCATCCGCGATAGTCAGCATATCCGTATGGCCCAGGCGGGAAATCACTGAAGAAATGTCAGCGTTAAGTACAGTGCCTTTTTTCATTTTTCTACTCCATTAGCGAAACGTTTCGCTGGTAAGAAGTGTAATTACCCCAGCGTTCATAAAACAATCGCAACCTGGCAGAAGTGTGATCGTTATCGAAACGTTTCGCGCCTGTTTATAAGCCTGATCGATTCAGCAACCAGAATGAAAAAAGCCTCTCACCATGAGAGGCTTCTCAACCTTTAAATTTCTACCTGCGTTCCCAGTTCGATAACCCGGTTCGGCGGTATTTCAAACTGGTCCGGCGCGCGTAGCGCGTTGCGCTGCAGCAGCAGGAACAGCTTGCCACGCAGGCGCAGATACCACGGCCTGTCGCCAATAATTAGCGACTCATGGGACATAAAGAACGAGGTCTCCATCATGCGCCCGCTCAGCCCTTCCAGACCGCAGCGGTGAAACACCTCTTCAACATTCGGCGTTTCGCGCCAGCCGTAGCTTGCCACCACGCGCCAGAACGTTGGCGAGAGTTGCTCAATGGAAACACGCTTCACGTTATGCACATACGGCGCGTCTTCAGTGCGCAGCGTCAGCAAAATCACGCGCTCATGCAGCACTTTGTTGTGTTTGAGGTTATGCAGCAGCGCAAACGGAATCACGTTCAGCGCGCGCGACATAAACACCGCCGTCCCCGGCACACGCACCGGCGGCGATTTTTCCAGTGAGGCAATCAGAGCTTCAAGCGAATTGCCGTGCTCGTGCATACGCCTGAGCAGGCGAAAGCGCTCGCTCTTCCAGGTAGTCATGATAATGAACATCACCAGCCCCAGGCACAGCGGCAGCCAGCCGCCGGAGAAAATTTTCTGCACGTTGGCGGTAAAAAGCGGCACGTCCACGCACAAAAATACGATGCCGATAAGCACCACCAGCAGTTTGTTCCAGTGCCAGTTTTTGATTGCCACGGTGCAGGAGAGAATGGAGGTCAGCACCATCGTGCCCGTCACCGCAATGCCGTAAGCTGCCGCCAGGTTGCTGGAATGCTCAAAGCTGACAATCACCAGCACCACGGCGAAATACAGCACCCAGTTAATGACCGGAATATAAATCTGCCCGGATTCCATCTCAGAGGTGTGGATGATGCGCATCGGCGACAGATAACCCAGGCGCACGGCCTGGCGAGTGAGTGAAAACACACCGGAAATCACCGCCTGAGAGGCAATAACCGTGGCAAGCGTTGCCAGAATCAGCAGCGGGATCAGCGCCCAGTCCGGCGCCAGCAGAAAGAACGGGTTTTTGATGGCCTCCGGCGATTTCAGCAGCAGCGCCCCCTGGCCGAAGTAGTTGAGCACCAGCGACGGCAGCACCACCGTAAACCAGGCAATGCGAATCGGCAGTTTGCCGAAATGCCCCATATCGGCATACAGCGCTTCCACGCCAGTGATGGCCAGCACGACCGCGCCCAGCGCCACAAACGACACCGCTTTATATTCAATGAAAAAGTGCACCGCCCATGCCGGGTTTAACGCCAGCAGCACTTCAGGATTGCCGATAATGCTGCGCAGACCCAACAACGCCAGCACCAGAAACCACGCAAGCATGATTGGCGCAAACAGCTTACCCACAAGGCCAGTGCCGTGTTTCTGGATAATAAACAGCAGCGTCAGCACCGCGATAGAGAGCGGCACAATGTACGCATCCAGCGACGGTGCGGCAATCTCCAGCCCCTCAATGGCCGACATCACCGAGATGGCGGGCGTTATCACCACTTCACCATAGAAAAAGCTGCCGCCAATCAGTCCCAGGATAACCAGTACCGAGGTCATGCGCGCCGAGGTATTGCGCCCGGCAAGCGACATCAGCGTCAAAATCCCGCCTTCACCGGCGTTATCCGCCCGCATCACGAAGGTCAGATATTTGATGGACACCACCACAATCAACAGCCAGAAAATCAGTGAGAGAAAGCCAAAAATCGCGTCGCGTTCCACGCCAAAACCAAACTGCCCTGACAGGCATTCGCGCAGGGTATAGAGAGGGCTGGTCCCAATATCGCCATAAACCACACCAATCGCCGCAAGTGTAATCGCGGGTAGAGGCTCTTTTTTATCAGTGTTCATAGACTAATCTTTATTCAGATACTGATGATTTAGCGTCCCGACAGGCCCGCAAAAGGCGCACAGTATGCACGATTAAGGAGAAAATCGAACCCCAGAGTCTGGCGAAAACGACCAGAGAAACATCAGGTTACTCTTTGATTCAGTCAGTTATCTATTCATAGATGGAAAAGATTATAATTGCCTTCTTTTGCCGGTCACCAGGTAAGGATGCAGACACAATTATGGCGCACTCACATTTATTAGCAGAAAGAATTACGCGCCTCAGCCAGGCGCTGGAAACCGGCCTGTTTGAGCGCAGCCACGCGGTGCGTCTGTGTCTGCTGGCGGCGTTAAGCGGTGAGAGCGTATTTTTGCTTGGCCCACCCGGCATTGCCAAAAGCCTGATAGCGCGACGCCTGAAGTATGCATTTTGCAACGCACGCGCCTTTGAATACCTGATGACGCGCTTTTCCACGCCCGAAGAAGTGTTCGGTCCGCTGTCTATCCAGGCGCTGAAAGATGAAGGCCGCTACGAGCGTCTGACCGCAGGCTACCTGCCAGAAGCAGAAATCGTGTTTCTTGATGAAATCTGGAAGGCAGGCCCGGCCATCCTCAACACGCTGCTGACCGCCATTAACGAGCGGCGCTTTCGCAACGGCGCGCAGGAAGAGAAAATCCCGATGCGCCTGCTGGTTGCAGCCTCCAACGAACTGCCGGAAGACGACAGCAGCCTGGAAGCACTCTATGACCGCATGCTGATTCGCCTGCTGCTTGACCGCGTGCAGGAAAAAAGCAACTTCCAGGCCATGCTCACCAGCCAGCATTCAGAAAATGAAAACCCGGTGCCGCCCGCCCTGCAGGTCACTGACGACGAGTATCACCGCTGGCAGGATGATATTGGCAAAGTGGCACTGCCTGGCGAGGTTTTTGAACTGATCTTCCAGCTGCGCCAGCAACTCGAAGCGCTGACTCAGGCGCCCTACGTCTCAGACCGCCGCTGGAAAAAGGCGCTACGCCTGCTTCAGGCCAGCGCCTTTTTCAGTGGGCGCAGCGAGGTGGCGGCCATTGACCTGATTCTGCTCAAAGACTGCCTGTGGCACGACATTAACGCCATGAACCTGATGAGTCAGCAGGTCGAGTTATTGATGACCGACCACGCCTGGCAACAGCAGGAGATGCTGACCCGCCTTGGCGCTATCCACCAGCGTCGCCTCCAGCTTCAACAGCAGCACACCGACAGCAGTGCACTCAAAGTGGAGCGCCTCGGCGGCATGTTCAGCCGCAAGCCGCATTACACACTGGCGCAAACGCTTCAGGGCGACAACGTTACTCTGCTATTGTCGCAGCCGCTGCGCCTGCACGACATGGAAGTGATTCACGTTGAGCTCGTGCGAGCCTCGCTGGATCAGTGGCTACAAAAAGGCGGCGAAATTCGCGGCAAACTCAACGGTATTGGCTTTGCCCAGCCGCTGACGCTGGAAGTGGATGCCGATCAGCACCTGGTGATTCGCGATGTCAGCCTCAAGGGCACGCCACTGGCGCTGCCAGGCACCCAGCAAAACGGCATTCCGCAAGAAATCATTATGCAGCTTGATGAGCTGGAAGCGCGCTATCACCGCCAGCATCAGCGCTTCAGCGACCAGCAAAAATGCCTGTTTATCCCCGCCGACTGGCTCGGGCGCATTGAGGCCAGCTTACAGGCGGTCGCCACGCAAATTAAGCAGGCACGCCAGTGCTGAGCCTGGCAGCACTTGATGCCATCCTCGGCATCAGTGAAGGACAGTTAATAGAAGAAATTATTATTGCCCTGCTGGCGGCTCCGCAGCTGGCAGTGTTTTTTGAAAAATTTCCACGCCTGAAAAATGCACTCACGCGCGACGTGCCGCGCTGGCGCGAAATGCTGAAAACCCGCCTCCAGCAAACCCATGCACCGCCGCACCTGATTAAAGAAGTGCAGGAATATCAGGCGTGCCAGCAGCTATCGCAGGCGCCCTTCAGCGCGCGCCTGCCCACTACGCTTGCGCTATTAAAGGAAGTGGATTCACCGTTTACCACTCAGGCGCAGCAGCTGGTGGCCGATAACCCAGACTTTACGCCCGCCCTGCAAACGCTGTTTTTACAGCGCTGGCGGCTGAGCCTGATTGTGCAGGTCTCAACCCTTAACCAACAGTTGCTGGAAAACGAACGTGAACAACTGCTGGCAGAAGTGCAACAGCGGCTGGCGATGAGCGGCCAACTGGAGCCGGTGCTGGTAGAAAACGACAATGCCGCCGGGCGGTTGTGGGATCTCAGCGCGGGCCAGTTAAGCCGCAGCGATTATCAACTCATTGTGAAATACGGCGAATTTCTCCAGCACCAGCCTGAACTGCAAAAGCTGGCCGAACAACTGGGGCGCTCTCGTGAAGCCAAAGCCGTACCGAAAAAAGACGCACCAACGGAAACCTGGCGTCAACTGGTACGCGAACCGGCCACCACGCCAGAACAAGTGGACGGCCTGCAGCACAGCGACGATATCCTGCGCCTGCTGCCGCCGGAACTGGCAACACTCGGCATCAGCGAGCTGGAGTTTGAGTTTTACCGCAGGCTGGCAGAAAAACAGCTGCTGACCTACCGGCTGCACGGTGATGCCTGGCGTGAAAAAGTCACCGAACGCCCGGTGGTGCATCAGGATTTTGATGAGCAACCGCGCGGACCGTTCATCGTTTGTGTGGATACGTCTGGCTCGATGGGCGGTTTTAACGAACAGTGCGCCAAAGCCTTTTGCCTGGCGCTGTTGCGCATTGCGCTGGCCGACAATCGCCGCTGCTACATCATGCTGTTTTCCAGCGAAGTGGTGCGCTATGAGCTGAGCGGGCGCGACGGCATTGAACAGGCCATTCGCTTTCTCAGCCAGCGCTTTCGCGGCGGCACCGATATCGCCAGTTGCCTGCGTGCGGTGGCAGAAAAGATGCAAAGCGAAGCATGGCGTGACGCTGACGCGGTGGTGATTTCTGACTTTATTGCCCAGCGTCTGCCGGAAGAGGTGATCGGGCAGACAAAAACACTGCAACGCCAGCACGACCACCGCTTCCACGCTGTCGCGATGTCAGCCCACGGCAAGCCCGGCATTCTGCGCATCTTCGACCATATCTGGCGCTTTGACACCGGGATGCGCAGCCGCCTGTTGCGCCGCTGGAAGCGCTAACGCTCTTTCTTTTATATATCGCCAATAAAAAAACCATCCCGCAGGATGGTTTTTTATCTTTTCTGAGTGCGGGTTACAGCAAATCTTCCACGCTGGTGGCGATATCCGCTGGCCACACGCCGCACTGTACCTGGCCGATATGCGAAAGCTGTAGCAGCAACATGGTAAGGCGCGACTGGCCAATGCCACCGCCGATGGTCTGCGGCATTTCGCCTTTGAGCAGGCTCTGGTGCCATTCAAGCCCGGTGCGCTCTTCGTCGCCGGTAATAGCCAGTTGGCGCTTGAGGGTTTGCGGATCAACGCGGATACCCATTGAAGAGATCTCAAATGCGTCTTCCAGCACCGGGTTCCACACCAGGATATCGCCGTTAAGCCCGGCAAAACCGCCCTCGGTCGGTGTGCTCCAGTCGTCATAGTCCGGCGCACGCACATCATGACGTTTACCGTCTGCAAGCTTACCGCCAATACCAATCAGGAACACGGCACCCAACTCTTTCGCAATGGCGCGCTCACGCCCTTTGCCATCCAGCTGCGGGTAACGGCTTTGCAGCGTTTCGCTGTGAACAAAGTGAATCTGCTCTGGCAGGAACGGTGCCAGACCAAATTCGCGGCTCACCTGCGCTTCGGTTGCCTTAATTGCCTGCCACAGCGTTTCAACGGTGCTTTTGAGCGTGTCAAGGTGACGCTCGCCGTCGCCCATCACGCGCTCCCAGTCCCACTGATCGACATACACCGAGTGAATTGGCGACAGACGATCTTCGTCCGGGCGCAGCGCTTTCATATGGGTATACAGCCCTTCACCGGCGCTGAAATCATGCTGGCCCAGCGTTTTACGCTTCCATTTCGCCAGCGAGTGCACCACTTCGAACTGTGCGCCTGGAATGGCTTTGACTTTTACCTGTACCGCTTTCTCGCTGCCGGACAGGTTGTCCTGTGTCCCGTCGCCCAGTCGGCTAAGAATCGGTGCCTGTACTTCAATCAGCCCCAGGCGTTGTTCCAGCTCGCGGGAAAACCAGGATTTCACGGAACTAATCTGTCGTTGTCTTGCGATGTAAGCGGTCTTCATTGTTATTTACTCCTGTCGTCCAATGACACTGATTAAGCAACAGATTGCGGTCAGTATTCAATATTCAACAATAAAAAAGGCGTATCACATTTTATTTCGTTAAAATTAAGGCGCTGAAAATGTGTATTCATCACTAAACATAAGGAAAAACGATGGAAAATTATCAGATCGATAATCTCGATCGCGGCATTCTGGAAGCGCTGATGGCCAATGCGCGCACGCCCTACGCTGAACTGGCCAAACAATTTGCCGTCAGCCCCGGCACCATTCACGTGCGCGTGGAGAAGATGAAACAGGCGGGCATTATTACCGGCGCGCGTATTGATATCAGCCCCAAGCGGCTGGGCTACGACGTATGCTGCTTTATCGGCATTATCCTCAAGAGCGCCAAAGACTATCCGTCCGCGCTGGCAAAGCTTGAAAGCCTGGAAGAAGTCACTGAGGCCTATTACACCACCGGCCACTACAGCATCTTTATAAAAGTTATGTGCCGCTCTATCGACGCGCTGCAACAGGTACTTATCAACAAGATCCAAACTATTGACGAAATTCAGTCCACGGAAACGCTGATCTCGCTGCAAAACCCCATCATGCGGACCATCACGCCCTGAGAGAGATTTTTTATACCCGTATTGTCCACAGGTAGATCCCAACAGATTCACAGCGTACAATACCCGGCGTTTTACTCACGGCGGGAAGATTCATGGCAGATATCACTCTTATCAGCGGCAGTACGCTCGGCAGCGCCGAATACGTGGCGGAACATCTGGCACAAAAGCTGGAAGAGGCAGGTTTCTCAACGCAAACGCTGCACGGCCCAACGCTTGCTGACCTTCCGGCCAGCGGCATCTGGCTGGTGGTGAGTTCAACGCACGGTGCCGGCGATCTGCCAGACAACCTGCAGCCGCTGTTTGATGAATTAGCACAACAGCGCCCGGATCTGAGCGCCGTTCGCTACGGTGCTATCGGCATTGGCAGCCGCGAGTACGACACGTTTTGTGGTGCTATCGATAAACTCGACACGCTATTAAGCGAATTGGGTGCCGCTCATTTGGGCGAAACACTCAAAATAAATGTGCTCGACCATGAAATTCCGGAGGATCCGGCGGAGTTTTGGCTGGGATCCTGGCAAAAATTGCTCAACTGAATGTAAAGATCGACTCTTTTTTTGTGGATAACTCTGGTTAAAAGCTTGGATCAACCGGTAGTTATCCAATGTACAAGCGTCGCTCAGTTTTTGCCCTGTGTATAACATGCCATTCTGATCCCAGCTTATACGGACCAGGATCACCGGCAGTACACAGCTAACGATCCAGCCTAATAACCTGATCCTTAACGGATAAAAACGCTTATCCACAGCAACCTGCGATCGTAATAAGAGATCACAATAGAACAGATCTCATAGATAAAGATCTTCTTTTTAATACTCGTCGATCCCCGGACTTTCTCGGCAGTCAAAAGTTGAGTAGAATTCCGGCCCCGGGTGCTTCAAACCCAAATTCGCACAACCGCGAGGCAGTTAACCATGTTTTATCCGGACTCTTTTGACGTCATCATCATTGGCGGGGGTCATGCAGGTACCGAGGCAGCGATGGCCGCGGCACGCGCGGGTCAGCAGACCCTGCTGTTAACCCATAACATCGATACGCTGGGACAAATGTCGTGTAACCCGGCGATCGGCGGCATCGGAAAAGGACATCTGGTTAAAGAAGTGGACGCCCTCGGCGGACTGATGGCACAGGCGATCGACAAAGCCGGTATCCAGTTCAGGATACTAAACGCCAGCAAAGGCCCGGCAGTTCGTGCCACTCGCGCTCAGGCCGATCGTGTGCTTTACCGCCAGGCCGTGCGCACTGCTCTTGAGAATCAGCCAAACCTGATGATTTTCCAGCAGGCGGTTGACGATCTTATCGTTGAAAACGATAACGTCGTGGGTGCTGTCACTCAGATGGGACTCAAATTCCGGGCAAAAGCGGTTGTGCTTACTGTCGGGACCTTCCTCGACGGCAAAATTCATATTGGACTGGATAACTACAGCGGTGGCCGTGCAGGCGATCCGCCGTCAATCCCGCTGGCTCGCCGTTTGCGTGAGCTACCGCTGCGGGTCAGTCGCCTGAAAACCGGAACACCGCCGCGCATTGACGCACGCACTATTGATTTCAGCGTACTGGCACCGCAGCATGGTGATACGCCATTGCCGGTGTTCTCGTTTACTGGCGATGTCAGCCAGCATCCGCAGCAGGTACCGTGCTACATCACCCATACCAATGAAAAAACCCATGAGGTTATTCGCAGCAATCTCGACCGCAGCCCTATGTATGCTGGCGTGATTGAGGGGATTGGCCCACGCTACTGCCCGTCTATCGAAGACAAAGTGATGCGCTTTGCCGATCGCAACGCACACCAGATTTTCCTGGAGCCAGAAGGGCTGACCAGCAACGAAATTTACCCTAATGGCATCTCCACCAGCCTGCCGTTTGACGTGCAGATGCAGATTGTGCGCTCCATGCAGGGCATGGAAAACGCGAAGATCGTGCGCCCTGGCTATGCCATTGAGTATGACTTCTTCGATCCGCGCGATCTCAAGCTGACGCTGGAAAGCAAGTACATCAACGGCCTGTTCTTTGCCGGCCAGATAAACGGCACCACAGGCTATGAAGAAGCGGCCGCGCAGGGGCTGCTGGCTGGCCTTAATGCCGCACGCTATTCAGCCGACAAAGAAGGCTGGGCACCGCGCCGTGACCAGGCCTACCTGGGCGTGCTGGTGGACGACCTGTGCACCCTCGGCACCAAAGAGCCGTACCGCATGTTTACCTCACGCGCTGAATACCGCCTGATGTTGCGTGAAGACAACGCCGATCTGCGCCTGACTGAAACCGGCCGTGAACTGGGTCTGGTGGACGACGCTCGTTGGGCAAGCTTTAGCGAGAAAGTGGAGCGCATTGAACGTGAGCGCCAGCGCCTGAAAGACACCTGGGTGCACCCTACGTCTGAGAACGCAGGCGAGATTAACACGCAGCTCAGTTCGCCACTGTCGCGTGAAGCCAGCGGAGAAGATTTGCTGCGTCGCCCGGAGATGACCTACGAGAAGCTGACCGCGCTTGTGCCATTTGCACCTGCACTTGCCGACGAACGTGCCGCCGAGCAGGTAGAAATCCAGGTCAAATACGAAGGCTACATTGCGCGCCAGCAGGACGAAATTGAAAAGCAGTTGCGCAACGAAAACACGCTGCTGCCACAAACGCTGGACTACCGCCAGGTGTCCGGGCTTTCCAATGAGGCGATTGCCAAGCTTAACGATCACAAACCGGCATCTATTGGCCAGGCATCGCGCATTTCCGGCATCACACCGGCGGCGATTTCCATCCTGCTGGTGTGGCTGAAAAAACAGGGGCTGCTGCGCCGCAGCGCCTGAGAACAGAGTGGATAACGGGCCAGGTTCTCCTGGCCCATTTTTTATGGGAAGACAAACGTGCTGAACAAACTTGAGCGCCTACTGGAAAAAGCGGGCATTTCGTTGCCCGATCTCCAGAAACAACAGCTGGTGGGCTACGTCGGGCTGCTGGACAAGTGGAACAAGGCTTACAACCTGACGTCCGTGCGCAATCCCGATGAAATGCTGGTGCGTCACATTCTCGACAGTATTGTGGTCGAGCCGCATCTGCAGGGCTCGCGTTTCATCGACGTTGGCACCGGTCCGGGGTTACCGGGCATTCCTCTGGCGATTGTGCGTCCGCAGGCTCAATTCACCCTGCTGGACAGCCTTGGCAAGCGCGTGCGCTTCCTGCGCCAGGTACAGCATGAACTGAAGCTCGATAACGTGACGCCGGTACAGAGCCGCGTTGAGGATTTCCCCGCCGAGCCGCCGTTTGACGGTGTTATCAGCCGCGCGTTTGCGTCACTGACCGACATGATTAACTGGTGTCATCACCTGCCAGGGGAAAGCGGACGCTTCTATGCGCTTAAGGGCCAGCGCCCGGACGATGAGCTACAGTCGCTGCCTGCGGGCGTTGAAGTGGATGAGATTGTGCGTCTGAAAGTGCCGGAGTTAGAAGGCGAGCGCCATCTGGTGATTATTCACCCTAATAAAAATTAATATTTATCAAAAAAAGTAGCATTAATACGCAGGGCAAACAGGGTAAATACGCGGCGCGAATAAAGGACATGCCTGGTTACATTTAACCATAAAATAACGGTGGTCTCTAATTTGTATAACGTCACATTTTTGCTTACCGGTATTTATAGTCAACGTTGAAAATATCAGGTTGCTAAAAGTTTGCTTTGCGCCATTTTAATGAAACGTTAAAACATCGTGACAAATGTCAATGCCCCGTTTTTTCCCTGTTCGCACGATTTTAAGAAATATCTACCGTGATTTGTGTTTTTAATCAATGAGATGATTTTTTGCTCTGCCGACAGTTTGTTCGAAAAGTTTACATCGAAATGTGCGTTATGTGATCCATTGCACGCTTTGTGGCCGGATTATTTCTGTTTTTTGCAGTTTTTACTGAACCAGGTCGGTTTAATCGAAAATGTGGAAATGAGATGGCTGAA
Source organism: Enterobacteriaceae bacterium 4M9 (assembly GCA_010092695.1). Taxonomy (GTDB): domain Bacteria; phylum Pseudomonadota; class Gammaproteobacteria; order Enterobacterales; family Enterobacteriaceae; genus Tenebrionibacter. Next base: position 254,943 of record JAADJJ010000001.1, on the reverse strand, counting down.
AAATATTTAAATATTTATTCACCTTTTGGCTACTTTAGGTTTGAAATCACGCCTCTGGCCCGTATAATTTGACCGCTTTTTGAGGCTTGACTCTCAGCGTCAAAGGCAGTTTTATACGACACGCGGCATACCTCGTAATGAGCAGAAGTGGAGAATGTTATGTCAGTGTCGCTTTTGAGTGGCAACGTCGCACGAAAGCTTCTGTTCATTCAGCTACTGGCAATCATTGTAACCGGATTGCTGTTTTGCCTGAAAGACCCCTTCTGGGGCCTCTCCGCCGTTTGCGGAGGTCTGGCAGTCTGGTTGCCAAACGTCGCGTTTATGATTTTTGCCTGGCGTCACCAGGCGCATTCACCCGCTCAGGGCCGTATGGCCTGGTCATTCGCCTTTGGTGAAGTGGCCAAGGTGCTGGTGACCTTTGCGCTACTGGTGGTGGCGCTGGCGTATGTTAAGGCGGTTTTTTTACCGCTGATTGTGACCTGGATATCGGCGTTGGTGGTTCAGATACTGGCGCCAGCTGCAATTAACAACAAAGGGTAAGAGGCATCATGTCTTCAGGAGAAGTTTTAACTCCGCAGGACTACATCGGGCACCATCTGAATAACCTTCAGATTGACCTGCGTACGTTCTCGCTGGTAGATCCGCATAACCCCCCGGCCACGTTCTGGACACTCAACATCGACTCCATGTTCTTCTCTGTGGTGCTGGGTCTGCTGTTCCTCGTTCTGTTTCGCAAGGTTGCTAAACATGCCACCAGCGGCGTTCCGGGCAAATTCCAGACGGCGGTAGAGCTGGTCATCGGTTTTGTGCACGGTAACGTTAAAGACATGTATCACGGCAAGAGCAAGGTGATTGCGCCGCTGGCGCTGACCATCTTCGTCTGGGTGTTCCTGATGAACCTGATGGACCTGCTGCCTATCGACCTGCTGCCATACATTGGTGAGCACGTGTTCGGTCTGCCGGCGCTGCGCGTGGTACCGTCTGCTGACGTGAACATCACGCTCTCTATGGCGCTTGGCGTCTTTATCCTGATTCTTTTCTACAGCATCAAAATGAAAGGCGTTGGCGGCTTTACCAAAGAGCTGACGCTGCAGCCGTTCAACCACTGGATTTTCATTCCGGTGAACCTGATTCTCGAAGGTGTCAGCCTGCTGTCCAAACCGGTTTCTCTCGGTCTGCGACTGTTCGGCAACATGTACGCCGGCGAGCTGATTTTCATTCTGATTGCAGGGCTGTTGCCGTGGTGGTCACAGTGGCTTCTTAATGTGCCGTGGGCCATTTTCCACATCCTGATCATTACGCTACAGGCCTTCATCTTCATGGTTCTGACGATTGTCTATCTGTCGATGGCATCCGAAGAGCATTAATTTCTCAACACTACTGCGTTTTAACTGAAACAAACTGGAGACTGTCATGGAAAACCTGAATATGGATCTGCTGTACATGGCTGCCGCTGTGATGATGGGTCTGGCGGCAATCGGTGCTGCGATCGGTATCGGCATCCTGGGGGGTAAATTCCTGGAAGGCGCTGCACGCCAGCCTGATCTGATTCCTCTGCTGCGTACTCAGTTCTTTATCGTAATGGGTCTGGTGGATGCTATCCCGATGATTGCGGTGGGTCTGGGTCTGTACGTGATGTTCGCGGTCGCGTAAGTAGAGCGTTGCTGTCATTTGATTACAAAGATAAGCAACATCAGAACGTTAACTAATAAAGAGGCATTGTGCTGTGAATCTTAACGCAACAATCCTCGGCCAGGCCATCGCGTTTGTCCTGTTTGTTCTGTTCTGCATGAAGTACGTATGGCCGCCGATTATGGCTGCCATCGAAAAGCGTCAAAAAGAGATTGCTGACGGCCTTGCTTCTGCAGAACGCGCCAAAAAGGACCTGGACCTTGCACAGGCCAACGCGACCGACCAGCTGAAAACAGCGAAAGCGGAAGCTCAGGTGATCATCGAGCAGGCGAACAAACGCCGCGCGCAGATCATGGACGAAGCGAAAGCTGAAGCAGAGCAGGAACGTAATAAAATCGTGGCGCAGGCACAGGCAGAAATTGATGCCGAACGTAAGCGCGCTCGCGAAGAACTGCGTAAGCAAGTGGCCGTACTGGCTGTTGCTGGCGCTGAGAAGATCATCGAACGTTCCGTGGATGAAGCTGCTAACAGCGACATCGTGGATAAACTGGTCGCTGAACTGTAAGGAGGGAGGGGCTGATGTCTGAATTTGTTACGGTAGCTCGCCCCTACGCCAAAGCAGCTTTTGACTTTGCCGTCGAACACCAGAGCGTTGACCGCTGGCAGAACATGCTGGCTTTCGCCGCTGAGGTAACCAAAAACGAACAAATGACGGAGCTTCTTTCCGGCGCACTGGCGCCGGAAACGCTCTCTACGTCGTTTATCACTATCTGTGGTGACCAGCTTGACGCTCAAGGCCAGAACCTGATTAAGGTTATGGCTGAGAACGGGCGTCTGAAGGTGCTGCCGGATGTTCTTGAGCAGTTTATTGCGCTTCGCGCGGCACAGGAGGCAACCGTTGAGGTTGACGTTATCTCTGCCAGCGTACTGAGTGAAGCACAGCTTGAGAAAATCGGCGCCGCGATGGAAAAACGTCTGTCACGCAAAGTGAAGCTGAATTGCAAAATTGATAAGTCTGTAATGGCAGGTGTCATCATCCGCGCGGGTGATCTGGTGATTGACGGCAGCGTACGCGGTCGTCTTGAGCGCCTGGCAGACGTCTTGCAGTCTTAAGGGGACTGGAGCATGCAACTGAATTCCACCGAAATCAGCGAACTGATCAAACAGCGAATTGAGCAGTTCAATGTGGTGAGCGAAGCTCACAACGAAGGTACTATCGTATCCGTCAGTGACGGTATCATCCGCGTACACGGCCTGGCCGATGTGATGCAGGGTGAAATGATTTCTCTGCCGGGCAACCGCTACGCTATCGCACTGAACCTGGAGCGCGACTCCGTGGGTGCGGTGGTAATGGGTCCGTATGCAGACCTCGCCGAAGGCATGAAAGTTAAATGCACCGGCCGTATCCTGGAAGTACCGGTAGGCCGTGGCCTGCTGGGCCGCGTGGTGAACACCCTGGGTGCGCCAATCGACGGTAAAGGTGCGGTTGAGCACGACGGCTTCTCCGCTGTAGAAGCTATCGCGCCGGGCGTTATCGACCGTCAGTCGGTCGACCAGCCGGTACAGACGGGCTATAAGTCTGTCGATGCGATGATTCCAATCGGTCGTGGTCAGCGTGAGCTGATTATCGGCGACCGTCAGACCGGTAAAACCGCACTGGCCGTTGATGCCATCATCAACCAGCGCGATTCCGGCATCAAATGTATCTATGTTGCTATCGGCCAGAAGGCGTCCACCATTTCTAACGTGGTGCGCAAACTGGAAGAACACGGCGCGCTGGCTAACACCATCGTTGTTGTGGCAACCGCGTCTGAATCTGCTGCACTGCAGTACCTTGCGCCATACGCCGGTTGTGCGATGGGTGAGTACTTCCGTGACCGCGGTGAAGATGCGCTTATCATCTATGATGACCTGTCCAAACAGGCCGTTGCTTACCGTCAGATTTCCCTGCTGCTGCGCCGCCCGCCGGGCCGTGAAGCATTCCCGGGCGACGTTTTCTACCTCCACTCCCGTCTGCTGGAGCGTGCAGCTCGCGTAAGCGCGAACTACGTAGAAAACTTCACCAAGGGCGAAGTGAAAGGCCAGACCGGTTCTCTGACCGCGCTGCCAATCATCGAAACCCAGGCAGGTGACGTTTCTGCATTCGTACCGACCAACGTAATCTCCATTACCGATGGTCAGATCTTCCTGGAATCCAGCCTGTTCAACGCCGGTATCCGCCCTGCGGTTAACCCGGGGATCTCCGTATCCCGCGTAGGTGGTGCAGCGCAGACCAAGATCATGAAGAAACTGTCCGGCGGTATCCGTACTGCACTGGCACAGTATCGTGAACTGGCAGCGTTCTCCCAGTTCGCGTCTGACCTTGATGATGCCACGCGTAAGCAGCTGAACCACGGCCAGAAAGTGACCGAACTGCTCAAACAGAAACAGTATGCGCCGCAGTCCGTTGCGCAGCAGTCTCTGGTGCTGTTCGCCGCTGAACGTGGCTACCTGGAAGACGTAGAAATTGCCAAAGTCGGCAGCTTCGAAGACGCGCTGCTGTCTTACGTCGAGCGCGAGCACTCAGCCCTGATGCAGGAAATCAACAAGACTGGCGGTTACAACGATGAAATCGAAGGCAAGCTGAAAGGCATCCTCGATTCCTTCAAAGCAACTCAGTCCTGGTAATGGTCTGGCGGCTCGCGTAATGCGGGCCGTCAGGCGTTGAGGAGAAGCTCATGGCCGGCGCAAAAGAGATACGTAGTAAGATCGGAAGCGTCCAGAACACGCAGAAGATCACTAAAGCGATGGAAATGGTCGCCGCTTCGAAAATGCGTAAATCGCAGGAGCGCATGGCGTCCAGCCGTCCCTATGCAGAGACCATGCGCAAGGTGATTGGTCACCTTGCCACCGGGAATCTGGAATATAAGCATCCCTACCTGGAAGAGCGCGACGTTAAGCGCGTTGGTTTCCTGGTAGTGTCCACCGACCGCGGTCTGTGTGGCGGCCTGAACATTAACCTGTTCAAAAAGCTGCTGGCAGACATGAAAGCCTGGTCCGATAAAGGTGTGCAGAGCGATCTGGCCCTGATTGGTTCCAAAGGCGTGTCATTCTTCAGTTCGGTGGGCGGCAACGTGGTTTCTCAGGTTACGGGCATGGGCGATAACCCGTCTCTGTCTGAACTGATTGGCCCGGTAAAAGTGATGCTGCAGGCCTACGATGAAGGCCGTCTGGACAAGCTTTATATTGTCAGCAACAAATTTATCAACACCATGTCTCAGGTTCCGACCATCACTCAGCTGCTGCCGCTGCCGGCAGCGGAAGACGAGGAACTCAAGCGTAAGACCTGGGATTATCTGTATGAGCCGGACCCGAAAGCGCTGCTGGATACGCTCCTGCGCCGCTATGTCGAGTCGCAGGTTTATCAGGGTGTGGTGGAAAACCTGGCCAGCGAGCAGGCCGCACGTATGGTGGCGATGAAAGCCGCAACTGATAACGGCGGAAACCTGATTAAAGAGCTGCAGTTGGTATACAACAAGGCTCGTCAGGCCAGCATTACTCAGGAACTCACCGAGATTGTCTCGGGGGCCGCCGCGGTTTAACCAGGGTTTACGTAGAGGATTCAAGATGGCAACTGGAAAGATTATCCAGGTAATCGGCGCCGTGGTGGACGTCGAGTTTCCTCAGGATGCCGTACCGAAAGTGTACGACGCCCTTGAGGTGATGAATGGTAACGAGCGCCTGGTGCTGGAAGTTCAGCAGCAGCTGGGCGGTGGCGTAGTGCGTACTATCGCCATGGGTTCTTCTGATGGCCTGCGTCGCGGTCTGGATGTAAAAGACCTCGCGCACCCGATCGAAGTACCGGTTGGTAAAGCGACCCTGGGCCGTATCATGAACGTGCTGGGCGAGCCTATCGACATGAAAGGCGACATCGGTGAAGAAGAGCGTTGGGCTATCCACCGCGAAGCACCGAGCTACGAAGAGCTGTCCAACTCCCAGGAACTGCTGGAAACCGGCATCAAAGTAATGGACCTGATTTGTCCGTTCGCGAAGGGCGGTAAAGTGGGTCTGTTCGGTGGTGCGGGTGTTGGTAAGACCGTAAACATGATGGAGCTGATTCGTAACATCGCAATCGAGCACTCCGGTTACTCCGTGTTTGCGGGCGTGGGCGAACGTACCCGTGAAGGTAACGACTTCTACCACGAAATGACCGACTCCAACGTACTGGACAAAGTATCCCTGGTTTATGGCCAGATGAACGAGCCGCCGGGTAACCGTCTGCGCGTTGCACTGACCGGCCTGACCATGGCTGAGAAGTTCCGTGACGAAGGTCGTGACGTTCTGCTGTTCGTTGACAACATCTACCGTTACACCCTCGCCGGTACTGAAGTATCCGCACTGCTGGGCCGTATGCCTTCAGCGGTAGGTTACCAGCCGACGCTGGCTGAAGAGATGGGCGTGCTGCAGGAGCGTATTACCTCCACCAAGACCGGCTCCATCACTTCCGTTCAGGCGGTATACGTTCCTGCGGATGACCTGACTGACCCGTCTCCGGCAACCACCTTTGCGCACCTTGACGCAACCGTGGTACTGAGCCGTCAGATTGCTTCTCTGGGTATCTACCCGGCCGTTGACCCGCTGGATTCCACCAGCCGTCAGCTGGACCCGCTGGTAGTAGGCCAGGAGCACTACGACGTCGCACGTGGCGTACAGTCCATCCTGCAGCGTTATCAGGAACTGAAAGACATTATCGCCATCCTCGGTATGGATGAACTGTCTGAAGAAGACAAACTGGTGGTAGCACGCGCGCGTAAAATCCAGCGCTTCCTGTCCCAGCCGTTCTTCGTGGCAGAAGTCTTCACCGGTTCTCCGGGTAAATTCGTATCGCTGAAAGACACCATCCGTGGCTTTAAAGGCATCATGGACGGCGAATACGACCACCTGCCGGAGCAGGCGTTCTACATGGTTGGCACCATTGATGAAGCAGTGGAAAAAGCCAAAAAACTGTAACGCCTTGAAAGGAGGGTGACATGGCAATGACTTACCACCTGGATGTCGTCAGTGCAGAAGAGCAAATGTTCTCTGGCCTGGTCGAGAAAATCCAGGTTACGGGTAGCGAAGGTGAACTGGGTATTTACCCGGGCCACGCGCCGCTGCTCACCGCCATTAAGCCTGGTATGATCCGCATCGTGAAGCAGCATGGTCAGGAAGAGTTTATCTACCTGTCCGGCGGCATTCTGGAAGTGCAGACTGGCTCCGTTACGGTGCTGGCTGACACCGCGATTCGTGGTCAGGATCTCGATGAAGCGCGGGCGCAGGAGTCGAAGCGTAAAGCAGAAGAGCATATCCGTAACTCTCACGGCGACGTGGATTACGCGCAGGCCTCTGCCGAACTGACGAAAGCCATCGCCAAGCTGCGCGTTATTGAGCTGACCCGAAAAGCGATGTAACACAGGCTTGAAAAGTCAAAATGCCAGCCAGGGCGACCCGGCTGGCATTTTTTTTGCCTTTATTCTGATAGATGTCTTTATTCAGAGGTAAAAAAAAGCGCGAACTGCCCGAAAACAGGGCTTTTCAGGCGGGGATCGATACTTTTTTTGCACCGTTAGTCCTAAAATTGAGACTTAACGGTAAGGATAATCGCACGCGTAACGTGATAATGCTGTTTTTTTAGGCGTCACGTTTTCGCGAGCAAAATATGTAGAATTTTCCATGGGAAACCGTTTTACTTTCCACACTCTTAAAAGTCAGGACACGTATGTCAAACAGCGCTATGAGCGTGGTGATCCTTGCAGCAGGCAAAGGCACCCGCATGTATTCCGACCTTCCGAAGGTGTTGCACACGCTGGCAGGTAAGCCGATGGTGCAGCACGTTATTGACGCTGCGGGCGAGCTTGGTGCGCGTCAGGTTCATTTGGTCTATGGCCACGGCGGCGAGCTGCTTAAACAGGCTCTCAGCAATAACACGCTGAACTGGGTATTGCAGGCTGAGCAGCTGGGTACTGGTCACGCTATGCAGCAGGCGGCACCGTTCTTTGCCGACAATGAAGACATCATGATGCTTTACGGCGACGTGCCGCTGATTTCGGTCGAAACGCTTTCGCGCCTGCGTGCGGCTAAACCGCAGGGCGGCATTGCGCTGTTGACCGTGAAACTTGATGACCCAACCGGCTATGGCCGCATCACCCGTGAAAACGGCAAAGTGACCGGCATTGTCGAACATAAAGACGCCAGCGACGAACAGCGCCAGATTAACGAAATCAACACCGGCATCCTGATGGCTAACGGTGCGGACCTCAAACGCTGGCTGGCAAAACTGAACAACAACAACGCGCAGGGCGAATTCTACATCACCGACATCATCGCGATGGCGTATCAGGACGGGCGTGACGTTACCGCCGTACATCCTGAGCGTTTAAGCGAGGTGGAAGGGGTTAACAACCGCCTGCAACTGGCGAGCCTGGAGCGCGTTTATCAGACCGAGCAGGCAGAGCGTTTACTGCTGGCAGGCGTGATGTTGCGCGACCCGGCACGCTTTGACCTGCGTGGCACGCTGGTTCACGGTCGTGATGTGGACATCGACCCGAACGTGATAATTGAAGGTCAGGTCACGCTTGGCAACCGCGTGAAAATTGGCGCGGGCTGCGTGATAAAAAACAGCGTGATTGGTGATGATTGCGAAATCAGCCCATACAGCGTGGTGGAAGACGCCCGTCTCGACGCTGCCTGCACCATCGGGCCATTTGCCCGTCTGCGTCCAGGTGCGGAGCTTGAAGAAGGCGCGCACGTCGGTAACTTCGTTGAAATGAAAAAGGCGCGTCTGGGCAAAGGCTCTAAAGCCGGGCATCTCAGCTACCTGGGCGATGCCGAGATTGGCGACAACGTAAATATCGGCGCGGGCACCATTACCTGCAACTACGATGGCGCAAACAAACATAAAACTATTATCGGTGATGACGTGTTTGTTGGCTCCGATACCCAGCTGGTGGCACCGGTCACCGTCGCGCGCGGCGTGACGATTGGCGCCGGTACTACGGTCACCCGCGACATTGAAGAAGATGCTTTGGTTATCAGCCGTGTTAACCAGACCCATATTCAGGGCTGGCAGCGCCCGGTGAAGAAGAAGTAACCCACGGGGCGAATGCCCCGTATGTTTTTGCCCTGACTGTGAAAAACGGCAGGGTTGGGTTGAGAGGTAAAATAATAATCGCCTCCTGCCCACGCCGCGCAAAATTGCGCAGGCAATAACAATAACCCCACTCTCTACAAGGCTCGGGGTACCGGCAAAGCCGGAAATACAGGTCAGCGACAACGCGGGCGGAAATGCCCTGTTCAGGAACTAACATTATGTGTGGAATTGTTGGCGCAGTGGCGCAACGTGATATTGCTGAGATCCTTCTCGAAGGTCTCCGTCGTCTGGAATATCGTGGCTATGACTCTGCCGGTCTGGCGGTAGTGGATGCGCAGGGGAATATGACCCGTTTGCGTCGCGTGGGTAAAGTACAGGCGCTGTCTCAGGCGGCACAAGACCATCCGCTGCCCGGCGGTACTGGTATTGCCCACACCCGCTGGGCGACCCACGGCGAGCCTTCCGAAGCGAACGCACACCCGCATGTCTCTGGCCATATCGCGGTGGTGCATAACGGCATCATCGAGAACTTTGAGCCGCTGCGTGAAGCGCTGAAAGCGCGCGGGTATGAGTTTGTCTCACAGACCGATACCGAAGTCATTGCTCACCTGGTCCATTACGAAATGGAGCAAGGCGGCAGCCTGCGTGATGCCGTGATGCGCGCTATCCCGCAGTTGCGCGGCGCTTACGGTACTGTGATTATGGATACCCGTAATCCAGACGTGCTGTTGGCTGCACGCTCAGGTAGTCCGCTGGTTATCGGCCTTGGCATGGGGGAGAATTTTATTGCCTCCGATCAGCTGGCGCTGCTGCCGGTAACCCGCCGCTTTATCTTCCTGGAAGAAGGCGATATCGCTGAAGTGACGCGTCGCAGCGTGACCATTTTCGACCAGGCCGGTGAGCAGGTAACGCGCCCGGACATCGAATCTAATCTGCAATATGATGCGGGCGATAAAGGCGTTTACCGCCACTACATGCAAAAAGAAATCTACGAACAGCCGAACGCCATCAAAAACACGCTGATGGGGCGCATCAATCACGGTGCTATCGAGCTCAGCGAGCTGGGTCCGAACGCCGATGCGCTGCTCTCTCAGGTTGAGCATATCCAGATTGTCGCCTGCGGCACCTCATACAACTCTGGCATGGTGTCGCGCTACTGGTTTGAGTCCCTGGCAGGCGTGCCGTGCGATGTGGAAATCGCTTCTGAGTTTCGCTATCGCAAATCGGCGGTGCGCCGCAACAGCCTGATTATCACGCTTTCCCAGTCCGGTGAAACCGCAGATACGCTGGCGGCGTTGCGTCTGGCTAAAGAGCTGGGCTACCTCGGCTCACTGGCGATTTGTAACGTGCCTGGTTCGTCGCTGGTGCGTGAGTCGGATCTGTCGCTGATGACCAAAGCGGGCACTGAAATCGGCGTGGCGTCTACCAAGGCGTTTACCACTCAGTTAACCGTGCTGCTGATGCTGGTGGCGAAGATTGGCCGCCTGAAAGGCGTTTCTGGCGACGTGGAGCACGACATTGTGCATGCGTTGCAGGCGCTGCCGAGTCGCATTGAGCAGATGCTGTCGCAGGACAAGCGTATTGAAGCGTTGGCAGAAGACTTCTCTGACAAGCACCACGCGCTGTTCCTTGGCCGTGGCGATCAGTACCCGATTGCGCTGGAAGGCGCACTGAAGCTCAAAGAGATCTCTTACATTCACGCCGAAGCGTATGCGGCGGGTGAACTTAAGCATGGTCCGCTGGCGCTGATTGATGCCGATATGCCGGTTATCGTGGTAGCACCAAACAACGAGTTGCTGGAGAAACTGAAATCGAACATCGAAGAGGTGCGCGCCCGTGGCGGTCATCTGTATGTGTTTGCCGATGAAGACGCAGGCTTCACCAACAGTGAAACCATGCACATCATCTCCATGCCGCATGTTGAAGAGGTGATTGCACCGATTTTCTACACCGTACCGCTACAGCTGCTGTCTTATCACGTGGCGCTGATTAAAGGCACCGACGTGGACCAGCCGCGTAACCTGGCGAAATCGGTTACTGTGGAATAACGTTAGCAAACGCATCCCTACGATAAGCCCCGCTCAGGCGGGGCTTTTTTGTGGATGGCGTTGCTGATTAGCGAGGATGTGTCAGGTTATTTTATTTTGCTGCTCAGGCTTCTGATATCACTTTCAAGCGCGCTAATTTTTTGCTGATTATTCTCTACTTTTCTCTGGAGATCGCTGTTCTTACTTTCCAGATCGCGGCTTTTTCTCTCAGCATCATCGTATTTTCTTTCCAGCGATTCTATTTTCCTGTTGAGTTCATCAATCTTTTTGATCGCGTCCTGAAGCGCACCCAGCGTGATGTTTGAACTACCGAGCTGATACGCATTCATTCCGTTTTGTAACGTCGCGATGGGATGAGAAGGTGAGCTGTAATCGTAAGTGAATTCTTTTGCCGTCAGGCTTAGCGCCAGAGGGGCGCAGAGCACAAGCGTCGCAAGGCGAATGACGGTTTTTTTCATGATGTCTTTCCTTATTACAGGGCGCGGATTCTCTGATAATGGCCACTGTTTGTTACGGTACAGGCGCTGCTGACATTACAAAGCGGAATGGCTGTCATATGCGAACCAGCGTGATAAATAAAAATGCCCCTGAAAATGTTTCAGAGGCATTGATGAATCGTACTATGCTGGGTCAGTTCTGAATAATGTTGTTGCGTTTGATTTACAAACCTCCTGTATTCAGGCGGATTGGTTTTACTCATCTATTACCATTATTCTCTGGTACTGCTGCCACTGGGCTTGTTGTGGCAAATTGAGCAGTCTGGCTATTGCGGTTACCTCCTTTTACCCTCATCGTCCTTGAGAGTGATAATGGAGAATAGTGGCTTTCTGGTCAATGAGTTAGCATGTAAACAAACAGCAATATTTGTATGTTTACTGGGCGGTTTTTTACCACAGGTAAAGGTTTTACTGACAATTGCGTTTTGCTTTAATTGAACGGTAATTGCTGCTTAAATCATTAAATTGCCCTTATCCGTGCCGGATATTCCTCAGCGCTTTGCCTCTTTCTGCTCACTTCCAATATCGATATTTCATAATCTACATCTGCGCCGCTTTTATAATGCAGTTTCCTGCGCCAGAACCTGTTATCTCTGACTGTCATAAAACTGTCATATTTCGTACATGCAGCTGTCACCAAACTGTCCTATTTTTGCTAATGCACACACTAAACAACTCATTACGTTCACCCCAGCAGGAGACATTATGAAAGCTATGCGTACCACCGTCGCTACCGTTGTCGCCGCGACCCTTTCTCTGAGCGCTTTCTCCGCTTTTGCGGCAGCAAGCCTGACAGGCGCAGGTGCAACGTTCCCTGCGCCGGTGTATGCCAAGTGGGCAGATACCTACCAGAAATCCACCGGTAACAAGGTGAACTATCAGGGTATCGGTTCATCTGGCGGCGTTAAGCAGATAATCGCCAATACCGTCGATTTTGGTGCCTCCGATGCGCCGCTGTCTGACGAAAAGTTGGCAGAAGATGGTTTGTTCCAGTTCCCGACCGTGATTGGTGGCGTGGTGCTGGCGGTGAACCTGCCGGGCGTGAAGTCTGGTGAACTGGTGCTGGATGGCACCACGCTGGGTGACATCTATCTTGGCAAAATCAAAAAATGGGACGATCCGGCCATTGCTAAGCTGAACCCGGATCTGAAACTGCCGTCGCAGAACATCGCTGTGGTACGCCGCGCCGATGGCTCCGGCACCTCTTTCGTTTTCACCAGCTACCTGGCCAAAGTGAACGAAGAGTGGAAATCAAAAGTGGGTGCAGGCAGCACCGTAAAATGGCCGACCGGTCTTGGCGGCAAAGGTAACGACGGCATCGCCGCGTTCGTTCAGCGTCTGCCTGGCTCTATCGGCTATGTGGAATATGCCTACGCCAAGCAGAATAGCCTTGCCTATACACGCCTGATTTCTGCCGACGGCAAGTCGGTCAGCCCGACCGAAGAGAGTTTCTCCAATGCAGCCAAAGGCGCAGACTGGAGCAAATCCTTCGCTCAGGACCTGACTAACCAGAAAGGCGATGACGTGTGGCCAATTACCTCCACCACCTTCATTCTGGTCCACAAAGAGACGAAGAAGCCGGAGCAGGCAGCCGAAGTGTTAAAATTCTTCGACTGGGCCTATAAAGAAGGTGCCAGCCAGGCTAACGAACTGGATTATGCTTCTCTGCCGGACTCTGTGATTGAGCAGGTGCGTGCAGCATGGAAGACCAACATCAAAGACAGTTCCGGTAAGGCGCTGTACTGATTGAATCACAGGCCGGCGCTGACGTCGGCCTGACTCAGATAAAAAGAGTGAACTATGGCGGCGACCAAGCCTGCATTCACCCCTCCGGGGAAAAAAGGTGACATTCTGTTCAGCGTGCTGGTGAAACTGGCAGCGCTGATAGTGCTATTTCTGCTGGGCGGCATTATTGTCTCCCTGATAATCTCTTCCTGGCCGAGCATTGAGAAATTCGGCTTCGCCTTCCTGTGGACCAAAGACTGGGACGCACCTAACGATATCTACGGGGCGCTGGTGCCCATTTATGGCACGCTGGTCACCTCGTTTATCGCACTGCTGATTGCCGTGCCGGTAAGCTTTGGTATCGCGCTGTTTCTGACTGAACTGGCACCGGCCTGGCTAAAACGCCCGCTGGGTATCGCCATCGAACTGCTGGCGGCCATTCCAAGTATCGTTTACGGCATGTGGGGCCTGTTTATCTTCGCGCCGCTGTTTGCACAATATTTTCAGGAGCCAGTCGGCAACGTGCTGTCAGCCGTGCCGATTGTTGGCGCACTGTTTTCTGGCCCGGCGTTTGGCATCGGCATCCTCGCTGCGGGTGTGGTGCTGGCTATCATGATCATTCCTTACATTGCCTCCGTAATGCGTGACGTGTTCGAGCAGACGCCAGTGATGATGAAAGAGTCTGCTTATGGCATCGGCTGTACCACCTGGGAAGTTATCTGGCGCATCGTACTGCCGTTCACCAAAAACGGTGTTATCGGTGGCGTAATGCTCGGCCTTGGCCGTGCGCTGGGTGAAACGATGGCGGTGACCTTTATCATCGGTAACACCTACCAGCTCGACAGCGCGTCGCTCTATATGCCGGGCAACAGCATTACCTCGGCGCTGGCTAACGAATTTGCCGAAGCCGAATCCGGGCTGCACACTGCTGCTCTGATGGAATTGGGTCTGATTCTGTTCGTCATTACCTTTATCGTGCTGGCGATTTCCAAACTGATGATTGCGCGTCTGGCTAAGAAGGAAGGAGCACGCTAATGGCTACGATGGAACTGCAAAGCGACGAGAAGCTCGCGCAGTCGCGCCTCAAAATGCAGGCACGCCGCCGCGTGAAGAACCGCATCGCGCTGACGCTCTCAATGGCAACCATGGCCTTTGGCCTGTTCTGGCTTATCTGGATTTTGTTTGCCACCTTCTCGCGCGGTATCGACGGTATGTCGATTGCGCTGTTCACCGAAATGACGCCGCCGCCAAACACGGCAGGTGGCGGGCTTGCTAACGCCCTGGCGGGCAGCGGCCTGCTGATTCTGTGGGCGACGGCTTTTGGTACACCGCTTGGCATTCTCGCCGGGGTATATCTGGCCGAATACGGTCGTAAGTCCTGGCTTGCTGAGGTTATCCGCTTTATTAACGACATCCTGTTGTCAGCGCCGTCTATCGTGGTGGGTCTGTTCGTGTATACCGTTGTGGTGGCGCAGATGCAGCACTTCTCCGGTTGGGCCGGGGTGATTGCGCTGGCGCTGCTACAGGTGCCGATTGTGATTCGTACCACTGAAAACATGCTCAAACTGGTGCCAGACAGCCTGCGCGAAGCGGCTTATGCGCTGGGCACGCCTAAGTGGAAGATGATTTCCGCGATTACGCTCAAGGCATCTGTCTCCGGGATTATCACCGGCGTGCTGCTGGCCATTGCGCGTATTGCCGGTGAAACCGCACCGCTGCTGTTCACCTCGCTCTCCAACCAGTTCTGGAGCACTGACATGATGCAGCCGCTGGCAAACCTGCCGGTAACGATTTTCAAATTCGCCATGAGCCCGTTTGCCGAATGGCAGCAGCTGGCGTGGGCCGGGGTGCTGATTATCACCCTTTGTGTGCTGTTACTGAACATTCTGGCGCGCGTGCTGTTCGCCAAACGTAAACACGGTTAATTTTTACGGCGTGGCTCAGGCGGCGCCGGATGAGGAAACACAAGCAATGAGTATGGCGCAAACCTCCCCAGGGAAAATTCAGGTCCGTAATCTCAACTTCTATTACGGGAAATATCACGCCCTGAAAAACATCAGTCTGGACATTGCCAAAAACCAGGTCACGGCATTTATTGGCCCGTCGGGCTGCGGCAAATCGACTCTGCTGCGCACCTTTAACAAAATGTTCGCCCTCTACCCGGAGCAGCGCGCCGAAGGCGAGATCCTGCTCGACGGCGAAAACATCCTCACCCACAGCCAGGACATTGCGCTGCTGCGCGCCAAAGTGGGCATGGTGTTCCAGAAGCCGACGCCATTCCCGATGTCGATTTATGACAACATCGCCTTTGGCGTGCGCCTGTTTGAGAAGCTCTCCCGCGCCGATATGGACGAGCGCGTGCAGTGGGCGCTCACTAAAGCCGCGCTGTGGAATGAAACCAAAGACAAGCTGCACCAGAGTGGTTACTCACTTTCCGGCGGCCAGCAGCAGCGCCTGTGCATTGCACGCGGTATTGCCATCCGCCCGGACGTGCTGCTGCTCGACGAACCCTGCTCCGCGCTGGACCCGATTTCCACCGGACGCATCGAAGAGTTGATTACAGAACTTAAGCAGGATTACACCGTAGTGATCGTGACGCATAACATGCAGCAGGCGGCACGCTGCTCAGATCACACGGCATTTATGTACCTGGGTGAGCTGGTGGAATTCAGCGAGACGGACGAGCTGTTTACCCGGCCGAAGAAAAAGCAGACCGAAGACTACATCACCGGCCGCTACGGCTGATGCACCTTGCGCCAACCCGACGACTATCGGATTTGTGGAGTGTTAAATGGATAACCTGAATCTCAATAAGCATATCTCCGGGCAGTTCAACGCCGAGCTGGAGCACATCCGCACCCAGGTGATGATCATGGGTGGGCTGGTGGAGCAGCAGCTTTCTGATGCGATTACCGCCATGCACAACCAGGACAGCGACCTGGCAAAGCAGGTGATCGACGGCGACCAGAAGGTCAACATGATGGAGGTGGAGATTGACGAGGCGTGCGTGCGCATCATCGCCAAGCGTCAGCCCACCGCCAGCGACCTGCGCCTGGTGATGGCAATTATCAAAACCATCTCTGAACTGGAACGCATTGGCGATGTGGCAGATAAAATCTGCCGCACGGCGCTGGAGAAGTTCTCGCACCAGCACCAGCCGCTGCTGGTGAGCCTGGAATCGCTGGGCCGCCACACGGTGCAGATGCTGCACGACGTGCTGGATGCCTTTGCGCGTATGGACCTCGACGAAGCGGTGCGAATCTACCGTGAAGACAAGAAAGTGGACCAGGAGTATGAGGGCATCGTGCGTCAGCTGATGACCTATATGATGGAAGACACGCGCACCATTCCCAGCGTGCTGACAGCGCTGTTTTGCGCCCGCTCCATTGAGCGTATCGGTGACCGCTGCCAGAACATCTGCGAGTTTATTTTCTACTTCGTTAAGGGTCAGGACTTCCGCCATGTTGGCGGCGATGAGCTGGATAAGCTGCTGGCCGGAAGCGATCCCAAAGAGTAACGGTTTCGCTCATGTCTTCAGACGGTCTGCTTGCAGACCGTTTGTCATTTATACGCTATCAAAAAGCGGTAGATAAGCCTGGCAACGCGCCAAGCTTTTTGCCGTTAACGGGTAATATTCCAGCCTTTTTCACGCCACAGCGCGGGCAATTCGCAAAGACGGGTAAACATGGTCACGTTAGGGTGGTGAATAGGTTTGTTGTGCGGGTCTGCGCACAGGTAATACACCTGCATCCCGGCATCAATGCCGGACTGGGCGCCGGCAGCGGAGTCGTCCACCAGAATGCAGTTTTGCACATTAACCTTCATGGCTTCAGCGGCGTGGAACATCAGCGCCGGATCGGGCTTCCAGCGCTGAATGTCGTAGCCGCTGTAGAGCGTGTCCGGGAAATGGTGCAGCATGCCGGTGTTACCCAATGAATGCTGCATTTTGCTGACCGGGCCATTTGATACCACGCACATCGGCACCGTAATACGCTCGAGCAGCGCGGCGGCGCCGTCGATGGGTTTCAGTTCGCTTTCAAACAGCCGCGCCACTTCTGCGCGATACAGCGGCTCCAATGCATCGCGATCGACAGTCATACCGTGTTCGGCGATGTTTGCATCGATAATGTCGTACAGTTTCACGCCTTTAAAGCGCCGGAAGACGTCTTCGAGGTCAAGATGAACGCCGTAGTGGGCAAACATGTGTACGTAGGCGCGTGAGCAAAGGACTTCGCTGTCGACCAGCGTACCGTCGCAGTCAAAAAATACCGCTTCTATCCGGGACATGCCGTTTCCTGTTGATGAAAGTTGAGTGCTTACTTTAAACACGCAATCGTTGCCGTAAAATGATTTTGGTGAAAAAATCGCGTAATCGCCGTTATCCTGCGGCCATTTTGGTATAGGATGAGCGGCGAATTTTCCTTCTTATCCGGGTCAAATGATGATGAGCCAACAACAAACGCCTCTGGCGGAAAAACAGGGGCTGCTTGAGCGCGTGTTTAAATTGCGTGAACACGGAACAAATGCCCGTACAGAGGTTATAGCCGGTTTCACCACCTTCCTGACGATGGTGTACATCGTTTTTGTGAACCCGCAGATTCTGGGTGCAGCCGGAATGGATACGCAGGCCGTATTCGTAACCACCTGCCTTATCGCGGCGGTGGGCAGCATCCTGATGGGGCTGTTTGCCAACCTGCCGGTGGCGCTGGCGCCAGCTATGGGGCTGAATGCATTCTTTGCGTTTGTGGTCGTTGGCGCAATGGGCCTGTCCTGGCAGGTTGGTATGGGTGCTATCTTCTGGGGCGCGGTGGGCCTGCTTATCCTCACGCTGCTGCGCGTGCGCTACTGGATGATTGCGAATATCCCGCTCAGCTTGCGCGTGGGCATTACCAGCGGTATCGGCCTGTTTATCGGCATGATGGGGCTGAAAAACGCCGGTATTATCGTGGCCAACCCTGAGACGCTGGTGACGATTGGCGATTTGACCTCACACAGCGTACTGCTCGGCGCGCTCGGCTTTTTCATTATTGCCATTCTTGCCTCGCGCAACATTCACGCCGCCGTGCTGGTATCCATTGTGGTCACCACGGTGCTGGGCCTGCTGATGGGCGATGTGCAATACAACGGCATCGTTTCTGCGCCACCGAGCGTGTCGTCCGTTGTCGGGCAAGTCGATTTAGCGGGTTCGCTGAATATCGGTCTGGCGGGCGTTATCTTCTCCTTCATGCTGGTCAACCTGTTTGACTCCTCCGGTACGCTTATCGGCGTGACCGACAAAGCGGGCCTGAGTGATGAGAAAGGCAAATTCCCGCGTATGAAGCAGGCGCTGCTGGTTGATAGCGTGTCGTCCGTGGGCGGCTCGTTTATCGGCACCTCTTCGGTGACGGCCTATATCGAATCCTCCGCAGGTGTGTCGGTCGGTGGGCGCACCGGTATGACGGCAGTGGTGGTGGGTTTGCTGTTCCTGGTGGTGATTTTCCTCTCGCCGCTGGCGGGCATGGTGCCGGCTTATGCGGCGGCGGGTGCGCTGATTTATGTGGGCGTGCTGATGACCTCAAGCCTCGCGCGCGTGAAGTGGGATGACCTCACCGAAGCCGTTCCGGCGTTCATCACTGCGGTGATGATGCCGTTTAGCTTCTCAATAACCGAAGGCATTGCGCTGGGCTTTATCTCTTACTGCGTTATGAAGTTCTTCACCGGCCGCTGGCGTGACATCAGCCTGTGCGTGGTGGTAGTAGCGCTGCTGTTTGTGCTGAAATTTGTCTTTGTAGACTGAGTCTGCTTCAGTCAAAAACGCCAGCCCACGGGCTGGCGTTTTGCTTTCTGCGTTTTAGAAACACCGCTACATTTTGACGCGTTCAATAAACTCGGCAAACGCGGTCAGCTGGCCTTTCAGGTGGTCGAGCGTGCTCTGATCAACCACTTCCCCGGTCTGGGCATCGACCTTATTCTGAATCACGCCGCCCATAAACTCCGGTTTGTTCATCACCAGTGCATCCAGGAACACCAGAATCTGGCGCAGATGATACTGGCACCGAGCGCCGCCGATAACGCCCATTGAACTGGTCTGAATAAGCACGGGTTTACCGGCAAGCGGCTGTTCAGGCAGGCGCGACAACCAGTCGATGGCGTTTTTCAGACCGCCCGGCACCGAGTAGTTATATTCCGGGGTAACAATAATCAGGCCGTCGGCGGCGCGGATGTGTTTCGCTATTGCTTCCACGGTCTGTGGGAAGCCCTCTTCCTGCTGGACATCGGCGTCATACAGCGGAATGGTGCCGATGGAAGGCAGCGCGTGGACGCTCATCTGCGCGGGGGCAATGCCCGGCAGGCTGCGCGCCACCATGGCGTTGAAGGAGCCTTTACGCAGGCTGCCAAGCAGTGTCACCACGTTCAATGAATCAGACATTACGGCTCCTCGTTGCGCTCGGTGTTGGGTTAATTGAGTATCAGACTACGTTCAACAGGATGGGTGGCAAAGCGCATCATGCGGTTACCGGTATAGTTGTTGCGGCTACCGGGGTCAGGCAGTACCTGCCAGCCACTTCGGCAGTCGTACTCCCATAGACGCAGTGTATCAACGCCCGGTGAGGCACACAGCGACCAGATCAGGACATCTTCTGCATCGCACAGCGCTTCAACGCGGCGATTGCTGTTAACCCGCAATCTGCCTGCGCTGGGGGATATCTGGATATCACCACAATAATTTTCTGAAAGTTTGCGGATGCTCTGGTGCAGAGTAGCCAGTTGCAGGCGTGCTTCCCAGGGGTCTTGCTGGTTATTAATCCAGATGGTTTCGCTGCGGGTGAAGTTGCCTTCGTTGCGGGCTGCGTAGTGGGAGTTAAAACAACCTGATGAGTTATTCAGGGTCATATCCAGCCCACACAAGCCTTCGGTACTGAGCACAACGCCGGTCATATTACCGGCCCAGGCCTGAGAAAAGGCGGGAAGAGTTTTGTCAGAGAAGGCGGGTTTTCCGTCACGGATAATAATTGATGGCAACTGGGGAATGCCGTAAAGCATGAAAATCAACTCTGCCAGCAGCGCGTGAGAGGCCAGATAGCGCTCACGGTGATGCTCTGGCAACTCGCGAGCCCATGCGTGGCATTCAGGCGAAAGCCGGGTAGACGTCAGGTTTTGAGGGCGAATAATCCCTCTTGCAAAGTGGGTTGCCATTTCTCGCTCCGTGATAATGGTCAGGGCGTAGGTATCGCCGCTGAAAAACGCCCCGGAGGAGGCTACATAACCAGACGGTGATAGATACTTTTTAGTTCCTGTTGCCTGTTTTGCAAGCCAGAAACAGTCCCTTTACAAATAATTGAATCCATTCAATGCCAGAATCCTTGCTGGCAGAGCTAGTTTGTCATTACATGACAAGGAAATCTATAAACCAAAATTCGCTGGCGTCCGAATAATCCCGAATAAGTATTTTTATGAATCCAGCGTGTCACAGCCGCAGTGTGTTTGGGGAAAACACAATCATGAGAAGGGTGAAAACAGATAAAAAAACGGCCTCAAAGTGAGGCCGGGGGCTGGCGTAGTAGCATAAGAAACCCTGTTGCCTGGGGGCAGGGTGCCTCTTTGTTATTACGTGCTTATGACGAGCGCTGAAGAAACGCTTTCCCGGTCTGGTCAGCAACCAGCAGGGCGGCAAAAACCTGTTCCGGGGTGGCACCGCCTGGCATGTTGTGTATGGTTTCGCCTTCCGCGCAGGCTGCTTCAGCTACCGTGCGCATTTTCTGCGGGATATCTTCTGTGATATCCAGTTGTGCCAGCGTGATGGGAAGCCCCACGCGCTGACATAACGTCATTACCGCAGTCAGTTCATCCTGTGGGGCATTTTCTAACACCAGTTGCACCAGTGTACCGAAGGCGACTTTTTCACCATGATAATAGTGGTGTGCGTCGGCAAGGGTCGTCAGGCCGTTGTGAATGGCATGTGCCGCCGCCAGCCCGCCGCTTTCAAAGCCTACACCGCTCAGAAACGTATTGGCTTCTGTCACTTTCTCAAGGGCGGTGGTCACCACGTTTGCCTGTGCGGCCATCATGGCTTTTTCGCCTTCATTAAGCAGGGTGTGATAGCACAGCTCGGCCAGCGCCAGTGCGGCCTGGGTGCTGACACCGCCTGCCATGGTTCGTGCGCCGCTGCGAGCGCAGGCACGCGCTTCAAACCACGTTGCAAGCGCATCACCTATCCCGGCAGCCAGCAGCCTTGCTGGTGCGCCAGCAATAACGCGGGTATCTACAATCACCATGTCCGGGTTTTTGGGTAAAAGCAGGTAGCGTTCGAATTCGCCAGCGTCGGTGTAAATCACGGAAAGTGCGCTGCATGGCGCATCAGTGGATGCAATGGTAGGTACCACAACTACCGGCACTGACAGCGCGTGAGCCAGCGCTTTTGCGGTGTCCAGCGTCTTGCCGCCGCCAATGCCGACAACCGCCGCGCAGTCCGTCTGTCGGGCAAGTGTCTGTAGGCGGTTTATTTCGTTTTGCGAACACTCGCCGCCAAATGCGGCTATTTCGAGGCTGATACCTGCTTTTTTGCCGCTTTCTTTTAGCATCTCCTCAGCAAAGCCGAGGACGAATTTATCTCCAACCACCAGATGGCGTGCTGCCAGCGGTTGCAGATAATCCCCCAGCCGTGCAAGGACGCCTGCACCCTGAATATATTTTCCCGGAGACTGAATAATCTGGTCCATATCTTTCCCTCTTTTGGCTACAGAGCCAGCGAGCCAAAGGCCGCTGACCAGTCGTGTTCAAATTTTTCTACCGCGGCATCTACAGCGGGTGAGGCCAGAAATTGTTGTGCGACATCAAGCGGTAACGTAATCGCTTTACACCCGGTCAGCAGGCAATCCAGCGCCTGGCTCGGTGTTTTAAAGCTCGCTGCCAGCACGTTGCTGTGCGGGGCATGTAACTCCAGCAGGCGTTGCAGATCCGCAACGGTGCGGATACCGTCGCCGCCCTGCGCGCTGATCCTGTTAACATAGGGCGCAACGTATTTTGCGCCTGCCAGGGCTGCCAGTAGCCCCTGCGCCGCGCTGTAAACGGCGGTGCCAAGTGTGGTGACACCTTCCTGCGTCAACGCCTTAATGGCGACAAGCCCTTCTGCGGTCACCGGAATTTTAACCACGATACCAGGGATACATTCCCGTAGCGCCTGCGCCTCTTTTATCATGGTTGCGGCATCGCGCCCCATGACCTGCGCAAAAAGCGTACCGCCAGGACCGGTGACCTGCTTTAAGCGCATAAGCACATCCCGAAGCGGCTCGCCTGCTGCGGCAACAATACTGGGATTGGTTGTCACCCCCGCGAGCGGGAAGATTCGTGCCAGTCGCTCAACCTCTGCCACATTGGCACTATCCAGATAAATTTCCATCGTTACGTCCTCGTAATGTCTTATAGATCAAGTTCCTGATGTAACAGTTCTGCGATTTGCTCACTGCTGGTGGCGTTGACCAGTTCGCTGCGAAAGGTGTCATGCATAATGCGCCGGGCAAGGCGTGAGAAAATGCGCATATGTCCGTCGCCTGCCGCATGTTTATTAAGCGTCAACATAATGATGAACTGCGCATTTTCATCGCCCCACGAGACCGGTTGCGCCAGTCGCGCGACGCTGATGGTGGATTGCTCAATGTGCTCAGATTTGCTGTGTGGAATGGCAAAACTAAACCCGAGGCCGGTGGTAAAAACGTCTTCCCTGGCCCAGAGGTCGGCTTCCAGCTTGCGTGGGTAGCGACAGCGCCCTGCCAGCAGCAGGTTGTCCGTCATGCCCTTTATCACTTCTTCTTTACTGCGCCAGTCGCTGTCGAGAGTGATGCACTCAGGTGTGATAAGCGGTGCCTCCTGATGTCCCATTCGAAATTGTGCCAGCAGGTGCTCAACTTCAAGCGAGGTGCGACACTGCATCGCCTGGTTTAGCAACTGGCGACACGCCCGGCTGTCCAGTGTTGCCAGCCGGGACTTCGTCGCCGCAATGGAAGGGGCACTCATGCTAATTTCATCCAGCCCCATCCCGACCAGTAGCGGCAGCACTGAACCTTTTGCACCCAGTTCGCCACATAAACCAATCCATTTCCCCTGGCGATGTACCGCCTGTACGGCATAGTCGAGGGCGCGTAAAAATGCGGGATTGAGGCTGTTGTAATGGCGCGTCACTCTGGCGTTATCGCGGTCAACTGCCAGCAGATATTGGGTCAGGTCGTTGCTGCCAATGCTGAAGAAATCAATCTCCTCGCAGCACTGGTCGATAATGAACATCACGGAGGGGACTTCCAGCATAATGCCGAGCGGGATTTTTTCATCAAACGGGATGTGCTCTGCGCGCAGCGACTGTTTTGCGTCTGCCAGTTGTTCTTTCACCCAGAGGATTTCTTCCATGGAGGAGATCATCGGGATCATGATTTTCAACGCGCCGTGCGCTGAGGCGCGCAAAATAGCGCGCAGCTGAGTGTGAAACAGCGGCTGAAACTCTTCGTAAATACGCACCGCGCGGTAACCGAGGAACGGGTTGTTTTCCTGTGGAATGTTCAGGTATTCCACGGGCTTGTCACCGCCAATATCCATGGTGCGTACAATAATGCTGCGCCCTTTCGCGGGCTCCAGCGCCTGGCATAGCAGGTTATACAGCTCATTTTCTGACGGTGCACAGGGGCGGTCCATATACAGCATTTCTGTACGAAACAGGCCAATGGCCTCTGCTCCCTGGCTGAAAGCCGTACTGGCTTCCACCGGGTGTGCAATATTGGCGGCCATTTCCAGGCGCATACCGTCTTGTGTGCGCCCTTCCTTATCTCGCCATTCCTGCTGGCGTAACGCCAGTTGCTGCTGAACCCACGCTTCCTGGCGGTAGTAACGCTGCACGGCGGTATCAGGAGCCACCACCACCAGGCCAGCATTACCATCAATGTGTATGTCGGTGTTCACCCACGGGGTGAGCGCATCGCAATCGACCCCGACAAGCGTCGGTATTGAAAACGAGCGCGCCAGAATGACCGTGTGGGACGTCGTGCCGCCGCTGCGCAAAAGCAAGCCCCGCAGTAGCGATTTATCCAGTTCAAGAAACTGGCTGGGAGTCAGTTCGTCGGCCATGCATATTGCCGGCTCGTTGAGTTTTCCCACTGCCGCAAAGCGCTGCTCACCGTAGATATGTTGTAAAAGCTGAAGGCTTACATCGCGAACATCCAGTACGCGCTCTTGCAAATAGGGATTACCAGACTGCGTGAACTGCGCGCAAAAGTGACGAGTGGTATCAATAATCGCACTGGCGCAGCCTTTACCGCCCAGCACGCCGTCAGACAAATGCTGACGCAGGGCAGTATCTGTTGCCAGCGAGCGGTGAGCCTCAAGAATGGCGTTGGCCGTACCGTCATTATCCAGCCTGCGCAGATCAATGTGCCGTACCAGCTGGCTTAACCCATCGGTTAAGGCTTGCTGCTCTTCTTCCAGACTGCGGGGAGCGGGCAAGTCGGTGAGGGATTCCAGAGGCTGAGACTGCAGATGGAGAAGCTTGCCGCTGGCGCTGCCGGCGCACACGGGGGTTGCGTGAATAAGCGTGGGTTTTAGCCGTGCCAGCGACTGCGCGATGGGCTCAATATCCTTTTCAACAACGCTCGGCAGCGGTGTATCACAATGGGGAAATTCGTCGCGCATAAAAGTGCTAAGGCGCTCAAATGCCTGCTGTTCATCGGGCCCGTCAATGATGAGGTGGCATTCATCGCCTTTCAGGGTATGGGTACCAATCAGCGCCAGCGCACTTTTCGCATTCCCACGGCGGGTGGTGCGCACGTTAAACCACTCAACGGAAGACGTAAATGTATTGCAGAGCGCCTCCAGCAGGCTGGCAGGGCGCGCATGGACCCCGTTGGGTAACTCGCAGATATAGTTAATTAATAAAGCCATTACCTTCCTCCTGAATAAGCATTACGCCCAAAAATAAAGAAAGTCCGCGTGGCTCACTACGCGATAAAACGGCCAAATACTGGATAAATGTAAGCACTGTTGTTTTTTGTGGAAGCAGTCACACAGAAAGGATGCTGGCGCATAGCCAGGAAAAAGGAAGCATTTGAAATGGATCGCATTTTTATGTGAGTGTTACAAATATCCAGTAAATGCGCGTTTTATCTTCTGTTTTCCCCCCTGGCCTTTACTTATTGTTTGAAGCATCGATGACCTTTGAGCGCCTTGTCGCGCCCGGGAGTAAAAACAATGAAAGAACTGGTGCAGATACTCCAGAACACCCGCCAGCATCTGATGACTGGCGTCTCCCATATGATCCCCTTTGTGGTATCGGGCGGTATTTTGCTGGCGGTCTCCGTCATGATGTATGGCAAAGGTGCTGTGCCTGATGCCGCAACCGATCCGAATCTTAAAAAGCTGTTTGATATTGGCGTGGCTGGCCTGACGCTGATGGTGCCTTTTCTTGCGGCCTACATTGGTTACTCCATTTCTGAGCGTGCAGCGCTGGCACCTTGTGCCATTGGCGCATGGGTTGGCAACAGCTACGGCGCCGGTTTTTTTGGCGCATTGATTGCCGGCATGATTGGCGGGCTGGTGGTGTATTACCTGAAAAAAATCCCCGTTCATAAAGTGCTGCGCTCCGTCATGCCGATTTTTGTGATTCCCATCGTAGGCACGTTTATTACCGCCGGCATCATGATGTGGGGGCTGGGTGAGCCAGTTGGCCTTTTGACCGCCAGACTCACTGCATGGCTACAGAGCATGCAGGATGGCAGCATCATCATTCTCGCCATCATCATGGGCATGATGCTGGCATTTGACCTGGGTGGCCCGGTTAACAAAGTGGCCTATGCCTTTATGCTGATTTGTGTGGCTGAAGGCGTGTACAGCGTTGTGGCAATTGCCGCCGTCGGGATTGCGGTGCCGCCTTTGGGGATGGGGCTGGCAACAGTGATCGGTCGCAAGTTTTTCTCCCCGGAGGAGCGCGAAACGGGTAAAGCCTCGCTCATCATGGGCTGTGTAGGGGTAAGTGAAGGGGCTATTCCGTTTGCCGCCGCTGACCCACTGAAGGTCATTCCCAGCGCGATGCTTGGCGCCGTGTGCGGTTGCGTGAGTGCCGCCCTGCTGGGCGCGCAGTGTTACGCAGGCTGGGGCGGCTTAATTGTATTGCCGGTTGTGCAGGGCAAGCTGGGCTTCATTGCCGCATTGTGCATTGGTGCCGTGGTCTGCGCGGTGAGCCTGCTCATTCTTAAGGCATTGGCAGGCAAAAAAACACCGGAGCAGAGCGCGGACGACGATCTGGATCTTGAGTTTGAAATTAACTAATCAGTGAGAAGGAATAGCGTATGGCAAATATTATTGCAGTTACCGCCTGTCCGTCAGGGGTCGCTCACACCTATATGGCAGCAGAATCTCTGGAAAGCGCGGCAAAGGCCAGGGGCTGGCAGATTAAAGTCGAAACTCAGGGTTCCATTGGTATTGAAAATACCCTGACGGATGAAGACGTGGCGGCGGCAGATATGATTATTCTGACAAAAGACATCGGTATTCAGTTTGAAGAGCGGTTCGCCGGTAAAACGATTGTGCGTGTCAATATCAGCGATGCCGTTAAGCGGGCTGATGCCATCATGAATAAAATCGACAGCCATCTCTCACAGCATGCATAAATAAAATAGGGTGCTTTGCACCCTGTTGTTATTAAACAGGGAGTTCAACATGACGAATCGTATTCAACGTTTGAAAGACGCGCTTTTTGCAAAGCCACGTGAAATATCACTGGAACGGGCCTTGCTCTACACCGAAAGCCACCGCAGGACCGAAGGAGAACCTGTTATTCTGCGCCGGGCAAAGGCCACTGCCTGGATACTGGATAACGTGCAAATTTCGATTCGTGACGATGAACTGATTGCCGGAAACCGCACCATTAAACCCAGGGCCGGGATTATGTCGCCAGAAATGGATCCATACTGGCTGCTCAACGAACTGGATGCCTTTCCCACCCGTCCTCAGGATCGCTTCACCATCAGTGAAGAAGATAAGCGAATTTATCGCGAAACGCTGTTTCCTTACTGGGAAACACGCTCCATGAAAGATTTCATTAATGCGCAGATGACGCAGGAAGTTAAAGAGGCTGTCAGCACGCAGATATTTAGCGTTAACCAGACCGATAAAGGCCAGGGGCATATCATCATAGATTATCCCCGTTTACTGAATAACGGCCTGGCGGCGCTGATCAATGACATTAACCACAAGTTAAGTGAGAGCCCGGAGAATACGTTTTTCCAGGCGGTGCTTATTCTGCTGGAAGCCTCGCAGCGCCATATTCTGCGCTATGCGGAGCTGGCAGGCGATATGGCCGCAAACTGCCCGGATGAAACGCGCCGCAACGAGCTTGAGATGATTGCCACCATTTCTCGCCATAACGCCACACAGCGGCCACAGGATTTTTGGCAGGCCTGCCAGTTGTTCTGGTACATGAACATCATTCTTCAGTATGAATCCAACGCCAGTTCGCTTTCTCTGGGCCGCTTTGACCAGTATATGCTGGCGTTTTATCAGGCGTCGCTCAATCAGGGGCAGGATCCTGCTTTCCTGCGTGAGTTGCTGGAATCTTTATGGGTGAAGTGCAATGACATTGTGTTGCTGCGTTCTACCAGTAGCGCCCGCTATTTTGCAGGCTTTCCGACAGGGTACACGGCCCTTCTGGGTGGGCTTAGCGAAACCGGACGTAGTGCGGTAAACGTACTCTCATTTCTGGCACTGGATGCTTACCAGACAGTGCAGTTGCCACAACCCAATCTTGGGGTGCGCATTAATGACCTGATAGACCGCCCGTTCCTGCGTAAAACCGCAGAAACTATTCGCCTTGGAACCGGTATTCCCCAGATATTCAACGATGAAGTGGTGGTGCCTGCCTTCCTTAATCGCGGCGTTTCGCTTGAAGATGCGCGCGACTACGCGGTGGTTGGCTGCGTGGAGTTGTCTATCCCTGGCCGGACCTATGGGCTGCACGACATTGCGATGTTTAACCTGCTTAAAGTGATGGAAATTGTCCTGCATGAAAATGAAGGCAATAGCACGCTAAGTTGGGAGGGGTTACTTGATCAAATCCGCAGCAAAATCCGTTACTACATTCGCCTGATGGTGGAAGGAAGCAATATCTGCGATATCGGCCATCGCGACTGGGCGCCGGTGCCGCTGCTCTCTTCTTTTGTTGACGATTGTATCTTGCAGGGCAAGGACATTACCGCCGGAGGAGCCCGCTATAACTTTTCTGGCGTACAGGGAATTGGGATTGCAAATTTAAGCGATTCTCTCCATGCGCTGCGGGGAATGGTTTTTGAGCAAAAACGCCTGAGCTTTGATGAGCTGCTCGCGGTACTCAAAGCCAATTTCGCCACGCCTGAGGGCAGAGAAGTCCGTGCGCGCCTGATAAACCGCTATGAGAAATACGGCAACGACATTGATGAGGTGGATAACATCAGCGCAGGACTGCTGCGGTTTTACTGCAAAGAGGTGGAGGCCTACAGCAACCCGCGTGGTGGCCAGTTTACCCCAGGCTCTTATACGGTATCGGCCCACGTGCCGCTTGGCTCGGTGGTGGGCGCCACGCCGGATGGACGCTTCGCCGGAGAGCAGCTTGCCGACGGTGGGCTGTCGCCCATGCTTGGGCAGGATGAACAGGGACCGACTGCGGTGCTTAAGTCCGTCAGCAAGCTCGACAATCACCTGCTATCAAACGGCACGCTGTTGAATGTGAAATTTACGCCAGCCACGCTTGAAGGCGAGAATGGCCTGAACAAGCTGGTGGATTTTTTGCACGCTTTCACTCGCCTGAAGCTTCAGCATATTCAGTTCAACGTGGTGAATGCTGAAACCTTACGTGAAGCACAGTCACGTCCTCAGGATTTTGCCGGTCTTGTGGTACGCGTTGCCGGTTACAGCGCCTTCTTTGTTGAGTTGTCAAAGGAGATCCAGGATGACATCATCCGGCGCACCGCACATCAGTTGTGAGGTGATTGACTCGCGCGCCACGACGGCGCGCATTTTCAACATCCAGCGTTATTCCCTGAACGACGGGCAGGGAATACGTACCGTCGTTTTTTTCAAAGGCTGCCCGCACACTTGCCCCTGGTGCGCTAACCCGGAGTCGGTTTCTCCTAAAATTGAAACCGTGCGCCGGGAGAGTAAATGCCTGCACTGTGACACCTGCCGGATGGATGTAACCGAGTGTCCATCCGGCGCGTGGGAACATATTGGCCGCGATGTTGCGCTCACAGATCTGGTGCAGGAGGTTTTAAAGGATGATGTTTTCTTTCGCGTATCGGGTGGTGGCGTGACGCTTTCGGGCGGTGAAGTGCTCATGCAGGCCGAATTTGCCGCCCGGTTTTTGCGTAATCTGCGCCAGTATGGTGTGACAACGGCGATAGAAACGGCGGGCGATGCCTCCTGGACACGGCTGATGCCGCTTGCCAGAGAGTGTGATGAAGTGTTGTTTGATTTAAAAATTATGGATACACAGCGGGCGCAACATATTCTGAGAATAAATCAGCCACGGGTGCTGGATAATTTCAGGCGCCTGGTGGCACATAAGATAGCTGTTACTCCCCGCGTGCCGCTTATCCCTGGCTACACGATGGACCGGGAGAATTTCACTGCGATTCTCACGTTTCTCTCCTCACTGCCTGTTCGGCATATTCACCTGCTGCCTTACCACGAATACGGTGCGCCAAAATATGCCCTTACGAAGCGTAGCTGGAAAATGGGTAACGTGAGGTCGCTGGAGGCGTCTGATATTGAGCCTTTTCGCGCTCTGGCAAGTGATGCCGGGTTTCAGGTGACGATCGGCGGATAAAACGTTCTGGAGGCCATCATGATTCATTTAGTCGCGGTAACCGCCTGCGTGAGCGGTGTGGCACATACCTATATGGCAGCAGAGCGTCTTGAGAAGCTCTGTCATCATGAAAAATGGAGTGTGAAAATAGAAACGCAGGGAGCGCTGGGGGCCGAAAACGTGCTGTCGCAAGCCGACATTGCCGGTGCTGATGTGGCGTTGCTGATAACTGACATTGAAATTAATGGCATTGAGCGTTTTTCTGAGATTCGTACCGTTAAAAGCAGCATCCGCCTGTTTCTGCTTGAGCCACAAAAAGTGCTCGATGAAGTGCGCTACATAATGGAAAAGCCTGTAGTACATATCTCCATGCGCTAGCTTAGCCTTCGTTTATCCGCTGGCTATGGTACTGACGGCGGTACTCTGAAGGCGTTCTGGCTGTGGCTTTGCGAAAAACACGGCAAAAATAGTTGCTGTCCAGAAAACCACACTGCACAGAAATCTCTTTTATCTTCAGGTTGTATCTCTTGAGCAGTTCTTTGGCATGTTCCAGCCGCACGTAGATCAGATATTCGTTAAACCCTACCTTTCCTGTTTTCTGAAACAAGTGGGAAAGATAGTTCGGGGAGATATAAAAGGCAGAGGCAACAGACTCTCGTGTCAGGGCGTGGTGGTGGTTTTTTTCGATAAAGTCACGGATGGCGTCAAACAGCGCTTTGCTCCGGGAGCCGGTGTGCATACGCGTCTGAAGCAGGTCAATGCAATGGCTCAGTAGCGCACTGACAATATATTGTGCCGTTTTCTGCTTGTCGGGCTGTTCGGCAATCTCGTTGAGCGCTTGCAGCAGATACGAACCCACTCGCGGTCCCCGGCGTGGGACGGCAAACCTGGAGTTTGAAATCAGCACCTTACCGTCCCACGTTTGTGTGCTAAAGCCAATCTGTTGTTTGCCAAACAAAATACTGAGCGTTTTGGCCGGCTTCCCCCATTCAGGCATATTCCAGCCTTCAGCAGCCACAAACAGTACATCAAACTTTTTGAGCGCATCGCCAGGTGATGCAAGACTGTGTTCCTGTACTTCTCCTTCCAGCACCAGCTCCAGGCGCGGAAATCCCACCTGAAACGCAAGTGCAGGCGCGTCGGCTGTCAGTGACGGAAAATGCACCTGTCCGATATGTTCAGCAACGCTGGTGATATCCTCACGCAAAGAGCTTGCTTCATCAGCTGCCAGCATTCCACTTTCCTTTTTATTGATGACAGGGACAGGTGCAGAGTCCCTTATTTCCCGATACAAAAACTTGAGAAGATACGCCCCAGCAGATCGTCAGAAGTAAATTCACCGGTGATTTCACTTAAGTGCTGTTGCGCAAGGCGTAACTCTTCGGCCAGCAGCTCACCGGCACGCGCGCCGAGCAGCTGCTCTTTACCTTGCTGAAGATGGGTCGCGGCCTGCTCCAGCGCCTGCAGGTGGCGGCGGCGGGCGAGAAAACCGCCTTCCATGCTGGTGTCAAAGCCCATGCTGCTTTTGAGATGCTCGCGCAGCGCATCAATGCCATCACCATTGCGTGCCGACAGGCGAATCA
Organism: Enterobacteriaceae bacterium 4M9; assembly: GCA_010092695.1. GTDB lineage: Bacteria > Pseudomonadota > Gammaproteobacteria > Enterobacterales > Enterobacteriaceae > Tenebrionibacter. Next base: position 223,558 of record JAADJJ010000001.1, on the reverse strand, counting down.
GTGAGTGGTTATTTACTTCACTCAATCCCGGTGTTTCACCGGTGATGTCTGCCTTGTTACGCACCACGGTGACCGGCAGGCGGGCCGGTAAGCGGGCCATAAAATCAGGCCATATCTGCGCCGGATCGGTGGCATCGGTGGTGGTGCCGTCAACCATAAACAATACGCGATCGGCTTGCTCGATTTCCTGCCAGGCGCGCTCAATCCCGATGCGCTCCACCTCGTCGCTGGCCGTACGCAGCCCTGCGGTATCGATAATGTGCAGCGGCATACCGTCAATATGTACCTGCTCGCGCAGCACGTCGCGCGTGGTGCCTGCAATATCAGTCACAATCGCTGCCTCACGCCCTGCCAGCGCATTCAACAGGCTGGATTTACCGGCGTTGGGACGCCCGGCAATCACCACTTTCATGCCTTCACGCAGCAGGCTGCCCTGGCGCGCTTCGGCACGCACGGCATCAAGATCGGTAATCACGTTATTCAACTGGGCTTCAATTTTGCCGTCAGACAGGAAGTCGATTTCCTCATCAGGGAAGTCAATTGCCGCTTCAACAAAGATGCGCAGGTGAGTGAGCGCTTCCACAAGTGTATTCACGCGCGTGGAAAACGCGCCCTGGAGCGAATTCATGGCCGAACGCGCCGCCTGCTCTGAACTGGCGTCAATCAAATCGGCAATGGCTTCTGCCTGCGCCAGATCCAGCTTGTCGTTAAGAAAAGCACGTTCAGAGAACTCGCCAGGGCGAGCAATGCGCACGCCCGGCAGTGTAAGAATGCTTCTGAGCAGCATATCGAGAATCACCGGGCCGCCGTGGCCCTGCAATTCCAGCACGTCTTCGCCGGTAAAGGAGTGTGGGCCTGGAAACCAGAGCGCAATGCCCTGGTCGAGCACGCTGGCGCTGGCGTCATAAAACGCCAGATAGTCGGCGTAGCGTGGTTTTGGCAGTTTACCCAGCACCGCCTGCGCAACTTCACGTGCCCGGCTGCCGGAGATGCGCAGGATACCCACGCCGCCGCGTCCGGGAGGCGTGGCCTGGGCGATGATGGTGTCGCTATGGCTCATAAACGTTCTCGACTGTGATACTCAAAAAGTGGCCTGTACTGCTACAGCATACAGCGCGGCAATAAAAAAGGCGGTCTTGCGACCGCCTTTGTTTAACTCTGGTCCTGCTTACGCTATCAGGATTTCTTCTCGCGGCTGTGCAGGCCGCGTTTTTCCAGACCGCGGTAGATCAGCTGCTGCTGCAGGATGGTCACCAGGTTACTGACGATATAGTACAGCACCAGACCTGACGGGAACCACAGGAAGAAGACCGTAAAGATGACCGGCATCCAGGTCATTATCTTCTGCTGCATCGGGTCGGTTACTGTGGTCGGTGACATCTTCTGGATGAAGAACATCGTCACGCCCATCAGAATCGGCAGGATGTAGTACGGGTCCTGCGCAGACAGGTCATGGATCCACAGGGCGAACGGCGCATGGCGCAGTTCAACGGAACCCATCAGCATGTAATACAGCGCCAGGAAGATAGGCATCTGAATCAGCAGCGGGAAGCAGCCACCCAGTGGGTTAACCTTCTCTGACTTGTACAGCGCCATCATTTCCTGGCTGATACGCTGCTTGTCGTCACCCAGACGCTCGCGCATAGCCTGAATCTTCGGCTGCAACATACGCATCTTCGCCATGGAGGTGTACTGCGCTTTGGTCAGCGGGTACATGATGCCACGTACGATGAAGGTGATGATGATGATAGCGAAGCCCCAGTTGCCAACAAAACCGTGGATCCACTTCAGCAGCTTAAACAGCGGCTGAGAGATAAACCACAGCCAGCCGTAGTCAACGGTCAGGTCAAGGTGCGGCGCAACGGCTGCCATCTTGTCCTGAATCTCCGGGCCGACCCACAGGGTGCTGGTAAGCTGACCTGTCTGGCCAGGCTGCACTAACGTTGGTGCAGATTTATAGCCTGCTGCCGCAACGCCGTTACCCAGGTTGGTGGTATAGAAGTTATTCGTGCCGTTGTTACGCGGTACCCAGGCGGTGGCAAAGTACTGTTGCAGCATTGCTACCCAGCCGTTCTGCGAGTTCGCATTCAGGTTGTCGTTATCGGCAATGTTGTCGAACTTAACTTTGCTGTACTTCTCGCCAGACGTGGAGTACGCCGCGCCGCGGAAGGTGTGCAGCGCAAAGTTGCTGCTACCGGTATCGCGCGCTTTCGGCAGGTTGATGGTCTGCTTTAACTGGCCAAAGGTGCTCAGTTCCAGCGGTTTTTCACCTGCGTTTTTCACGTTGTAACCCACATCCACCGCGTATTCACCGCGTTTGAACGTGAAGGACTTGGTGAAGACATTGCCTGCCGAGTCGGTGTACGTCATCGGGATAACCAGCTGGTTCTGACCGCCGGCCAGGAAGAAGCTGTCTTTTTCTACGTTATACAGCGGACGCGGACCGTTAGCCGGGTTATCCGGGCCGTCGCGACCGGTCAGGCCGCTCTGTGCCTGGTAGAGGAAGTCTGGCGTGGTTTCCAGCAGCTGGAACGGCTCGTTGCTGCCAAGCTCCTTCGGATAAGTCAGAAGCAGCGCCTGCTCAACGTCACCACCACGGGTGTTAATCGTCAGTTCCAGAACGTCTGTCTTAACCTTAATCAGTTTTCCCTGGCCACTGGCCGGCACGCCCTGGTCTGCGGCGCTACCCGCTGCGGTCGGTGTCTGTGTGGTCTGCTGGGCCTGCGGTTGCGGGGCTTTATCCTGCTCCCAGGCTTGCCAGATCATAAAAGACACGAACAACAAAGCGATGATGAGAAGATTGCGTTGCGAATCCATCGTTAGTGTTCTCTGGTATCAAAGGGTCCAGGCGGGACGGGATCGTCACCACCAGGGTTCAAAGGGTGGCATTTTAATACGCGTTTTATCGTCAACCAACTGCCTTTTATCATCCCAAACCTGCGCAATGCCTCAACTGAGTACTGTGAGCAGGTGGGGTGAAAACGGCAATGCGGCCCGAGAAGCGGACTAATCAGGCGCTGATAAACCCGAATGAGGGCTATCAGGATTCGCGAGCCAGGCGACAATGGCGGCGCCATAATTTTTCCAGTACTTCCGACAGTGCCCGGTTATCGAGTTCGGCAACACCTTTTTTCGCCACAATGACAAAATCCATCGACGGCAGCTCATGCTGACGCAGACGAAAGCTTTCACGCGCCAGACGTTTAATCCGGTTGCGTTCATGAGCACGTTTGACATTTTTCTTGGCGACGGTGAGACCGATGCGGGGATGCCCCAGCGAATTCAGGCGGCCGAGAATGGTGATTTGCGGCGAGCCAGCCCGTTGTGGCTGCTGGAAGACGAAGGTGAAGTGACCGGGAGTTAGCAAACGTAACTCCCTGGGAAAAGCGAGCTTAACCACGAGGGTTAGCTATTACTTAGAAACGGTCAGACGAGCGCGGCCTTTAGCACGACGACGTGCCAGAACCTGGCGACCATTTTTAGTAGCCATACGAGCACGGAAGCCGTGAGAACGGTTGCGCTTCAGTACAGACGGTTGAAAAGTGCGTTTCATGGCGATTTCTACCTAAACTATTAAATTACACAGACTTTTGCGTATGCCCGGCTGGTTAGTGAGCAACCCACGCGGAAGTCGTGGCTGATAAAAGAGGCCGGATTGTAATAATTGTACACTCCGGAGTCAATTCACTTTCCTTATATCCCCGCGCTTTTTGACACCCATTTGCTCATGCTATGAACAGATGAAGACAAGGCAACACGCACCGGGTGAAGGATTATACGGGGAAGCGGATAAAGCGCAAGGATCGCCCAGGATCTTATTGAGATCCTGTGACGGCTGCCGGGCGGCACTATTGTATTTTCTAATACAGGAGGAAATCCTGCCGCGCTCATGCCAGGATCGATTACACTTAAGCCGCCAGGTCGTGCCCTGTGGATAAATTGGCAAGAATCTGTGAGAAACAGAAGATCTCCGGCGCGCTTTCGGCTATGATCTGCGGCCCCGATCGCGATCCTCCTCGTTGGCAGGATGTGGGGAAACCGCAAATAGCGGTTCGCACGCTACCCGAACCGGGTTTATGTCGGCGTGTGTCAACAATCATTAACTGAACGTACCCGTTTTCATTATTTGATCGACTTTGTTCGAGTGGAGTCCGCCGTGTCACTTTCGCTATGGCAACAGTGTCTTGCCCGATTGCAGGATGAGTTACCCGCCACTGAGTTCAGCATGTGGATACGCCCTCTGCAGGCAGAACTGAGCGATAACACGCTGGCTCTGTATGCACCCAACCGGTTTGTTCTGGACTGGGTAAGAGATAAATACCTCAACAATATCAACGGTCTACTCAACGATTTTTGCGGCTCTGACGCGCCATTGCTGCGCTTTGAAGTCGGCAGCCGCCCGGCAAACCAGCCGGTCAGGCAGCCTGAAATGATGGCCGCTGCGCCGGTTCAGGCTACCGCTCGTTCTGCTGCCGCCATTCCGGCGCGCCCAAGCTGGGATAACGTGCCGTCCCCGGCCCCGGCAGAACCGGCCTACCGCTCTAACGTCAATCTTAAGCACACCTTTGATAACTTCGTCGAAGGTAAATCCAACCAGCTGGCACGTGCAGCCGCACGCCAGGTCGCAGATAACCCGGGCGGCGCGTATAACCCGCTGTTCCTCTATGGCGGCACGGGTCTGGGTAAAACGCACCTGTTGCACGCGGTGGGTAACGGCATCATCGCGCGCAAACCCAACGCGAAAGTGGTGTACATGCACTCTGAGCGTTTTGTGCAGGACATGGTTAAAGCGCTGCAAAACAACGCCATTGAAGAGTTTAAGCGCTACTACCGTTCGGTTGACGCGCTGCTCATTGATGACATTCAGTTTTTTGCCAATAAAGAGCGCTCGCAGGAAGAGTTTTTCCATACCTTCAACGCGCTGCTTGAGGGCAACCAGCAAATCATCCTTACCTCCGACCGCTATCCCAAAGAGATAAACGGCGTAGAAGACCGACTTAAGTCGCGCTTCGGCTGGGGGCTGACGGTGGCGATTGAGCCGCCGGAGCTGGAAACCCGCGTCGCGATTCTGATGAAAAAGGCCGATGAAAACGACATCCGGCTGCCGGGCGAAGTGGCATTTTTTATCGCCAAACGCCTGCGTTCAAACGTGCGTGAGCTGGAAGGCGCACTGAACCGCGTTATTGCTAATGCCAATTTTACCGGCCGTGCCATTACCATTGATTTCGTGCGTGAAGCGCTGCGCGATCTGCTGGCACTGCAGGAAAAGCTGGTCACCATCGACAATATTCAGAAGACGGTGGCCGAGTACTATAAGATCAAAGTTGCCGATCTGCTGTCCAAGCGGCGCTCCCGCTCGGTAGCCCGTCCGCGCCAGATGGCGATGGCGCTGGCTAAAGAGCTCACCAACCACAGTCTGCCGGAAATTGGCGATGCGTTTGGTGGCCGCGACCATACTACGGTGCTGCACGCCTGTCGTAAGATTGAACAGCTGCGTGAAGAAAGCCACGATATTAAAGAAGATTTTTCCAATTTAATCAGAACATTATCTTCGTGACGCTATGAAATTTACCGTTGAACGTGAACATTTATTAAAGCCGCTGCAACAGGTAAGCGGCCCGCTCGGTGGACGCCCGACGCTGCCTATCCTTGGCAACCTGCTGTTGCAGGTGAGCGAAGGCGCATTGTCGCTGACCGGCACCGATCTTGAAATGGAGATGGTTGCCCGCGTTGCGCTGACTCAGCCGCACGAGCCGGGCGCGACCACCGTACCGGCGCGCAAGTTTTTTGATATCTGCCGCGGCCTGCCGGAAGGTGCGGAGATTGCGCTGCAACTGGAAGGCGACCGTATGCTGGTGCGCTCCGGGCGCAGCCGCTTCTCGCTCTCCACGCTGCCTGCGGCTGATTTCCCGAACCTGGACGACTGGCAGAGCGAGGTCGAATTCACTCTGCCGCAGGCCACCATGAAGCGCCTGATTGAGGCAACCCAGTTCTCTATGGCCCATCAGGACGTGCGTTACTACCTCAACGGCATGCTGTTTGAAACCGCTGGTGAGGAGTTGCGCACGGTCGCGACCGACGGCCACCGTCTGGCGGTGTGCGCGATGCCGGTGGGACAGTCGTTGCCGGACCATTCGGTTATCGTACCGCGTAAAGGCGTGATTGAGCTGATGCGTATGCTCGACGGCGGTGATACGCCGCTGCGCGTGCAGATTGGCAGCAACAACATCCGCGCCCACGTTGGCGACTTCATCTTCACCTCCAAACTGGTGGATGGCCGCTTCCCGGACTACCGCCGCGTGCTGCCGAAAAACCCGGACAAAACGCTGGAAGCCGGTTGCGACCTGCTCAAGCAGGCCTTTGCCCGCGCGGCTATTCTCTCAAACGAGAAGTTTCGCGGTGTGCGTTTGTACGTGAGCCAGAACCAAATCAAAATCACTGCCAATAACCCGGAACAGGAAGAGGCGGAAGAGATTCTTGATGTGACTTACGGTGGGACCGACCTTGAGATTGGTTTTAACGTGAGCTATGTGCTGGACGTGCTGAACGCGCTTAAGTGCGAGAACGTGCGGATTCTGCTGACCGATTCGGTGTCGAGCGTGCAGATAGAAGATGCGGCCAGTCAGGCTGCTGCCTATGTCGTCATGCCGATGAGGTTGTAGGTTAAGCGGCCTGGCTTACTTGTTATTCTGGCCCCGGGCTGTGCTCGCTATCCTCACGTACTTCAGTACGCTCCGGTAGCTGCGCGCAGGCCGTGACCAGACTAACTGCGCCGCCGACGGCCTGGATGTGGGCGATAAGCGGCCTGGCTTACTCGCCATTTTGAACCTGGGCAGTGCTCGCCCCGGTCACGTACTCCGTGTACGCTCCCGGGCCTGTGCGCTGTCCGTGTTCAAACTGGCGCCGCCGCCGACGGCCTGGTTGGGTGGTATAACCTGATTGGGTTGGTTGAAGGGCGGCGGTAAATAAAAATCAAAACTGCTGCCATTTGTGCGCGCGCGTTTCACCTCAAACAAGGACTGTGCTTGCTGTATTGGTTTGTTATGCGTAGGCTGGCCGCGCTAATCATGCCCCGGCCCGAGAAATCACCATGTCTCTGACGCGTCTCATCATCAAAGACTTCCGCAATATCGAAAACGCGGATCTCACGCTTTCCCCCGGTTTTAACTTCCTGGTTGGTGCCAACGGCAGCGGCAAAACCAGCGTGCTTGAGGCTATCTATACCCTTGGGCACGGGCGGGCGTTTCGCAGCATCCAGATTGGCCGCGTGATTCGCCACGAGCAGAACGAGTTTGTGCTGCACGGCAGGCTCAAAGGCGAGGAGCGTGAGACGGCCGTTGGGCTGAGTAAAGATCGCAACGGCGACAGCAAAGTGCGTATTGACGGCAGTGACGGCCACAAAATTGCCGAACTGGCGCTGCTGATGCCCATGCAGCTCATCACGCCCGAAGGCTTCACCTTACTGAACGGCGGCCCGAAATTTCGCCGCGCGTTTATCGACTGGGGCTGCTTTCATAACGAACCCGGCTTCTTTGTGGCCTGGAGCAACCTCAAGCGCCTGATTAAACAGCGCAACGCGGCGCTGCGCCAGGTGTCGCGCTACTCCCAACTGCTGGCCTGGGACCGGGAACTGGTGCCGCTGGCCGAGCAAATCAGCCGGTGGCGCGCCGAGTACAGCGAAGCGATTGCGGCCGACATGGCAGACACCTGCGCCCAGTTTCTACCGGAGTTTGCGCTGTCGTTCTCCTTTCAGCGCGGCTGGGAGAAAGAAACCGACTACGCGCAGGTGCTGGAGCGCGGTTTTGAGCGCGACCGCATGTTGACCTACACCGCGCACGGCCCGCACAAGGCCGATTTTCGCATTCGCGCCGACGGCGCGCCTGTGGAAGATACGCTGTCGCGCGGGCAGCTAAAACTACTGATGTGCGCACTGCGCCTGGCGCAGGGGGAATTCCTCACTCGCCAGAGCGGGCGGCGCTGTCTGTACCTTATCGATGATTTTGCCTCGGAACTCGACGATGCCCGTCGCGGCCTTCTGGCCAGCCGGTTAAAAGCCACGCAGTCACAGGTTTTTGTCAGCGCAATTAGCGCAGAACATGTGATGGATATGACGGACAAAAATTCGAAGATGTTCGCCGTGGAAAAGGGTAAAATAGCAGATTAATTTTGACTAAATGAGCGAGAAACGTTGATGTCGAATTCTTATGACTCCTCCAGTATCAAAGTCCTTAAAGGACTGGATGCGGTGCGTAAGCGCCCGGGCATGTATATCGGCGACACGGATGACGGGACCGGTCTGCACCACATGGTATTCGAGGTTGTGGATAACGCTATCGACGAAGCGCTCGCTGGCCACTGTAAAGACATCGTGGTAACGATCCACGCCGATAATTCCGTCTCCGTACAGGACGATGGCCGTGGCATCCCGACCGGCATTCACCCGGAAGAAGGCGTCTCTGCTGCAGAAGTTATCATGACCGTGCTGCACGCAGGCGGTAAATTTGACGATAACTCCTATAAAGTCTCCGGCGGCCTGCACGGCGTGGGCGTCTCCGTGGTTAACGCCCTGTCACAAAAACTGGAGCTGGTGATTCGCCGCGACGGCAAAGTGCATCAGCAGGAATACCAGCACGGCGTGCCGCAGGCACCGCTCGGCGTGACCGGCGACACGGACCTGACCGGTACGCTGGTGCGTTTCTGGCCGAGCCATGAAACCTTCACCAATGTGGTTGAATTCGAATACGACATCCTGGCCAAGCGCCTGCGTGAGCTGTCGTTCCTGAACTCTGGTGTGTCTATTCGCCTTATCGACAAGCGCGACGGTAAGCAGGATCACTTCCACTACGAAGGCGGCATCAAGGCGTTTGTTGAGTACCTCAACAAAAACAAAACCCCTATTCACCCGAGCGTGTTCTACTTCTCCACCGAAAAAGACGGCATTGGCGTAGAAGTGGCGCTGCAGTGGAATGATGGCTTCCAGGAAAACATTTACTGCTTTACCAACAACATTCCGCAGCGCGACGGCGGTACGCACCTGGCGGGCTTCCGCGCGGCGATGACCCGTACGCTGAACACCTATATGGATGCGGAAGGCTACAGCAAAAAAGCCAAGATCAGCGCCACCGGTGACGATGCCCGTGAAGGCCTGATTGCAGTCGTATCGGTGAAAGTGCCGGACCCGAAATTCTCCTCCCAGACCAAAGACAAGCTGGTGTCTTCTGAGGTGAAATCGGCAGTGGAATCGCAGATGAACGAACGTCTGGCCGAGTACCTGCTGGAAAACCCGGGCGATGCGAAAATCGTTGTCAGCAAAATTATTGATGCCGCGCGCGCCCGTGAAGCCGCGCGCCGCGCCCGCGAAATGACGCGCCGTAAAGGTGCGCTGGATCTCGCAGGCCTGCCGGGCAAGCTGGCAGACTGCCAGGAGCGCGACCCGGCACACTCCGAACTGTACCTTGTGGAAGGGGACTCCGCGGGCGGCTCTGCAAAACAGGGGCGCAACCGCAAGAACCAGGCGATTCTGCCGCTCAAAGGTAAAATCCTCAACGTTGAGAAGGCGCGCTTTGACAAGATGCTGTCTTCTCAGGAAGTGGCGACGCTGATTACCGCGCTCGGCTGCGGCATCGGCCGCGACGAGTACAACCCGGACAAACTGCGTTATCACAGCATCATCATCATGACCGATGCGGACGTCGACGGCTCGCACATCCGTACACTGCTGCTGACCTTCTTCTACCGCCAGATGCCGGAAATTGTTGAGCGTGGCCACGTGTATATCGCGCAGCCGCCGCTGTACAAGGTCAAAAAAGGCAAGCAGGAACAGTACATTAAAGACGACGAAGCGATGGATCAGTACCAGATTGCTATCGCGCTTGACGGTGCCACGCTGCACACCAACGCGAGCGCCCCGGCGCTGGCCGGTGAGTCGCTGGAGAAACTGGTGTCTGAGCACAACGCCGTGCGTAAGATGATTACGCGCATGGAGCGTCGCTTCCCGCGTGCGCTGCTCGGCGAGCTGATTTATCACCCGACGCTGGTCGAGGCCGATCTCTCGGATGAAGCAAAAGTCACGCGCTGGATTTCCACGCTGGTGACTACGCTCAACGAAAACGAGCAGCACGGCAGCCTGTGGAAGTACGATATTCGTGTTAACACCGAGAACAACACCCACGAGCCGGTGGTGCGCGTGCGTACCCACGGCGTGGATACCGACTATCCGCTGGACAGCGAGTTTGTGACCGGTGGTGAATACCGTCGTCTGTGTACGCTCGGTGAGAAGCTGCGTGGCCTGATTGAAGATGACGCGTTCATTGAACGCGGCGAGCGTCGCCAGCCGGTGACAAGCTTCGAGCAGGCGCTTGAGTGGCTGGTGAAAGAGTCGCGCCGCGGTCTGTCTATCCAGCGCTATAAAGGGCTGGGTGAGATGAACCCGGAGCAGCTGTGGGAAACCACCATGGATCCGGACAGCCGCCGTATGCTGCGCGTTACCGTTAAAGACGCGATTGCCGCCGACCAGCTGTTTACCACGTTGATGGGCGATGCGGTGGAGCCGCGCCGTGCGTTTATTGAAGAAAACGCCCTTAAAGCCGCGAATATCGATATTTAATTCAGATAAAACGAAGCGCCATACTCCTTTGTATGGCGTTTATCTGTACGCCCGATACGTGCTGAAACCCACCGTCTGGCGTAAAATAAGGGAACAACGAAATAATTAACGGAGGAAAGTATGGGTTTATTAGATCAGGTAACCGGTATGCTGGGCGGCGGTCAGAACAGCGATCTGGGTAAGTTTCAGGCCATTCTGGGTTGGGTTAACCAGCAGGGCGGCATCCAGGCCATTCTGACCAAATTCCAGCAGGGCGGCCTTAGCGAAATCGTTGCGTCCTGGATTAGCAGCACGATGGTAAACCAGAGCATCAGTCCGTCACAGATTACCAACGCGCTCGGCTCTCCGGCGATTAGCGATCTGGCGAGCAAGCTGGGCCTCGACGCAGGCACCGCCTCCTCTATGCTGGCGCAGTACCTGCCGACTATCGTTGACAAACTGTCCCCGGACGGTGAAGTGAAAGCTGACGGCGGCACCGACCTGCTGAGCATGGCGACCGGTCTGCTCAAAGGCAAACTGTTCTCCTGATAGCCTGTAAACCACCGGCATCGCGCCGGTGGTTTTGTCTTTTTAGTCTCGCCTTATTCACAGCCCATCCTGCAATACCCTGACCTGCATCGCTGTTTTTGTGACCACAATCACGCTAAGATGGTGAGCATCTCTTACCTCCACTCACTCTCTCAAAGACAGAAAATCCTATGACAATAAAGCTGATAGCACTCGATATGGACGGTACGTTGCTGCTGCCGGATCACACCATTTCTCCGGCAGTAAAAGCCGCGATTGCCGAAGCCCGCGCCCGCGGTATTAAAGTGGTGCTGACCACTGGCCGCCCTTACGCCGGTGTGCATCGTTATCTTCAGACGCTGGAGATGGATCAGGAGGGTGATTTCTGTATTACCTACAACGGCGCGCTGGTGCAGAAAGCCGGTGATGGCAGCACTGTTGCGCAAACGACCCTGAGCTATGACGATTACCGCTACCTGGAGCAGATGTCTCGCGAGGTCGGTTCTCATTTCCACGCGCTCGACAGGCACACGCTGTACACCGCGAACCGCGACATCAGCTACTACACCGTACATGAATCCTACGTTGCCACCATTCCACTGGTGTTCTGCGAAGCAGAAAATATGCCCAAAGATATCGCATTACTAAAAGTAATGTTGATTGATGAGCCAGCGGTGCTGGATGCGGCCATTGCCCGCATTCCGCAGGAGGTCAAAGCGCGTTATACCCTGCTCAAGAGCGCACCGTACTTCCTTGAAATTCTCGACAAGCGCGTGGATAAAGGCACCGGCGTGCGCTCGCTGGCAGAGTCGCTTGGTATTCGCCGCGAAGAGGTGATGGCGGTGGGCGACCAGGAAAACGACACGGCCATGATCGAGTACGCAGGCATCGGCGTGGCAATGGGTAACGCCATTGACTCGGTCAAAGAGGCGGCTGATTACATCACTCGCACCAATCTTGAAGATGGCGTTGCGCACGCCATTGAGCGTTTTGCGCTACAGTAATTCGCGCTAAAAATCCCACCGGTCAGGCCCCTGGCCGGTGTGCCTCCTTGCCTCACATCTCGCCTGTGCTTAATCGAATCGGTCACCAAAAATAAAAGAATTTACTTGCATCCAATGCATAAATCGATTTAATGCGAAATGACCGTAAGACGCGCAAATGCGTGCTGTTATTCATGTTAAACCCCGCCATTCACCCTCTGTCAGGGAGACAAAAATGAAAACAGATATTGAGATAGCCAGAGAATGCCGGATGCAACCCATTGCAGAGGTTGCGCGCGCGCTGGATATCCCGGAAGACGATTTAGAGCTTTATGGCAGATATAAAGCCAAACTGAGCGATGCGCTGTGGGACAAACTGGAAAACGCGCCGCAGGGCAAGCTGGTGCTGGTGACGGCGATTAACCCAACGCCTGCGGGCGAAGGCAAAACCACGGTGACGGTCGGCCTCGGCCAGGCGCTGAGCCGCCTGGGCAAAAAAGCCACGGTGGCGCTGCGTGAGCCGTCCCTGGGGCCGTGCTTTGGCATTAAAGGTGGGGCCAGCGGCGGCGGTTATGCGCAGGTCGTGCCGATGGAAGACCTGAACCTGCACTTTACCGGCGATTTTCACGCCATCACCTCAGCCAACAACCTGCTGGCGGCGCTGCTGGATAACCATCTTCACCAGGGCAATGCGCTGGGCATCGACAGCAAACAGATAGTTATCAAGCGCTGCATGGACATGAACGACCGGGCGCTGCGCAATATCGTGGTTGGGCTTGGCGGCAAGGCCGACGGCGTGGTGCGCGAAGACCACTTTGTTATCTCGGTTGCCTCTGAAATTATGGCGATTCTGTGTCTGGCCGCTGACCTTGCCGACCTCAAGCGTATGCTGGGCAACATGATAGTCGCCTGGCGCTACGATGGGCGCCCGGTTACCACCGCAGATTTAGGCGCTACCGGCGCGCTGGCGGTGCTGCTTAAAGATGCGATTAAACCAAACCTGGTACAGACGCTGGAGAACAGCCCAGCCATCGTGCACGGCGGTCCGTTTGCCAACATCGCCCACGGCTGCAACAGCGTGCGCGCAACAAGGCTGGCGTTAAAGCTTGCCGACATAGTGGTGACCGAAGCCGGCTTTGGTGCCGACCTCGGCGCGGAAAAATTCTTTGATATCAAATGCCGCAAGAGTGGCCTGAAGCCCGATGCCGTGGTGCTGGTAGCGACCGTGCGCGCCCTGAAATACAACGGCGGCGTGGTAAAAAGCGAGCTGGCGGCAGAAAACCTGGCGGCGCTTGAGCGTGGCATCGTCAACCTCGGCAAGCATATTGAGAACCTGCAAAAATTTGGCGTGCCGGTGGTGGTGACGCTGAACGCGTTTATCACCGATACCGCCGCCGAGCACGCCTTTATCGGCGACTACTGCTGTGCGCGCGGCTGCAATTTTGTGCTGACCGAAGTGTGGGAGAAGGGCGGTGAAGGTGGCATTGCGCTGGCGCAAAGCGTGCTGAACACGCTGGAAAGTCGCCCGTCTGACTTTCGCCCGCTGTACCCGGACGCCATGGCACTTGAAGAGAAAATTGCCACCATTGCGCGGGAAATCTACGGTGCAGACGGCGTGACGTTTGGTCCGGCGGCACAAAAGGCGCTCAAGAAAATCAGCGATGTTGGCATGTCGTCCTTCCCGGTGTGTATTGCTAAAACCCAGTATTCGCTGTCTGATGACCCAATCAAACTGGGGCGGCCAGACGGTTTTACCATTCACATTCGCGATGCTTACGTCGCGGCAGGCGCGGGCTTTGTGGTTGCGCTGGCAGGCGACATCATGACGATGCCAGGCTTACCGAAAACCCCCGCCGCGCTGGGGATTGATATCGACAACAACGGCATTATCAGCGGGCTGTTTTAATCCATACAGGGACGCGCAATGACAAAAATTATTGACGGTAAGGCGCTCTCCACGAGCATCATGAAGACGCTCAAAAGCGCCGTAGCGCAGCAAAAGCGCCTGATAACTCTTGCGGTGGTGCAGGTTGGCGACGATCCGGCTTCTACGGTGTATATCCGCAACAAGCATAAAGCCTGTGAAGCTGTAGGCATCCGCTCGCTGCATATCCACCTCGACGGCGAAACCACCAGCGGTAGCCTGCTGGATACCATTCACACCCTCAACAGCCGCAAGGATGTGGACGGCATTCTGGTGCAGTTGCCTTTGTCGTATGGCATTGATGAAGGTGAAGTGATTCGCGCTATCGACCCGGCCAAAGACGTGGATGGTTTCCATCCGGTTAATGTGGGCCGCATGATGCTTGGCGACGACTGCCTGCTGCCCTGCACACCAGCAGGCATTGTTGAACTGTTGAAAAGTAACGATATTGAGATCAACGGTAAAGAGTGTGTGGTGGTCGGGCGCAGCAATATTGTCGGCAAGCCAGTGGCGCAGCTGCTGTTGCAGGAGCACGGCACCGTCACGCAGTGCCATTCCCGCACCCGCAACCTGGCTGACGTGTGTCGCCGTGCGGATATTCTGGTGGTGGCCGTGGGGATCCCGCGCCTGATTAACGCCGACTTTGTGAAACCGGGCGCGGTGGTGATTGATGTCGGTATTCACCGCACGCCAGACAATAAACTGTGCGGTGATGTCGATTTTGACAGCGTCAAAGACGTGGCGAGCGCAATTACGCCCGTGCCGGGCGGCGTGGGGCCAATGACCATCGCCATGTTGATGCAAAACTGCGTCAAAGCGGGCCATCGCGGCCTTTAGCGTTGCGCAATGTGCGCCATTTTGCTCTTCATAATGGCGCTACGCAGCCACGGCGACGTGAGCAGGCGGGATTTAACAATTTTCCCCATCAGCTTCATGCGCAGCGGCTGCGTTTTTTTATCATAAACGCGGTTAGGGTTAGCCAGCCCCAGGTTGAGTATCTGGCTCAGTACGTCCGCGCTGTCGAGCGCGTAGCTGATGCCCTCCAGCGAACTGGCGCTGATGAACCCGGCGGCTTCGCCAATTAAAAATGCGTTATCCCGACCGCAGACAAAATCCCGCCATTTCTGCGGAAACAGCACCAGGCACTTCTCGCTTTTCACCGGTTCACCAAACACGAACTCATGTGTCGCCATTTTTTCCTTCAGCACCTGATAGCGCTCACGCCCGGTTTTCATCGGAAACGCACCGCCAAAAATGAAGTAACCGTCCTTACTGATGCTCCATGAGTAGCAGTCCGTTACGTCGTTATCGAACAGGCAGGAATAAAACGGCACCGGATGTTGCTCGTGAAACCACTGCTGAATCGCCTGGTAGGTACGGATTTTATGCCCTGGATACAGCGTGCGCCGCACCAGCGAATTAGCGCCTTCGGCACCGACCAGATAACGCGCGCTAATGCTGTGATCCTCGCCGTTTTCGCTAAAGTGCACGCGCCAGCCGCCGTTGTGCGGCTCCACTTTGCGACACAGCGTGTCGTGGCGCACGTCAACATGGGCAGGAATCAGGGTCTTCAGCCACAGGTCAAAGGCGTGGCGATTGATGTTGATATAGCTGCGCTGGTAGTTGCGCACGGTGCGGGTGGGCAGGTCGTAGGTTTTCACGCTGAAAATCTGTGGGTTGGCAATAACGCTGACCGGCAGGTTCAGCCCAAAGCGGATGAACGCGCGCTGCGCGTCCGGTGCCAGCAGGCCGCCGCAGGGCTTCTGAAACCCGTCACTGCCGCACGACTGTTTTTTATCCAGCGCAATCACCTTCAGGTGCGGGGCAATCAGGCGTGCCAGCGTGGCTCCGGCCGGGCCAAGCCCGATAATGGCAAGATCGTAATGTTGCATGGGGAATTGTCCTTAATTTACCCGCAGATAGCCTGCTATTTCAGCGCAAGATAGCACGTTGGTAAGGCGATGTAATGCTCACTCAGATGGAATGTTAAGGTGGCTGGGGCAGCGCTGTGACAGTGATTGATAGCTTATTTGGTCTGCGCTACAGGTTGCCAGTAAGGACGCTAAGGTTCATCCAGGCTTGAGTGGGGGCTGTGTTGTGTGGTTTATCCATGGATGTATGAAAAGGAAAGGCATAACGCAATGAATCAGTGGCTTTCTCCTGACAACGCGCGCCGAGTGGGTATTCCTGGCCCAGAGTGGGCCAGTGTCGTTACATCAACTCGATACCAAACCGACGCAGCACTCCCGCCCACAGCAGAAAAATGATGACGGTTATCAGGCAGCACCCCGCAAGCGTCATCCAGAATCCAAATCGCTGATAAAGCACGGGAAAGAGTAAAAACATGGGCAGCGTCGGTACAACATACCAGAAGGTAAACCAGGCATGATTGGCAATTTTTTGCTGGCTGAGGCCTTCGGCTTTCATCCATACGAGAACCATCACGGTAACCAGAGGTAATGCGGCGATAAGTCCACCCAGGCGATCGCTACGTTTTGCGACTTCGGAAATAAGTACCACGATGCCAGCAGTAACGGCATATTTGATCACGAGCCAGAGCATTCTCTTCCTTTTTCATCTCAGCGGTAACGGCATCGCTCTCGTTTCAGAACGAAAGCTTCTGTGGGCAAATCCTGGTGCCCGGTATCTGGCCAGGATACATGATTATGAACATATCTGGCGCAGAAGATGAAGCGCAGTACAGCAGTGATGGCACAAGATTTTTTTGCGCCAATCTTTTACTCTGTTGCCACGTATTGCCTCAGGACCGAACCTCGTGAAACAGCTCACTTTTGCGCCGCGTAACCACCAGCTTACCAACATCAATGCCTGGACGCCTGACAGCCGCTGGCTGGCATTTGACGTGCGCCCTTCCGGCGCGTCGTTTACCGGTGAGACCATCGAGCGCGTCAACGTGGAAACCGGCGAGGTGCAGGTGATTTACCGCGCGCAGCACGGGGCGCACGTGGGTGTGGTGACCGTAAATCCGAAGCTTCCTGAACGCTATGTATTTATTCACGGCCCGGAAAACCCGGATGCGGACTGGCAATATGACTTTCATCACCGGCGCGGCGTGGTGGTTCAGGATGGGCAGGCAAGCAATCTGGATGCAATGGACATTACCGCGCCGTTCACGCCCGGCGCGCTGCGCGGCGGCAGCCATGTGCACGTCTGGAGTCAGGACGGCAGTCGCCTGAGCTTTACCTATAACGACAGCGTATTGCATGCGTTGTCTGCGGCACTGGATTTGCGCAACGTCGGCGTTGCGCTGCCATATGGCCCGGTGCACCCACGCGGCAACCATCCGCGTGAATATGCGGGCAGCCACTGGTGCGTGCTGGTGAGCCGCACCACGCCGCAGCCGCAGCCCGGCAGCGACGACATTAATCGGGCTTATGAAGAGGGCTGGGTTGGTACTGAAGGTTATCTGAAGCCAGACGGCGTGCGTCAGCGCTGGGCGCTGGCGTTTATTGGCGATACGTTATCAAAGCAGGGCGAGAAAGTGCCTGAACTGTTTATCGTCGATTTACCGCAAGACGAAGCCGCCTGGAAACAGGCAGGCGAGGCGCCGCTGGAAGGAACGCCGGATACCCTGCCCGCGCCGCCCGCAGAAGTGATGCAGCGCCGCCTGACCTTTACGCACGCGCAGCGCTATCCGGGGCTTGCGACCTCGCCGCGCCACTGGGTGCGCAGCAGTCCTGACGGGCAAAACCTGGCGTTTTTGATGCGTGATGATAACGGTGTGGCGCAGCTGTGGCTGGTCTCTCCTAACGGCGGTAACCCGCGCCAGTTAACCCACGGTGCAGGCGTGGATTCCGCGTTTAACTGGCATCCATCCGGTGAATTTATTGGTTTTGTGCAGGGCAGGCGTATTGTGATGTGTAATGCGCAGACTGGCGACATCGTTGCGCTCACGCCCGAACTGCCGCTTGCGCCTTCGCCAGACGCGGTGCTGTTTTCCCCGGACGGGAAAAGGATAGCCTGGATGCAGGACGTGGAGGGTTTCCGTCAGCTGATGATGACGGAAACCACGAGTTAATCAGGGTTCTACCGGAGGAATGACGGCGTTGGTCGCCAGCGTGGCCTCTTCGCTGTCTTTTACGCGGGATTTGACCGATTTATCGGTGCGAAAAGCGTCCCAGGGCAGCAGAACGGTATCCAGAATAGCGGAGAACGGCATGTCCAGCGCCACCAGCGGCTTCATGCCCCAGCTGGTTTTATCGTCTTTGAGCATGGTGTAGCTGGAGCGCGTACCCGGGTAATAGCCCGGCTCGCCGCCCGTATGGGTCATGATGCTCGAACAGCCGCACAGGACGGTGACCGTGCTGGCGAGCAAGAGACTACGAAAATAACCTTTCATCATCTACTCTCTTCCGTTAGGTATAGGGCACTGTGCGATGCCTGTTTAAGGGTTATAAACACCCCGGTCCGTATTGAATAGCCCAATGAATCCGCTCTGTGGCCGCGGTCGCAGAATCCTCTGCTGATTTACGCTATCAGAGCCAATCCTTCTGGCTTCTCCCGCTTTGTAGTCTAAGCAAAGAAGACCGGCACCACAAAAAAATATCGAGCCGGGCCTTGAAAATCGGACATTCGGTAGCATTTTATGAGGGTGGACATAAAGCGACTTGCCGAATGGGAGCGCAAACCACACAGCCTGTCCGAATGGAGGGCGTTAACATTCTCGCTGATTTCAGGAGCTATGACTTATGCGTAACTTTGACTTATCCCCGCTATACCGTACCGCTATCGGTTTTGACCGTCTTTTCAACCTGCTTGAGAGCAACCAGAACCAGGGCAACGGCGGTTATCCTCCGTACAACGTTGAACTGGTGGATGAAAACCACTACCGCATTGCTATTGCCGTCGCCGGATTTGCCGAAAGCGACCTCGATATTACTGCCCAGGATAACCTGCTGGTGGTAAAAGGCGCCCGCCAGGCCGAGCAGAAAGAGCGTACTTATCTCTATCAGGGCATTGCCGAGCGCAACTTTGAGCGCAAATTCCAGCTGGCAGAAAACATCCAGGTGCGTGGTGCCAGCCTGGTCAATGGCCTGCTGTTCATCGAACTGGAGCGCGTGATTCCGGAAACGATGAAACCGCGTCGCATCGACATTAACTGATTACTGAGCGTCGCCGCCGTGCGGCGCTGTAACACTCGACTGCTTGCCGCTGACGGGAGCAGACGTCGGCCTGTGTGCTGACGGTATTCACTCGCTTCAAAGAAGGAGTATCACTATGCGTAACTTTGACTTATCCCCGCTGCTGCGCCAGTGGATTGGTTTTGACAAACTGGCCAACGCACTGCAAAGCGCCAATGAAACCCAGGGCTTCCCTCCCTATAACATCGAAAAAAGCGACGATAACCACTATCGCATCACCCTTGCGCTGGCCGGTTTTCGTCAGGAAGAGCTGGATATTGAGCTTGAAGGCACTCGCCTTAGCGTGAAAGGCAATCCGCCGCAGCCGCAAACCGAGCCGAAATGGCTGCATCAGGGGCTGGTCATTCAGCCGTTCAGCCTGAGCTTTACGCTGGCTGAAAATATGGAAGTCGCCGGTGCGAGCTTCGCCAACGGTTTGCTGCACATCGACCTCGTGCGCAACGTTCCGGACGTGATTGAGCCGCAGCGTATCGCCATCAGCGAGCAGCCCGCGCTCAACAACTAACTAGCGACTTTTGATGACAAAGGCCCTGCGGGGCCTTTTTTTGTGCGCGAAGGCCCAACTCGCCGCGTCCGGCTCTGGCAAAATCCCTGTAATCATTAAGGATTATGGGGTGCCGACATGAGCGAGATTGCGTTAACCATTAGCGTGCTGGCGCTGGTGGCGGTCGTGGGGTTGTGGATAGGGAATCTGCGCGTGCGCGGCGTTGGGCTTGGCATTGGCGGTGTGCTCTTTGGCGGCATCATTGTCGGCCACTTTGTTGAGCAGGCAGGGCTTGAGCTTAACGGTGACATGCTGCACGTGTTGCAGGAGTTTGGGCTGATTCTGTTTGTCTACACTATCGGCATCCAGGTCGGGCCGGGCTTTTTCTCCTCGCTGCGGGTTTCCGGCCTGCGGCTCAATCTCTTTGCCGTGCTGATTGTTGTGCTCGGCGCGCTGGTCACCGCCTTGCTGCATAAAATCTTCGCTATCCCGCTGCCGGTGGTGCTCGGCATCTTCTCCGGCGCGGTGACCAACACCCCCGCACTCGGGGCAGGCCAGCAAATTCTCACCGATCTCGGCACGCCGCTTGCGCAGGTGGACCAGATGGGCATGAGCTACGCGATGGCGTATCCGTTTGGTATCTGCGGCATTCTGCTCACGATGTGGCTGGTGCGCCTGCTGTTTCGCGTTAACGTGGAGCAAGAGGCGCAGCAATACGACAGCCACAGCGGCGGCGATACCGCCCGGCTGCACACCATGAATATCCGCGTGGAAAACCCCAACCTTGACCAGATTGCGCTACAGGAAGTGCCGGTGCTCAGTGGTGACAGCATTGTCTGTTCGCGACTTAAGCGCGATGAGGTGCTGATGGTACCGGCACCTGGCACCCAACTGCGTCTTGGTGATTTGCTGCACCTGGTGGGCAAAGAAAGCGATCTGCACAGCGCGCAATTAGTGATTGGCACCGCGGTGGATACGTCGCTGTCCACCAGCGGCACAGCACTTAAAGTCGCGCGGGTTGTGGTGACGAATGAGCAGGTATTAGGTAAGAAAATCCGCGAACTGCACCTGAAAAAACGTTTTGATGTAGTGGTCTCGCGCCTTAATCGCGCAGGGGTGGAACTGGTGCCAGGCAGCAGCGCCAGCCTGCAGTTTGGCGATATCCTCAACCTGGTGGGACGTCCGGAGGCCATAGACGCCGTGGCCGCTGAACTGGGCAACGCCCATCAGAAGTTGCAGCAGGTGCAGATGCTGCCGGTGTTTATCGGCATTGGCCTGGGTGTGCTGCTGGGCTCCATTCCGCTATTTATTCCGGGCTTTCCGGCGGCGCTGCGCCTGGGGCTGGCCGGTGGGCCGCTTATTGTCGCCATCGTGCTGGGCCGGATTGGCAGTATCGGCAGGCTTTACTGGTTTATGCCGCCGGGTGCTAACCTGGCGCTACGTGAGCTGGGGATTGTGCTGTTTCTGGCGGTGGTCGGGCTTAAATCCGGCGGCGAGTTCTTTACCACGCTTATTGAAGGCAGTGGGCTGAGCTGGATTGGTTACGGCATTCTCATCACCGCAATCCCACTTTTGAGCGCCGCGTTGCTTGCCCGGCTGCTGATACGCATGAACTACCTCACTCTGTGCGGCATGCTGGCTGGTTCAATGACTGACCCGCCCGCGCTTGCTTTTGCAAACGGTTTGCATGCCACCAGCGGTGCGGCGGCGCTGTCTTACGCCACCGTTTATCCGCTGGTGATGTTTTTGCGCATCATTACACCGCAGTTGCTGGCCGTATTGTTCTGGGGTATCGGATGATTTTTCTCCATAGTCAAAGACGTAGTTACCCGCTACAGTGGGTTATTCGTGGCGCGAGAGGAGAGAAGGATGCTTTATATCTTTGATTTGGGGAACGTCATTGTCGATATCGATTTTGGCCGCGTGCTGGGCGTGTGGAGCGATTACACGCGTGTGCCGTTAGCCAGTTTGCAGCAAAACTTTGTGATGGGAGAGTCCTTTGAACGCCATGAGCGCGGGGAAATCAGTGACGAAGATTTTGCCGCTGCCATTTGCCATGAACTGGCGTTGCCGCTGAGCTATGAGCAGTTTGCGGCAGGCTGGCAGGCAATATTTGTCGGGCTGCGCCCGGAAGTGATTGAAATCATGCACAAGCTGCGCGCACAGGGGCACCGCGTGGTGGTGTTGTCTAACACCAACCGTCTGCACACCACGCTCTGGCCGAGCGAATACCCACAAATCCACGCTGCCGCCGATCGCGTCTGGCTGTCGCAGGAAATGGGGATGCGTAAGCCGGAAGCGCGCATCTATCACAAAGTGCTTGAAGAAGAAGGGTTCAGCCCGGGTGAGGCACTGTTCTTTGACGATAATGCCGACAACATTCAGGCCGCAGAGGCCTGCGGTATCACCAGCGTGCGGGTGATAGATAAAAACACCATTCCTGAGTATTTCGCCACACGCCCGTAGCCTGCAACGCGTCATCTTTGAAACCCACTTCGGTGGGTTTTTTACGTAGTAGTACAACACCCGTCTTTGTTTTGCCAGCGGGCCAGTACTGGCGGCTTTTAGGAGTGGTAACTATGTTTGCCCGTTTCTCTACGCTAAACCGCATCCCAAAAGGCGTTTGGGTGGTGGGCGGTGTGAGCATGTTGATGGATATATCATCAGAGATTATTCACAGCCTGCTGCCGCTGTTTATGGCCACCACGCTGGGCGCAAGCGTCATCCTGATTGGTCTGATAGAAGGGCTGGCAGAGGCAACGGCGCTGATTATCAAAGTTTTTTCAGGGGCGATTAGCGATTATCTGGGTAAACGTAAGGGGCTGGCGCTGCTGGGCTACGGCTTGGGGGCAGCAAGCAAGCCGCTTTTTGCTATCGCATCTTCATCCGGGATGATCCTCGGTGCGCGCATGATAGACCGGGTGGGCAAGGGGATTCGCGGCGCGCCGCGCGATGCACTGGTAGCCGATGTCACACCGCCCGAAGTGCGCGGGGCAGCCTTTGGGCTGCGCCAGTCAATGGACACCCTCGGCGCCTTTCTCGGCCCGCTACTGGCGGTGGGGTTGATGCTGCTGTGGAACGATGATTTTCGCGCCATTTTCTGGATAGCGGTTATTCCGGGCGTACTGGCCGTGGTGCTGTTGTTTTTGGGCCTGAAAGAGCCTGCAACGCCAGTGACGCAGCGGCGCACCAACCCCATTAACAAAGAGAACCTGCGCAGGCTGGGTAAAAACTGCTGGTGGGTGGTGGGGCTTGGCGCGGTCTTTACGCTGGCGCGCTTTAGCGAGGCATTTCTGGTGCTGCGCGCCCAGCAGGTGGGTATTCCTCTGGCGCTTATCCCGCTTGTTATGGTCGCCATGAACCTGCTGTATTTCGCCTCGGCCTATCCTTTCGGCAAACTCTCTGACGCCATGAGCCATACCACGTTGCTGCAACTGGGGCTGGTGGTGTTGATTGTGGCCGACGTGGTGCTGGCGCTAAGCAGCCACTGGGTCGGTATTTTGTGCGGCGTGGCGCTGTGGGGCGTGCATATGGGCATGACCCAGGGGCTGATGGCCGCCATGATAGCCAAAACGGCTCCGCAGGATCTGCGCGGAACGGCCTTTGGCATATTCAGTATGGTCAGCGGCATTGGGCTGCTGATTGCAAGCCTTGGGGCCGGTGTTATCTGGGAGGTCTGGGGCTCTGAATATACTTTCCTGGCCGGTGCGTTGTTTTGCCTTGTAACACTTGTCTACGTGCGTAAAGCACCGCCACAAATGCATGATTAAGTATCAGTGGAACAGCGCCTGCGCCTGCAGTAAGGCACCATCAGGCGTTTTAAAAACGCTGCGCGAAGGCTTGCCTGACAAACAGATAGCTGTCACTCTCGCAAACGGTCAGTAAGTAAAAAATCAGGATTACGGAACCGTCATGATTGCATTAATTCAGCGCGTCACGCGCGCCAGCGTCAGCGTGGAAAATGCGCTAACGGGGGAGATTGGCCCCGGACTTTTAGTGTTATTAGGTGTCGAAAAAGACGACGACGAACAAAAAGCAAACCGTCTGTGTGAGCGCGTGCTGGGATATCGCATCTTCAGCGATGCGGACGGAAAAATGAATCTGAATGTGCAGCAGGCAGGCGGCAGCGTGCTGGTGGTATCACAGTTTACGCTGGCGGCCGATACCGGGCGCGGTATGCGCCCGAGCTTCTCGCGCGGGGCAGAGCCGTCACGCGCCGAAGCGCTGTACGAGTATTTTGTTGAACGCTGTCGTGCGCAGGATATCGAAACCGCCACCGGTCGCTTTGCCGCCGATATGCAGGTTTCTCTGGTCAACGATGGCCCGGTGACCTTCTGGCTTCAGGTCTGATGCGCCGCTCGCGGCGCAGGTAACGGGAGAGAGTGCGACGATGTATCACCTACGTGTACCGCAAACGGAAGAAGAACTTGAGCGCTATTACCAGTTCCGTTGGGAGATGTTGCGCAAACCGCTGCATCAGCCCAAAGGTTCGGAGCGCGACGCCTGGGATGCGATGGCGCATCACCAGATGGTGGTGGATGAAGACGGCAACATTGTTGCCATTGGCAGGCTGTATATCAATGCTGAGAACGAGGCCTCGGTGCGCTTTCTGGCGGTCGGCTCGTCGGTGCAGCACAAAGGGCTGGGTACGCTGGTAGCGATGACGCTGGAGTCAGTGGCGCGCCAGGAAGGCGTTAAGCGCGTGACCTGTAGCGCACGTGAAGACGCCGTGGCATTTTTCAGCAAGCTTGGGTTTATCGACCAGGGCGAAATCACCACGCCGCAAACCACGCCGGTGCGCCATTTTTTGATGGTGAAACCGATACAGACGCTGGATGATATTTTGCACCGTGGCGACTGGTGCGGGCAGCTGCAACAGGCCTGGTATCAACATATCCCGCTCAGTGAAAAAATGGGCGTGCGTATTCTGCAGTACACCGGGCAGAAATTTGTCACCACCATGCCGGAAAGCGGTAACCAGAATCCAAACAACACGCTGTTTGCCGGTAGCCTGTTTTCTATTGCAACGCTAACCGGTTGGGGGCTTATCTGGCTCATGCTGCGTGAGCGCCATCTGGGCGGTACTATCATTCTTGCGGATGCGCATATCCGTTACAGCAAACCCATCAGCGGGCGGCCCGGTGCCGTGGCCGACCTCGGGTCGCTCAGTGGCGATCTGGACCGACTGGCGCGCGGGCGTAAGGCGCGAGTGCAGCTGGAAGTGGAGCTGTACGGAGACGATGAAGTGGGTGCGGTATTTGAAGGGATTTATATCGTGTTGCCCGCCCGCCCCTTTGGGCCACTGGAGGAAGGCGGCAACGAAGAGGAATGATCAGATAAGTTCTGCTGCGTCGGACGGTTGCTCCGGCGACGGTGGTTCGCTGTTGTCCTGATCCTCAGGCACTTGCTGGGCAGGTGCGGCGTCACCCTCCTGAACCGGCGGCTGCTGTGTCGCCGTATTGTTGTCAGCGGCGTCACCTTCCTGAACCGGCGGTTGTTGCGCCGCCGCGCTGCTGTCAGCGGCGCTATCTTCATGAACTGGCGGCTGCTGTGTCGCCGCGCTGCTGTCAGCGGCGTTACCCTCCTGAACCGGCTGCTGCTGTGTCGCCGCGCTGCTGTCAGCGGCGTTACCTTCCTGAACCGGCGGCTGTTGCGTCGCCGCGCTGTTGTCAGCGGCGTTATCTTGCTGAACCGGCGGCTGTTGCGCCGCCGCGCTGCTGTCAGCGGCGTTACCTTCCTGGGCAGGTGGCTGTTGCGTCGCCGCGCTGTTGTCAGCGGCGCTATCTTCCTGAACCGGCTGCTGTTGCGTTACCGCCTGAGCGCCTGCTGCGTTGGCTTGCGGATCGGTTGCAGCAGCGCCATCCACGTTGCCGCCCACCATGGTCTGATTAAGCGCATGGCCCTGGCCGTCTGTTGCGTGCAACTGCCCGCTGACCGTTGGTTTAAGCGGCTGGTGGGCGGCCAGGTTGCCTGTCAGATTGAGTTGCATAGCGCCGTTGCCCTGAAGCGTGAGCGGCGGCCAGCCCCAGTTGTTGAGCGTATCGAGCGGCACATTGCGCCCGGTAATATCCAGCGTAAACGGGCGCTGCGGCTGCTGGCTTATTTCACCTTTGGCTTCCAGCATGCCTTCACCAGCAAACAGGCTCATATCATTAATGCGGATGTTCTCGGGTGAGGCATCGAGCTTGAGCGACGGACGGCGCACGTCGGTACGGTTAAAGGTGGCCGCAGCGGCGGCGAGATTAAGATTACCGCTCCACAGCCCCCACTGGCCGTCTCGCGCCAGCTGTAGCTGTTGGCCGCTGGCATCCAGTGAGGTGAGCTGGAACGGGAAGGCCGGGTCAATATCAATCAGCAGGTTACGGCTGGCGGTCATATTTTGTACCGTCAGGTTGCTTATCCAGTCCGGGGTCGGTGCCAGCCACAGCGCTTTCCAGTCTTGTGGCAGCGTGTATTCAAGCCCAACCAGCGCCAGATCGTTAAGCGCCAGTGTACGCGTATCGCGCTGCCATTCGCCGGACGCGCGCACCATGCCTCTTTCCCAACGCGTACTGAGCTTACGTAGTGCGATACCTTGTGCCTTGAGGTCAGCATCAAGAATCGGGTCGTTAAGCTGCACGTTGCCCCAGATAATTTCGCTGGCATTGAGCGACAGCGTTCCGTCATCACTGCGCCACTCACCTTTGTCCAGCGCCAGGTTGCGCAGGCTAAGGTCGAGGTCGTTAAATGCCCAACCCGGCCCTTCCAGACGCGCGTCCACAATATCCAGACGCGCTAACGTCAGAGCGGGCAGCGTCGCCACCGGTGCCAGGAAGTCGGCAAGTGGCTTATCGCTTTGCAGACGCACTTCGTTAAGGCGCAGGTTTTGAATCCACCAGTGGCCCTGGCTGTCGCGGCGGGCGCGGGCAGTCAGCGTGCCGCGTGCCAGATCGGCGCCAATCGTTGAAAGGTCTATTTCGCCGTTATTGATGCTGCCCTGCATCAGCGCGTTGCGAGCGGTCACGCCGTTGAGCGTCAGTTCGCCTGCGCTGAACTGAATTTGTGCTGCGCGCCCCAGAATATATCCCGCCTCAGGCAGCCACGGGCTAACGCCTCCGCTCACCTGGCGTGCGTTCAGTGCTGGTTGGTTAATTGCCATGTTCTTCAGGCGCAGCGTGTCGGCGCGTAGCAATGGCGGCGTGGCGCTAAGATTTAGCGTGCCGTCTTCGAGCAGCAGGCTGTCTACATAGCGAGGCGTGGTAAGCTGACGGCTACTCAGGCCAACGTCAACGCGCTTTGCGCTAAGCATGGCTGGCTGGTCTTTATAGCCAACGCTGAGATTCTGGAAAACCAGGTGGGAAGGGGCCGCCCAGCGGTGCTCCAGTTTTTCAAAGGTGAGTTGCCAGCGGCTGTTTTCAGTGATGAGGTTGCTGGTGAAGCCTGCGCCCCAGCGCGTCTGTAGCAAAAAATACAGCGCAATGAGCACAACCAGGATGGCGACGAGCACCGTCACAATAAACTTCTTTATAAATCGCATAAGCCTCTTCCATTAGCACGCTGATACATCACACAGGCTTTTATGCCCGATTTAGCGCCGTAGCTCAAGGGAAGAGGCTCTCAAAGCCGTGCGGTAAGCGTACTTACCGCACAAGAGGGTCAACTTTTTTCCGGCGGGAAGACCAGGTTCAGCACAATAGCGGTAATGCCGCCAGCGGCGATGCCAGAAGAAAGCAGGTTTTTAATCCAGTCCGGTGCAAACTGCAGGATGAGCGGCTGCTGGGAAATGCCAAGCCCCGCGGCCAGCGACAGCGCGATAATCATAATCGAACGGCGGTTAATCGGCTCGCGCGACACAATGCGCACGCCTGAGGCGGCAATGGTGCCAAACATCACAATAGTCGCACCACCCAGCACTGGCTCAGGAATGTGCTGCACAAACCCGCTGACCGCCGGGAACAGGCCCAGCACAATCAGCATCACGGCCACGAAAAAACCCACGTAGCGGCTGGCAACGCCGGTTAACTGAATCACGCCGTTGTTCTGGCCAAAGCAGGAGTTCGGGAAGGTGTTAAAGACCGCAGAAACAAAAGAGTTCAGGCCGTTTGCCAGTACGCCGCCTTTCAGGCGCTTCATGTACAGCGGGCCGGATACCGGCTGCTCAGAAACGTCAGAGGTGGCGGTAATATCACCAATGGTTTCCAGCGAGGTAATCATAAACACCAGCATCAGCGGCAGCAGCAGGTTCCAGTCGATGCCCAGGCCATAATAAAGCGGTGTTGGCACCATAATCAGCGAGGCGTTGCTGGGCGTGGTGTCCGGCGGCAGCATGTTCAGCCACCAGGCCAGCAGATAACCCACGGCCATCGCAATCACCAGCGAGGCGATGCGCAGATACGGATTGCGCTGGCGATTGAGCAGAATAATGGTCGCCAGTACAGCCCCTGCCAGCAGCAGATTCTTTGGCGAACCGAAAGTATTGTCGCTCATGGCCGCATAGCCACCGCCAATGGAGGTCAGCCCGACCTGGATAAGCGACAGCCCGATAATCATCACCACCACACCAGAAACCAGCGGCGTGATAATGCGCCGTGCCAGGTGCAGCACGCGGGAGATAATCATTTCCGTGCAGCTTGCCAGCATCAGGGTGCCGAACAGCGCGGCCATCATGGTGGGTACGTCAGCACCGCCGTTTTTCAGCGCCAGCCCGCCCATAATCAGCGGCGACACAAAGTTAAAGCTGGTGCCCTGAATTGACAGCAGTCCGGAGCCAACCGGCCCCCACGCTTTGATCTGGATAACCGATGCCACGCCAGAGGCAAAAAGCGACATACTGATAATGTGCTGCGTATCTTCCGCTGGCAGCCCCAGCGCCTGGCAAATCAGTAGCGCAGGCGTGATAACGGCAACAAACATCGCCAGCAGATGCTGAAGTGCGGCGAAAAAGGTTTGTGGCAGCGGTGGGCGATCCTCAAGGCGGAAAATGAGTTCGCTGGAAGCGGGGGGCGTGGTTGGCTGCGCGTCCTGCGAGCCTACGGTGTTAACAGACATCTTATGAAGCTTCCCGTGATGGAAAAACGGTGATTTTATCGGAGTGTGTGGCGTGAAAGCAAACGTTTGCATCTTATGGTTTTCGACGTATAACTAAGCGATATCAAAAATTCTCGAGATTTTTTTCTGGTTTTTGATGTCGTTTCAGGTTTTGATACCGCGGAATAAGAATATAAGGCTGGATATATCAGGCGCAGGATGAAAATTGCGCACGTAAGGAGTTTTTATCATGTTTCATCTCGACACGCTCTCGACCCTTGTTGCCGCAACGCTGGTGCTGCTTTTGGGGCGCAAAATGGTCCAGGGCATCCCGGTGCTAAAAAAATACACAATACCCGAGCCGGTCGCGGGCGGCCTGCTGGTGGCGCTCGCGCTGCTGGTGCTCAACCGCAGCCTGGGGTGGTCTGTCGAATTTGACATGTCCCTGCGTGACCCGCTGATGCTGGCCTTTTTTGCCACCATTGGGCTTAACGCAAACCTGGCGAGCCTGCGTGCTGGCGGCAAGGTGCTGGGTGTTTTTCTGATTGTCGTTGTCGGGTTTCTGGTATTACAGAACGCAATTGGTATCGGCATGGCAACGCTGTTGGGCATGGACCCGCTGATGGGGCTGCTGGCAGGCTCAATTACTCTTTCTGGCGGTCACGGAACCGGGGCGGCGTGGGGCAAAGTGTTCAGTGAACGCTACGGATTTGAGAGCGCAACGGAAGTGGCAATGGCCTGTGCGACCTTCGGGCTGGTGCTCGGTGGCTTGATTGGCGGGCCGGTTGCACGCTATCTGGTTAAGCGGTCTGCCGGGCCGCAGGGTGCACCGGAAGACAGCCTGGCGCCGAGTGCGTTCGAAAAGCCGAATGTAGAGCGCAACATTACGTCACTGGTGATGGTGGAAACCATCGCGCTTATCGCCATTTGCCTGACCGCCGGGCGGGTCGTGGCACAGTTGTTACAGAGCACGGCATTTGAACTACCGACCTTTGTCTGCGTGCTGTTTATTGGCGTTTTGCTCAGCAATCTGCTGGCCTTTATCGGTTTTTACCGCGTGTTCGAGCGCGCGGTGTCGGTGCTTGGCAACGTGTGCCTGTCGCTGTTTCTGGCGATGGCGCTGATGAGCCTGCGCCTTTGGGAGCTGGCGTCACTGGCTCTGCCAATGCTGGCGATTCTGGTCGTCCAGGCGGTGTTTATGGCGCTGTACGCGATTTTTGTCACCTGGCGCGTAATGGGTAAAAATTACGATGCCGCTGTACTGGCTGCGGGCCACTGCGGTTTTGGGCTGGGCGCGACGCCAACGGCCATTGCCAACATGCAGGCGATTACCGACAGGTTTGGGCCGTCGCATATGGCGTTTCTGGTAGTACCGATGGTCGGAGCGTTCTTTCTGGACATCACCAATGCGTTGGTGATTAAAGTGTGGCTGCTGCTGCCGATTTTTAACTAACCCGTCAGGCGTTGGAGTAGCGCTCGGTCTCGGGCATCCAGCGCTCAATCAACGCCGCCGCCTGCTGTGGCCAGCGTTCGTGAATATGGCGCGCCACGCGCTGTACTTCAGGGATCATCGCCTGGTCGCGCAGCAGGTCAGCGACTTTAAATTCCGCGTTGCCGGTCTGGCGAGTGCCGAGTAACTCGCCAGGGCCGCGAATCTCCAGATCTTTTTGCGCAATCACAAAACCGTCGTTACTGTCGCGCAGCACCTGTAGACGTTTTTGTGCAGTGGCCGAAAGCGGCGATTTGTAGAGCAGTACACAGTGCGAGGCGACCGCACCACGTCCGACGCGCCCGCGCAGCTGGTGCAGTTGTGCAAGCCCCAGCCGCTCCGGGTTTTCGATTATCATCAGGCTGGCGTTGGGCACATCCACTCCAACCTCAATGACGGTGGTTGCCACCAGCAAATGCAGTTCGCCCTGTTTGAATGCCTGCATCACGGCCTGCTTGTCCTGTGATTTCATGCGCCCGTGTACCAGGCCTACGTTCAACTCCGCCAGCGCCAACTTGAGTTCTTCCCACGTGGCTTCTGCCGCCTGGGCTTCCAGCAGGTCTGACTCTTCTATCAATGTACACACCCAGTAGGCCTGACGGCCTTCCTGCGTACAGGCGTGGCGCACGCGGTCGACAATATCGCTGCGCCGGGTATCCGGTATGGCTACGGTGGTGACTGGTGTGCGCCCAGGCGGTAGCTCGTCAATCACCGAGGTATCTAAGTCTGCGTAGGCGGTCATCGCCAGGGTACGTGGAATAGGCGTGGCGGTCATGATGAGCTGATGCGGGTGAAATCCCTGTTGCTGACCTTTTTCCCATAATGCCAGGCGTTGATGAACGCCAAAACGGTGTTGCTCATCAATAATCACCAGCGCCAGCGCGTGAAACTGCACCTGCTCCTGGAAAATGGCGTGTGTGCCTATCACCATTGAAATCTGGCCGCTGGCGATAGCGTCTTGCTGCGCCTGGCGGGCTTTGCCTTTTTGCTTACCGGCAAGCCAGCCAACCTCAACGCCAAGCGGCTCAAACCAGGCGCGGAAGTTAGTGGCGTGCTGCTCGGCCAGTAGCTCCGTTGGGGCCATCAGCGCCACCTGCTGGCCGTTGGCGATAGCGCGCAGCGCCGCCAGTGCCGCAACCAGCGTTTTGCCGGAGCCAACGTCGCCCTGCACCAGCCGCATCATCGGCACGTCGAGCGCCAGGTCGCGCTCAATATCGGCGACGACACGTTTTTGCGCGCCAGTGGGGCTGAAGGGCAGTGATTTCAGCAGGCCCTCTTTTAGGTTATCCAGTGCGGCAAGCGGACGGGCGTGATAGCGCTGGGCACCGGCGCGCAGCGCCAGCATGCTGAGGTTGTGCGCCAACAGTTCTTCCATAATCAGACGGCGCTGCGCCGGGTGCTGACCACTTTCCAGGTCGCTGAGTTTCATCGACGGTGGCGGGCGGTGCAGCGTGCGCAGTGCTTCTGGCAGGCTCATCAGCCCCTGAGCCAGCTCAGGTGGTAACAGTTCGGCAATGGCGCAGCTGTCGAGCAAGTCCAGCGCCTGGTCGGTAAGCTTGCGCAGCGTTGCCTGGCGCACGCCTTCCGTTGTTGGGTAAATCGGCGTCAGCGTTTCCTGGAGCGCAGGCGCGTCATGGTCGCCCTGCAAACGGTATTCGGGATGGATCATCTCAGCGCCATGTTGCCCGCGCTTTGCTTCGCCATAGGCCAGCACGCGCCGCCCTGTGGCGAGGCTGTTTTTCATCGCCGCGTTGAAATTGAAAAAACGCATCGTGAGAATGCCGCTGCCGTCGCTTATCTGGCAGACCAGCATACGGCGGCGGCCAAAGGTGATGTTGCAGTTGAGGACTTCGCCTTCAACGGTGGCGTAAATACCGGGCAGCAATTCACCAATGGGGTAGAGTTGGGTGCGATCTTCGTAGCGTAAGGGGAGGTGAAGCAGCAGATCTTGCACGGTGTGCAGGCCAATTTTTGCGAGCTTCTCGCTCTGGCTTGCACCAACGCCCGTCAGCGCGTTTAGCGGGACAGCATCCAGCAGCCGGCCTTTCATCTCTTTTACCCCGCCGCCTGCATGGTGGCCCACCAGTTGGCATCGGCCTCTATTTCACCGCAGCCGTTAACGTGGGGATAGGCCAGGCCTTTACGCCTTGCCACTTTCGCCAGTACCGGATAGCCGCCTTCAAACAGCAGGCGCTGCTGTTCTTCCTGCGCCAGCGTACAGTTTTTGCGGGTGTACATGCCGGCGTTCTGCCGCTGGCGCTGCGCTTCATATAAAATCAGCGCCGAGGCCACGGACACGTTCAGGGACTGCACCATGCCAGTCATTGGAATAATGATGTGCTGGTCTGCCAGTGCGAGCGCTTGCTGACTAATGCCGGTTTTTTCCTGTCCCAGCAGAATGCAGGTCGGGCGGGTGTAGTCTATCTCACGAAAATCAACGGCGGTGTCGGAAAGGTGGGTGGCAAGGATTTGCATGCCCTGCGATTTGAAGTGGGCGGCGGCATCGCGGATGTCGGGATGTGTTTTCACCTTCACCCAACTGTTGCTGCCCGCAGCGGCGGAATACATCGTGCGCACCCAGCCAGCGGGCCATACCGCGTGAACCTCATGCACCCCCACGGCATCTGCCGTGCGGATGATGGCCGAAATGTTATGAGGTTTATGAACCTGCTCCATGCACACTGTTAAATCAGGCTGGCGCAGGGCCAGCATTTCACAGATACGTGCATAGCGCGCCGGGTTCATCATCAGTTTCGGTTGCGGGTAACTTTAATCACATCCGGCATCACGCGGATTTTACGCATGATGTTTGCCAGATGGACGCGGTCACGCGCCGTCAGGCGAATAAAGGCCGTGTAAACGCGCCCGTCCTTCTCTTCCGTGTTCAGGCTCTGAATATTGGAGCCTGCGGTGTTGATGGAGGCCGTCAGGTTCGCCAGCGCACCCTGGTGGTTAAACATATCCACCTTGATTTCGGTGATGAATTCCTGCTCGGTGTCTTTATCCCATTCCACCGCCATGAACTTCTCAGGCTCTTTCTGGTAGCCACGGATGTTGCGACAGGACTCGTGGTGAATCACCAGCCCTTTGCCGGGGCTGACGTGTGCCACAATCGGGTCACCGGGGATCGGGCGGCAGCATTTGGCAAAGGTAATCAGCACGCCGTCTGCGCCTTTAATGGGCAGATGGCTGTGCCCGGTGGTGGCGGGTACATTTTGCTGTGCTGCGGCTTCGCCCTGGAGCAGATTTTTTGCCACTACCACGCTCATGGCGTTGCCAAGACCGATTTCGGCCAGCAGGTCGTCAAGCGAGGCCAGCTTCATCCGCTCCAGTTCGCGCTGAATGTTTTCTTCCGGGATTTCGGCCAGTTTGCGGCTACCGCCAAGCGCATGGTTGAGCAGGCGGCGGCCCAGGCTAACGGAGTCTTCGCGGCGCAGGTTTTTGAGCATCTGGCGGATACGCGCACGCGCTTTTGAACTGACCACAAAGTTGAGCCAGGCGGCGTTAGGCCGGGCGCCGGGCGCTGTGATAATTTCCACCGTCTGGCCGCTGGTGAGCGACTGCGAGAGCGGATAGGGCTGGCGGTCAACGCGCGCGCCTACGCAGGCGTGGCCGATATCGGTATGCACGGCGTAAGCAAAATCCACCGGCGTGGCGCCAGCGGGCAGTTCGACAATGCGCCCTTCGGGCGTGAAAACGTAAATTTCGTCCGGGAACAGGTCCGATTTAACGCTTTCGATAAATTCAAACGAGCTACCTGCGCTCTGCTGTAGCTCAAGCAGGCTTTGCATCCAGCGCTGGGCGCGGATTTGTGCGGTCGTGGTGCTTTCGCCCTGCTCCTTATAGGCCCAGTGTGCAGCAACCCCCATTTCCGCCATCATATCCATGTCTTCGGTACGAATCTGTACTTCAACCGGCACGCCGTGCGGGCCAATCATTGAGGTATGCAGGGACTGGTAGCCGTTGGCTTTGGGGATGGCGATATGGTCTTTAACGCGACCAGGGCGCGGCTTGTACAGATTGTGCATCTGGCCCAGCACGCGATAGCAGGTGTCGACATCTTTCACGATGACGCGAAACGCGTAGATATCCATGATGGAGTGGAAGCGTTGCTCTTTGAGCACCATCTTGCAGTAGATGGAGTAAAGATGTTTTTCACGGCCGCTCACGCGACAGGGAATACCCGCTTCCTGCAACCGACCGTCGATTTCAGAGAGGATTTTTTGAATCATCTCTTTACGGTTACCACGCGCGGCTTTCACCACTTCTTTAATTACGCGGTAGCGGTTGGGATAGAGCGCTTCAAAACCCAGCTCTTCAAGCTCGGTTTTAAGATTATGAATGCCGAGACGGTGCGCCAGCGGGCTGTAAATTTCCAGCGTTTCACGGGCGATGCGTCGGCGCTTGTCGGGGCGCAGTGAGCCGAGCGTGCGCATGTTGTGCGTGCGGTCGGCAAGTTTGATGAGAATGACGCGGATATCCTGCACCATCGCCATAATCATCTTGCGAAAGTTTTCGGCCTGGGCCTCTTTCTTGTCGCGAAACTTCAGTTTATCCAGCTTGGAGACGCCCTCCACCAGCTCGGCAACGCTTTTGCCGAACAACTGCTCCATGTCCTGGTACGTGGCGGGGGTGTCTTCAATCACATCATGCAGAAGGGCGGCCATCAGCGTTTCATGGTCGAGCTTCATCTCGGCCAGAATGCAGGCTACCGCAACGGGATGGGTGATATAGGGCTCACCGCTTGAACGAGTCTGGCCCTCGTGTGCGTCACGAGCGACCAGATAAGCCTGCTGCAGACGCTTAATCTGGTCTGCGGGCAGGTAGTTTTGAATCAGCTGATTCAGGCTTTCAAACAGATACAAGGGTTACCCGCTGCTGGTTAATTAACGACGTCCTTCAGCAATCGCGGTGACAGCCTGCAGTTCGGCGGCTTCCTGCTCCTGCTGCTCCTGGCGCTCACGCACATCGAGGATCTGATTGGTGATCAGGCCTTCTTCGATTTCACGCAGCGCAATAACGGTGGTCTTATCGTTTTCTTCCGGTACCAGCGGATCCTTGCCACCAACCTGCATCTGACGAGCGCGACGCGCGGCGACCAGTACCAGGTCAAAACGGTTACCAATTTTCTCTACAGCGTCCTGAACAGTTACGCGTGCCATAATTACAATGCCCCACAGGTGAAGAAATGACTGGGTATGATACCCGAAAGCGGTCTTAGTCCGCCATTAATTTGCTGATCAAACCGCTGTGACGCTGCTTCTGGCGGCCCATTCGCAGACGTTCAGCGCGAATGATGGTCTTCAGATCGCCAAGTGCGGTGTCAAAATCATCGTTAACAATCAGATAATCATATTCAGCATAGTGGCTCATTTCTGCAACAGCCTGCGCCATACGCTTTGCGATAACCTCTTCGCTGTCCTGGCCACGCCCGCGCAGGCGACGGTCCAGCTCCACCTTTGACGGCGGCAGAATAAAAATACTGCGCGCCTGCGGCATGCGCTGGCGAATCTGCTGTGCGCCCTGCCAGTCAATATCAAGAAAGATATCAACGCCGGTCGCCAGAATCTGCTCAATGGTTTCGCGCGAGGTGCCGTAACAATTGCCAAACACTTCTGCATGCTCAAGAAACGCGTCTCTGGCAATCATATTGTGAAACTCGGCTTTATCGATGAAGTAATAGTGTTCACCGTGAACCTCGCCCGGGCGCGCGGCGCGCGTGGTATGAGAAACCGAAACCTGCATGTCATACAGCGGTTGTGTCTTCAGTAAAGCCTGAATAAGGCTGGATTTACCGGCTCCGCTTGGCGCGGAAACAATATAGAGCGTGCCCTGAACCATGAATATGTTTACTTACGGTATGAGTCATTAAAAGGTTGCCATGTTCTGCACCGACGCGCTGGCTGTTTCCTGATACGGGAAAGCGCCGCTCGCGTTACGGTGCAAAAATGACAGACGGGTAAGTGCTTATTATACACAGCGACGGGCGGCTGGCACCTGCCTGCGCATTCCTCTGTGCGTTTTTACGAGAGATTTCCCACGGTATGGGCGAGGTTGCTGCAACGGCCCAATATGTTGTGAATGCCCCTCGACATTCGCTAAATCACCGCTCGAATCGCCGGACTCTCCTGAGCTATACCGCTATTTTAGTGAATAACAGAAGGCGGCATCATGTGGAGAAAAGGCGTATTGCTGGCGCTACTGGGACTGTGCGCTGGCGTGCAGGCGGTTTGCCTGGACAAGCCTGAGGGCGAATTACGCCAGGAGATAGCGCGGCTGGAGGCACAGCTTACAGACTGGGATCGCGCCTATTTCCAGCAGGGAGAAAGTCGGGTGAATGATGAGGTGTATGACGGGCTGCGCGAGCGGCTCGTGCGCTGGCAGCGTTGCCTGGGTAAAGATGAAAACGAGCCGCCCACACGTTTACCAGGCCGTGGCGGGTTGGCTCATCCGGTTGCGCATACGGGCGTGAAAAAGCTGCGAGATAGCACAGCGCTTAGTGCATGGATGCACGGACGACGCGGGCTATGGGTGCAGCCTAAAGTCGATGGTGTGGCGGTGACGCTGGTGTATCGCAATGGCAGCCTGGTACAGGCAATCAGCCGCGGAGACGGCATTCAGGGCGAAGACTGGACGGCGCAGGTGGCGCGTTTACCTCTGGTGCCTCAGCAGGTAGCAGGCCCGTTGGCTAACAGCGTCTTGCAGGGAGAGTTGTTCTGGCTACGTGAGGCACATGTTCAGCGAGAGGCAGGCGGCATCAACGCTCGCTCAAAGGTGGCAGGCGCTATGATGCGGCGTGAGGCAAGCGGCATTGAAAACCAGATTGCGGTCTTTATCTGGGCCTGGCCTGAGGGACCGCAGGAGATGCAGGCCCGGTTACAGGCGCTTGATGCCGCCGGATTCAGGTTTGTGCACAACTGGTCGGTTGCCGTGGACCGTGTCGATGAAGTTGCAACGCTGCGCGAACGCTGGCTGACCTCGCCCCTGCCCTTTGTGACGGACGGCATAATTATCCAGCAGGCACAGCAGCCTCCAGCCCGCGCGTGGCGTCCGGGCCAGGGCGAGTGGCGGGCCGCCTGGAAGTATCCACCTGTTGAGCAGGTGGCCGAGGTGCGGGATGTACTCTTTAACCGTGGCCGTACCGGTAACGTCTCGGTCGTGTTGCTGCTTGAGTCGGTACAGCTGGATGACAAACGCGTGAGCCGTGTGAATGTTGGCTCACTGCGGCGCTGGCATGAGCTTGATATTGCGCCTGGCGACCAGGTGAGTATCAGCCTGGCCGGACAGGGGATCCCACGTGTTAATCACGTGGTCTGGCGCGTTAAACAACGTGAAAAACCGCAGCCGCCTGAGCGGCAAACTTCGGGCTGCCTGTGGTATGCGCAAAATTGTAGGGATGCCTTTATGGCGCATCTGAACTGGCTGGGGTCTTCAGCGGTGCTGGATATTCGCGGGCTGGGTGCTGCGGGTTGGCGTGCGTTGCACGACACACACCGTTTCGAGCATGTGTTTTCCTGGCTGGCATTGTCACCACAGGCGCTGCGCGAGACACCGGGGTTTTCACCCGCGCGAGCGCGCCAGCTGTGGCACCAGTTTGATAAGACGCGCCGTATGCCGTTTCAGCGCTGGCTACAGGCGCTGGGAGCACCGTTATCGCAACAGACGCTGGCTGTGTTGCCGGATAGCCACTGGCGCCAGATTGTGGCGCGCGATGAGCGCCAGTGGATGCGCCTGCCGGGAACCGGGCCAGGACGTGCGAAGGCAATGATGGCGTTTATTGAGCGTCGTGACGTCACCGAGCTTGTAAGGTGGCTTGGTCGAAACGGTGTGGCCGGGTTTGCGCCAGAGTCATCCATTAATGCGACGAGTGATTATAGTGGAACACCGGCAGCCCCAGGCGAAAGCGCAGTGCCAGCAGGCGTGCGGTAAAACCAAACAACAGCGTTGAAATAACAACAACGTCATGATTGTTCACCGCCTGCTGGAGCGCGATATACAGCACGGCGGCTGCAAACGATACGCCCGCGTACAGTTCCTTCTGAAAAACCAGCGGAATGCGCTTGCAGAACATGTCGCGCAGCACGCCGCCAAAAACCCCGGTCGTGACGGCCGCAATGCAGGCGATGACCGGGCCGTGCCCCATATCCAGCGCAATTTGCGCGCCGATGATAGAAAAAACGACAAGGCCGAGCGCATCAAGAATTAGAAACAGGCGGCGCAGATGCGGCATTACGGGGGCGGCAACGGTTGTGAGCACGGCGGCACAGGCAACAATAATGACGTATTCAGGGTGCTTTACCCAACCCAGCGGATAATGCCCCAGCAGTATGTCACGCACCGAGCCGCCGCCCAGCGCAGTGGCTGTGGCGATAATGATGACGCCAAAGGTATCCATACGGCGACGACCTGCGGCCAGTGCGCCAGTCATTGCCTCAGCGGTAATGCCAATCAGATAAAGGGTATGTAACAGCATGATAGCCCCTGAAAAGTAAGGACGGCAGGGTAGCGACTTGTTCGGGAAGGCTCGATTGAGTTTTTTTAAGGTGAAGGGCGATGATTAGCTGTATTAATCTGATTTTGTATTTAATGAATTGATATTAAACACTTTTAATTGGTTTTGTTCTTTCGCTAATCATAAGTTATTTGAGGATTTCCTTATATAAAAAGCGCCGCTTTGTCAGAGCGGCGTGTCTTTGTCAGCGATTGACGCTATAGCAGTTCACGCTTTGGCTGTAGCTCAGCCAGTCAATCACGCACTGTTGGTTGCCTTTATTAAGGTAGTCCATGCTCACGTTGAACTGGTTGGTTGCAAGGATAGACTCCTCAGTCGGTACCCAGGTGCCGTATTCTCCTGCCACCGCGCGCTGGGAGCCTACCACCCAGTCCTGGCTGAACCAGTTGTCCGTTACAGTAATCGGCCCGCGCTCTGGTTGCCCGCGCACGCCGATTGATGAGCGGTTACTGGTGCCGTAGCGGCCAAAATCAAACCAGTTTTGAGTTATATCCATAAACGCACCGGCAATGTTTTGAGCGGCAAACATATGCATATCAAACTGGTGGTAAGCGCCGCGCTCGCCGTTATTCAAAACCAGGTTATGGTGTGCCGCATAGCCTTCACCAGACTGACCGCTACCTGCAATGGCGTGGCGGTTACTGTCAAACACATTACAGGCTATCTCCGCCGTGGCGTTGCCATTTTGCGTTACCACGCCATAGCCCAGACCTGATTTGATATTGCTATGGATAAAACTGTGGTGAACTCGCACGTTAGCGGTGTTTTTAACGCTGACGGCGGCCCACGGCCAGCCCCACATCTCCATGTTATCCACTTCAATATTCTTGCTGCCAGATACCGTCTGAATGCCGATAGTGGTGTTCTCGGTTGTGGTGCCCTTATAAGGGCCTTCATAGCGAATACCGGACATGCGGGTATTGCTGTCCATCACGATAACCGGGAACTTATAGACCTGCTCGTCAATGTAAGAAACGTTCAGGCGCGCGCCTTCGCTGCCGTTTATGCCACGATCGCTGAATATGGTGGTGCCGCTTTTAACAAACAGCGCGCTTTGCACCATTGGAATTTCAATTTCGGCATCGCCGGGGATGTAAATGTAGCGGGCACCGCTATCGGTAAGCGCTTTCAGTGTGGCGTAATCCCGCGCTTCCTGATAATCCACGCTTGCCTTGTCAATTTGCCCCTCATAGCCGCTGCCACCGCCGACGACAGAACACTGCCCGCTGGTATTAAGCAGCCGGGTGGTTACGACAACATTGAGTTCAAGTGGCGCGGAGACCATCCCTTTTTTATCCACGGCGCGCACGGTTACGGGATAACGGTTTTCACCCCCAATCTCATAACCTGGCAGCGTCAGGTGGAAAACGCCGTCCTTCTGTTCAACTGCGCCACCCGCGCTTTTAAATGCCGGCGCCTCAATCTCATAGCGCGCGATGCCGTACAGGCTCTCCACGGTTGGCGTGACCACGGCCGTACTTCCCTCAACGCCCGTGACACCGCTTTCAGCGCTCAGCGTAAGGGGGGCCTGGCTAACCGTCACTTCTACAGTAACGGGCTCGCTAGCGTTGCCTTGTGCGTCCTTGCCGGTCACCAAAATGGCATAGCGGTTACTGCCGTCCGCTTGCCAGGCGGGCAGAATGACGTGGTAATTCGGTACCGAGCCGGTGACTTTGCCGCCGGCTGCAAAGAACGCTTCAGCGCTAAAGTGTAATTCGCTAACGGTAGTGTTCTCTGATGCAACACTCATCGTGGCCTCAAGCGTTGCCAGTTCAGTGCCTTCAAGCGTTTGAGGCGCCGTTACCGTAATAACAGCCGGACGCACTTCAACCGTCATGCTCAGTGTGGCAGAGGAGCGTCCCTGGGTATCCCACGCGGTAGCTCGCAGGGTATAACGGTTATCGCTGTCTTTTTTCCATAAAGGTAATGAGAGGCTATACCCATTTTTCCCGTTTGAGGTCACTTTGCCACCGGCGCTGAAAAAGGCGTCTGCCTGCCACTCAATCCTGTCGATACCCGCCTGAGCGCTGGCCTGCGGAGATAGCGTTATCTCCTCGCCCGATACGCCTGCAACGCTATCTTCAAGCGTAAAACTGATGCTGGCGGAAGACACCGAGACCTGCGTTGTCACTGACGCTGAGCGGTGATTCTGGTCGTCGGTGGCAGTCAGGGTAATTGCGAATTCGTTTACGCTGTTCTGTGACCAGGCCGGTAAGGTTAACCATACGGTGTCATTTTCCACGCTGATGCTGCCGCCACGGGCAATAAAATCAGGTGCTTCCCAGTCAAGTGAGGTGATTGCCGTTTTTGCATCGACCTTGAGTGGCAGCTTAATACGTTCGCCTTCATTACCGGAGATAGTCGGCGGCAGCGTCAGCACCACCGAACGTGGCTCAACGACGATTTTCGCCTCTGCGGTATTGGAGACGTTACCTTCACTGTCGGTAACCTTTACCCGTAGCGCATATTCATTTTTTCCGTCTGGCTGATAAGGCGGCAGCACGGCGTTGTAGTTGAGGCTGTAACCATCGCTTTGGGCAGTGCGGGTCTGCACAAACTTCCCGCCAGCCGCCAGGAATTCGGGCGCATCCCATTCGACTTTGCCAATGGCTTTTTCGGTTCGGGCGTTTAACCCCAAGGGCAATGATTGCCCCTCTTCGCCTTTCAGATCGCCTGCCAGGGAAATTTTAATATCCATTGCCAGCACGTCAATCTCAATATTAAAGGCGGGGGAGAGGTTGCCCTTCGCATCAATGGCCCGGCCTTCAAGCTGATAGCGGTTGGCGGCGGTTTCTCGCCATTCCGGCAATACCAGCACATAGCCGTTATTTTCGAATACTACATCGCCGCCTGCGGCAAAGTAGTCGCTACCCTGCCAACTAATGCCGGTAACGGTATAGCGTGAGGTGATATCAAGGTTTAGCGCAAGGCGGGCGTTTTCAGTTCCGGCAACGCGCTGTTTAGCCGGGACGGAGAACAGGCGGTCTTTTTTATATTCCAGCACGATAACGTTATTGCGATCCACCAGATCGTAACGTGAGCCAGCAAGGGTGCGGTTAAAACGGACCCGCTCAGGATCGAGCTGTGTCTTAAGCGGCAGCCCAAGCTGCCACGAGAGGTTGAGCGCCACAGAGAACTCATCATGGCCGCCACGCGTATTGATGGTTTTTTGCAGCGACACGCCCGCCAGAGGGACTGGCGTATAATCCACGCCCACGGTCAGTAGCTGTGGGTCTTTTTGCAGGTCATCAGGGCCAAAAATGCCGACCTGATCGCCGTAAAACCGGGTCCAGGCGAGCTTGCCGCCAAGCTGTGGTAAAGCAGGGAGCCAGGCTTCGGTGCGGATATCGAAACCGTTCGCTACACGT
Organism: Enterobacteriaceae bacterium 4M9; assembly: GCA_010092695.1. Lineage (GTDB taxonomy): Bacteria > Pseudomonadota > Gammaproteobacteria > Enterobacterales > Enterobacteriaceae > Tenebrionibacter. The sequence continues at coordinate 181,517 of JAADJJ010000001.1, read as the reverse complement.
TCATGGTAATCGGCAAAATCTGGTGAGCTTTTCCAGTCACTCAGGCGGAAATAGCCGTTGGTGGACAGGCGGAAAAAGTCCCTTGCGTATTCCAGCCCGGCACCAAGGCGTTTATGTTTGCGGCTGATATCGTAGTCATAAAACAGGTTGGAACCCAACATCATGCTATCTGTAGGCCAGATGCGGTACCCAAGGCCTACATTCGCCATGGTTCTGTCATCAATGCGGCGGATACCTGTCTGGGTAAAAAAGAGGTTGTTGTGGTTCTCGCTTAGCGGCAGCAGGAAATCAAATTCGCTTCCATCAAGCTGCGCGCTACTTAAATTGAGCCTGACCCGCGCGGTACCAAAGGAAGAGAGGCTTTGCTGTAGGGCAGAGCTGAAAAAACCGGAAGCCAGATTGCCGCCCACCGCACCCATGCGTTCAGTGCTGGCATCCTGACCCAGTACTTGCGCAAGTTTTGCACCTGCGCTGGCGCGTTTGTGCATGGCGGCTTCCTCGTCCTGCTGCTGCGAAGACCAGAGCGCCTGTGAAACACTTTCTCTGACGGATAACGCGTCCGGTGGCGCTGCCGAGGGGCCTTCAGCGGTGGCCCTGGTACTGGCCAGGAATATGAAGATCAGTCCGTATTTTTTGTTAAGTAAAATCGTATTATTAATCATGGTGATTAATGACCATCCCTGAAGAAAACAAATACAGTCCTGTATTTGAAAAATAAAATTGTAGGCTTTAACGACGATTTTTATGGCTGTGAGGACGCAAGATGCCTCGTAAACAACACTACCGTGAAATCAATAGGGCAATTTTTGCTGATTTTTCAGATGGTTTAGACGTGGGTAAGTTCGCAGCTTTATCAAAACGACCTCTCTTCCATGAGAATAATGTAGGGTTTCCCGTTGGTTCACTACTATTTGTGCAAAGGGTGAATCTGGCCTGCACTGGATGTTTTTTTATAGTTTACTGCTCTTGCGTTATTAACTACCTATTCAGGGTTATTTATTACGAGGGCGATTTTTTGGTAATGGCTGCTCAGTGTATTTGAAAAATGAGCAGTTCTTATGTTTTTAATTAGGCGATGTGCTAATAAAATGCAGGTTATTCGTTTTTTTGCTTTGACCTTTTGAGGGATATTATTGCAATTAAAAATGTCAGTCAATAATTCATGGTGATATTAAGTAAATACTTATTTGAGTTATCGATTTAGTGTTAAAGGGTGCATTCTTGCAGAGGTTTTCCTGATTTTTTCATGATAATCAACGCACAATCAATGATGCCGCTAAACAGAAACAACGCCATACAGCACTTTTCCAGAGAGAAGATGATGAGGGCGATGCGCTGGCGTTTTCAGCGAAAATACACCTCTCAGGGCTGAAGCCACTGAGGTCGCTATATCTTATGAACGCCACATTAATAAAAAAGCCCGCAACGTGGCGGGCTTATTGTGAGTCTTGTTGATTCGTTACTCGATATTCTGGATTTGCTCGCGCATCTGCTCAATCAGCACCTTCAACTCAATCGCGGAGTTGGTGATATCGGCATTAATGGATTTAGAAGCCAGCGTGTTCGACTCGCGGTTAAACTCCTGCATCATGAAGTCCAGTCGGCGGCCAACCGCCTCTTTTTTCTTCAGAATGTTGTAAGTTTCTTTCACGTGAGCATCCAGCCGGTCCAGTTCTTCGGCTACGTCCAGGCGCTGTGCCATCAGCACCAGTTCCTGCTCCAGGCGGTTGTTTTCAAGCTGTACCTGCGCTTCTTCAAGCTTTGTGACCAGGCGTTCACGTTGCCACTTAATCACGTCCGGCAGCTGGGCGCGCACTTTAGCGACTTCGCTGCTCACGCCTTCAAGACGTTGCTCAATCAGTGACTTCAGCGCCTGACCTTCGGTTTCACGTGCGACGACGAAGTCGTCAAGCGTGCCATCCAGGGCTGCGAGAATCTCTGCGGCAATAGCATCCAGATCCTGCTCTTCAGCCGCCATCACGCCAGGCCAGCGCAGGATATCCACCGGGTTAATTTCACCTTCATCGCTCTGAAGTTTTACCCAGTTGGCTGCCTGTACCAGCTGTTTAGCCAGCTCTTCGTTGAGCAACAGCGAGGTGCGGGCGCGCGGGTCCGGCTCAAAACGCAGGTTGCACTCCACTTTACCGCGCGTCAGACGGTTACGAATCCGCTCGCGAACCACGGGCTCCAGGCTGCGGAACTGCTCCGGCATACGGAAATAGGTTTCGAGATAGCGTTGGTTTACCGAACGTAGCTCCCAGGAGGCGCTGCCCCATTCACCCTTGATTTCTCGCCGGGCGTAGGCTGTCATGCTGCGGATCATAGTAATACCCATTTTTTGGATGCGGATGAGGGATTATAGCTAGCGTGGGCCTGGCAGGATAGGCATATGGTCCTGAAGTCCGTATAATGCGCAGCCACACTCGATTTAAGCAGGAGCTTTCCCTATGCGTCCATCAGGCCGTAGCGCCGAACAGGTGCGTCCTCTCACCCTGACACGTCACTATACAAAACACGCTGAAGGCTCCGTGCTGGTCGAGTTTGGTGAAACCAAAGTGCTGTGCACGGCAAGCGTGGAAGAAAGTGTGCCGCGCTTTCTTAAAGGCCAGGGCCAGGGCTGGATAACCGCCGAATACGGCATGTTGCCGCGCTCTACCCACACCCGTAACGCCCGCGAAGCGGCAAAGGGCAAACAGGGTGGCCGCACCATGGAAATCCAGCGCCTTATCGCACGTGCGCTGCGCGCTGCCGTTGACCTGAAAGCGCTGGGCGAATTCACCATCACGCTGGATTGCGACGTGATTCAGGCCGATGGCGGTACTCGTACGGCGTCAATCACCGGTGCCTGCGTGGCGCTGGCCGATGCGCTCAACGGTCTGGTGGCCAGCGGTAAGCTGAAAACCAGCCCAATGAAAGGCATGGTGGCCGCCGTGTCCGTAGGCATTGTCGGTGGCGAAGCGGTGTGCGATCTGGAATATATCGAAGATTCCGCGGCTGAAACGGATATGAACGTGGTGATGACCGAAGACGGTCGCATCATTGAAGTGCAGGGCACGGCAGAAGGCGAGCCGTTTACCCATGAAGAGCTCCTCACGCTGCTGGATTTGGCCCGTGGAGGAATAGATTCCATTGTCTCGTCGCAAAAAGCGGCGCTGGCAGAATAGTTTTTCAGGCGACCCTGGGGTCGCCTTTTTTTTGCCTGAAATTCGCCAGTCTGGCTTCAGGAATGAACAATAGTCCCAGTAAAACAAGCACAGGAGTAAGTCCATGAAAGCGTATCAGCGCCAGTTTATTGAATTTGCGCTCAACAAACAGGTCCTGAAGTTCGGCGAGTTTACGCTGAAGTCCGGGCGCACCAGCCCGTATTTTTTCAACGCCGGGCTGTTTAACACCGGGCGTGACCTGGCGCTGCTGGGACGTTTTTACGCCGAAGCGCTGGTGGATTCTGGCATCGACTTCGATCTGCTGTTTGGCCCGGCGTACAAAGGCATTCCCATTGCTACCACAACGGCTGTGGCGCTGGCAGAGCATCATGACCGCGATCTGCCGTATTGCTTTAACCGCAAAGAAGCGAAGGACCACGGTGAAGGCGGCACGCTGGTGGGCAGCGCCCTTACCGGACGCGTGATGCTGGTGGACGATGTGATTACCGCAGGCACCGCTATTCGTGAATCAATGGAAATTATCCAGGCCAATGGCGCAACGCTTGCCGGCGTGCTGATTTCGCTGGACCGCCAGGAGCGTGGTCGCGGTGATATTTCTGCTATTCAGGAGGTTGAGCGTGATTATGGCTGTAAGGTGATTTCTATCATCACGCTTAAAGACCTTATCGCGTATCTGGAAGAAAAGCCGGAAATGGCGCAGCACCTGGCAGCGGTGCGCGCCTATCGTGAGCAGTACGGCGTGTAATGACCTCAGCCGGGCGAATGGCCCGGCTCAGATTGCACACAAAGAAGGAAAAAACGTGGTTTTCCTTCTTTGTGGTTAGCAGGCGAAAATCAATGAATTGATTTTCCTTATTTTTTATTGGATATCATCCATCCTGCCTGCGACAGGCTGAGATTTGTCATCAGTCTCAGCCGGGCTATGCCTAAACCAGCACCGCACCCTGGGTATTCACGTACAGCGAATAAACAGACGTACTGGCCGCCATAAACAGGCGGTTGCGCTGCTCACCGCCAAAACACAGATTGGCACAGCGCTCCGGTAGATGAATCATGCCGATCGCTTTACCCTGCGGGTTAAATACCCGAACCCCGTCCAGCTCTGCACTGCCCTGGCCCCATCCGCACCACAAATTCCCCGCGCTGTCGCAGGCAATGCCGTCGGCGGTACCGTTGCCACAATCGATATGGACCCGCTTGTTTTTAAGCTGATTATCGACAATGTCATAAGCCAGAATCAGGCGGTTAGGTTGTGCCCGACTTTCCACCACATAAAGCACCTTTTCGTCCGGTGAAAAGCACAGCCCGTTCGGGCCGTTAATGTCGCCTGCGGCAACAGCCAGTTCGCGACTTTGCGGGTCCAGCCGGTAGAGATTTTGCGGCAGTTCTGGTTCGGCTTTGTGGCCTTCATAAAAACCGGCAATGCCGAACGGCGGGTCGGTAAACCAGATGCTGGCGTCGCTTTTCACCGCAATGTCGTTTGGCGAATTCAGGCGTTTTCCCTGGAAGCGGTCTGCGAGCACGGTGAGCGTACCGTCATATTCCGTGCGCGTAACCCGGCGCGTATCGTGCTCGCAGCTTAACAGGCGTCCCTGGCGGTCGCGGGCGTGGCCGTTGCTGTTGTTTGATGGCTTTCGAAAGACCGAGGTCTGCCCGGTGGCTTCATCCCAGCGCATTACCGCATTGTTGGGGATATCGCTCCACAGCAGCATACGGGCATCACCAAACCAGACCGGGCCTTCCGCCCAGCGGCAGCCTGTGGCGATGCGCTCCACTTTGGCGCTGGTGAGAAAAAGCGCATTGAAACTGGGGTCGAGTGCGACAATGGCGGGATCGGGATAGCGCTGGGCAGACTCCCAGGCGGCAAATACGCGGCCGTGAATCAGGGCGGTGGCGGCAACAGCGCTGCCAATTTTCAGCAAACTGCGGCGAGAGGTGGGCATGTGTTTTCCTTCTCTTCCAGGCGTGCGGTGCTGTTAAGAGTAGGGAAACCGCAGTGTGAGAGCATCTGGCATTTGCCCGAAGAACATCGGGCAAATCACCAGAAATACGCTGTCAGCAGAAAGGAAATTACTGTAGCTGTGCGGCAACCAGCGGCCAGCGTGCGTCAAACTCTTCAGTGGGGCGATAGCGGAACTCGCTGCGTACAAAGCGCGACAACATACCTTCACAGAAAGCCAGCAGCTGGCTTGCCAGCAGCGTTTCGTCGGTGATGTAGCCTTCGCCTTCACGCATTTTACGCTCGCGCAGTACCTGGCGAATCTGCGCTTCAATGCGTTCGAACAGCTGGTTGATACGACCCTGTAGCCGGTCTTGTTCAAACATCAGCGCGTGGCCGGTCATGATACGCGTCAGCCCGGGGTTGCGTTCACCGAACCCGAGAATCAGCAGCACAATCAGACGAAGCCTCGCGGCGGTGTCTTTTTCATCTTTCAGAATCAGGTTGATGCGCGTAATCAGGCTGTCTTCAATAAACTCAATGAGGCTATCGAACATTTTGGTTTTGCTTGGAAAGTGACGGTACAGCGCGGCCTCAGAAACGCCCACTGAGGCGGCAAGCTTCGCTGTGGTAATGCGCTGGCTACCGTCGCTGGATTCAAGCATTTGCGCCAGAGACTGAAGTATTTCTTCGCGTCGATTCCTTTTCGCGGTCTGTTTTTCTGCCATGTTTTAGAATACCCCTGGAATACACACAATCAGGTTACTGCTCACGCAGCAGTTGCAGGCGCAGGCCTGCAATAAAAAATGTCGAATTGAGCGCTGCGTGCGTCTGATTACAGAATTACTGGCGGCCAGAGTGGCCAAATCCGCCTGCACCGCGATCGGTGGCGGTAAAATCATCGACCAGATTAAACTCGGCTTGCACGACCGGGACAAATACCATTTGTGCGATACGTTCGCCTGGCTCGATGGTGAAGCTATCCTGCCCGCGATTCCATACCGAAACCATGAGCTGTCCCTGATAATCAGAATCGATAAGCCCAACCAGATTGCCCAGTACAACGCCGTGTTTGTGCCCGAGGCCTGAGCGCGGAAGAATGACCGCCGCAAGCGATGGGTCTTCTATATGAATCGCAAGCCCCGTTGGCAGCAGCGTTGTGGCACCCGGTGCGAGCGCTACGGCTTCATCCAGGCAGGCGCGCAGGTCAAGACCCGCAGAGCCAGCGGTCGCATAGGTCGGCAGCGGAAACTCCTGACCAACGCGCGGGTCCAGAATCTTAACGTCGATTTTTTTCTTCATAGCGGGTAACAATCTCGTCGAGTAAAAGTTGGCCAAGGAGCGATTTGTGTTCAAGCGGTAAGGCTTTGTCTCCTTCCTGCCAGAAAAGATGCAGTGCGTTGTTATCACTGTTAAAACCCTGATCTGCATGAGAAACATCGTTTGCACAAATCAGATCGAGGTTTTTCCTCACGCGTTTTTGCTGCGCGTATTCTTCCACATTATTCGTTTCGGCAGCAAACCCTACTACATAAGGACGATGGCTTTTCAGTGCCGCAACGCCCGCGACAATATCCGGGTTTTTAACCATTTTTATCGTTAATTCATCGCCTTGCTTTTTGATCTTCTCATCTGCGATGGCGGCCGCGCGGTAGTCTGCAACGGCGGCACAACCAATAAAAATGTGCTGTTGCTGCACACGCTGCTGTACCGCAGCGTCCATTTCCAGCGCAGTGGTCACATCAATACGTGTAACCCCAGTGGGTGTGGAAAGCGTAACTGGCCCAGAAACCAGCGTCACATTTGCCCCTCTGCGCGCGGCGGCGGCGGCAATGGCATAACCCATTTTGCCTGAGCTGTGGTTGGTGATGTAGCGCACGGGATCCAGTGGTTCACGCGTTGGGCCGGCGGTAATCATAATGTTCAAATGTTGCAGATCGTGGGCAGGTGCGAAATGCTGCTCTGCAAGTTCCACAATGGCCAGTGGGTCCACCATGCGGCCAGGCCCAACGTCGCCGCAGGCCTGGCTGCCGCTGTCCGGGCCCCACAGGGCAATATCACGTGATGCCAGCACGCCGAGATTATGCTGTGTGGCGCGGGCACGGTACATCTGCTGATTCATAGCAGGCACAACCGCAATGGGTGCGGAGGTGGCCAGGCAAATGGTGGTGATGAGGTCGTTAGCCATTCCGGCGGCCATGCGGGCAATAAGGTCGGCGGTTGCCGGGGCGAGAATGACCAGGTCAGCCCATTTTCCAAGCTCAATATGACCCATCGCGGCTTCTGCTGCGGGGTCGAGCAGGCTGTCAGAGACGGGATAGCCGGAAACGGCCTGCAGGCTCATGGGCGTAATAAACGCCTTAGCGGCGTCGGTCATGGCGACACGCACGTCCGCGCCACGCTCGCGCAGGCGGCGCACCAGTTCAGGCGTTTTATAGGCTGCTATGCCGCCGCTTACGCCCAGCACGATTTTCTTGCCGGAAAGCCCCATCATGTTGTGTTCCTGTATTCAGTCGGCGTTGATACCGCATTTTACCATAGACCGACGGCAGGCATGCGAGATGTGATTTGCGAGGCACGCCGCAGTCCGGTGATTTTCTGTTCGTATCAGCGCTGTCCATTATGGCACGATAACTGTAAAAATATACAGGTAGCAAAAGACAATGGATAACACATTGCCGCTCAGGCCAAGGGAGAAACTGCTGCGTTTGGGTGCGAAAGCACTCACGGACGATGAGCTGTTGGCCATTTTTTTACGCACAGGAAAGCCTGGCGTGAATGTGATGACGCTGGCTAACCGGTTGTTGCTACATTTTGGCTCATTGCATGCGCTGTTGACGGCTGATTTGCCGGCATTTCGCGAGGTTGGCGGTATTGGGGTTGCGAAATATACCCAGCTTAACGCGATTGCCGAGCTGAGCCGTCGCTATCACCGCTCACGTGCGATGGAAAAGCAGGCGCTGCTTAGCCCGGATATGACGCGGGAGTTCCTGCAAAGCCAGCTTGCCGAAGAACAGCGTGAAATCTTCATGGTGATTTTTCTTGATAACCAGAACCGGGTTATTCACCACAGCCGGATGTTTGCCGGAACGCTTGCCCATGTTGAGGTGCACCCGCGTGAAATTGTGCGTGAGGCCATGAGACTCAACGCTGCAGCGCTGATAGTGGCGCATAATCATCCTTCTGGCAGAGCGGAACCCAGCAAGTCGGACCGCTTTTTAACCGAACGTATTGTAAAATGCTGCCAGTTGATGGACATACGTGTGCTCGATCACCTGGTTATTGGCCACGGTGAGACGGTTTCTTTTGCCGAACGTGGGTGGATTTAGAGCAGGTAGCGCGATCGTTGGGGATCTTTATCTGTTCGGGACTTGAGCGCATCCCTGACACAGCGTATACTACGCCACCTTTGAGAATCTCGGGTTTGGCGTGGGCCTGGCATCACGAGTTCAATTTGAACCGCAGGACCAGGCCAGCAGGCCTGACGAGGCTGCCAATACCCTATACGAAGCTCGAGCTAATTTGATTTTTGGAGAATAGACATGTCACGAGTCTGCCAAGTTACTGGCAAGCGTCCGGTGACCGGTAACAACCGTTCCCACGCACTGAACGCGACTAAACGCCGTTTCCTGCCGAATCTGCACTCTCACCGTTTTTGGGTAGAGAGCGAGAAGCGTTTCGTCACCCTGCGTGTATCTGCTAAAGGTATGCGTGTTATTGATAAAAAAGGCATCGATACCGTTCTGGCGGAAATCCGTGCCCGCGGCGAGAAGTACTAAGAGGAACTGAATCATGGCTAAAGGTATTCGCGAGAAGATCAAGCTGGTTTCTTCTGCCGGTACTGGTCACTTCTACACGACCACTAAGAACAAACGTACTAAGCCGGAAAAACTGGAACTGAAAAAGTTCGACCCGGTTGTTCGTCAGCACGTTCTGTACAAAGAAGCTAAAATCAAATAATTTTAGTGGATTATACGAAAACCCGGCTTCGGCCGGGTTTTTTGTTTTTGGCGCTCAGGAGGATGCGATGCCGGAATTACCCGAGGTAGAAACCAGTCGTCGCGGTATTGAACCGCACCTGGTCGGTGCCACGATTCTGCATGCCGTGGTGCGTAACGCACGACTGCGCTGGCCGGTTTCAAATGAAATACATACCCTCAGCGACCAGCCAGTCTTGAGCGTACAGCGGCGGGCGAAATACCTGCTGCTGGAGTTGCCGACGGGCTGGATTATCATCCATCTTGGGATGTCGGGCAGTCTGCGCATCCTGCCGGAGGAATTGCCCGCGCAGAAACACGACCACGTTGATCTGGTCATGAGCAACGGCAAGGTGCTGCGTTATACCGACCCGCGTCGCTTTGGTGCATGGCTGTGGACAAAAGAGCTTGAGGGCCACAACGTACTGGCTCATCTTGGGCCTGAGCCGCTCAGCGATGATTTCAGCGCGGCCTGGCTACATGAAAAGAGCAAGCGCAAGAAAACCGCGATTAAGCCGTGGCTGATGGATAACAAACTGGTGGTGGGGGTTGGGAATATCTACGCCAGCGAGTCGCTGTTTGTGGGCGGGATCCATCCGGACAGGCTTGCCAGTTCGCTCTCTACCGAAGAATGCGCACGCCTGGTAGCGTCAATTAAGGCGGTGCTGCTGCGTTCGATTGAGCAGGGTGGCACGACGCTGCGTGATTTTCTGCAAAGTGACGGTAAGCCAGGCTATTTCGCGCAGGAACTGCAGGTGTATGGGCGAGAAGGTGAGCCGTGTCGCGCCTGTGGCACGCCGATTTCGGCAGGAAAACACGGGCAGCGCAGCACTTACTGGTGCCGACGCTGCCAGCGATAGTTAGCCGAGCTTCTCCAGCAGTGCTTTGCGCACGTGTTCCGGTAAAAAATGGGACACGTCGCCGTGATGGCGCGCCACCTCTTTGACCAGCGATGATGAGATAAACGACCACTCTTTGGTGGGCATCAGAAACACACTTTCCAGTTCCGGCATCAGGTGGCGGTTCATGTGCGCCAGCTGTATCTCATACTCAAAATCAGCCACCGCACGCAGCCCACGTACCAGCACGTTGGCCTGCTGTGTGCGGGCAAAATTTGCCATCAGGTCGCTAAAACCGGTGACTTCAACGTTGCTGATATGTGCGGTTGCCTCACAGGCAAGCGCCACGCGCTCGTCGAGAGTAAACAGCGTGTTTTTGTGCGGACTGGCGGCAATTGCGATAATTACGCTGTCGAACAGGTCTGCTGCGCGACTGACGATATCAAGGTGACCGTTGGTGATGGGATCAAACGTCCCTGGGTAAATGGCGCGTCGTTGCATGACGAGTCCTCAATGCTGTCTGGGTGGCAGATAAGGCTCCAGCAGGTCCAGCAAACGCTGCAGCGCTCCCTGATTCTGGTATAACACTTCGACGGCGTGGCGACCATAATAGCTGCGGTAGTCTTCATCAGAAAGCAGCGAGCCTATCTCTTTAACCAGTGAAGCTTCATCGGTCACGGTAATCAGGCCATCGGCCTGCTCAAGACGGGCGCAGATATCTTTAAAGTTAAAGATATGCGGCCCCATGAGTACCGGAATAGCGTGCGCTGCAGGCTCCAGCGGGTTGTGTCCACCGCGCTCAATCAGCGAGCCGCCAACAAACGCCAGGTCAGACATGCCATAAAGCAGCATTAGCTCGCCCATGGTATCGCCTACTACCACCTGCGTGCTGCCCGACGGCACCTCGCCAGAAGAGCGCGTGATGTAGCTCAAGCCTGCGTCGCGCACCAGCGCCACTGCATCAGGGAAGCGTTCAGGATGGCGCGGCACCAGAATCAACAGCAGGTTAGGGAACTGCTGCAACAGCGCTTTATGTGCGGCAAGGATAACGCTCTCTTCACCTTCATGAGTGCTGGCTGCTGTCCAGACCGGGCGATGCGGCGCCCACTGGCGACGCAGCGTCACCGACTTCGCCGCCATCTGCGGCGTCACGGAGATATCAAACTTCAGGCTGCCGGTGACAGAAAGCTGCGCGCGCCTGGCGCCGAGTTCAATAAAGCGCTCACCATCTTCTTCGTTCTGTGCGGCAATCAGCGTAATGCGACGCAGCAGCGTACGCACAAACTTACCGAGACGAGCGTAGCCTTTAGCCGAGCGGGCAGAAAGTCGAGCGTTGGCAATAACCAGCGGGATCTCACGGCGATGCAGAGCGGCAATCAGGTTTGGCCACAGTTCTGTTTCCATCACCAGAACCAGCCTGGGTTCGACGGCATTAAGGAAGCGATTGATGGCATCCGGCAAATCATAAGGTAGGTAGACGTGTTGCACGTCACGACCAAAAGCAGATAACACGCGTTCGGAACCGGTCGGCGTCATGGTGGTGACAGTGATGGGCAGCGACGGGTAACGGTGGCGCAGCGCGCGGACTAACGGAATGGCAGCAAGCGTTTCACCAACGGAAACGGAGTGCAGCATAATGCCGCCCTTCTGCAGCGGCTGGCGGTAAAAACCGTAGCGCTCGCCCCAGCGTTTGCGGTAGGCCGGCGCCTTACGGCCGCGCACCCAGAGCCGAATCCAGATTAGGGGTTGGATAAGGTAAAACAGCGCGGTGTAAAGCAACTGGAGCATGGTACATACTTATGCCGGGAACATCCGTGGATTCTATGTATTTAGCCGTGGCATTGCTATTACTTTCGCGGTTTAGCCGCAGGATATCGTTGCGGCAAATGCATAACCTGCTGCCAATGGCGCGTGGTTATGGGGTTTGCGCGTGCAGGCAAAGGGTTCTGGCATGAAAGGCTTGTATGCGGTTGGCGATGACATATTGCGGGTTTGAGGGGCAAAAACGGCTTCGTATAAAAAGCATTCTGTCGGTTTGTGAGCCAGGAAGTGGTACACTTGCCGCCAATTTTACATTCTGTGTCCGGTGAACCGATGATTGCAGCGCCAGTGCGTGGTATTTGTTCAGGGACGCATACCTAACCATTTCAGGAGCGGGGAAAGTTTCCCTGCAGTGGGATCCGGATACGCGCTCATGAACATCGCTTTCTGTTTGTACAAATATTTTCCTTACGGTGGATTACAACGCGACTTCATGCGCGTTGCGCAAACCGTTGCCGCACGCGGGCATCATGTGCAGATATTCACCCAGCAATGGCAGGGCGAACGCCCCGACAATCTGGATATTCACCTCGTTGAGGTAACCGCGCGCACCAATCACGGCAGGAATGCACAATATTGTGCCTGGGTGAGAAAATATCTTGCACAGCATCCCGTCGATAAGGTTGTCGGCTTTAACAAGATGCCGGGGCTGGATGTCTATTATGCCGCCGACGTTTGCTATGCCGAAAAGGTTGAACGGGAAAAAGGCTTTTTTTACAAACTAACGTCACGCTATAAGCATTATGCTGCGTTTGAGAAAGCGGTGTTTCAGCAAGGTGAGAAGACCGACATATTATTGCTGACAGAAGGCCAGCGGCACGATTTTCAAAAGCACTATCAGACGGAAGACTCCCGCATCCATCTTTTACCGCCGGGTATTTATCCGGACAGGAAATACAGCAACCAAATTCCCGACAGCCGCAGGATTTACCGCGAGAAGAACAACGTGGCTGACGACAGTCTGCTGCTGTTGCAGGTCGGGTCTGACTTTCGACGTAAAGGCGTTGAGCGCTCCCTGCGTGCGCTGGCGGCACTGCCGTCGGCGATACGTCAGCGTACAGTGTTTATGATTGTTGGGCAGGATAAAGCGGCAAAATATCAGCAGATGGCAGGCCAACTGGGCATCACTGATAACGTACGTTTTTTTGTTGGGCGTGATGATATCTCTGAGCTGATGGCGGCGGCAGATGTGCTGATTCATCCTGCGGTGCAGGAAGCAGCCGGTATTGTGCTACTGGAGGCCATCGTCGCGGGCCTTCCTGTTATCACGACTGAGGTTTGTGGCTATGCACATTATATTGAGAAGGCGCAGTGTGGAGTCGTCATTGCCGAGCCTTTCAGCCAGCAGGCGCTAAACGAGGAACTCAGGCGCGCGCTGGAAGACGAGCCGCTGCGTGAAAGCTGGGTTCGCCATGCCCGGCACTACGCAGATACTGCCGACTTATACAGTCTGGCAGACAACGCTGCCGATATTATTTTAGGTTGTGAACATGCTTGAGCTTAAAGAGCCCTTTGCATCGCTGTGGCGGGGAAAAGATGCTTTTACCGAGGTCACGAAGCTGGATGGCGATGTGTTCAGAGCGCTTGAGACCCGCCGTACGCTGCGTTTTGAGCTACAGGGAAAAGGCTACTTTCTGAAATATCATCACGGTACAACGCTCAAAGAAGTATTGAAGAATCTCATTTCTCTGCGCCTGCCGGTGCTGGGTGCCGATCGCGAGTGGTTTGCCATTCACCGCCTTAAGGCGCTGGGTGTAGATACCATGACGGGAAAAGCCTTTGGGCAAAAGGGCATCAATCCATTACGGCGTACATCGTTTATCATCACTGACGATTTAACGCCTGCCGTCAGTCTTGAAGACTACTGCGCTGACTGGAAGTCTACCCCACCGGCGGTGCGCCATAAGCGTGCCATTATTCAGCGCGTTGCTGATATGGTTGGTAAAATGCACCGTGGTGGCGTGAACCACCGTGATTGCTATTTATGCCACTTCCTGCTTGATTTACCCTGTGCGCCCGATAGTGAACAGATAAAAATTTCGGTGATTGACCTGCATCGTGCGCAGCTCCGAAAGCGAGTTCCGCGCCGCTGGCGTGATAAAGACCTGACGGGGCTGTACTTTTCGTCAATGGATATCGGGCTTACCACACGCGATATTTATCGGTTTCTGCAGGTGTACTTTTCAGACTCTCTGCGCAATATTTTGCGCGAAGAGGATGCGCTTTTTTCTCAGACCGTTGAAAAAGCAAAAAAAATACAAGAAAGAACAATTAAAAAAGCATTGTAGCGCTTGAGTAGCGATGAAGTTTGAGGTTTCAGCAAATGAATATTGATTTTAATAATGTTGTTTTAAAAAAATACGTTGTTGACAGATCGGAGCATGCTTCGCCAAAGAAGCTGAATATTGCCTACGGCGTTGACCGTAATTTCCTCTTTGGTGCCGGTATCTCAATAACGTCTGTGTTAGTGAATAACCCGGATATGGATATTCACTTTTACATAGTGACAGACTTTGTGGACGATGATTACCTGGCCCGTATTGAGCAACTCGCGCAAACGTATCGGACGACGATTTCGGTACTGGTGTTTAATAATGAAGCGTTTCGTCAGCTGCCGAGCACCAAGTTCTGGACGTATGCGATGTACTACCGCTATGTCGCTTTTGAATATCTGAGTACCGAACTAAACTCAGTACTTTATCTTGATGCCGATGTTGTTTGTAAAGGCTCTCTGGATGAACTGACACAGATACGTTTCAACGGCGAGTATGCCGCCGTGGTTAATGATATTGATGATGTCAGACTTAAATCGGGCACTCGCCTTGGCATTCCTGAACTTTCAACAACCTATTTTAACTCCGGTGTGGTATTTGCCAATCTCGTTGTCTGGAAAGAACAAAACCTGATAACCAAAGCCTTCGATATTTTGCTTGATAAAAGCAAGGAACTACTCTATTTCGACCAGGATGTATTAAATATTCTGTTCTACAGTAAGGTTATTCTTCTGCGTCGTGATTTTAACTGTATCTACGGCGTGGACTGGACGCTCGCACAAGCTGAGTATCAGCAATATATTTCAGATAAGAACTATCTTTCTGATAAAACGCGGCTAATCCATTATGTGGGCGTCACGAAGCCATGGCACCGTTGGGCAAATTACCCTGTGTCGAAGTACTTTATAAATGCTTATGAAAAGTCGGCGTGGTCAGACATACCTTTATTAAATGCGAATACCGCTAAGTTATTTAAGCGTAAGTCCCGACATGAGCGTTTTCAGAAAAAGTATATCCGGTCTTTGTTTAGCCATATTATGTATATTAAAACAAAACTGGGCAGTAAAAGTGCTTAATAATGTTCGCTGGAGTTGTTATGGAATTTAATATTGCTGATGCAGTTAAAACGGTCTATCGCTACGGCAGTAATGAGAAAAAAAATAAAAGCGAACTGCACATTGCCTACGGTATAGATAAAAACTTCCAGTTTGGGGCAGGTATCTCTCTGACATCAGTTATTATCAATAACAAAGATGTTGATCTTGTCTTTCATATTTTTACTGATAATGAAGATCCTGTTTTTTTTAGCGCCTTAGAGCAGCTTGCTGAAAAAGAAGCCATTGTCGTAAATATCTATCTTATCGATAAATCTTTCTTCACTATATTACCAAATACGCTTGCCTGGTCTGTCGCAATTTACTATCGCTTTATTGCTTTTGAATATTTGGCGCAGTCATTAACACAGGTATTGTATCTTGACGCTGATGTTATGTGTAAAGGCTCGCTGCAGACGTTAAGCGAGATGACTTTGTCAGAAGGGATCTATGCTGCAGTGGTCCGAGATGTCGCTGAGACAAGAGAAGGTGCGGGTGACAGGCTTGGGGAGGCTCAGCTTAAAGATGACTATTTTAATTCTGGCGTGATGTTTGTCTCTCTTGCTGCATGGCGAGATAATGATATTTTTAAACGGTTGCTGGAATTATTATTAACCAGCGATCTCAAACTTCATTTTTTCGATCAGGATGTGTTAAACCTCTTGTTTGTCAGGCATACACTCTTTTTGAGCGAAGATTATAATTGTATCTACGGCATCAAAAAAGAGCTGAAGTTTCGTGATGCGAATAAATATAAAACGATAATAAAAGATTCTACAATACTTATACATTATATCGGCGTGACAAAACCATGGAACTCCTGGGCGAATTATCCGTCAGCACAATTTTTTAAAGATGCGTATTTGCAGTCTCCCTGGTCATCGCAGGCTCTGATAGGCCCAAGAACCCCGAAGCAGTATAAGAAGAAATCCAGACATGAACGATTGCAGGGGCATTATGGTGCATCGATTATCAGCTATTGCGGCTATTTGTGGGCTAAGCTAAAACAGAAGTAGTGAACTTTCATCAATAAAAAAGCTCCCTCCGGGAGCTTTTTTATTATTTAAAACGAGAGGAAAGGTATTTCCCATACCAGGTTATTGCCGTAAACAGGTTGCCTTTGCGCCAGTTTTGGCGCGCATAGACGCGGTAATCTGTGGGGCGCATCTTATTTTTATAAGAGCGCAGCGGGCTGTTTTTCCAGGGCGTAAAGTGATGGTAGAACAGGAATAATTGCTGTGCCAGCCCGGAGTGCTCAGCAAACCACGGCTTCCTGCCACCGGTAAAGTGGATGATGCGCGGTAGCGTTGCTTTATTATAAAAGAATGTGTCCTTTTGCTTTTCGCTATACCAGTTGTAGATAAAGTTCCAGCCGTTATCAACGAATAAAACGTGGCCATCCATCACCATGTTCAGAGCATCCTGGTCGGGATAAGGCAGAGAGTCACCTTTCTCGAAAAGGATGGTATTAGCCTTGTTTTCAACATCATACTTTATCCAGTTCTCAATGTTAATATATAAAAAACCGGAGTTAAAATAATGGCTACCGCGCATTTTCAGACGCTGGGCATGCTTGCTTTCCTGAGCCGCTAAATCATCATGGCTGGCAGCACAGATAACCTCATCGATATTAATGCTGTTGATTTCATCAAGACGGGTAAAACATAGCGTATCTGCATCAAGGTAGATAAATTTTTCTATTTTTCCTGCCAGCAGTCTTGGGACGGCAAGGCGCATATAAATGGAGCGGTTAAGATGCTTGATTTTAAAGTCACCTTGATATTTTTCAATCTCGGCGCTTTCAATTTTAGTGACGTGAATTAATTCGCTGGTTGTTTTTAGTTTTTCAATCTCATCTTCACTGACATCATAAACAAATACATGAAAGGCCAGGCTGCTGCCGGCATTATTCATTATGACGGAGATTATTGATGTAGCGACATATTCCAGATAATTAGCATCCGTGCAGTATGCAATATTTATGGTCTTATCATTCATTGGGGTTGCCACCTTTGATCCCGACATCCTTATCCAGCACAGCGGCTACCGCGTCGATAACGGTATTGACGGGTATCCACGAGAGGTATTTTTTTGAACGGTCAAGCACGTCCCTTGTGGGCATCTCATGGTAGTCTCCGGCCCAGATAAGGGTTGCTTCATCTGACCACGGACGCCACTGCTGATGATTAGTCGCGCCAAATAAGCAAACCTGCGGCGTTGCCAGTGCTGCAGCCATGTGCATGGGGGCTGAATCAACGCCGATGTACAATACGGCACCATCAATAAGGGCGGCAAGTTGCAGAAAGGACGTCTTGCCTGCGAACTGGACATCAGGTTTATGCTCGCAGAGCGTTGCGATACGATTGACTTGCTGCAGCTCACTTTGCAGAGGGCCGCAGGTCAGTATGACGTGCAACCCGCGTTGCATCAGATAATCAATGACGGATGCGAATTTATCGTCATCCCAACATTTAAAAGCTTGTCGGGCCGTCGGTTGAATAACCACGTAGCGTTTATCATTGAGTGCAGGCTCTATCTGAAGCAGGGTGTGTTTGTCGTTTTCGGTATAGAAGAGGGAGAGCGCTTTTATCCACTCTTTCTCTGCAATACCAATGCCGGTCAATATCGACAAATTTTGCTCGACGATATGTGTGCCCACAGGAGGAACCACTTTGGAAAAAAGGCGGTTCCATGACGGCTTGCCGCGCTCAAAAGCAATGGAATAGCGGTGTAATGAAGCAACCAACAATCCGATTGGCCACTGTTCGGTTAAGTTTAGGATAAGATCATACTTGTTATTTTTAAGCTGCCTTCTCACAGTAAGAAAATTGCCTGCTGTTTTTATTAACCCTACTTTTTTCTCAATAAGATAGAAGGTGTTAATACGAGGGTCTGCAGCCAGAATTGCTTTTGTATCTTTATAAAGCAGAACATCAATTTTTGCATGGGGATAGAGGCGCTTAAGTGTTGCTATAACAGGTGTAGTCAGCAGCATGTCGCCATAAAATTTAAGCTTGCAAATTAAAATGCGATTAATATTCTCTGGCATATTATTTTCCTCTGCCCGGTAACAATGCTTTGCATGTTTTCTGTAATCGGTAACGGACAGATGAAACAAACGTATCAATGGCAATATATTTCATTTTAAAAATGACTTTTTTATCAATAACGCTGGTATCACAGATACGTAATGCGCTCTGGATATCATCAATCATGTCTTTTTCGTAGCAGTAGTACCCTTTCTTCTTGCGCAGGATCTTCCTGCCTTCAAGAAAACAGTTCACTATCATCAAGGTTCCAATGGTCTTTTTTTCACTATTATCATAAATGTAATAACACATTTTATTCATAGCAAAGAAAATATGTCTGGCATCGCTTTCTTTTATATTCTCGGTAATGCCCGATTTATTGACACGATAATAATAAAGAAAAGCATCAATCTTAAGAATGTTTTTACATTTAAAATACTGGAACGGGCAAAACATCATGTCTTCGTAGCGGCGATGTTCTTCAAAACGGTCCTGACCGATAATTCTCCGATGGAATATTTTGGTCACAAGATGCCACTGCGATGCTCTGAAGGTCGGCATGAGTGATGAGAGTTTTTCATCAGCCAGCGTAATCTCCTGTTCGTTGATGGAGTGGCTTTGCTCCTGATAACCCCGATGAAGTTTATCAATACAGCGTGTTAAATTGAATTCGACAATATCGTGCTTTTCTTCCCTGAGTCGGGGAAGAAGAAGAGGGAAGTAATCAGGACTGATAATGTCATCACTATCAACGAATGCGATATATCTGCCGCCGGCATTTTCCAGTCCCACGTTACGCGCAATGGCGACCCCCAGATTGGGTTGGCATAAATATTTTACATGCTGATTCGGGTTGCGTTGATAAAACTCGACAATCTGCTGTTCGGTGTCATCAGTAGAACCGTCGTTGACGATGATGATTTCAACTTCATCGGTAATTTTTTGTTGCAATGAGTTCAGCGTGCTGACGATAAATTCAGCATTATTAAACGCGGGTATGATGATGCTGAGCAAATAACCTGTAAGATTATTCATGACATTGCTCTCTCATCATTTGTGGTGTGATCATCAATGCCAGGCATAATGATAACATGCAATTTAGCGTACCACTCTTATCATACAATAGTGTGTCACTCAGACCATAAATAGTAATGGTTAATGCTATGTAAAGTAATATTATGCTACACTCGCGGCGGCTGGTATATATCATCGCAGCATAAACACTAATCAGTAAAATGACGCCAGGTATGCCCTTTAATGAGAAGGTATCTACGAGTTCATTGTGGAAATGTGTTTTTTTAAAGGGCAGAACACTTTTGAATGAAGGCGTAGTTTTAATAAGCTTGTTTAAGCCATGACTTCTTGCTTCAAGAGATTGTCCCAGTGGATGGAGCATTCCTGTAAATATTCCAGCCTGTTGCATAGCAAAACGAGCACCGACAGAGGTGTTACTGTTTTTTTTGCTGTATGAGGAGAGGTCATACTGCAAATCAGCGTAGCGTTTCTCCAGAATAGGTTTCAGCAGCATAAAAGCGGCACAACCGAAAGCGAGAAAACAAAAGAGAGAACGTATTAGTAATTTTTTATTATGCCTAAAGTGAATAAAAAACAGTGACATGCTGAGAAGTGGATAGACAAGAATTGCTGCGCGGGTCTGAGTGCTAATGATAGCTGCCAGCGAGATAGCAAAATGAAGTAAATAGAATGCAATAGTCCACTTGAAACGTAGATTAATAATGGCCTGGGACACTATTAATGCTATAAATGTTAATGCATATGCAGTAGTCGTTGCAAACTGATAACCAAGCTCTACTCGAAAAGACGTGAGTTTCATCTCACCGGCGTCATATACCTGCCAGGCTGCGTAACCATAAAGCGCTGAACCGATTACGATAATGAAATAATGCATGGCATTGTTCCCCCTTAGCTGGCGAGCTGAGGGGCAGCTAAGTGCTGTGACAATAAGGGACGCAAAAATGAGAATTTTGCCGCCATTCTGATACGCACGGTATGCCCCTGTGAAAGCACTTCCTGGCTCTTTAAACAGGGCTACCCAGATAACCTGCATGAGTCCAAACGCCAGCAGAGCGCCTGGCAGAATAAGCTGCTTCTTATGGGCTTTCAGATAAGGCAGGTTTTTGTAGATGACGACCAGAGAAATGATGGCGCTAAAAATAAAGGCCTTGAGCGCTTCATCTGGCACGATCGGCATCATCGCAAAAGTCAGCAGGCACCCCAGATAGAGCATGACGCTGGCGGCTCGGGTCGAGTCGTTTTTTGAGCTATCAACAATACGCAAAAAAATCTGGCTACAAAGCATAATAAGACTCTGGAATAGTTATATGTTATTCAAACGTAAGAGTAAATTTTTCACTGAGTCTGCATGCGTTGAAGACATTTTTTGGTCTTCGCTGGTTAATGCATGCTGATGCTGACCATATCCGCCAATCAGGCCGGGATCCGTTGGACCATATAGCGTTACATTAGGGCGATCAAGTGCCGCCGCAAGATGGCTGAGTCCGGTATCAACCGATACGATAAATTTAGCACCTGCCAACTGCTGTGCTATCGCTTCCAGACTCATCCGGGGCAATACCTCAACGTAGTCAAATCCCTCTGCCAGCCGTCTGGCACGTGCTTCTTCATGGGGTGCACCCCAGGGCAGCTTAATGCGCAAACCCGTTGATGCCATCAGTGCTATCAGCTCACGCCAGTGCGCTTCTGGCCAGTGCTTATCATCGCGCGTGGTGGCATGAAGAAAAACCGCATATTGCCCTGCATCGCTCTGCGAGGCGTGAAGGAAATGGTTTGCTATCGCATAGTCGCCCTGAGATTGCGGTTTAGCATAGCTGAGGCTTTTGGCAAATAATTCACGTGTACGTTCCACGGCATGTTGAGGTTTTGCAATATGATGACGGCGGTTATAAAACAGGCTTGCCAGCGGCTCACGCGCACTTTGCCAGTCCATGCCGTGTTTGATACCGTTGGCCAGGCGTGTTACCAGGGCCGCACTTTTTACCAGGCCCTGGGCATCAATGATGGCGTCATATTGCACAGCCTGCAGCGTTTGCCTGAAGGCATGGCGCTCGGCTTTAATCTGTGCCGAGAACCAGGCCTTGCGCCAGCGGCGTAGCGCAACCGGAATGACGCGCTCCACAGCGCTATGCCACGACGGAATTTGCGCAAAACCTTCTTCAACTACCCAGTCAAAACGCACATCGTCAATAGCCTGAACAGCGTCGGTCAGCGCGGGTAACGTATGCAGGACATCTCCCATTGAAGACGTTTTGACGACAAGCACTCGCATCGTTACACGTCTCCAGCCTGTAGCAGTTCATTAAGCTCGTTTAGCACCCTTTGCGGCGTGATATCAATCAGACTCTGATGATAACCGCCATCGCCATCGCCTTTGCGGACCTTATGGTAGCCGTCAATCAGGCGAATAACGCGCGCCTGGTGGGAAAGAGGAGGCGTGAAATCCGGGCTGCTGGGGCCGTAGAGTGCAACCAGCGGGCGGCCCAGTGCTGCCGCAACGTGCATTAGCCCGGAGTCATTGGTGACCACGGCCTCACAGGCGGCAATGAGCACAACGGCTTGTTCAAGCTGCGTTTCACCCGCCAGATTACGGCACCAACGCTGCATATCTGCTGGGAGTGAGGCAATAATCTGCTCGCCAGCGTCGTGGTCTTTGGCAGAGCCAAACAAGGCAATCTGTTTACCTTCGCTAATCAGCGACTGTGCCAGGGTAGCATAGTGGTAGTGGGGCCAGCGTTTGGCCGGGCCAAACTCCGCGCCGGGACAAAAACCGATAATTGGGCGTTCGTCGCGCAGTGAGAAACTGTTTCGCGCCAGGCTTTTTTCACCGTCATTGACCTGCAACTGCGGCCACAGCAGCGGCTGGGGAAGATCTTTGGCCGAGGCCATCGTGCCTTTGTCATAGGCCAGTGCCACATAGCGCTCAACCATGAGCGGCCACGCTTGCTTATCAAGCACGCGCGCGTCGTTGAGCAGGCCGTAGCGCATCTCGCCGCGCCAACCGGTACGTAGCGGGATATGAGCAAAGAAAGGGACCAGCGCCGATTTGAACGAGTTGGGAAGCACATACGCACGGTCATAACGGCGTGCCCGCAGGCTCACACCCAGCCGCCGACGTTCACCCAGCGCCAGCGCGCCATGCCCGAGTGGCATTTCAATCGCTTCGTTGACTTCAGGCATACGTGACAACAGCGGACGGCACCATGCCGGTGCCATCACGTCGATAGTTGCCTGGGGATAGCGAGCCCTGAGCGTGCGATACAGACTTTGCGACATCATCATGTCGCCCACCCATGACGGGCCGACCACCAGTATTCTCATAAACCAGACCGTCCGTTATGCGTCTCGGTTAAGCCATGCCATGTATTCCGTCACGCCTTCGGCAACGGTTTTGAACGGTTTGTCATAGCCCGCCGCGCGCAGCTTGGTTAAATCTGCCTGGGTAAAGGCCTGATAGCGCCCTTTGAGCTTATCCGGGAAGGGAATGTATTCGAGGCTGCCTTTTTTATGATAAGCCAGAGCGGCATCGGCTACGGCCTGGAAGGATTCTGCGCGGCCAGTACCGCAGTTAAAGATGCCAGAGACACCGTTTTGCCAGAACCACAGATTGACGGCCGCAACGTCACCGACGTAGATAAAGTCACGCTTAAAACCGTCGCTACCTTCGAAAAGCTTCGGGCTTTCACCGTTGTTAAGCTGGGTATTCAGGTGGAAGGCAACGCTTGCCATGCTGCCTTTGTGACCCTCACGCGGCCCATAGACGTTGAAATAGCGAAAGCCGACAACCTGGGAGTCGGCTTCAGGCAGGATCTCGCGCACGTACTGATCGAAAAGAAACTTGGAATAACCGTACACGTTGAGCGGCTGTTCGTATTCGCGTGACTCGATAAAGTCGCTGGAACGCCCGCCGTAGGTAGCGGCTGATGAGGCATACAGGAACGGAATTTCGCGCTCAAGGCAGAAATGCAGCAGTTCTTTGGAGTACTGATAGTTGTTGTCCATCATGTACTTGCCGTCCCACTCGGTCGTGGACGAGCAGGCACCTTCATGGAACACCGCCTCAATGTCGCCAAAGTCGTCACCCGCCATTATCTGCATGATAAAGTCTTCTTTATCCATGTAGTCGGCAATGTCGAGGTCGACCAGATTAACGAATTTGGTGCCATCTTTAAGATTGTCGACGACCAGAATGTCTTTGCGGCCGAGTTCATTCAGCGCCTTCACAATGTTGCTACCGATAAAGCCGGCGCCGCCGGTGACGATGATCATAAGCGTTAACCTTGTAAACATGGGGCCCGGAGGGCTTTCCGGGCACTAATGACTAATATCATACCATCACATCACCGTTACCGGCATCCGCCAGCGACGCAATGACGACAGCTTTGTCTGAATGTTCGTGATTTGTGCTGCAAAATATAAATTCCCTGAAGCGTCATCTCGTTAGTGGATTGACCTTTAGGTAAAGTATCTGAAACTTGCTATGCCTGGAGAAATGAAATGCGGGAAGATTTTTATCAGCAGTTAACAGCCAGTCTGGATACGGCGCGGGCAGAGGGGCTGTTTAAGGAAGAACGCATCATCACCTCTGCGCAGCAGGCAGATATCACGGTCGCTGACGGCAGCCACGTGATTAATTTTTGCGCCAATAACTATCTCGGTCTGGCAAACCACCCGGCACTGATTGAGGCCGCGAAGCAGGGCATGGACAACCACGGTTTTGGGATGGCATCCGTGCGTTTTATTTGCGGCACTCAGGACAGCCATAAAGCGCTGGAGCAGCAGCTGGCGACATTTCTCGGGATGGAAGATGCCATTTTGTACTCCTCTTGCTTTGACGCCAACGGCGGCCTGTTTGAGACACTGCTGGGCGCTGAGGATGCCATCATCTCCGATGCGCTGAACCATGCGTCAATTATTGACGGTGTGCGCCTTTGCAAGGCAAAACGTTATCGCTACGCCAATAACGACATGAATGAGCTGGAAACCTGTCTGAAAGAGGCGCGTGCAGCAGGCGCGCGTCACGTCATGATAGCCACCGACGGTGTGTTTTCGATGGATGGTGTTATCGCCAATCTGCAAGGCGTATGTGACCTTGCAGATAAATACAACGCGCTGGTGATGGTCGATGACTCTCACGCGGTGGGATTTGTCGGTGCTAACGGACGTGGGACGCACGAGTACTGCGATGTCATGGGACGCGTGGATATCATTACCGGCACGCTGGGTAAGGCACTGGGCGGGGCATCCGGTGGTTACACGGCAGCGCGTAAAGAGGTGGTGGAATGGCTGCGTCAGCGCTCGCGCCCGTATCTGTTCTCCAACTCGCTGGCCCCGGCGATTGTGTCAGCTTCCATCAAGGTGCTGGAGATGCTGGCGTCTGGCGATGAACTGCGCGACAACCTGTGGCGCAACGCGCGGTTGTTTCGCGAGAAAATGACCGCCGCAGGCTTTACGCTCGCAGGCGCCGATCACGCCATTATTCCGGTGATGCTGGGCGACGCTGTTGTGGCGCAATCCTTCGCACGCGAGCTGCAAAAAGAGGGGATTTACGTCACCGGATTCTTCTATCCGGTAGTGCCTAAGGGCCAGGCGCGTATTCGCACACAAATGTCAGCGGCCCATACGCCGGAGCAGATTGAACGCGCGGTCGCGGCCTTTATTCGTATTGGTAAGCAGTCAGGCGTGATTTCCTGAGGATAAGCGATGAAAGCATTAGCGAAACTGAAAGCGGAAGAAGGCATCTGGATGACCGATGTCCCGGTGCCGGAAGTGGGCCACAATGATTTGCTGATTAAGATTCGTAAAACGGCTATCTGCGGCACTGATGTGCATATCTACAACTGGGACGACTGGTCGCAGAAGACCATTCCAGTGCCGATGGTGGTTGGTCATGAATACGTCGGTGAAGTGGTAGGTATTGGCCAGGAAGTGCGCGGCTTTAACATTGGCGACCGGGTTTCTGGTGAAGGCCACATTACCTGCGGGCATTGTCGAAACTGCCGCGCCGGGCGTACGCATTTGTGTCGTAACACCGTGGGGGTAGGCGTTAACCGTCCGGGCTGCTTTGCCGAGTACCTGGTATTGCCTGCGTTCAACGCCTTTAAAATCCCTGACAATATTTCAGACGATCTGGCCGCTATTTTCGATCCCTTTGGTAATGCGGTACACACCGCACTGTCGTTTGATCTGGTGGGTGAGGACGTGCTGGTGTCCGGTGCCGGGCCAATTGGCATTATGGCCGCGGCGGTGGCAAAACACGTGGGCGCACGTCACGTGGTTATCACCGATATAAACGAACACCGCCTGGCGCTGGCGCGTGATATGGGCGTAACGCGGGCGGTCAACGTTAGCCAGCAGAGCTTAACCGACGTGATGGCCGAGTTAGGGATGACTGAAGGCTTTGATGTTGGGCTGGAGATGTCCGGTGCGCCTGCGGCGTTTCGCACCATGCTGGATACGATGAATCACGGTGGCCGTATTGCAATGCTTGGGATCCCGCCCGGTGAGATGGCTATCGACTGGAATAACGTTATCTTCAAAGGGTTATTCATTAAGGGAATTTATGGCCGGGAGATGTTTGAAACCTGGTATAAAATGGCGGCGCTGATTCAGTCTGGTCTCGATCTTTCTCCAATTATTACCCACCGTTTTTCTGTCGATGAATTCCAGAAAGGCTTTGACGCGATGCGTTCAGGGCAATCAGGGAAAGTGATTCTTTCCTGGGATTAATATATTAGCAGGTCGATTTTTCGGCCTGCTCCTTTTTTGTTGTTATAAACTCATTGTTAATTTGTAAAATATCTCATTGTATAAATAAGACAAATTACCCGTTGCTGTCCACTCTTTTTATCGGTTAGCTTATCTCGCTTATTATGAACGTTAATTGACACATGGAATAAGCTCTGCTTATCAATTCATTAAGCGTATTTTGATTTTCCCTTAATATTCATTTAAGAAAACATGTTTATAACAATAATAATAAACATGGATGGCCGGAAATAAAAAGAATGACGGATAGCATAAAGCTGAGTGTTATTGTGCCGCTTTATAATGCGGGCGATGCATTTACTGCCTGTATGGATTCTCTGATTGCACAAACCTGTTCAAATCTGGAAATTATCATTATTAATGATGGCTCTTCGGACCATTCACCTGATATTGCCCGCCATTACGCCAATAAATACCTGCATATCACGCTCATTCATCAGCAAAACCAGGGCTGCTCTGCGGCGCGCAATCGTGCACTGAACATTGCTCGTGGTGAATACATTGCGTTTGTTGATGCTGACGATATCGTTTATCCCGATATGTACGATGTGCTGATAACAATGGCCACCGACGATAATCTCGATGTGGCACAGTGCAACGCCGACTGGTTTAATGTGCGCACCGGAAGCTACAGCTGCGGTATTCCTGCCAGGCGTCTGGCATCCACAGAGGTATTAAGTGGCCCGCAGTGGTTACGTAAAGGTCTGGCCTCGTACCGCTGGACTCACGTTGTGTGGATGGGCATTTATCGCCGTGAATTGATTAACCGCCTGAACCTGCGATTTATTCCTGGCCTCTATCATGAAGATATTCCATGGACCACGGAAATTCTCTTTAACGCGCGTCGCGTGCGCTATACCCAACAGCCGCTTTATCGCTATTCCATTCATGACCAGTCCGTTAGCCGCATGCCCCGCAGCGGTGAGAAACATCTTATCTACCAGCGCCATTACATTCGTATTACCCGGCTACTGGAAAAGCTCAATCAGGACTACGCGCACAAGATAACCATTTATCCGGAATTTCGCAGTCAGATTACCCGCGAGGCGCTGCGCGTTTGTCGTTCGGTGCGTAAGGAACCCTGTGAGCAAACAAAGCAGCAACTTATTTCAGAAATCATTGCCAGTGGCACCCATACGCGGATGTTGTGTAATGCGCGCAGTGTGAAGCTATGGTATCAGGCGCTGCTGTGGGTTGTGCGCCTGTACACCTGGCGTGCCAGAAAAGCGCACGAGCGCGGAGTGGCCCGCGCCCGTAGACTGCTGTCTTTTAAATAACGGGGTTTACCTGCGCGGGTTGTCCCACCCCTGCCATTGCAGCTGGTAGTATTTCACCAGCGTACTTTCGCTGATGCTGTCACGCAGAACGGTGAAGAAACGGGTTGCGTTAACCGGTTCCGGCGAGTGTTTGACCCGACACTCTTTCACGCCACGAAATGGGTTACGTGGGGCCGATGGCTCCTGAGGGCGCGGTGAAACCGGACGCGTGTCTGGCGTGGAGTTGTCCACCTGCGGTTCGTTCAGCAGTGAACCCGGGCGTACCAGAGTGATATCCGCAGGGAGTGTCGGGATCATCTGTTGCAGTACACGAACGGTGGAAGGATGTGGGTGCCCAATGGCAATGGCTGAGCCATGGCGGCGTGCCAGCTCTACTGCGCGGGTAAACTGTTGGCGAATAGCGGCCTCGTTCTGGTTGTCGTCAAGAAATACCTTACGCTTTATTACCTTCACGCCGGTGCCAGAGGCTGCACGCATGGCCTGGCTGTTGCCAATTGTCATGCTATCGAGAAAGTAAAGGTTGTAACTTTCCAGCGCCTGCATCACTTTTTGCATGCCGAACAGGCTGGAAGTCATGGCGCTGCCCATATGATTATTCAGGCCCACCGCATACGGCACTTTATTGACGGCGTCGCGGATGATGCGCTCAATTTCGGTGCTGCTCATGTCCGGGCGTAAGGTGTCTTTCTCAAGCGGTTGTTTACTGAGCGGCGCCATCGGCAAGTGGATAAGGACTTCATGACCGGCATTGTGAGCCTTTATTGCCATCTCTTTAGCATGAGGTGCATTAGGCAAAACGGCAACGGAGACCGGCGCAGGAAGGGCAATGACCTGGTTTTCCTGCTGCGGACGGTAGCCAAAATCATCAATTACCAGCGCCAGTTTACCGGCATGCGCGGGAACAGCCGCCAGCCCCAGCGTGGCGGCCAGAGCAAAAAAAACGCGTTGAAATTGCAACAAAACTCATCTTCCTAACCACGGCAGTGGATTTACAGCCTGACCCTGGCGTCGGATTTCAAAATAAAGTGACGGTCTGCCCTGACCACCACTGCTGCCCACCAGTGCGACGGGCTGACCTGCGCGAACTTGCGCGCCAACGTTAACCAGTGCGCTCTGATTATAGCCGTATAGGCTCATATCGCCTTTGCCGTGTTCTACAACCACCACCAGACCATAGCCCTGTAGCCAGTCGGCAAGAATCACACGCCCATCGGCAATAGCTCGCACTTCGGTACCTTCAGACGCACCGATAACGATGCCCTTCCAGCGTAGCTCACCTTGCAGCTGTTCGCCGTAGCGATGCAGCAGCGACCCCCTGACCGGCCACCGGGCCTGACCACGGGGTGCACCGAGGCCGCCGGTACGTGCTATCAGTGATTGTTCGCTTTGTGTTGGCTTATAGGTGGTCCCTTTGCGGGTGGCTTCCTGCTGGCGGTTGCGCACCTGCTGGGCTTCTTTCGCCTCGCGCTCGGCGCGCGCTTTGGCTGCGGCTTCGGCACGGGAGATGCTGTCGCGCAGGCGGGATTCGTTACGGCGCAACTCGCTGAGCTGTTGCTGGCCTTTCTGGATGGAGGACTCAAGGCTGCTCAGGGTTTTTTTTGCGCTCGTTGCGGGCTTCTTCAAGCTTTGCCTGCTGGGCGCGCTGGCTGTAGAGCAGCGTCTGCTGCTGTGACTGTTTTTCTTCCAGCGCGGCGCGTTGTTCGGTCACTTCTGCACGCGTTTGCTGTAGCTGCGCAATGGTTTCCTGGCGCGCCTGGTTCAGGTAGCCGAAATAGGCCTGTAATCGCTGGCCACGCTGGCTCTGCTCATTGCTGAGCAGTAGCTCAATGCCAGAATGCGGCCCCTGGCGAAACGCGGCATCAAGCTGGGCTGCCAGGTTACGCTCCTGCGCTGCGCGCTGCTTTTCAAGGCGAGCCACGGAGGCGTTCATTTCACTAATCTGGCGATTAAGCTGTTCCAGTGTATTTTGCGTTTCCCGCAGCTTACGCGCGGCAGTGGCAATTGCTTTTTCCTGGGCTTGTAGCTGCTCAAGGAGTGAGGCGCGCTGCTGCTGCTGCTGGCGCACGGCGCGTTCTTTCGTGGCAATGTCTTGCTGGAGGTTTTTAAGCTGAGTGCGGTCATCCGCGTGGGTAACTGACGGGCATAGCAAAACGCCAGCGCTGAGTGCGCTGGCGTAGATCATGGGTCGGAGAGTTCTCTCCCATGTTAATAAAGCGATCGCCTTTCCCCTCATGGGGAAGGATTATTCCACGATGAACAGCGGCTTACCAGTCATCTCTTTCGGGATTTCCATGCCCATCAGGCTCAGCATCGTCGGCGCGATGTCCGACAGCTTGCCACCGCCGACGGCTTTGACGGTTTTTGCGCCAACGTAGATAAGCGGCACCGGCAGGTTGGTGTGAGCCGTGTGCGCCTGGCCGGTTGAAGGGTCGCGCATCTGCTCGGCATTACCGTGGTCGGCAGTGATAAGCAGTTGGCCCCCGGCGGCTTCTACTGCGTGAGTAACCTGGTCGATGCAGCGGTCAAGCGCTTCAACGGCCTGCACGGCAGCGTCAAATACACCGGTGTGACCGACCATATCGCCGTTCGGGTAGTTACAGATGATGGCGTCATATTTGCCGCTACCGATAGCAGCAACCAGTTTACTGGTCAGCTCTTCTGAGCTCATTTCTGGTTGCAGGTCGTAGGTAGCTACCTGTGGAGACTGAATCAGAATGCGGTCTTCGCCGTTAAACGGCTCTTCCACGCCACCGTTAAAGAAGAACGTAACGTGAGCGTATTTTTCGGTTTCAGAAATACGCAGCTGACTTTTGCCCTGTTTTGCCATCCACTCGCCAAAGGTGTTCAGTAGTGCGCTCGGCGGGTAAGCACAGGCGGTTTTGATATCCGCGGCATATTCGGTCAGCATGACAAAATCGCAGAATTTCACTATTTTTTTGCGGCTGAAGCCGTCAAAGTCGGTGTTGATAAAAGCGCGAGTGATCTGGCGGGCGCGGTCGGCACGGAAGTTCATGAAAATCAGCGCGTCGCCATCTTCCATTGCGGCACTTTCATCACCAGCGCCACGAATCACAGTCGGTTTTACGAACTCGTCATTTTCATCACGCGCATAGGCAGCCTGCAGGCCTGCAACGGCGCTGTCAGCCTGGAACTCGCCTACGGCCTGCGTCATCAGGTCATAAGCCAGTTCTACGCGGTCCCAGCGGTTGTCACGGTCCATCGCAAAATAGCGGCCGATGATTGACGCGACACGGCCCTTGCCGAGGCTTGCGAATTTGTCTTCAAAACGCTTGAGCGTGGCTTCGGCGCTGCGCGGCGGCGTGTCACGGCCATCAAGGAACGCGTGCAGGTAGATTTTTTCTGCGCCACGTTTGGCGGCCATTTCGACCATTGCAAGGATATGATCTTCATGGCTGTGTACGCCACCTGGCGACATCAGACCCATAATGTGTACCGCTTTACCGGCGGCAGTCGCATGGTCTACAGCTGCGGTCAGGGCAGCATTCTCAAAAAAGGTGCCTTCTTTGATTTCCACATCCAGGCGCGTCAGGTCCTGATAGACGATGCGTCCTGCGCCCAGGTTTACGTGGCCAACTTCAGAGTTACCCATCTGGCGGTCCGGCAGGCCCACTTCCAGCCCGGAGGCGTCAACCAGCGTGTGTGGGCGTTGGCCCCACAGCGCGTCCATCACCGGGGTGCGTGCGCTGGAAATAGCGTTGTCCTGCTGGTCTTCGCGATAGCCATAGCCATCCAGAATCACCAGTACCATGGGTTTTTTAGAAACCGACATTGCAAATGACCTCATGCATAAAAGATAAAAATTTTGCGTAATTTTACTACACTCAGTTTTGATGGATAGCCTCAGGAGATCAAAGAAGCACCTGGAATCCAGAGATTGCAGCCGTGATTTCAATATTTTTTCGTAACAGTACGCAGAAAATGCATTCCCTGTTGTTCACTGGCTGTAATTGACACAGCGCGCAGGTATACTCTCCACTGGTTTTCATCTTTATATTTGTCGGGAGTTGTTACCCCCCATGCAAGAGATTATGCAATTCGTTGGCCGCCATCCGATACTGAGTATCGCGTGGGTTGCACTTCTGTTGGCCGTTATCTACACCACTTTTAAAGGCATGACCTCTAAAGTGAAGGTTATCAGCCGCGGCGAAGCCACGCGCCTTATCAATAAAGAAGACGCTATTGTGGTGGATTTGCGTCAGCGCGATGAGTTCCGTAAAGGGCACATTTCGGGCGCGCAGAACGTGCTGCCAGCTGATATCAAAAACAGCAATTTTGGGGAGTTGGAAAAGCACAAAAACAAACCCATTATTGTGGTTGATGCTAATGGGATGTCGGCGCAGGAGTCAGGCAATCATCTGCATAAAGCCGGTTTTGAGCAGGTCTTCGTGATGAAAGAAGGCGTGGCTGGCTGGAGCGGCGAGAACCTGCCGCTGGTACGCGGAAAATAAACGCACTGGAGCGACCTATGGCCAATATCGAAATTTATACCAAAGTCACCTGCCCTTATTGCCACCGTGCAAAGGCGTTGCTTGAGAGCAAAGGCGTGACGTTTGAAGAACTGCCGATTGATGGCGATGCGTCAAAGCGCGAAGAGATGATAAAGCGCAGCGGTCGCACGACGGTGCCACAGATTTTTATCGATGCACAGCATATTGGTGGCTGTGACGATTTATATGCACTGGATGCAAAGGGTGGGTTAGACCCCCTGCTGGCCTGATGCGGACGTGCCCACTGCTTTGTGGGCAAACACGCTACAGATGGCAGTCAATGAATAACCGGGAGTGCGGGGGCAGATAACACCGCCGGACCCGTTGTTGAATGGAATTTAAAACATCACTTTTTGAGGGTTTCTTTAATGTCTGAACAAAACAACACCGAAATGGCTTTCCAGATCCAGCGCGTTTATACCAAAGACGTTTCTTTTGAAGCGCCGAACGCACCGCAGGTTTTCCAGAAAGAATGGCAGCCGGAAGTGAAGCTGGACCTGGATACGGCGTCAAGCCAGCTGGCAGACGGTGTTTATGAAGTGGTGTTGCGCGTAACCGTAACGGCGAGCCTGAATGACGAGACCGCATTCCTGTGCGAAGCGCAGCAGGCGGGTATCTTCAGCATCGGTGGTATTGAAGGCCCGCAGCTGGCACATTGCCTGGGTGCATACTGCCCGAACATTCTGTTCCCGTACGCTCGCGAATGTATTACGAGCCTGGTCTCACGCGGTACTTTCCCGCAGCTGAACCTCGCGCCGGTAAACTTTGATGCGCTGTTTATGAATTATTTACAGCAGCAGGCTGGCGCTGAAGGTGAGCAGCCGCATCAGGATGCCTGATGAACGCCATTAATGCGTCAATGACAGTGATCGGTGCCGGCTCTTACGGCACCGCTCTTGCCATCACTCTGGCAAGAAATGGTCACGAAGTTGTTCTTTGGGGGCATGACCCGAAGCACATTGCTTTGCTACAGCACGACAGATGTAACGCCGCCTTCCTTCCCGACGTACCTTTCCCTGACACACTGCACCTTGAAAGCTCGCTCGCCGACGCGCTGAGTGTGAGCCGCGATATTCTGGTTGTGGTGCCAAGCCATGTATTTGGTGAGGTGCTGAGCCAGATTAAGCCGCTGATGCGCCCGGATGCACGCCTTGTCTGGGCGACAAAAGGCCTTGAGGCAGAAACAGGGCGTCTTTTGCAGGATGTGGCGCGTGAAGTGCTGGGTGAAAGCATCCCGCTGGCAGTGATTTCCGGGCCGACGTTCGCTAAAGAGCTGGCGGCGGGTATGCCGACCGCAATTGCGGTTGCGGCCACTGACGATGCCTTTGCCCAGGATTTGCAGCAGTTATTGCACTGTGGCAAAAGCTTCCGCGTGTATCGTAACCACGACTTCACAGGCGTGCAGCTGGGTGGCGCCGTGAAAAACGTTATCGCTATTGGTGCGGGCATGTCGGATGGCATTGGCTTTGGCGCCAACGCTCGTACAGCGCTGATAACCCGTGGTCTTGCAGAAATGACGCGGCTTGGCAGTGCGCTTGGGGCTGACCCTGCCACCTTCATGGGCATGGCGGGGCTGGGTGATTTGGTGCTGACCTGCACCGATAACCAGTCTCGTAACCGCCGCTTTGGCATGATGTTGGGACAAGGGCTGGATGTCATCAGCGCCCAGGAAAAGATTGGTCAGGTGGTTGAGGGCTATCGCAATACCAAAGAGGTGCGCGAACTTGCCGCACGTTTTTGTGTAGAAATGCCAATAACTGAGGAAATTTATCAGGTATTGTATTGCGGAAAAAATGCGCGCGAGGCAGCATTAACTCTGTTAGGACGTACGCGCAAAGACGAAAGCCACTGACGGAATAAACAATCATCACCGCAGCGGCCCGGCAATTTGCTTACAGATTGCCGGGCTCGCTATTTTCTGGAGGAATGCAATGTTGTGTGAAGAAGTCGAACTGGTCTGGAATAACATTAAAGCCGAAGCCCGGGCGCTGGCAGATTGCGAACCCATGCTGGCCAGTTTTTATCACGCAACGCTACTCAAGCATGAGAGCCTTGGCAGCGCGCTGAGCTACATGCTCGCCAACAAACTTGCGTCACCCATTATGCCCGCCATTGCCATCCGTGAAATGGTGGAGGAGGCATATGCGGCCGATCCGCAGATGATTGCGTCTGCGGCCTACGATATCCAGGCGGTGCGCACGCGCGATCCGGCGGTAGACAAATATTCCACGCCGCTGCTGTACCTTAAAGGCTTCCATGCGCTGCAGTCTTATCGTATCGGCCACTGGCTGTGGAACCAGGGACGGCGCGCGCTGGCAATTTTCCTGCAAAACCAGGTGTCGGTCTCTTTCCAGGTCGATATCCACCCGGCGGCAAAGATTGGCCGTGGGATTATGCTCGATCACGCAACCGGTATTGTGGTAGGAGAGACCGCGGTGATTGAAGACGACGTGTCCATTCTCCAGTCTGTCACGCTCGGTGGTACCGGTAAAACCAGCGGCGACCGTCATCCTAAGATTCGTGAAGGTGTCATGATTGGCGCTGGTGCTAAAATTCTCGGCAATATTGAAGTGGGGCGCGGTGCCAAAATTGGCGCAGGCTCTGTGGTGCTGCAACCGGTGCCGCCGCACACCACCGCCGCTGGTGTGCCCGCACGCATTGTCGGCAGGCCGGAAAGTGATAAACCGGCAATGGATATGGACCAGCACTTTAACGGCATGCAGGGCTTTGAATACGGCGATGGGATTTAATAAGGTCGCAGGTCAGATGCTGTAGGCGCTGTGCTAACGCGTTCGCCTTCCAGTTTTATGCTTCACACTTTCAGGGCGATGGTTTGAAACCATCGCCCTGTTTGTTTATGCATGGAGTTTGCGTGTGGATCAACGCATCAATTGAGTTCAGCGCTCCAGCGCGCCAGCATATCCCAGCTGGCGCCAGGCCTCATACACCACAACCGATACCGCGTTAGACAGATTCATGCTGCGGCTGTCTGGCACCATCGGTATGCGGATTTTCTGCTGTGCCGGCATGGCATCGAGGATGCTGGCGGGCAGGCCGCGGGTTTCCGGGCCAAAAAGTAAATAATCGCCCTCACGATAGCTCACCGCGCTGTGCGCAGGTGTGCCTTTGGTGGTGAGCGCAAACAGCCGTTCGGGCTGCTGTGTGGCGACAAAGGCCGCAAAATCGTGATGACGAGCAACACGAGTGAATTCGTGATAATCCAGCCCGGCGCGGCGCAGGCGCTTATCGTCCCAGGTAAAGCCCATCGGCTCGATGATGTGCAGGCGAAAACCGGTATTAGCGCACAGGCGAATGATATTGCCGGTATTAGGTGGGATTTCTGGTTCGAACAGCACGATATTCAGCATTGGCTTCCCCTTCTGGACGGGGCGCAGAATAGCAGATTTGCTCAGCACGGACATCCCTTCTCCCCACCGCAGGGAGAAGGGCAAGACATTATGGACGGTGGTATAGCGGTAGCCAGAGCGTCAGGCGCAGGCCGCCCAGCGGGCTGTCGTCGGCCTTCACCCAACCGCGATGTTGCTGAACGGCCGTATCGACTATGGCGAGGCCAAGACCGGTGCCGCCTGACTCACGATCGCGAGCTTCATCGGTGCGAAAGAACGGGCGGAAGATTTGTTCGCGATCTTCCGCGCTAACGCCAGGACCATCATCATCGACCGTGACGGTAATCCCCTGGTTATCCACGGAGAAGTTAACGGCGATTTTGGTGTGTGAGTAGCGAAGCGCATTGCGGACAATGTTTTCCAGCGCACTTTCCAGCGCGTTGGGGTTGCCGTACAGCAGCCACGGACCTGGCGGATAGGTAATCTCCAGCGATTTGCCCTTCTGCTCGGCCTCAAAGGCGGCGTTGTCCAGCATTTCTCCCCAAAGCTGATTTGCCTTGAGTGTTTCGCTGACCAGCGCGTTTTTCTGCTGCGTGCGTGACATGACCAGCAGGTCGTTAATCATACTATCCAGGCGCAGTGCTTCGGTCTCAATACGCTCCAGCTCTTTGCTTTCACCGCTACGACGGCGCAGCAGGGCGGTGCCAAGCTGTAAGCGCGTTAACGGTGTGCGTAGTTCGTGTGAGATATCTGAAAGCAGGCGCTGTTGGCCGGTCATCATGCGCTCAAGTGCAGAAACCATCTGGTTAAAGCTGGAGCCTGCGGCATGAAACTCCTGAGGGCCAGATTCCAGTTCCGGGTGCTGGCGCAGGTTGCCCTGGGCCACTTCATCAGCGGCATTTTTCAGCTTACGCGCTGGTTTTGCCAGGCTCCACGCCAGCCACAGCAGCAGCGGTGAACTGACCAGCATTGTCACTATGAGCAGCAAAAGCGGGCGGTCAAACAGCAGGTTGATGAAGTCGGACTGTGAGTTGCTGGCCGGTCTAATCAGGTAAAGCTGGTAGTTATCTTCGCCATCATGCACGGAAAAAGGGCCAATCAGCTCCTGGCGGCCATATTTTTTCTTCTGAGGATGGTCGGCGTTATCGGACTGGCCGATAAAGTTGCGGATTATCTGCATTTCGTTGCGCTGGGCGCCAATAACACGCCCCTCGCTGGTCACCAGCAGCAGGCGCTGCCCGGGCGGTGCCCATTTGTCGATA
Source organism: Enterobacteriaceae bacterium 4M9 (assembly GCA_010092695.1). Classification (GTDB taxonomy): domain Bacteria; phylum Pseudomonadota; class Gammaproteobacteria; order Enterobacterales; family Enterobacteriaceae; genus Tenebrionibacter. The sequence goes on along the minus strand of JAADJJ010000001.1, from coordinate 145,184 downwards.
GCGCGAAACAGCCTGCGCCACCACATCAGGTCGTTAGGCGGATCGTTGGCAAGCTCCGCCTCAACGTGTTGCTCAATCATGGTGCCCTGACGCTGCTCGCTCTCCAGAAGTTCCGTCATCTGGCGAGAGTCGAGCTTGGGCAGCATCAAAACCAGCATTAATACCAGTGCCAGCGTCAGCCAGAAAATGGCAAAAATGCGGGCGGTCAGGCTTCCTATCATGAAGCTGATACCATCAGATAGCCGCGTCCTCTGAGGGTTTTAAACCAGGGGTGTCCGTCCTTGCGCTCAGGGAGTTTGCGACGCAGGTTAGAAATATGCATATCAATGGCGCGGTCAAACGGCGTGAGGCGTTTACCCAGCACTTCCTGGCTGAGATGTTCACGTGAGACCACCTGACCAAGATGCTGCGCCAGCAAGTAGAGAAGCGTGAACTCGGTACCGGTCAACTCCAGTGTTTTACCGTCAAAGCTGGCTTCCTGGCGGCCAGGGTTGAGGCTCAGCGCATCGACTTCCAGCGTTGGAGAGCCGTTATCACTGGTCTGCTGCTGTTCGCTCCAGTGAGAGCGACGCAGAATAGCGCGGATACGGGCAACCAGCTCCCGGTCGTTAAACGGCTTCGGCAGATAGTCGTCAGCACCCAGCTCAAGGCCCAGTACGCGGTCAAGTTCGCTGCCACGCGCGGTCAGCATAATGACAGGGGTTTGATGCGTCTGGCGCAGCTCTTTTAACGTATCAATGCCGTTTTTCTTCGGCATCATCACGTCAAGCAAAAGCAAATCGACGGTGTCATCCAGGAGGTCTAGCGCCTGCTCGCCATCATGGGCGACAAGAACATTGAACCCTTCCATGTCGAGCAACTCCTTTAACAGGGAAGTGAGCTCTCGGTCATCATCGACTAACAGGATTTTATTCATTTTTTAATACCTCCGAGGCAGAAATTACGTCATCCAGGACGGCTAATCCATGACTTTACGTTGTTTTACACCCCCTGACGCTTGTTTGCAGCGGGAATCGTACACTGCTCCTCGTTGAATCGCAGCACAAGATTTCTGGGAGTGAGTGATGCGCAATGTTTCCGCTGCCGTCATGGCCTCAACCCTGATGCTGATTGCGTTACCAGGCCAGGCTGCTGAAGCCCTCGCGGGTGACAAGTGGTATCAGCCTGACGGGGCAACGCAGCGCAACAGTGTTCAGCAACATATGTTTGACGGCATTAGCCTGACTGAGCAACAGCGCCAGCAAATGCGCGACCTGATGCAATTAGCCAGACACAATCAGTCACCTGTTAATGTTAGCGAATTAGAGACCATGCATCGGCTTGTAACGTCAGAAAAGTTTGACGAAAAAGCTGTGCGTACTCAGGCAGAAAAAATGGCACAGGAACAGGTTGCCCGCCAGGTTGAAATGGCGAAAGTGCGCAACCAGATGTTCCAGCTATTAACACCCGAGCAGCGAGCGGTTTTAAATGACAAACACCGCCTGCGTATGAATCAGCTTCGTGAAATTGCTGATTTGCAAAAAAACTCAGTATTACAGATTAGTAGCAGTAATCGTAGTAATCAGTAACCGCAGTAACCAGTAGCAACCCTGTTTTTCCTTGCCATAGACACCATCCCTGTCTTCCCCGCTAACCAGCGGGGTTTTTTTTTGTCCGTAATTTGTCGCAAAGCGGCGCAGAATAGCCTGAAAACCCAGCGCTTTCTTTGATTCAACCCCCGGTCAACAGTAGTTAATTCTGCGTTCTGCTGCACAGTGGTCTCGACTATACTAGCCGCAGCAAAAGGGGAGTGTTTATGGACCAACAATACGGGCGTCTGGTTAGCCGGGCGGCGGTTGCGGCAACGGTAATGGCCTCGTCGCTATTGCTGATTAAAATTTTTGCCTGGTGGCATACCGGTTCGGTCACCATTCTGGCATCGCTGGTTGATTCACTGGTGGATATTGGCGCGTCGTTAACCAATTTATTGGTTGTACGTTATTCGCTACAGCCCGCAGATGAAGAACACACATTCGGTCACGGCAAAGCCGAATCGCTGTCGGCACTGGCGCAGAGCATGTTTATCTCGGGGTCGGCGTTATTTCTGCTGCTGACTGGTATTCAGCATCTGGTGAGGCCAGAGCCACTCAATCAACCGGGCGTGGGGATTATCGTGACCGTGGTGGCGCTTGCCAGCACGCTGGCGTTGGTGACGTTCCAGCGCTGGGTGGTGCGTAAAACCCGCAGCCAGGCCGTGCGTGCCGATATGCTGCATTATCAGTCCGATGTTATGATGAACGGCGCCATCCTCGTGGCGCTGGTACTGGCCAGTTTTGGCTGGCAGCGGGCAGATTCTCTGTTTGCTCTTGGGATTGGCATCTATATTTTGTATAGCGCCCTGCGCATGGGCTTTGACGCTGTACAGTCTCTACTTGACCGTGCGCTGCCGGATGAAGAACAAACCGCGATTGTCGATATCGCGACATCCTGGCCTGGCGTGCGCGGCGCGCACGACTTCAGAACGCGTCAGTCAGGGCCGACTCGTTTTATTCAGCTTCACCTGGAAATGGATGACCAGCTGCCGCTCGTGCAGGCGCACGCGATTGCCGATGCGGTAGAGCAGGCAATACGGCAACGGTTTCCGGGTTCGGATGTGATTATTCATCAGGATCCCTGTTCGGTTGTGCCATCTCATACGGCAAAAAAATTGCCGGATGGTGGGTACTAAAAAGGTGAGCGTGGCGGGTTTTTTTAGTATAAATTACCACCACTTGGCCTGACCTGAATCAATTCAGCTGGAAGCGATTGAGATACTATTCATAGCAACGCTTAATAGTCATCTTTTGCAGTTATCCGTGGCGATTTCCGGCATCGGGATTAAATTTGCATTCTAAGTTCAGAGGTAGTCATGATTAAGAAAATCGGTGTGTTGACGAGTGGCGGTGATGCGCCGGGCATGAACGCAGCAATCCGCGGCGTGGTACGTGCTGCGCTGACCGAGGGGCTGGAAGTTTTTGGTATCTATGATGGTTACCTGGGCCTCTATGAAGACCGCATGATCAACCTGGACCGCTACAGCGTGTCCGACATGATCAACCGTGGTGGCACCTTCCTGGGTTCTGCACGTTTCCCCGAATTCCGCGAAGATCACGTACGTGCAGTGGCTATCGAGAACATGAAAAAACGCGGTCTCGATGCGCTGGTCGTTATTGGCGGTGACGGCTCCTACATGGGTGCTAAGCGCCTGACTGAAATGGGCTTTCCGTGCATCGGTCTGCCGGGCACGATTGACAACGACGTTGCCGGTACTGACTACACTATCGGTTTCTTTACTGCGCTGGACACGGTAGTTGAAGCAATTGACCGCCTGCGCGATACCTCTACCTCTCACCAGCGTATTTCTATCGTTGAAGTGATGGGCCGCTACTGTGGCGACCTGACGATGGCCGCCGCTATCGCCGGCGGCTGTGAGTTTATCGTGTTGCCGGAAGTGGAATTCAAGCGCGACGAACTGGTTAACGAAATCAAAGCGGGCATCGCGAAAGGTAAAAAGCACGCCATTGTGGCTATTACCGAGCACATCTGTGATGTGGAAGAGCTGGCGCGCTATATCGAGAACGAAACCAAGCGTGAAACGCGTGCGACGGTTCTGGGCCATATCCAGCGCGGCGGTTCGCCGGTGCCTTACGACCGTATTCTGGCATCCCGCATGGGCGCCTACTCCATCGAACTGCTGCTTCAGGGTTATGGCGGTCGCTGCGTCGGTATTCAGAACGAAAAACTGGTGCACCACGACATCATCGATGCCATTGAGAACATGAAGCGTCCGTTTAAGGGCGACTGGCTGGAATGCGCTAAAAAGCTGTACTAAGCGCCGTTTCGCTGCGAAAGGGAGCCATCTGGCTCCTTTTTTTATTCCCCAAAGTTATAGCCAATCTTTTTTTATTCTTTAATTCTTTGCATGCTTTCTGACAGGCTGTCGTTATCAAAAATCAACGACTAAGAGAGTGCGCGATGAACAAATGGGGACTGGGGTTAACGTTGTTACTGGCGTCTGCCGGGACACTGGCAAAAGATATTCAACTGCTGAACGTGTCTTACGATCCGACGCGTGAGTTATATGAAGCCTATAACAAGGCCTTCAGCGCGCACTGGAAGCAGCAAACCGGCGATAACGTGGTGATTCGCCAGTCTCACGGCGGCTCTGGCAAGCAGGCGACCTCGGTCATTAACGGTATTGAGGCTGATGTGGTGACGCTGGCGCTGGCCTGGGACGTTGACGCTATCGCTCAGCGCGGACGCATTGATAAAGACTGGATCAAGCGCCTGCCTGATAACTCCGCGCCTTATACCTCGACCATCGTCTTCCTGGTGCGCAAAGGCAACCCGAAACAGATTCATGACTGGAACGACCTGGTGAAACCGGGCGTGTCCATTATCACGCCGAACCCGAAAAGCTCCGGCGGTGCGCGCTGGAACTACCTTGCAGCCTGGGGCTACGCGCTGCACCACAACAATAACGATAAGGCCAAAGCGCAGGAGTTTGTGAAAGCGCTGTATAAAAACGTTGAAGTGCTGGATTCCGGTGCGCGCGGTGCGACCAACACTTTTGTTGAGCGCGGTATTGGCGATGTGCTGATTGCCTGGGAAAATGAGGCGCTGCTGGCGACCAAACAGCTGGGCGTAGATAAGTTTGAAATCGTCACCCCGAGCGAATCTATCCTGGCCGAGCCGTCGGTGTCGGTGGTGGATAAGGTCGTCGATAAAAAAGGCACGCGCGACGTGGCCAATGCCTACCTGAAATACCTGTATTCGCCAGAGGGCCAGGAGATTGCGGCGAAGAACTATTATCGCCCGCGTGATAAGCAGGTGGCGGCAAAATACGAAGGTGAATTCCCGAAGCTGAAACTCTACACGGTTGATCAGGTTGCCGGTAGCTGGGCGCAGGCGCAAAAAGAGCATTTCGCCAGCGGCGGCGTGTTTGACCAGATTAGCCAGCGTTAAACAAAGCAGCCCCGAGGAAAAATGCCAGTCGTTTAAGCATTTTCATAAATGTAACTTCATGTTTATGCTTGAAAATTCCCTTCTTCTGAGGCCCGAGTCATCGGGCCTTTTTTGCTTTTTGTAGATGGGCAGCGCACTCATTCGTTTTTAACGCGCACAGGCATACCGCGTGGGGTTACTGGCCCACCGCTGAAATCGGCAAACCGTAGCCAACAGACAAGGTCAGACCGCCGGGGATGGCGGGCTGAGGTGAAGCGAGACAGAACAACATTGTCAGGAGCAGTGTTGAACAACGCTTTAGCGTTGGCCCGAAGGGCGAGACATCACGAGTCGAGCCGGCTGCTGGATAAGGGCCGGGAGGTGAGCACACTGCCCAACGTGCGGCGATTTCGTTGTGGGGCCGCCGACGATTGCATAGTGCTGCTGGTAGCCCGCTTTGCCCGTTCACCGCAGATGATGCCTTCAGGTGAACCGAATACTCATGAAACCTTAAGTGACCAGCGTTATCCCTGTGGCGCCGTTTTCTTTTTGTCACGCTTTTACGCTACGCTTGCTTCTTAGTGAAGAAGGAGAGGCAATGAAAGCAGCAGTACGCAGGTATGTCATTATCGCGGCGGGGCTGGCGCTGGTCGCTGTGTTTGCCGCCTGGTGGCTACTCACGGACAACCATCCCAACGCGCTGCGCCATATCGCGCTGGAGCAGTGCGTGCCTAACGAGCAACTGCATGACAATCCTGCGCCGTGCGCACGTGTTGACCTCGCCTCCGGCGTTGTGCTGTTAAAAGACCGCAATGGCCCGTTGCAGTACCTCCTGATGCCGACGTTTCGCATCAACGGCGTGGAGAGTCCGCTGCTGCTCAGTGCTGATACGCCCAACTACTTCTGGCTGGCCTGGCAGGCGCGGGGGCTGATGAGTGAACGCCGCGGCGCGCCGGTGCCGGACGCTGCGATTTCGCTAACCATCAACTCCCGCCTCGGTCGCACGCAAAACCATCTGCATATCCATATTTCCTGCCTGCGCCCGGACGTGCGCGACATGCTCAACCGCAGCGCCGTTAGCCCTGGCAGCAGCTGGCAGCCGCTTGCGGGTGGCTTCAATAATCATGAATACCTGATGCGCCGTGTTAGTGCCGCAGAACTGGCGCGCCGCAGTCCGTTTATGATGCTTGCAGACGACGTGCCTGGTGCCAGAGAACACATGGGCCGCTTCGCGCTGGCGCTGGCCCAGCTACCCGACGGCGGTTTTATCCTGCTGGCTACCGAGCGTAATCTGCTCCAGTTGAATCTCGCCTCGGCAGAAGAATTACAGGATCACGACTGCGCGCTGCTGGCTGGCCGCTAGCGGGCACCGTGCGGGTGGCTGAGGGTTTTGTGCTTCCCCAAGGCGCTACATGCCAGTGGTGTCTGTACGGTTGCGGTGTGAGGATTCTGTCGGCGATGGTATTATTCTGGCCGTGAATATTGGCAGTGTAAGTAGTTAGCAGGCTTTGCGGATGGTGTGTTTGCGGTTTGTGCATCCATTCTGCGTTAGCGCCATTCCATACAGGCGTGTCGCCTTAGTGCGGCGTCCACTCTTTTCATACACAGCGGTACTGCCAGCGAACATCACACGTAAAAATCCGTAGGTTTTCAGGTCGCTTTGATAATATTCGCGCCCATTGATAATAAAAATGCTCCCTGGAGACAGGCATGTCCGAATTGCTGAACCATCCTTTGTTCTGGCCCACGTTGCTCATTCTCGTGACCATCGTGCTGTGGGCCACGTCGGCGCTGCCGGAATATCTCACCGCACTGCTGTTTTTCGCGGTAGCCATGGCCGGGAAAGTGGTGCCACCGCAGACGTTGTTCAGCGGCTTTGCCTCCTCCGCGTTCTGGCTGGTATTCAGCGGTTTTGTGCTGGGTGTTGCGATACGTAAAACCGGGCTGGCGGACCGGGCAGCAAGAGCGCTGTCGGCGCGGCTTACCGACAGCTGGCCGCTGATGGTGGCAAGCATTGTGCTACTGAGCTACGCGCTGGCGTTTGTCATGCCGTCAAACATGGGGCGCATTGCGCTGCTGATGCCGGTTGTGGGTGCTATGGCCAGACGCGCCGGGATTGAAGAGGGCACACGCGCCTGGTTTGGTCTGGCGCTGGCGGTGGGTTTTGGCACCTTCCAGCTTTCTGCCACCATTCTGCCTGCCAATGTGCCGAATCTGGTGATGAGTGGTGCCACCGAAAGTTCGTGGGGCATCCATCTGAATTATCTGCCTTACCTGCTGCTGCACGCACCGGTGCTGGGCATCCTTAAAGGCCTGGTGCTGATTGGCTTGATTAGCTGGCTGTTTCCAGGTTACCCGAAACCGCCGCGCAGTCTGGAACCGTCTGCGCCGATGAGCGGGGATGAGAAGCGCCTGAGCTGGCTTCTGGCCGTCGTGCTGGGGCTGTGGGTTACGGAGAGCTGGCACGGTGTGGGACCTGCCTGGGTTGGGCTGGCGGCGGCGTGCGTGACGCTACTGCCGCGCGTGGGGTTTATCAATGGCGAGGAATTTGCCAGCGGTGTTAACGTGCGCACCTGTTTTTATGTCGCCGGTATTCTTGGTCTCGCGGCTGCGGTCACCCAGAGCGGGCTTGGCAACGCGGTAGGCGAGTGGCTGATGTCCGTCATGCCGCTGGACCCAGAGCGGCCATTTACCAGCTTTGTGGCGCTGACCGGCATTACCTCTGCGCTCAATTTTATTATGACGGCCAACGGCGTCCCGGCGCTGTATACCACATTTGCCGAGAGCTTTTCTGAGGCCAGCGGCTTCCCGCTGCTGTCGGTGATTATGATTCAGGTGCTGGGCTACTCTACGCCGCTGCTGCCTTATCAGGCCTCGCCGATTGTGGTGGCGATGGCGCTGGGCCGCGTTCCGGCGCGCCACGGCATTAAGCTGTGCCTGGTGTTGGCGCTGGTAACGTTTTTGCTGCTGCTGCCGCTCAATTACGGCTGGTTTAGCCTGCTCGGTAAGCTGTAGTCACCCGATGGTAAATAACCGGCACAAAAAAGCCCCGCGTCGCGGGGCTTTTTTACGTTAACGATACGTCGTTACGCTTTTTTCGCTGCAGCCGCCGCTTTAATGATGGTTGCGAAGGCATCTGCTTTCAGGGAGGCACCGCCAACCAGTGCGCCGTCGATATCCGGCTGACCGAACAGTTCTGCCGCGTTGCCTGCGTTAACAGAGCCGCCGTACTGGATGATGACCTGCTCTGCCACTTTTGCGTCCACTTTCGCGATGTGATCGCGGATGAATTTATGAACCGCCTGCGCCTGTGCCGGGGTGGCTGATTTGCCGGTGCCGATAGCCCAGACTGGCTCGTAAGCAATCACCGCGCCTTCGAACGCCGCTGCGCCCTGGGTTTTCAGTACTGCGTCAATCTGACGTGCGCATACCTCTTCGGTTTTGCCAGCTTCGTTTTCTGCTTCGGTTTCACCGATGCACAGCACCGGAACCAGGCCCTGCTCTTTCAGGATGGCGAATTTCTTCGCGATGAGCTCGTCAGACTCTTTGTGGTAAGTGCGACGCTCGGAGTGGCCGATGATGATGTATTTCGCGCCGATATCTTTAAGCATTTCTGCGGAGGTTTCGCCGGTAAACGCGCCAGACAGGTTCACGTCAATGTTCTGAGCGCCAAGCTCAATGTGGCTACCGCCCGCAACGTGTTTTGCCAGGTCCAGGTAAACGTCCGGCGGTGCAATCGCCACGCCACAGCCGTCAACGCCGGCCAGTTCTTTGCGAAGGCCAGCAATCAGTTCGTTAACCATGTGGCGGCTGCCGTTGAGTTTCCAGTTACCCATCACTAAAGGATGTCGCATTTTAATTCTCCACGCAGAAAAGATATAAAAATGGCGCTGCCATACGGCAGCACGAGCTGAGAAACAGTATAGAGATTATGCGTCTGAAAGGCTTTGCTTTTTATCATTGATTGTTTTTAAGCGTCTCGGAAAGCGCGAGCTTAATCGGTTCAACGGCGAGGGTTAGCCCCTTTTCGCCGTTATCTGCCACAACATAGCGCACGGCGCCTTCGCTCTGGGTGTGATAGCCGAGCTTGTTGCCGGTGCTGAGTAGCTTGTTCAGGTGCTCCTGGCTTTGCGCCACCGACAGCCCCGGCGTAAAGGCGCGCAGCAGGGCCGCCATGTAACTACGCGCTTTCTCCTGGGCGGCCTTCTGCCCTGGTCCCTGAATAGGTAGCCAGGTTATCTGAATGCTTTTAATTTTTAGCGTGCCGCGCTCCAGCGCCGTAGAGGCATACAGGTTTTCATTGATTTTGGTGGCGGCGCGGGTGAGATTGGCTTTCGCACCGGGCATCCCGACGGCGCGGAATTCGTTGAGTGCCAGCTTTGGGTTGTCCTGATTAAACTTCTCACGAAACTGGCTAATGGTGACATCAAACGCGGGAGCGCCCGGCAGCAGATAAGGTGCGACCGGCGTTTTCTGCGTGCTGGCAGCGGCCGCCTGGCCTGTTGTGATGAAAAAGGCTGTGATGAAAAGGGTAAAGATCCAGACTTTCATTGTTATTTTCTCATTGCGTCTTACGTCTGCGATTAAAACGGCATCGGCCTGGCTTGTCAAAACCAGCACCAGTCGGGGTACACTACGTCCACGAAAATGATAAGGATAACCTCATGACCATACAGCAGTGGCTGTTTTCTGTTAAGGGGCGTCTGGGGCGCCGCGATTTTTGGATTTGGATAGGGCTGTGGCTGTGTGCGATGGCGCTGTTATTTACCTTTGCGGGCAGCAACTGGATTAGCACGCAAACGGCGGCGTTTATTCTGGTGTGCCTGATGTGGCCAACGGCGGCGGTTATCGTCAAGCGGTTGCACGACAGAGGGAAATCTGGCGCCTGGGCGCTGCTGGTGGTGCTGGCGTGGATGCTGCTGGCGGGCAACTGGGGCGGTGTGTTGCCCGGTATCTGGCACTGGGCGGTGGGCAATTTGTTACCCACCATCATTCTGGTCATGATGCTGCTCGACCTGGGCGCCTTTGTTGGTACCCAGGGCGAAAACAAATATGGTAAAGAGACGCTGGAAGTGAAGTACCGTTAACTTTACCAGTAATGTTCGGCGGTGATGTGGCCGGGGCGTCGGCGCAGATGTTTGGTCATCTCCCGGTTGTCTTTGAGAAGCTGTGTGGTATCGCGCACCATTTGCGGGTTGCCGCACAGCATCACGTGACTGTTTTGCGCGCTCATGCTTAATCCCACCGCGTTTTCCAGTTCGCCGCTGGCAATAAGCGCCGGTACGCGCCCGTGCAGTGAGCCTGCCACCTGCTCGCGGCTGGCGACGGTCTGGATACGCAGTTTGCCCTGATAACGTTCCTGTAGCTCAAGCATCATCGGCAGGTAGCTGAAGTCAAAGGCGTAACGCGCAGCGTGCACCAGCACAATATTTTCAAAGCGTTCCAGTCCTTCACCCTGTTGCAGAATCGACAGATAAGGGCCAATGGCGGTGCCGGTCGCGAGCATCCACAGCGTCTGGCAGTCGGGGACTTCGTCCAGCACAAAGAAGCCGCTGGCATCGCGCACTACCATCACCTCGTCGCCGGGCTGCATGGCATGCAGGCGGGGGCTGAGTTTGCCGTCTGGCACCGTCACCAGGTAAAACTCCAGCTCGTTGCTGTTGGGGGCGTTAACGTAGGAATAGGCGCGCTGAACGCGCTCGTCGTCGATTTCCAGCCCCAGCTTGGTGAACTGCCCGGCGGTAAACGGCGTCACGTCAGCGTGAACGGTGAGGCTAAACAGTGCATCGGTCCAGTGCTGGACCCGGGTAACTTTACCGCTGACCCAATCTGCCATAGAACGCTCCTGAATTAACTCTTATTTAACTAATAATTAACTTTATCGCTATCTTGCAGAGACTGGCATGGCATTTCCAGCCCGTTCGGGCTGGAAAGCTCAATCGGACAAATGACCGCGTTACAGAATGTGCAGCTGTACGTTGGCGTCCTTGCGGTCCAGATAATGGATAGATTTGATGCGGCGAATGGTGCGGGATTTGCCGCGAATCAGCAGCGTTTCAGTGGTCGCGATATTGCCCTTACGGCTGATGCCGTCCAGCAGGTCGCCTTTGGTGATGCCGGTGGCGGAGAAGATAACGTTATCGCTGCGCGCCATGTCATCAAGTTTCAGCACATTACCTGCGGTGATGCCCATCTCCGCGCAACGCGCCAGTTCCTGCGCGCCGATGCGGCGGTTCTCTTCGCTGTCGCCTTTCACCTCGTGGCGCGCCAGCAGGCGGCCCTGCATATCGCCGTCCATCGCGCGGATAACCGCAGCGGAGACCACGCCTTCCGGCGCACCGCCGATGCCGTACAGCACATCGACTTCGCTGTCAGGCATACAGGTCAGAATGGACGCTGCCACATCGCCATCGGGAATCGCAAACACGCGCACGCCAAGCTGCTGCAACTGCGCAATCACCGCGTCGTGACGCGGCTTAGCCAGTATTGTAACGGTCAGTTCGCTAAGTGGTTTGTCGAGCGATGCCGCCACGCGGGCCAGGTTTTCTGCCAGCGGCAGATTCAGGTCGATACAGCCTTTCGCACCAGGGCCGACAATCAGCTTTTCCATATACATATCCGGTGCGTTCAGAAAGCAGCCGCGATCGCCCACGGCCATGACCGCCAGCGCGTTGGCCTGGCCCATGGCGGTCATACGCGTGCCTTCAATCGGGTCTACCGCGATATCCACCGCATCACCCTGGCCGGTGCCGACCTGCTCGCCAATGTACAACATAGGCGCTTCGTCGATTTCACCTTCACCAATCACAATCTGACCGTTGATGTTGACCTGGTTGAGCATGATGCGCATGGCGTTAACGGCGGCACCGTCGGCGGCATTTTTATCGCCACGGCCCAGCCATTTGTAACCCGCCAGCGCAGCGGCTTCGGTGACGCGTGAAAATTCGATAGCAAGTTCTCGTCTCATGGTAATCCCGGTTGTAAATAATAAACTGCCGGGGATTTTAGCACAGCGCGAGAAGGGGAGCGGGCCGTTAAGCCCGTGGGGATAAAGGAGCGCGGCGCACCGCGCTCCCTGAGGGGTTAGTGAGAGCCGTGCTCTTCCCAGTCAAGTGAACGCTTGACCGCTTTCTTCCAGCCTTCGTAGCGGTAGTTACGCTCCACGGTTTCAATGCCGGGGCGGAATTCGCGCTCAACGACGGCCTTTTCCTTAAGCTCATCAAGGTTCTGCCAGTAACCTACCGCCAGACCGGCGAGATAGGCCGCGCCCAGCGCCGTGACTTCGCGTACTTCCGGGCGTTCCACGCGGGTGCCGAGAATGTCTGACTGGAACTGCATCAGGAAGTTGTTGGCAACCGCGCCGCCATCAACGCGCAGCGCGTGCAGGCGCATATCGGAGTCGGCCTGCATCGCTTCCAGCACGTCGCGGGTCTGGTAGGCAATAGACTCCAGCGTGGCGCGAATGATGTGGTTGGCGTTCACACCGCGCGTCAGGCCGAGAATGGCGCCGCGGGCATACGGATCCCAGTACGGTGCGCCAAGGCCGGTAAAGGCTGGCACTACATATACGCCGTTAGTGTCGTTCACCTTGGAGGCGAAATACTCGGAGTCTCCGGCATCGCTGATAAGCTTCATCTCATCGCGCAGCCACTGGATGGAGGCGCCGCCCATAAACACCGCGCCTTCCAGCGCATAGTTCACTTCGCCGTTCGGGCCGCAGGCAATGGTGGTCAGCAGGCCGTGGCTTGAGCGTACCGCCTGTTCACCGGTGTTCATCAGCATAAAGCAGCCGGTGCCGTAGGTGTTTTTCGCCATGCCCGGCTTCACACACAGCTGGCCGAACAGCGCCGCCTGCTGGTCACCGGCAATGCCGGCGATAGGAATACGCGTGCCGCCCTTGCCGCCAATGTTGGTCTGGCCGTACACCTCTGAGGATTTACGCACCTGCGGCAGCATGGCGCGCGGGATCTCCAGCGCTTCAAGCATGCGCTCGTCCCAGTCCAGTTCGTGAATATTAAACAGCATGGTGCGCGAGGCGTTGGTGTAGTCGGTGACGTGCACGCGTCCCTGAGTCATTTTCCAGATAAGCCAGGTATCGACGGTGCCAAACAGCAGTTCGCCGCGGCGCGCACGTTCGCGTGAACCTTCCACGTGATCGAGGATCCACTTCACTTTGGTGCCGGAAAAATACGGGTCGATAACCAGCCCGGTGTTGTGGCGCACGTACTCTTCCATGCCGTCGCGCTTAAGCTGTTCACAGATTTCGGCCGTGCGGCGGCACTGCCAGACAATCGCGTTGTAAATCGGCTTGCCGGTTTCACGCTCCCAGACAATGGCGGTTTCACGCTGGTTGGTGATGCCGATACCGGCAATCTGGTCGGAGCGGATATCGGCCTTTGCCAGCGCTTCAACCAGCGTGGCGCTCTGGGAGGCCCAGATTTCCATTGGGTCGTGCTCTACCCAGCCTGCTTTGGGGTAGATTTGCTGAAATTCGCGTTGGGACACGCTGACAATATTCGCGTCATGATCCATCACAACGGCACGTGAGCTGGTGGTTCCCTGATCCAGGGCGACAATGTATTTGTTTTCGATAGTCATAAGTGTTCCTGAATTTCAGTTACAGCGATGCTTTGTGCTGTGCGCCTTCAGGCGCATCATTCTTTGGTTTGGCTGGTGCGGCGTTGCCGGGCAGATGTGGGCTAATCAGCTTACGATAGCTAAAGCCGCCCAGGATTGCACCGCACAGTGGGCCAAACAGCGGGACGAGGACGTAAGGAATATCCTTACCGCCGGTAAAGGCCACATTGCCCCAACCTGCCAGCCATGCGAAGGTTTTCGGGCCAAGGTCACGCGCCGGGTTCATCGCAAAGCCGGTGAGCGGCCCCATAGAAGCGCCGATAACCGCAATCAGCAGGCCAATCAGCAGCGGTGCCAGCGGGCCACGCGGCAGGCCATTACCATCGTCGGTTAGCGCCATAATGACGCCCATCAGCACAGCGGTAATCACCAGTTCAACGGCAAAAGCCTGCATGAGATTGATGTGTGGGTTGGGATAGGTAGAAAAAATACCGGCCAGGTCGAGACTGTCTACGCTGCCGCGCACCATCTGGTGCGTGTGCTCGTAGTCGAAGAAAAGGTTGTAATAAAGCCCGTAAACTAATGCAGCGGCACAAAATGCGCCTGCAAACTGAGAAATGGCGAACGGTAACACTTTACGCTTGTCAAAATCGGCAAACAGCCACAGCGCCACCGTGACGGCAGGGTTGAGGTGTGCGCCTGATACGCCAGCGGTCAGATAGATAGCCATTGCCACACCCAGACCCCAGATGATGCTGATTTCCCACTGGCCGAAGGTGGCACCGGCCACTTTCATGGCAGCAACGCAGCCTACGCCAAAGAAAATCAGCAGTCCTGTGCCGAGAAATTCCGCAATGCACTGGCCTTTTAACGTTGTTGTTTGACTCATAATCAGGGTCCTGAAGGCAAAAAAAGCAAGTTGTTGTTAAGTACAGCATCCCTGTGACCTTATGCCCGTCGGCATGGTGTTAATTTATCGTTAACGAGCAAAAACGAGAAATTTCGAAATTGAAAGTTGTGTGTCTCGTCATAAAAATGCGCGTTTTCGCGCCGGAAGGTGAAAAAACACGCGCATAAATGTGTGAGGAGGGGCGCATTTTGTTCTCTTTGGTTATTCCGGCAAGCGCGATGCGCGAGCAGGCGAGTTTCAGCATTGACCGAAAATAGAGACAAACCGCAAACAGCGCGGTGCGCCGCTGGACAGCGGATGCCACGCTCCATACAATCGAACCCATACGTAGTGCGCGCGAGTTATTTGAGGCGCGGCTCATGTTCGTGACGAAGAATGCCCTGTGGTAAAGGGTATCTGCGCCTTGCAATGTCAGGAGAGGTATGACGATGTCATTTGAAGTGTTTGAGAAACTGGAAGCCAAAGTACAGCAGGCGATTGATACTATTACGTTGCTGCAAATGGAAATCGAAGAACTGAAAGAGAAGAATGGCAGCCTGATGCAGGAAGTTCAGCAGGCGCAGGGTGGCCATGAAGCGCTGGAGCGTGAAAACGCGCAGCTGCGTGAGCAGCACAACGTCTGGCAGGAACGCCTGCAGGCGCTGCTGGGCAAAATGGACGAAGTGAACTGATTTGCCATTTCGCAAAAAATAAAGGCGCCTTCAGGCGCCTTTATTGTTTCTGGCAGGTTATTCGATATCCAGTGGGTCTTCAGACAGAATAATGCCGGTATTGTCAGCGTACAGATGGTCGCCGGAGAAGAAGGTGACGCCGCCAAAGTTGACGCGCACATCGCTTTCCCCCACGCCTTCACCTGCGGCACCGGCTGGAATAGCGGCGATGGCCTGGATGCCAATATCCAGCTCCTCCAGGTCGTCCACATGGCGCACCGCACCGTAGCAGACAATGCCTTCCCACTCGTTTTGTACCGCCAGACGCGCCAGGTCTGCGTCGATTAAAGCACGTCGCATAGAACCGCCGCCGTCTACAAGCAGGATGCGCCCGCGGCCGTTCTCTTCAAGCATCTCATACAGCAACCCGTTATCTTCAAAACATTTCACTGTGATGATTTGCCCGCCAAACGATGACCGTCCGCCAAAGTTGGAGAACAGCGGTTCCACGACGTTGACATCTTCCTGGTAGATGTCGCAAAGCTCGGAAGTATCGTATTTCATAGGCTTAACATTCAGTTGCTGCTGGAACTGTCAGTATATCGCTTAAAGTTCACTCCAGGCAAAGCCATCGATGGCGAATTGATGTACATCAGCTAAATATGTTGGCCTGAAAGTAAGATGCCGATGGAAAACAGGATATTAACCAGCAACGCGCCTTTGACCGTGCGCTCCAGCATTGGGCGCATCGCCGCAGGTGTTTTCTCGTTGAGCACGAAACGCGCCTGTTTTATCAAAAGCGGCGCGCTGAGAATAAACAGCCAGCCCCACAAACTGTTAAGCCAGATGAGGTTAAACAGCGCCAGGCACACCAGCGAGCCCATTAGCAAAATTGCGTGGTACTGGCGTGCCGTTTCCGGCCCCAGGCGCACTGCAAGGGTGTTTTTGCCGTTCTCTCTGTCGCTGTCAATGTCGCGCAGGTTATTGATGTTCAGCACCGCCGTTGCCAGCAGGCCACAGGCGGTGGCCGGTAAAAAGACCGACAGCGCCAGCGTGTGCGTTTGCAGATACCAGCTACCTACCACGCTCAACCAGCCGAAGAAAATCAGCACCGAAATATCGCCAAGGCCCATATAGCCGTAAGGGCGCGTGCCAACGGTGTAGGTAATGGCAGCAACAATAGACAGCAGGCCGAGCAGCAAAAAGCCAAGGAAATCAGCAAAGTCTTTGCAGGCAACCAGCACCAGTGCCAGTCCGGACAGGCAGATAAGCGCCACCACAATGGCCAGGGCGACCTTCATTTGTGCCTGGGTAATGGCGCCTTTTTGCATACCGCGCAGCGGCCCAAGGCGATCGGGTTTGTCGCTGCCTTTGACCGCATCGCCGTAGTCGTTCGCCAGGTTGGAAAGGATTTGCAGCAGTCCGGCGGTTAACAGCGCCAGCAGGGCGACGGCCGGGTTAAAAAATCCCTGCCACCAGGCCAGCGCATTGCCGACCACAATCGAGGCGAAGGCCAGCGGCAGCGTGCGTGGGCGCAGGCTTTCCAGCCACGCGCGGGTCGGACTTATCGGTTGCGATTCAGTCATGGTTCTCGTCAGCAATAAAAAATGGGGGCACAGGCCCCCATCGAATTTGATGAAAATGCGTTGAGCGCGATTATAGAATAAAACGGCTCAGATCTTCATCTGCCACCAGCTCATCAAGATGCTTGCTGACATATTCTGCGTTAATGGTAACGGTTTCGCCGCTCAGTTCACTGGCGTCATAGGAAATGTCTTCCACCAGACGTTCCAGCACGGTGTGCAGACGACGCGCGCCGATGTTCTCGGTGCTTTCGTTAACCTGCCAGGCGGCCTGGGCGATTTTGTCGATACCGTCGTCGGTAAACTCAATGTTCACGCCCTCGGTGCCCATCAGCGCTTTGTACTGCACGGTGATAGACGCGCTCGGCTCAGTCAGGATGCGTTTGAAGTCATCGGTGGTCAGCGCCTGTAGCTCAACGCGAATTGGCAGACGGCCCTGTAGCTCCGGAATCAGATCCGACGGGCTGGCAACCTGGAAGGCTCCCGAGGCGATAAACAGAATATGGTCGGTTTTCACCATGCCGTGCTTGGTGGAGACGGTACAGCCTTCCACCAGCGGCAGCAGGTCGCGCTGCACGCCTTCGCGGGAAACATCCGGACCGGACGTGTCGCCGCGCTTACAGATTTTGTCGATTTCGTCGATGAACACAATACTGTGCTGCTCAACGGCATCAATGGCCTGCTGCTTCAGTTCTTCCGGGTTCACCAGTTTGGCGGCTTCTTCTTCAATCAGCAGCTTCATCGCGTCTTTTATCTTGAGCTTGCGCGGCTTTTGCTTCTGGCCGCCCAGGTTCTGGAACATAGACTGCAACTGGCTGGTCATCTCTTCCATGCCCGGAGGTGCCATGATCTCAACGCCCATAGGCGCTGCGGCGAGATCGATTTCAATTTCTTTATCATCGAGCTGGCCTTCACGCAGCTTTTTGCGAAAACCCTGGCGTGCGGCAGAAGGCTCCTGCGGCTGTTCTGCCTGGCCCCAGTTGTTTTTAGCCGGTGGGATCAGCACATCGAGAATGCGCTCTTCGGCCATTTCTTCGGCGCGATAGCGGTTTTTCTCGATTGACTGCATACGCACCATTTTAATGGCGGCATCGGTCAGATCGCGGATTATCGAGTCAACTTCCTTACCGACATAGCCCACTTCGGTGAACTTTGTCGCTTCAACTTTGATAAACGGCGCGTTAGCCAGTTTGGCCAGGCGGCGGGCAATTTCTGTTTTACCTACACCGGTTGGGCCAATCATCAGAATGTTTTTCGGCGTGACTTCGTGGCGCAGCTCTTCATCAAGCTGCATACGGCGCCAGCGGTTACGCAACGCGATGGCCACAGAACGCTTGGCAGCGTCCTGGCCGATAATGTGTTTGTCCAGTTCGCTGACAATTTCGCGTGGAGTCATTTCAGACATGGGCAGTCCTTACGCTTTAGACGGGAGTTCTTCGATAGTCTGGAAGTGGTTGGTATAGATGCAGATATCGCCCGCAATCCCCAACGACTTCTCCACAATTTCACGGGCGCTCAGTTCCGTGTTTTC
This sequence comes from Enterobacteriaceae bacterium 4M9, assembly GCA_010092695.1. Classification (GTDB taxonomy): domain Bacteria; phylum Pseudomonadota; class Gammaproteobacteria; order Enterobacterales; family Enterobacteriaceae; genus Tenebrionibacter. Next base: position 126,971 of record JAADJJ010000001.1, on the reverse strand, counting down.
CAGCAGCGCACGGGCTGCTGACTGCGCGTAGGGGCCACCGGAACCGATAGCAATCAGATCGTTTTCCGGCTGCACCACGTCGCCGTTGCCGGTGATGATGAGTGAGGCGTTTTCATCGGCAACCGCCAGCAGCGCTTCGAGACGGCGCAGCATACGGTCGGTACGCCAGTCTTTGGCAAGCTCAACGGCCGCTTTAACCAGGTGGCCCTGATGCATTTCCAGCTTGCGCTCGAAAAGTTCGAACAGGGTGAAGGCATCCGCCGTACCGCCCGCAAAGCCGGCAATGACTTTATCGTTATAAAGGCGACGCACTTTTTTCACGTTACCTTTCATCACGGTATTGCCTAATGTAGCCTGGCCATCGCCACCGATGACGACATGACCGTTACGACGCACACTGACTATTGTTGTCACGAGCAGACCCCTTGTTGAAAGCTGTACAGAGTGCCCCGTGTATGACACGGGGCAGAATAGAAGTATAGATTGGGGGCAAATTCAGGGGTTTCAACCCCCGGCAGCAACGCGGATACAGCTGGTATGTCCTGCGGATTTCAGGCGGCTGAGCGTGCTGTCAGCGCTGTCTTTGCCGTTAAGCGGGCCAATGACCACCCGGTTCCAGCCATTGTTGGTGGTGATATGGGAATCAAAACCTTCAAACGCCAGCTGTGCACGCACTTTCTCGGCAGGTTCGGCACCTTTGAAAGAGCCACACTGCACCATATAACGACGCTCATCTTTCTTCGCCGCTTCTTGTTTAGGTGCTGGGCTTTCTGATGCTGCGGTGACCGGTGCCGGTGCTGGCTGAGGTTTTGGTTTTGGCGGTGTTACGGTTTCTTCACGCGCTGTCTGTTGGGCCTGAGCGGCTTTTTGCGTCGCGCGCTGCAACTCCTGCTGCTGGCGTTGTAATTCCTGCTGCTGCTGGCGCTGCTGGGCCTGTTGTTGGCGCTGCTGTTGTTCAAGCTGGCGTTGCTGAGTCAGCTGCTGACGCTGTTGTTCCTGCTGCGTCTGGCGCTGCTCCTGAATCAGGCGCTGCTGCTGCAACGTTTGCTGGCGCTGGGCAGGCGTTTGCTCATTCCAGGGGACTTCGTTCAGCTGGGTTGGCTGCTGGCGCATATCGGCCTGCATTTGCTCAAGCAACTGGCGCTGCTCGTTAGTCAGCTGGCCCTGGTTGGTAATTTCTCCACCTGCGGAAGGTTCGGTGGGGCGCATCACGCCCGGCTGGCGGGTTTCCAGCTCTTTGATATAGCGCCAGCGTTCTTCTGGCTTGGGCGGTAAGCCGTTGCCCGTCACTTTCTGGCCGGGCAGTACTTCGACTTCTTCTTTTTTATAATGCGTGATGAACCACAGACCGCCCACAAACGCCACCAGTACGGCAGCCGCAATGGCGACCATCGCCGGAGAAACGCTGGAAGTACTGCCTTTTTTCTTGCGGGGTGCGCTTTTGCGCCGCGCAGGTGACGTTTGCCCGCGGCGGACATAATCTTTTTGAGCCACTGTCGTTTCGCTGTAGTCGTCTTAGTTCAGTCCGCCATGTTACTTAAGGGATACGGCTTTGACCAGATTAGCATAGCGTTAAGCGCTTATTTTCCGGGGGCAGGGGCGCGCGTGGAGCCACGAATCATCAGTTCGCAGTCCAACAGGCGTGAACCGCTGTTCACTGCGTGGCCCTGAAGCTGGTCAAGCAGTAGCAGCATTGCCTGGCGGCCAATCTCAAAACGCGGCTGTGCCACGGTAGAAAGCGGCGGATCGCAAAACTGCGACAGGGAGATGTTGTCAAAGCCCATCAGCGAAATATCCTGTGGCACGCGAAGGCCACGGCGTTTAATCAACGACAGCGCGCCGAGCGCCATGACATCGTTGTGACAGAAGACGGCATCCGGCGGTTCTGCCTGCGCCAGCAGTAGCTCCATGGCTTTTGCACCCGCGTCAAAGCTGAAGTCGCCGCGAGCGATATAGCCTGGGTTGACCGTAAGGTTGTGGCGCCGCATGGCCTGAATGTAGCCCTGCAGGCGAAAGTGGCACAGCGGCATCTCTTCCGGCCCGGCGATACAGGCAATGCGACGATGGCCCAGTTCATACAGATAACTCACGGCGTTAAAGGCGGCGGTAAGGTTGTCGATATGTACCGTCGGTAGCTCCAGTTCTGGCGCGAACTCATTTGCCATGACCATGGGCGGCAGGTTGCGCTGCTCTTCTTTGCCTGCGTCAAAAGGCAGGCGCGAGCCTAACAGCAGCATGCCATCAATCTGTTTGGTCACAATCAAATCAATGAAGGTTTTTTCCTGCTGGTTCTGGTGCGCGCAGTCGCCTATCAGCACCAGGTAGCCATTGGCAGCGGCGGTGATTTCAATGCCACGAATGATTTCGCTGAAAAACGGGTCGCAGATATCAGGCACAATCACAAGCAGCGTGCGTGAATCGCCGCGCTTTACGCTGCGCCCCAGCGTATGAGGAAGGTAACCGACGTCAACCGCGGCTTGCTCCACGCGCGAGCGGGTCGCCTGCGACACTTTATCGGGGTTCATCAGAGCGCGGGATACGGTTGCGGTAGATACCTGGGCCTTACGGGCGACATCTTTCATGGTTGCGCCTGCAACCTGCTTCCTGGTCTTCAACGTCTCTTACCTCATGAGCATTGTGCAGGGGTTCGTCTGTCGGGCCACGCGGTCTGCCGCCGTTCATGTAGCCAGAATTATTAGATTATTTTCACATTCTTAACAGATTTTGAGGCGCGCCAGTTACAGAAATTTCACTAAAACTGTGACTTGTGTTTAATTTATCGATCCACCTCGCAGAAATTGCGGGCTTTTCGCGTCAGAAATTCCTTTTTCTTTCAGTAGGTAACAGAACGTTACCTGCTTAGCTCTCTATCGGATCAACATCCAGTATCCATTTCACCTTGCGCGCTTGCGGCAACGTATTGACTAGCTTGAGGCTGTTTTGCAATAAGCGCTGAAGACGCGGACGGGAAGGGTGCTGCAACAACAGTTGCCAGCGAAAGCGCCCGCCGCGTTTGGGCTGGAGCGCCGGAACCGGGCCGATGAGCCATAGCTGTTCGTCTGCCAGCGGGCTTGCCTGCAACAGGTTACGCAGCTGCTGGAGAAAACGCGCCGCCTGCTGATTATCGCTGTCGTCAGCGCGTATCAGCACGTGGCTGCTCCAGGGGGGCAGCATCACGCTCTGGCGCTCAGCCAGCGCCTGTTCGGCAAAGGCGTCATAGCCTTTATGCAGCAGCGTTTGCAGTAACGGATGATCCGGATGATGGGTTTGCAGCACCACGTCGCCCTGTTTGCCCGCCCGGCCTGCGCGGCCCGAAACCTGGGTATAAAGTTGGGCAAAACGTTCTGCGGCGCGAAAGTCGGCAGAGAACAGCGCGCCGTCCACATCGAGCAGCGCCACCAGCGTGACGTCCGGGAAGTGGTGGCCTTTGGCCAGCATCTGGGTGCCAATCAGGATACGCGCGCCGCCGCGGTGCACCTCGTCGAGCCGGCGCTCCAGCTCACCCTTGCGGCTGGTGGTGTCGCGGTCAATGCGCGACAGGGGCACATCGGGGAACAGCGGCGCGAGCGCGTGTTCAAGCTGCTCGGTGCCAAGGCCTACCGGCACCAGATGTGTAGAGCCGCACTGCGGGCACTGCGGCGGCACCCGGCGCTGGCTGTCGCAGTAGTGGCAGCGAAGACTGTGCTGGCTCTGGTGCAGCGTGTAGTAATGATCGCAGCGCGGGCATTCGGCAATCCAGCCGCAGTCGTGGCACAGCAGCGCGGGCGCGAAGCCACGCCGGTTGAGGAACAAAATGACCTGGTTGTCTGCCTGTAAATGCTGACGCATGCGGGCAATCAGCGCCGGTGCCAGTCCGGCGGTAAGTTGCTGTGCCTTTAAATCGAGCACATGTTGGTTGGCCGGACGCGCGTTCCCGGCGCGGCGAGTGAGCTTAAGCTGACGATATTTACCCATGCGCACGTTGTGCAGCGTTTCCAGCGCGGGCGTGGCAGAGCCAAGAATAATCGGGATACCTTCGGCGTGGGCGCGCCATACCGCTAAATCGCGCGCGTGATAGCGCCAGCCCTCCTGCTGCTTATAAGAGCTATCGTGCTCTTCGTCGATAACAATCACGCCTAAATTTTTAAACGGCGTGAACAGCGCCGAGCGCGTGCCAATCACGATGGCCGCTTCACCGCTGCGCGCTTTGAGCCACGCACCGAGCCGCTCGCTGTCGTTAAGCCCGGAGTGCAGCACCTCTACCGGCGCGCTGAAGCGCTCGCGAAAGCGGGCGATGGTCTGCGGGGTCAGGCCGATTTCCGGCACCAGCACAAGCGCCTGTTTGCCTGCGGCAAGCACGTTTTCCAGCACGCTAAGGTAGACCTCGGTTTTACCGGAGCCGGTGATGCCCGCCAGCAGCCAGGGCGTAAATTGCCCGGCTTCACTGTGGATAGCGCCCACCGCCATGGCCTGCTCGGTGTTCAGGCGCAGCCGTTCGCCGTGTACGGCAAAATCCTGCCGCCAGTCAACGTGCGCGGGCAACTGGCTGTGGATATCGCACAATCCCTTCTGGCGCAGCGCCTGTAGCGCGGTCTCGCTCAGTTCCATCTCGCTGACCTGATGGCGCCAGACGTCGCGCTGGCGCAGTAGCGCCAGCGCCTGCTGTTGCTTCGGCGCGCGCTTGAGGCTATTAAGATCGCACGCCTGGCCTTCTTCGCTGGCGCGCCAGTACCACAGCGGTGCCGCGTGCGCTGGTTTGCCCTGGCGCAGCAGTACCGGCAGCGCATGAAAGAGCACGTCGCCAATGGGATGATGATAGTAATCGGCCGCCCACAGCAGCATCGGCCACAGTGCGCCGCAATAGAGCGACTCGCCCTCCAGCACCTCCAGCACGCTTTTAAGCTCATCGCGCGGCAGTTCACTGTTATTGCTTACCGCTAGCGTCACGCCCACCATTTCGCGCCGCCCAAACGGCACTCTGACGCGTGCGCCTGCCGTCAACCGCATCCCGTCAGGAATGAGGTAGTCGAAGGTGCGCGGGAGCGGCACAGGCAGGGCAATGTGGGCGACAGTCATGCGAGCATCCAGGCTAAAAGGTGAGAGAAGGGCGGTTGCCTTCTTTATGTGGCGTACAGTGTACACTGTGAAGGCGCTTTGCGAAGCGTTTGCATTCGGTATCAGAGTTCTGTATGATCCGCCGCCTTTGATGCGTCATTTTCGCGCAGTCAAAGAACTCACTTATATTAACTCGCGTGGTGTCTGGCGTTAGGGCTGGAAGAGCGACGCGGCCTTCAGACTGAGGTTTCCCATGAAAAAAGATATTCACCCGAATTACGCAGAAATTACTGCAAACTGCTCTTGCGGTAATGTTATCAAGGTTGGCTCCACTGCGGGTCACGACCTGAACCTGGACGTGTGCGGTAAATGCCACCCGTTCTACACCGGTAAGCAGCGTGAAGTGGCTACCGGCGGCCGTGTTGATCGCTTCAACAAGCGCTTCAGCCTGCCGGGCAGCAGCAAGTAAGTCTTCGCTGCCAAAAAAAGGCGCCTTCGGGCGCCTTTTTTGTTTTCAGTATTCCCACGTATCCGGGTCAATCCCCAGCTCGCGCATAATTTCTTTCGCGGCTTCTGGAATTTCATCGCTACGCTCTTTACGCAGATCCTCGTCGTTGGGCAGAGGCTGACCGGTAAACGCGTGCAGGAAGGCCTCGCACAGCAGCTCGCTGTTGGTGGCGTGGCGCAGGTTGTTGACCTGACGGCGGGTGCGCTCGTCGGTGAGGATTTTTAATACCTTCAGAGGAATGGAAACCGTAATCTTTTTGACTTGCTCACTCTTCTTGCCGTGCTCAGCGTAGGGGCTGATATATTCGCCGCTCCATTCAGCCATGGGATACCTTTAATCCTCTCAATCATTAACATTGTGTCCGCGCCGGGGCACGTGACGATAATCTGTACGCAATATATCGCGCTTTAGCGCAAAATGCTGTTCCAGGGCGCTAAAGCGTATAATTTTAGCGGCTATTTTGCTTTTGCTCAATCTATACGCAAAGAAGTTTAGATGTCCAGATGTATTGACGTCCAATATCGCAGTGTTTACTCTGTGACCTGACTTTTCATCTACGCCAGGACCGATTCTATGACGCGCAAGCAGGCCACCATCGCAGTACGTAGCGGTTTGAATGACGACGAGCAGTACGGCTGCGTTGTCCCGCCTATTCATCTTTCCAGCACCTACAACTTCATCGACTTTAATGAACCGCGCGCCCATGACTACTCGCGCCGCGGCAATCCGACGCGCGATGTGGTACAGCGTGCGCTGGCTGAGCTGGAGGGCGGTGCAGGTGCGGTGCTAACCAACACCGGTATGTCGGCGATTCACCTGGTGACCACGGTTTTCCTTAAGCCTGGCGATCTGCTGGTGGCCCCTCACGACTGCTACGGCGGCAGTTACCGCCTGTTCGACAGCCTGGCAAAGCGCGGGTGCTACCGCGTGCTGTTTGTTGACCAGGGCGATGAGGCCGCGCTGGCGTCGGCACTGGCTGAGAAGCCGAAGCTGGTGCTGATAGAAAGTCCGAGTAATCCGTTGTTACGCGTGGTGGATATTGAGAAAATCTGCCAACAGGCGCGTGAAATCGGCGCGGTGAGCGTGGTGGATAACACGTTCCTCAGCCCGGCGCTGCAAAGCCCGCTGGCGCTGGGTGCGGATCTGGTGCTGCACTCCTGCACCAAGTACCTGAACGGCCACTCAGACGTGGTGGCCGGAGTGGTGATTGCCAAAGACCCGGACGTGGTGACAGAGCTTGCCTGGTGGGCTAACAATATTGGCGTGACCGGTGCGGCGTTTGACAGCTATTTGCTGCTGCGTGGCCTGCGCACCCTTGTGCCGCGTATGAATGTGGCGCAACGTAACGCGCTGGCGCTGGTGGAATACCTGAAGTCGCAGAAGCTGGTGAAGCGCCTGTATCATCCGTCGCTGCCAGAACATCCGGGCCACCAGATTGCTGCGCGCCAGCAAAAAGGTTTTGGCGCCATGCTCAGTTTTGAGCTTGATGGTGATGAACAAACGATTCGCCGCTTCCTGAGCGGGCTGACGTTGTTTACGCTTGCCGAGTCGCTGGGCGGTGTAGAAAGCCTGATTTCTCACACGGCGACCATGACCCACGCGGGGATGGCGCCTGAAGCGCGCGCCGCTGCCGGGATCTCTGAGACGCTGTTTCGCATCTCAACCGGTATTGAAGACAGTGAAGATTTAATTGCCGATCTGGATAATGCATTCCGGATCGCCGCCGAGGGGTAAGCATGAGTGTTTCAGCGCAGGCAGGAGCGAAGGCTCGTCAGCTGCATAAATTTGGTGGCAGTAGTCTTGCCGATGTGAAATGTTACCTGCGCGTTGCGGGCATTATGGCCGGGTACTCCCGCCCTGGCGATATGATGGTGGTTTCAGCCGCAGGCAGCACCACCAACCAGCTGATTAGCTGGCTCAAGCTGAGCCAGAGCGACAGAATTGCCGCCTACCAGGTGCAGCAGACGCTGCGCCGCTACCAGAGTGAGCTAATTGGCGGCCTGCTGCCGCAGGCGCAGACCGATGTGCTGATTGCTGCCTTTATTCGTGACCTTGAACGCCTGGCGGTGCTGCTGGACGGTGAAATCACAGACGCGGTCTACGCCGAAGTCGTCGGTCACGGTGAAATCTGGTCAGCCCGTCTGATGGCCGAGGTGCTCAAAGAGCAGGATATCGAGGCGGTATGGCTCGATGCCCGCACCTTTCTGCGTGCTGAGCGCGCCGCTCAGCCGCAGGTTAACGAAGGACTCTCCTTTCCGCTGTTGCAACAGCAGCTGGCCCAGCATCCGAATAAAAGGCTGGTAGTGACCGGCTTCATTGCCTGCAACAACGCCGGTGAAACGGTGCTGCTCGGGCGCAACGGCTCTGACTATTCTGCGACCCAAATCGGTGCACTGGCAGGCGTTGACCGCGTGACGATATGGAGCGATGTGGCCGGGGTTTACAGTGCCGACCCACGTAAAGTCAAAGATGCCTGCCTGCTGCCGCTGCTGCGCCTGGATGAGGCCAGTGAACTGGCGCGACTGGCAGCCCCGGTACTGCATGCGCGCACGCTACAGCCTGTATCCGGCAGCGACATCGATTTACAGCTGCGCTGTAGCTACAACCCGGAGCAAGGCTCCACGCGCATTGAGCGCGTGCTGGCGTCCGGCACAGGCGCGCGCATTGTCACCAGCCATGACGATGTCTGCCTGATTGAATACAAAATTGCGCCGCAAAAAGACTTCAACCTGGCGCGCCAGGAAGTGGACCAGCTACTCAAGCGCGCCCAGCTTCGCCCGCTGGCGACGGGCGTTCATCCTGACCGCAATATGCTGCAACTGTGCTACACCCAGGAAGTGGTGGGCAGTGCGCTGAGTCTGTTACAGGATGCGGCGCTGCCCGGTGAGTTGCGCCTGCGCGATGGCCTGGCGCTGGTGGCGATGGTGGGTGCGGGCGTGTGCCGTAACCCGCTGCACAGCCATCGCTTCTGGCAGCAGTTAAAAGACCAGCCAGTCGAATTTATCTGGCAGTCAGAAGACGGCATCAGCCTGGTGGCCGTGCTGCGTGTGGGGCCGACCGAAAGCCTGATTCAGGGGCTGCACCAGTCGCTGTTCCGCGCAGAAAAGCGCATTGGTCTGATGCTGTTTGGCAAAGGCAACATCGGTTCGCGCTGGCTGGAGTTGTTCGCTCGCGAGCAGAAAACGCTGTCTGCACGCACCGGCTTTGAATTTGTGCTGGCCGGTGTGGTGGATAGCGAGCGTTGCCTGCTGAGCTACGACGGCCTTGATGCCAGCCGCGCGCTGGCGTTCTTTAACGACGAGGCGGTGGAGCAGGACGAAGACGCGCTGTTCCTGTGGATGCGTGCACATCCGTGGGATGACCTGGTGGTGCTGGACGTGACCGCCAGCGCGCAGCTGGCAGACCAGTATCTTGATTTTGCCAGCCACGGCTTTCACGTTATCAGCGCTAACAAGCTGGCCGGGGCGGGCGACGGCGCAAAATATCGCCAGATTCGCGATGCGTTTGCCAAAACCAATCGCCACTGGCTGTATAACGCCACCGTCGGCGCCGGGCTGCCGGTGAACCATACGGTGCGCGATCTGCGTGACAGCGGCGACGCCATCCTTGCCATCAGCGGTATTTTCTCCGGCACGCTGTCCTGGCTGTTTTTACAGTTTGACGGCACGGTGCCGTTTACCGAGTTGGTGGACCAGGCCTGGCAACAAGGGCTGACTGAGCCGGACCCGCGTGTGGATCTGTCGGGTAAAGACGTGATGCGCAAGCTGGTGATTCTGGCGCGTGAAGCCGGGTACGACATTGAACCGGATCAGGTCCGCGTGGAGTCGCTGGTGCCAGCGGGCTGTGAAGACGGTTCGGTGGATCACTTCTTTGAAAACGGCGATGAGTTGAACGAGCAAATGGTCCAGCGCCTGGAAGCCGCGCAGGAAATGGGACTGGTGCTGCGTTACGTGGCGCGTTTTGACGCTAACGGCAAAGCGCGCGTTGGCGTTGAAGCCGTGCGCCCGGACCATCCGCTGGCGGCGCTGCTGCCGTGCGATAACGTGTTTGCCATTGAAAGCCGCTGGTATCGTGATAACCCGCTGGTGATTCGCGGTCCCGGCGCCGGGCGTGACGTTACCGCAGGCGCCATTCAGTCGGATATCAATCGCCTGGCGCAGCTGCTGTAGCCAGTGCGCCAGCAAAGCCCTCTTTTTTACAGAAGAGGGCTTCAGATTGCTGACAAAGAAAGAAAAACGTGGTTTTTCCTTCTTTGTGGTTAGCAGGCGAAACCAATAAATTGATTTTCCTTATTTTTTATTGGTGCTCTCCGTCCTGTCTGTGACAGGATGAGGTAAGGCATCAGTCTTAAGCCCTCTTCTTTTACAGATGAGGGCTTTTTCTTTAGTTGAAAAAAATTCATCTTCACTGAATATTCCTCACACGCGGTGGTGAATTTTCAGTTGACGCCATACCGCTTTTCCTTCATTTTTACATCTGGACGTCTAAACGTATAGAAGTCAAAAAACACAACAGATAACGATAAAGCGATTGATGAGGTAAACGGTATGAGCTTTTTCCACGCCAACCAGCGGGAAGCCCTGAATCAAAGCCTGGCAGAGCTGCAGGGACAAATTAACGTCTCCTTTGAGTTTTTCCCGCCGCGCACCAGCGAAATGGAAGAGACGCTGTGGAGCTCTATCGACAGGCTGAGCAGCCTGAAGCCGAAATTCGTTTCCGTCACCTATGGCGCAAACTCTGGCGAGCGTGACCGTACTCACAGCATCATCAAAGGCATTAAGGACCGTACCGGCCTTGAGGCTGCACCGCATCTGACCTGTATTGATGCCACGCCAGACGAACTGCGTGCCATCGCCCGCGATTACTGGGAAAACGGCATTCGCCATATTGTGGCGCTGCGTGGTGATTTACCGCCGGGCAGTGGTAAGCCGGATATGTATGCCTCTGACCTGGTGGCGCTGCTCAAAGAGGTCGCGGATTTTGATATCTCGGTTGCCGCTTACCCGGAAGTGCACCCGGAGGCGAAAAGCGCCCAGGCTGACCTGATCAATCTCAAGCGCAAAATCGACGCCGGGGCCAACCGCGCTATCACGCAGTTTTTCTTTGATGTGGAAAGCTACCTGCGTTTTCGCGACCGCTGTGTGGCGACCGGCATCGACGTGGAAATTGTGCCGGGCATTCTGCCGGTGAGTAACTACAAGCAGCTGACTAAATTTGCCACCATGACTAACGTGCGTGTACCGAAGTGGATGGACAGTATGTTTGAAGGGCTGGATAACGACCCGGAAACCCGCAAGATGGTGGGCGCGAATATCGCGATGGATATGGTTAAAATCCTCAGCCGCGAAGGCGTGAAGGACTTTCATTTCTACACGCTTAACCGCGCTGAGATGAGCTATGCCATTTGCCATACGCTGGGCGTGCGTCCTGCTGCGGCGTAATTAACCTTCCGTTGTGAAAAATCCCGCCGCTTGTTTTCAGGCCGCGGGATTTTGCTTTTTATTGTGCCATAACACCTTGAAATACCTCTGTTCCTGAGTCTGCTGAATGCCTGCGGTAATTTTATCTGCGGATGACAACGCTGCACCTTGCACCATAAACGCACAAAATGATGATTAATCTTATTTTTATGTTACCGATAAGTGCTGTGGAGAAATAAAAAAATCGGGACAAGGACTTTATGTTTAAAACCACTCAGGCACGCTTCATTGCTGCGACTCTGGGATTCTTTTTCTTCCTGACGGTTATCACCGTCTGGATAATCCTGAAATTTATCGCACCACAGCTTAAAAACAATGAACATCGGCTGGTGCTCTATGAAATCGGCGCCCAGGCAGCGGCAATCACTGAGCAGATGACGCGTGTGCAGTCTCAGCAGCGCAGTATCACCGAAACTGTTGCGTCACTGGACAGCCCGCAAATCGACCAGCAGCTTGCCGCACTGGTTAACCAATACGGTGACAGCAATGTTTTTGGTGGCGGCATATGGCCGCTGCCGGGAGCGCGTGAAGCCGGGCGAGATAAGTTCAGCACTTTTTTTGCACGCGACAATAACAATGTGCTGCGACTGAACACGGTATGGAACCAGCCTGAGTCACTCAATTACTGGGAGCAACCCTGGCACCGCGATGCGCAAAACGGCGCAAAAGGCGAATGTGCGTGGGCGAAGGCCTATATTGATGCCGCCAGCACACAGCCGCGCACCAACTGTGCCATGCCGATTTATCGCAACGGTACCATCTGGGGTGTTGCCACAATTGATATTACGCTGGGCTTTTTTAACCATCTTGCCCGCACCATGAGCGAGGCCATTAACGGTAACGTGCTCATTGTGGAAGCTGACGGTAAAGTGGTGGGCAACAGCCAGCCTGCGCTCGATACCTCCGGTATGCCGAACATCAGCGAGTTGTCGTTGCCGGGTGTGGAGACGTTGCAGCAGATGCTTGCCCAGGCGGGCAGCACGTCACAGGAAAAGGAATATAGCGGGCCGAATGGCGCGCATACGCTGTTTGTTTACCCGGTGCCTGGTAGCCCGTGGTTTGTGGTCAGCGACATCGACAGCACGCTACTCAGCCAGCAGACCAGCAGCATTCTGACGCGTCTTGGAATGGTCCAGATCCCACTGATTTTGATTCTGATGGTTATTCTGGTCGGGATGATTCGCACCGTAATGAACAACCTGCGTATGCTCAACAATAACCTGAGCGCGCTTTCTGCTGGTGGCGCCGATTTGACCCAGCGTCTGCCTGAGAGCAAAAGCCCGGAGTTCAACGAGGTTGCCCGAAGCTTCAACGGCTTTATCAGCTATCTTCAGGGTTTGCTACAGCAGGTAAGCAGTAGCGCACAGGCAATTGCCAGCGCATCACATCAGATAACGCAGGGCAATGTCGATCTCTCCTCACGTACCGAAGAGCAGTCGGCATCACTGGTGCAGACCGCGGCTTCTATGGAGGAAATTACCGGGACGGTGGCGCAGAATGCGGACAATGCGGCTCATGCTGACGAACTGACGGCGCAAGCTTCGGCGGTAGCCCAACGCGGTGAAGCATTATTAAGCCAGACGGTTGAAAAGATGGATGATATTGAGTCCTCATCGCGCCGCGTATCTGACATTGTGAATGTGATTGACGGTATTGCCTTCCAGACCAATATCCTGGCGCTGAATGCGGCCGTTGAGGCCGCCAGAGCGGGTGAGCAGGGGCGCGGTTTTGCCGTGGTGGCTTCTGAAGTCAGAAGCCTGGCGCAACGTTCTTCCGGTTCAGCAAAAGAAATTCGTGCGTTGATTGAAGAGTCGGTCACCAGCGTACAGGAGGGCAGCCGTCTGGTTCACGACACAGGGGTGACAATGGAGGAGTTGATGCGTTCGGTGTCAAACGTCTCCGCGCTGATAGGCGAAGTGAAAACGGCGAGCCGTGAGCAGAGCGCTGGCATTGAGCAGGTGAACTCTGCTGTCAGCCAGCTTGAGGGCACCACGCAGCAGAATGCCTCGCTGGTGGAGCAGGTTTCTGTGGCGGCAAGATCGATGGAGAAGCAAGCAAACCAGCTTGCCGAAGTGGTTAACCGCTTCAAACTCTGAGTGCAGTAACCGTAAGCCGGGTACAGAAATTGTATCCGGCTTTTTACTGGGTTAACGCCAGACAAACGGCTCTCGCATCGGCTGGTAATGTTAAATCCGACGCTACCCTGGCCCGGCAGGCGCCATGTGTACGGATACCGGGTGGGCGCATGCTAAAAAAGTGCAGAGGGAAGCGGGATTTTCTCATTACCACCCAAACCTCGCCCCTCCACCCATACTGTGGCTCTCCTGACTCGGCATTTGTTGCAGTTGAGTGTTGCGGCGTAACTCTCCGTTAGCGTCAAGGGAATACAGGTTCTGAACATCCACGTTAACGGGTTGTCTGTTGGCCGTGTCGCCATATTCGTCATAGCCGGCTGCGCAGCCCGCCAGCATTAATACCAGCAGGGTTAATAAGCTAAATCGCATAACTCACCTCCATGCCAGAGAGAATCTCAGGCCTGTTTTGAGATTAGCACTTTTGCCATGGGGCGCAGGGGAGAAGGTGAAAGCCACGATACAGAGGTAAAAAAACCTGCATTTCGCCCACAGGGGCGCACTTAACTACCCCAAACAGAAGCTGCTGCCTGTTCTGAACGAGTAAAATCCAAAGCCAATATGGAAAAGCCAAAGCCAAAGCCAAAGCCAAAGCCATAGCCATAGCCTGTGGCTGGCCATTGCCACAGGAGGTGGTGTGCATACAGGGATAAAAAGGGAGGCATCTGCCTCCCTTAATAACAGGAGTTGATTATTGAATAACCGCTGCGTTAGTGGCGCTGTTGGCTAAGGTATCAAAATCACGTAGCCCGCCTTTCTCATAAGGATTGCCAATCCAGCGCGGCGTTTGCACAAACTGCGGACTCACCAGCGATCGCGTGGGATCGTAACCATCGTAGCTCAGGCGCGCCAGATCGGACCAGGTATAGATAAGGTTCATCAGGCTGAACTTGCGATTCACATCTCCGCGTAAATTGCGCGGATTCGCCGCCTGCCATTTGTCTGAGGTCCAGACAAAGAAGGGAACGGTGTACATGGCGCGCGTGGGGCTGGACTCATTGCGGCCCTGAATCGTGTACGGCGCGGTGTCATAAACCTCTTCCCCGTGATCGGAAAAATAGAGCATAAAACCGTTCGGGTCTGTGGCTTTGTAGTCAGCGATAAGCTGTGACAGCACATTGTCGTTGTACAGATTCGCGTTGTCGTAATCGTTATACGTTGCCCGCTGCTCCTGATCCAGATTAGCGGGAACATTGTCGGTTTTTCCGGTGAAACGGTCCCATTTCGCCAGCTCCGGGTAACGATACTGATATTTAATATGTGTCCCCAGCAAATGCACGACGATAAATTTCTTCGGTGCCGGATCGTTGAGCACGTCTTTAAATGGTGCCAGCACGTTTGCGTCGTATTCGCGCGCGCTCTGGGTGCGCTGTTGGTTCATATAATATTGTTTGTCGGTCTGGCGCGAAAATACCGTCAGCATGGTGTTGCGGGCGGTCATCGTTTGCTGGTTGGTTATCCAGAACGTTTTATAACCTGCCTGTTTCATCATGTTCATCAACGAGGGCTTCGTCAGATAGCGATCCGGGTTTTCTTCGTTAGCGAAGGTGAGCGCCTGTTGCAGGATTTCTATGGTGTACGGGCGTGAGGTGACAACGTCGTTAAAGACCGTGAAGTTTGGATCGCTGGCGCGAAGTGCGTCGAGTTTTGGTGTGGTTTCACGCGGGTAGCCGTACAGGCTCATGCGGTTGCGCTGTGTGGATTCACCAATAACCAGCACCAGCGTGCGCGGTGCGTTGCCTGAGCTGTCTTTGAGTTCTGCCAGCGGTGGCAGTGCGCTGTTTTTAGAAAGCAGGCTTTCCAGGTTATTAAGTTGGTTGCGATATTGCACATAGCTGCTGACAAGCTGCCACGGCGCGGCAGGCTCCATACGGGAATTTAAGGAATTCACCGCTGAGGCCATGCTGGTTTTATTGAGAACCACATTGCTAAATAACGGCTGGATAATCAATCCGTAAAAAATTGCGGCGGCCACGCCGTAACGCCATGGCGTGCGGATATAAACCGGGCGCAGACGCGTCCAGAGAAATAGTGCGACAGCGGTATAAAGTAACAGGATGATTAATAATTTCAGACTGAAGTACTGACTGGCAAATTCACGAGCCTCATTGGCATTGGTTTCAAACATCACAAATAAGACGCTTTGTGAAAACTCCTGTCCATAGATAACAAAATAGGCCAGTGCGCTCGCGGAACTTAGCCATAACATCACACCAATAACGGCGGCAATAAGCCGGGTCCGGTTCGGAAATAAAAAGACCGGAATGAGCCACAGAGAACTGTACAGCAGCGAGTCGCGCAGGCCAGTCGTGCCGCTGTAGCCCGTCAGCATAATGTACGCCTGCAATGCGGTTGAAAAGAACCAGAAGTAAAGCAGGAGCCAGAGTAACGCCATCGTGCTAAAAGCACCCCGGTTACGTATTAATGAAGACATGTCATCGCGCCTGTGAAAATAAATACTGGCGCTAAATTAAAAACTAAAGCTTAAATTAGCCTTAATGTTGCAACTGGGTTAAGCGGGCGTTGAAAGCGGGAAACAATGCGTGAAAGCACAGAACACAAGGCCAATAAAGCAGTATTAACCATTTAACTATGCGAATTATTTACGGTTATTAACAGACAATAATACCGCGAGATAATAAAAAGCCCCGCCGCCAGGCGAGGCTTTTTATGCATTACGTAAACTTAGCCGGTATTGCGCATGCCGGCGGCGACGCCTGCAATGGTCACCATCAGCGCTTGTTCAACGCGCGGGTCTGGCTCCTCACCTTTTTCCTCTGCCTGGCGTGAGCGGTGCAGCAATTCTGCCTGCAACACGTTGAGCGGGTCGGTGTAGATGTTACGCAGCATGATTGACTCGGCAATCCACGGCAGGTCGGCCATCAGGTGCGCATCGTTAGCGGTGGTCAGCACCAGTTGAATATCTGCCGCCAGCTGCTTACGCAACTCTTTACCAAGACCCCAGAGTTCAGGCGCGACCAGGCGCTGGTCGTAGTACTCTGCCAGCCACAGGTCGGCTTTGGCAAAGACCATCTCCAGCATGCCCAGGCGGGTGGAAAAGAACGGCCAGTCGCGACACATGGATTCCAGCTCGCCCTGCTTGCCGTCGCCCACGACCTTTTGCAGCGCAGCACCGGCACCCAACCAGGCCGGAAGCATCAGGCGGTTCTGGGTCCAGGCAAAAATCCACGGAATGGCGCGCAGCGATTCAACGCCGCCGGTTGGGCGACGTTTAGCCGGGCGTGAGCCAAGTGGCAGTTTGCCCAGTTCCACTTCCGGCGTTGCGGAGCGGAAATACGGCACAAAGTCTTTGTTCTCGCGTACATAGCTGCGGTACATGTTGCACGACAGCACCGACAGTTCGTCCATAATGTTGCGCCACTCCTGCTTTGGCTCCGGCGGCGGCAGCAGGTTGGCTTCAAGAATGGCGCCCGTGTAGAGCGACAGGCTGCTGATGGTAATTTCCGGCAGGCCGTATTTAAAGCGGATCATCTCGCCCTGCTCGGTCACGCGCAGCCCGCCTTTGAGGCTGCCTGGCGGCTGAGACAGCAGTGCCGCGTGCGCCGGTGCGCCACCGCGGCCAATGGAGCCGCCGCGACCGTGGAACAGCGTCAGCTCAATCCCTGCTTTTTCGCAGGTTTTGATAAGTGCATCCTGTGCCTGGTACTGCGCCCAGGAGGCCGCCATCACGCCGGCGTCTTTGGCAGAGTCAGAGTAGCCAATCATCACCATTTGCTTACCCTGAATAAAGCCGCGATACCAGTCAATATTCAAAAGCTGGGTCATGACATCGTTGGCGTTGTTCAGGTCGTCCAGCGTTTCAAACAGCGGTGCGACCGGCAGCGCAAAGCCAATACCGGCTTCTTTGAGCAACAGGTGCACGGCCAGCACGTCAGACGGCGTTTTCGCCATTGAAATGACGTAAGCGGCGATGGAGCCTTGCGGTGTTTCGGCGATCACCCGGCAGGTGTCCAGCACTTCGCGGGTGTCGTCGCTGGGCTCCCAGCTGCGTGGCAGCAGCGGGCGTTTAGAGTTCAGTTCGCGAATCAGGAAGGCTTGCTTGTCGGCTTCAGACCAACTTTCATAATCGCCAATGCCGAGATAGCGGGTCAGTTCGCCCAGCGCTTCGGTATGGCGGGTGCTTTCCTGACGAATATCGCTGCGCACCAGCGGTACGCCAAAGCATTTTACGCGGCGCAGCGTATCGAGCAGGTCACCGTTGGCGATAATGCCCATCCCGCAGGCCACCAGCGATTTGTAACAGGCGTAGAGCGGGTCCCAGAGCTGGGCGTTGTGCGTCAGTAGCCCCTGTGGTTTAGGCAGTTTCTGGCCCTTAAGGCGCGCTTCCAGCCAGGCCTGGGTGGCCATTAACTGCGAGCGCAACCCTTTCATGATATAGCGGTACGGTTCCAGCTCGCCTTCGGCTCCGGCCAGTGCGCGCAGTTCGTCCGTGCATTCCACCATCGACAACTCAGACACCAGCACCTGAATGTCTTTAAGGAACAGATCGGTGGCTTTCCAGCGGCTTAACAGCAGCGCTTCACGTGTGATGTTGGCTGTGACATTTGGGTTGCCGTCACGGTCACCGCCCATCCAGGAGGTAAAACGTACCGGTACAAAATCCACCGGCAGCCGGTAGTCAAAATGCTCTTCCAGCTGTTCGTTGAGTTCACGCAGGTAGCTCGGCACCCCTTCCCAAAGGCTATTTTCCACCACGGCAAAGCCCCATTTCGCCTCTTCAATCGGAGACGGGCGATGTTTGCGGATTTCGTCGGTGTGCCAGGACTGGGCAATCAGCTGGCGCAGGCGGCGCATAATTTGATTGCGTTCGTAGTCGGCGAGGTCTTTGTTATCAAGCTGCTTGAGGCAATTGTTCACTTCCACCATTTTGTGGATAAGCGTGCGGCGCGTGATTTCGGTGGGGTGTGCCGTCAGCACCAGCTCCAGAGACAGCGATTCAATGGCGCGGCGAATGGCGTCGTCGCTCAGTTCTGGCTGCGATTTTAATTTTCTCAGGGTTTTGGCAATCACTTCCGGGTTGCTGGCGGCTTCGCCTTTTGCAGAGATGCTGTGGTATTGCTCGGCAGTATTGGCAAGATTCAGAAACTGGCTGAACGCGCGCGCGACGGGCAAAAGTTCGTCGTTAGACAGGTTTTGCAGCGTAGTAAGCAGCGCCTGGCGGCTGGCATCATCGCCAGCGCGAGATGCTTTAGACAACTTACGAATAGTTTCGACACGATCGAGGATGTGCTCTCCCAGTGCTCCACGGATAGTATCCCCGAGTAGTTTACCGAGCTGACTTACATTGCTTCGCAAAGCAGAATATTGTTCGTTCATAGGTCCCCAAAATTTTTGCCAGGCTTGCCTTATGGCACAGCATCTCTCTTTATAAAGCCACGTCAGGACGCATTCGTCAAATGTGGCGAAATCGGTTCAGCAAACGTGTAACTGCGGGAAATTTGAGAAATTTAACTCAGAACGTGGCAGATAAGTTTTACTTATAGGCCTGTAAAGGGTGTGGATTTTTTTCGCCCTTTCTGGCTGAAAGGGCGAAAAAGCATCAGTGCCAGCAAAAGTGGTGCACAACCTGACTGATTAGTTCACGAGTGGGCTTGATAAAACGGGTTTCGAGGTACTCGTCTGGCTGATGAGCCTGGTTGATGGAACCAGGGCCAAGTACCAGCGTTGGACACAGGTTCTGGATGAACGGTGCCTCAGTACAGTAGTTCACCACTTCCGTCTTCGTACCGAGCAGTTTTTCCACCACCTGCACCAGCTCGTGATCTGCCGGGCATTCGTAACCTGGAATGGGGGGATGTAGCTCTGAAACCGTCAGGCGACCAGGCCAGCGCTCGCTCACCGGTGCCAGGGCTTCGTTGAGCAGGCCGTCCAGATCGCTCAATGTCATGCCTGGCAACGGGCGAATGTCCATGTGCATTTCGCAGCAGGCGCAAATGCGGTTAGGCGCGTCGCCGCCGTGAATATAGCCGAGATTGAGGGTGGGATACGGTACGGTAAACGCCTCAAAGCGATAACGCGCCTTCAGGCTGTCACGCAATTCCATGATGTGGCCAATTGCTGCGTGCATCAGCTCAATGGCGTTAACGCCACGCGCCGGATCGCTGGAGTGACCCGACTGGCCCAGCACGCGTACCGCAGTAGAAATGTGGCCTTTGTGCGCGCGCACCGGCTGTAGCGAGGTCGGCTCGCCGATAATCGCGCAGTCCGGGCGAATGGCGGTGTTTTCGGCAAAGTAGCGCGCGCCTGTCATGGTGGTTTCTTCGTCGGCGGTTGCCAGAATGTACAGCGGCTTTTTAAGCGTTGTGACATCGATATCGCGCAGCGCGTCCAGCACAAAGGCGAAGAAGCCTTTCATATCGGCGGTGCCCAGCCCGTAGAGCTTGTTGTCGTGCTCGGTGAGCGTGAACGGGTCGCGGGTCCAGCGGCCATCGTCAAACGGCACGGTATCGGTATGACCGGCCAGCAGCAGGCCGCCAGCGCCAGTGCCGGTACTTGCCAGCATGTTGAACTTCTCACGCGTGCCGGGCACTGGCTGCACTTCAACATGGAAACCCAGGTCCTTAAACCAGCCCGCCAGAAGGTTAATCAGCGTTGCATTGCTCTGATCCAGCGCGGCTTCGGTGGCACTTATCGACGGGGTGGCGATGAGCTCACGGTAAATTTCTATAAAGGGCGGTATTTTTGTCTTCACTGTTGACAGGCCTCAGGTCGCAATGGTAAATAATCATGCAGTTATAATGAATAAAAATACATTATCACTCGACACAAAGAAAGCCTCAGAACCTGCACACGGGCTCTGAGTTTTTTACAAACCTCACGGGTAAGCGCAAGAGCCGCTGCCCGGGCATTCATGACGTTAAGAAGGTTTAGCCCCGATGTTGAAAACGCTGATCGTTGGCGCCAGCGGTTATACCGGCGCAGAGCTTGCGAGCTATATCCATCGCCATCCACATATGAACATAACCGCTTTGACGGTTTCAGCGCAAAGTGCAGATGCAGGAAAATTAATCTCTGAGCTGCATCCGCAGCTGAAAGGGCGCATTGATTTGCCGCTGCAGCCGATGGATGACGTCAGTGAATTCGCGGCAAACGCCGATGTGGTGTTTCTGGCAACCGCCCATGAAGTCAGCCACGATTTAGCGCCGCTGTTTTTGCAGGCCGGTTGCGTGGTGTTTGACCTTTCAGGGGCGTATCGCGTGAACGACGCCACCTTCTACCAGACCTACTACGGTTTTACCCATCAGTACCCGGATTTGCTTGAGCAGGCGGTTTACGGCCTGGCCGAATGGCAGAGCGCGAAGCTTAAAGAGGCAAATCTGATTGCGGTGCCTGGCTGCTATCCCACGGCGGCGCAACTGTCCCTCAAGCCGCTTATCGATAACGACCTTCTGGAACTCACGCAGTGGCCGGTAATTAACGCCACCAGCGGCGTGAGTGGCGCCGGGCGTAAGGCCGCGCTTTCCAACAGCTTCTGCGAAGTCAGCCTTCAGCCGTACGGCATTTTTACCCATCGCCATCAGCCTGAAATCTCAGCCCACCTCGGCGCGCAGGTGATTTTCACGCCGCATCTGGGCAACTTCCCGCGTGGCATTCTGGAAACGATTACCTGTCGCCTGAAACCGGGCGTGTCCCGCGAGCAGGTGGCTGCGGCCTTCAACGCCGCCTATGCCGATAAACCGCTGGTGCGCCTGTATGACAAAGGCGTTCCGGCGCTGAAAAATGTGGTGGGCCTGCCGTATTGCGATATTGGCTTTGCCGTACAGGGCGAGCATCTGATAGTCGTGGCCACGGAGGATAACCTTCTCAAAGGCGCCGCAGCGCAGGCGGTACAGTGCGCTAACCTGCGGTTTGGCTTTGCTGAAACCGAATCCCTTATTTAACCGACAGTCAGGTACGTGGATGAATCCGTTAATTATTAAGTTAGGCGGCGTATTACTGGACAGCGAAGAGGCGCTGGAGCGCCTGTTTGGCGCGCTGGTGGCTTACCGGCAGGCGCATCAGCGTCCGCTGGTTATTGTGCACGGCGGCGGCTGTCTGGTTGATGAGCTGATGAAAAAGCTCTCATTGCCGGTACAAAAGAAAAACGGTCTGCGGGTAACGCCTGCGGATCAAATCGACATCATCACCGGCGCGTTGGCGGGCACCGCCAATAAAACGCTGCTGGCATGGGCGAAGCGCCACAAGATTGACGCCGTGGGCCTGTGCCTGGGCGACGGTGATGCCGTTAAGGTGAGCCAGCTTGATGAAGCACTGGGCCACGTTGGCAAGGCTGAACCGGGTTCACCGAAGCTGATTAGCGGGCTGCTCGACGCAGGCTTTTTACCGGTGGTCAGCTCTATCGGTATCACAGATGGCGGCGAGCTGATGAACGTTAACGCCGACCAGGCAGCCACGGCGCTGGCAGCAACGCTCGGTGCGGACCTGATTTTGCTCTCCGACGTGAGCGGCATTCTGGATGGCAAAGGCCAGCGTATTGCTGAAATGACGGCCACGCGCGCTGACGAGCTGATTGCGCAGGGCATTATCACCGATGGCATGATTGTGAAAGTGAACGCGGCGCTCGATGCGGCGCGCACGCTGGGCCGCCCGGTGGATATTGCCTCCTGGCGCCATGCCGAGCAGCTTCCCTCTTTGTTTAATGGTGTGCCAATTGGCACCCGGATTATTGCGTAATTCAAAGCTTTTAAAGGAAAAAACAATGAAAAATCACGGCATCAAAAAAGTGGTACTGGCTTACTCCGGCGGCCTGGACACCTCAGCTATCATTCCATGGCTGAAAGAAAACTATGAAGATTGTGAAGTGGTCGCCTGTGTGGTGGACATCGGTCAGGATCGCGAAGACCTCAAAGGCGTAGAGCAGAAGGCGCTGCGCTCTGGCGCCGTTGAGTGCTACGTCGTGGACGCGCGTGAAGAGTTCATCAGTGATTACGTGTATCCGGTGTTGCAGTCCGGTGCGCTGTATGAAGGCAGCTACCTGCTGGGTACTTCCATGGCGCGTCCGTTGATTGCTAAAGCGCTGGTGGATGTGGCGAAGAAAGTGGGCGCAGACGCGCTGTGCCACGGTGCGACCGGTAAAGGTAACGACCAGGTGCGTTTTGAGTCTGCCTGGGCGGCACTGGCGCCTGAGCTTAAAGTGATTGCGCCGTGGCGTGAGTGGAACCTGCGCTCCCGTGAAGCGCTGCTCGATTACCTGAAAGAGCGCGATATCCCGACTACCGCATCGCTTGAGAAGATTTACAGCCGTGACGAGAACGCCTGGCACATCTCTACCGAAGGCGGCGTGCTGGAAAGCCCGTGGAACGCATCTAACAAAGACTGCTGGGTGTGGACGGTTGATCCGAAAGACGCGCCGGACCAGGCTGAACTGGTGACGGTGAAAGTTGAACACGGCAAAGTGGTTGCGGTAAACGGCGAAGCGCTGAGCCCGTTCCAGTGCCTGGAAAAACTCAACCAGATCGGTGCAAAACACGGTGTAGGTCGCGTAGATATCGTGGAAAACCGTTTGGTGGGTATTAAATCCCGCGGCTGCTATGAAACCCCAGGGGGCACCATCATGATGGCTGCGTTGCGCGGCGTTGAGCAGCTGGTGCTGGACCGTGACAGTTTCAAATGGCGCGAGCAGGTTGGCCTGGAAATGTCTTATGTGGTTTACGATGGCCGCTGGTTCGCTCCGCTGCGCCAGTCTTTGCAGGCTGCCGCTGAATCACTCGCGCAGGAAGTGAACGGCGAAGTGGTGCTGGAGTTGTACAAAGGCCGCGTCACTGCGATTCAGAAGAAATCGCCGAACAGCCTGTACAACGAAGAGTTCGCCACCTTCGGTGAAGATGACGTGTACGATCACAGCCACGCTGGCGGCTTTATCCGCCTGTTCTCTTTGTCATCACGCATTCGCGCGCTGAACGAGAAGAAGCGTTAATCGGGCTGAAAGACTTGCTGTACCAAAGGCCCGGGCATCTGTCCGGGCCTGCTATTAACGGCCTTCGGGCAACAGATTCAGATGAAATGGAGCATGACTATGGCACTTTGGGGTGGGCGTTTTACTCAGGCAGCGGACCAGCGGTTCAAGCAGTTTAATGACTCTCTGCGTTTTGACTATCGCCTGGCTGAGCAGGATATCGTCGGCTCTGTTGCCTGGTCCAAAGCACTGGTGACCGTAGGCGTGCTGAGTGCTGACGAGCAGCAGCAGCTGGAAGAGGCGCTGAATGCGCTTCTGGCAGAGGTGCAGGCCAATCCGCAGCAGATTCTTGAAAGCGATGCGGAAGATATTCACAGCTGGGTGGAAGGCAAGCTGATTGATAAAGTTGGCCAGTTGGGTAAGAAATTACATACCGGGCGCAGCCGTAACGACCAGGTGGCGACCGACCTTAAACTGTGGTGCAAAGAGCAGGCAGCGGTGCTGCTTGGCGCTATCCGCGAGCTACAGCAGGCGCTGGTGGAGACCGCGCAGGTGAACCAGGACGCGGTGATGCCCGGTTACACCCACTTACAACGCGCGCAGCCGGTGACATTTGCCCACTGGTGCCTGGCGTACGTTGAGATGCTGGCGCGTGACGAAAGCCGCCTGCAGGATACCGTGAAGCGCCTGGACGTCAGCCCGCTCGGCAGCGGCGCGCTGGCAGGCACGGCGTATGACATTGACCGCGAGCAGCTGGCAGGCTGGCTCGGTTTTGCCTCGGCAACCCGCAACAGCCTCGACAGCGTCTCCGACCGCGACCACGTGCTGGAACTGCTCTCGGATGCTTCCATCGGCATGGTGCACCTGTCGCGTTTTGCTGAAGACCTTATCTTCTTTAACTCTGGTGAAGCAGGCTTTGTGGAGTTGTCTGACCGCGTGACTTCGGGTTCATCGCTGATGCCGCAGAAGAAAAATCCGGACGCGCTGGAGCTTATCCGTGGTAAATGTGGCCGCGTACAGGGCGCACTGACGGGCATGATGATGACGCTCAAAGGTCTGCCGCTGGCGTACAACAAAGATATGCAGGAAGACAAAGAAGGTCTGTTCGACGCACTCGACACCTGGCTTGACTGCCTGCATATGGCGGCCCTGACGCTGGACGGCATTCAGATTCGCCGCCCGCGTTGCCAGGAAGCGGCGCAGCAGGGTTACGCAAACGCAACGGAGCTTGCGGATTATCTGGTGGCGAAGGGCATTGCTTTTCGTGAAGCACACCATATTGTGGGCGAGGCGGTCGTTGAAGCTATTCGCCAGAGCAAACCGCTGGAAGGTCTGGCGTTGGCCGACCTGCAGAAATTCAGCAGTGTGATTGCGGATGACGTATATCCGGTATTGTCACTACAGTCTTGCCTCGATAAGCGTAGTGCTAAGGGCGGGGTTGCTCCGCAGCAGGTCGCTCAGGCGATTGCTAACGCACAGAAACATCTCGGCTGATAAACGGTTTAACTTATGAGACAGATAATGCTGGTCGCTTAAGGCCAGCATTTTTTATGCTGGCGCGGCGGCCTGTCGGATAAACCTAAACGGTGAGCAAAAAAAAGCGGACATATCATCATGTCCGCAAAAAGTTCACGTTGGCTTATTTTGGCGTTTTCTGTCAGAACATGAGTTCTGGCAAATCGCGCCGGGTCGTTAGTCAGTTCAGAGAGTTACTCTGCAGAGAACCTCACCCGGGGCAACCGTGATGAAGGCCTCTGTTAGGACCTATTATTAATCACGGCACTTGATAGGGATAATCGTTGGTTGCTATGCTATCTATCGCCATGAACTATCATGGCGGCGGAGGATGAGTAATGAATATTCGTGACCTTGAATACCTGGTGGCGCTTGCTGAACATCGCCATTTTCGTCGTGCGGCGGACTCCTGTCATGTCAGCCAGCCAACTCTGAGCGGACAAATCCGCAAACTGGAAGATGAGCTGGGCGTGATGCTACTTGAGCGCACCAGCCGTAAGGTGCTTTTTACTCAGGCCGGGCTGCTGCTCGTTGACCAGGCGCGTACCGTGCTGCGCGAAGTGAAAGTGCTCAAAGAGATGGCCAGCCAGCAGGGCGAAACTATGTCCGGGCCGCTGCATATCGGCCTTATTCCAACCGTAGGCCCCTATCTGCTGCCGCAAATTATCCCGATGCTGCATCAGTCTTTCCCCAAGCTTGAAATGTATTTGCATGAAGCGCAAACCCATCAACTGCTGGCGCAGCTTGACAGCGGTAAGCTCGACTGCGCCATTCTGGCGCTGGTAAAAGAGAGCGAGCCGTTCATTGAAGTGCCGCTGTTTGATGAGCCAATGCTACTGGCCGTTTATGAAAATCATCCGTGGGTAAACCGCGATCGCGTGCCGATGTCGGATCTTGCTGGTGAAAAACTGCTGATGCTGGAAGACGGCCACTGTCTGCGCGATCAGGCAATGGGCTTTTGCTTTGAAGCTGGAGCGGATGAAGACACGCATTTCCGTGCCACCAGTCTTGAGACGCTGCGCAACATGGTTGCAGCAGGCAGCGGCATTACGCTGCTGCCGGCGCTGGCAGTACCGCCGGAGCGCAAGCGCGACGGTGTGGTTTACCTGCCGTGCTATAAGCCGGAGCCGCGTCGTACCGTGGGGCTGGTGTACCGTCCTGGCTCACCGCTGCGCAGCCGCTATGAGCAGCTTGCGGAGGCCATCCGCACACAAATGGATGGCCATTTCGAACGCACCTTAAAACAGGCGGTTTAAGCCGTTCAGCGCCGCTACCCGATAGGCTTCTGCCATTGTCGGGTAGTTGAAGGTGGTGTTAACGAAGTACTCGATGGTGTTACCACCGCCTTTCTGCTCCATTATCGCCTGGCCGATGTGAATAATTTCGGCCGCGCGCTCGCCAAAGCAGTGAATACCCAGAATCTCTTTGGTTTCGCGATGAAACAGGATTTTCAGCGTGCCGACATTCATCCCGACAATCTGCGCGCGCGCCAGGTGTTTGAACTGCGCGCGGCCCACTTCATACGGCACTTTCATGGCCGTCAGCTGTTGTTCGGTTTTACCCACGGAGCTGATTTCGGGAATGGTATAGATGCCAGTCGGAATATCTTCCACCAGATGGGCGGTGGCCTCGCCTTTGATCATCGCCTGTGCGGCAATGCGGCCCTGATCGTAAGCGGCAGACGCCAGGCTTGGGTAGCCAATGACATCGCCCACTGCCCAGATGTGCGGCAGGGCCGTCTGGTACATGCTGTTGACCTTAAGCTGGCCACGGCTGTCGACGTCCAGACCGATATTTTCCAGCGCCAGCGAGTCAGTGTTACCTGTGCGGCCGTTGGCATAGAGCAGGCAGTCGGCTTTGACCTTTTTGCCTGATTTCATATGCACAATAACGCCGTCGCGGGTGCCTTCAATCTTCTCGTATTCTTCGTTGTGACGAATTACCACGCCGCTGTTCCAGAAGTGGTATGACAGCGAATCTGACATTTCCTGGTCGAGAAATGCCAGCAGACGATCGCGGGTGTTAATGAGATCCACTTTGACGCTCATACCACGGAAAATCGACGCATATTCACAGCCAATCACCCCGGCGCCATAAATAATGACGTGCTTGGGTTCGTGATGCAGGCTGAGAATGGAATCGCTGTCATAAATACGCGGATGGGTAAAGTCTACATCTGCCGGATGGTAAGGCCGCGAGCCGCAGGCGATAACGAATTTCTCAGCGCTCAGCGTCTCAATGGTGCCGTCGTGGCACTCCAGCTCAATGGTGTGCTCGTCGACAAAGCGGGCGTTGCCCTGCAGGACCTCACAGCGGTTACGCTCATAAAAGCCCTGGCGCATGTTAGTTTGCTGGCTGATAACGCTGTCGGTGTGGCGCAGGATATCGGCGAAAGAGGAGCGCAGGAGTCGGGTGTGGTCGCTGTATAACGGGTTCTGGTTGAATTCGATAATGCGGCTAACGGCGTGGCGCAGTGCTTTTGACGGGATGGTGCCCCAGTGGGTGCAACCGCCGCCCACGTTATGGTAGCGCTCAATGACGGCTACCCTGGCTCCCTGTTTCACAAGTCCCATCGCCGCGCCTTCGCCGCCGGGACCTGAGCCTATTACTATTGCATCATAATCGTAAGAATGAGACATGGTAGGGATTACCTGTTTCTTATACATAAAATCAACAGAATGGTAACATCAACATGCTAGTGACCCAATTCTAATTGTGCGTTTTTCTCCTTACCGCGACCGCGCTCCCGTAAACAATCATTCACAATCCTTAATGACCCAGGGCGTTTTATTCTCTGATATAGTTCCCTGCAAAAGAGGAAGGATTCAGGCATCGTGATGGGTGTTAGAGCACAACAGAAAGAGCGCACGCGACGTTCACTCGTCGAGGCCGCATTTAGTCAGCTAAGCGCTGAACGCAGTTTCGCCAGCCTGAGTTTGCGCGAGGTTGCGCGTGAGGCGGGGATTGCCCCAACGTCGTTTTACCGGCATTTTCGCGATGTCGATGAGCTTGGGCTGACGATGGTGGATGAAAGCGGTCTGATGCTGCGCCAGCTGATGCGCCAGGCGCGCCAGCGTATTGCCAAGGGCGGTAGCGTCATTCGTACCTCTGTGTCGACGTTTATGGAATTTATTGGTAACAACCCCAATGCATTTCGCTTGCTGCTGCGCGAACGTTCCGGCACTTCTGCTGCATTCCGTGCCGCTGTTGCGCGCGAAATACAGCATTTTATTGCCGAACTGACCGATTATCTTGAGCTTGAAAACCGTATGCCGCGCAACTTCACCGAAGCACAGGCCGAGGCGATGGTGACGATTGTGTTTAACGCCGGTGCTGAGGCGCTGGATGTGAGCCTTGAGCAGCGTCAACAGCTTGAAGCACGGCTGGTGTTACAACTGCGTATGATTTCTAAAGGTGCCTACTACTGGTATCGCCGCGAGCAGGAAAAGATGGCCGCGGGACATCACTCCGTTCACACAAAGGAAGAGTCATGAAAGAAACTGTGCTGGAAAAGGGAACGCTCTTGTTGGCATTTATCGCGGGCTTATCTGTTAACGGTACCTGCGCTGCGCTTTTCAGTTCGATAGTGCCGTTTTCTGTTTTCCCGATTATTTCACTGGCGCTGGCAGCCTGGTGCCTGCATCAACGTTATCAGGACAGCATGATGCCTGAAGGTCTGCCGGGTATTGCCGCTGCCTGCTTTGTGCTCGGGATCCTGATTTACAGCGCCGTTGTGCGCGCTGAATACCCGGAAATTGGCTCTAACTTCCTGCCTTCGGTGCTGTCGGTCGTGATGGTGTTCTGGATTGGTTACAAAATTCGCGTGCGTAAAGCGGCGGAATAAAAAACGGTGCAGTGGCGCCTTTTTATCAGGCAAGCCACACGGGTAATGCTGGTCATTTAAGGTTAAGTGGGTGTTCCGTTCACTTGAAGCCCGGCAACAAATGGGGTTTCATCTGCGGTGAACGGGCAAAGAGGGCTACCGCAGCCCTATGCAATCTCCAGCGGCCCCGCCAGGAAATCGCCGCTTCGCGGTGCGCTCACCTCCCGGCGCTGCGCCTGCGGCCGGCTCGACGTCCTGTTTACTCGGCCCATCCCTGGGCCTCGCCCCTTCGGGGCCAACGCTTGCGGCGTTGTTCAACATTGCTCCCGGCAATGTTGTCGCCTCAGCCCGCCATCCCTGGCGGTCTGACCTTGTCTTTTGGCCTCCGGTTCGCCGATTTCAGCGGGGGTCAGCAACCCCACACTGTATGCCCGTGCGTTTCAACAGCAACGTTGTCGCTGTGAGTTTTGTTCTCAGCATTGTTATGAATTGCTATTCACAAAAACGCTTAAGTGACTGGCATTAAGCCACCCGGGTGGCTTTTTTATTTGCGCACCAGCAGTACGCCGCATTCCATATGGTGGGTGTACGGGAACTGATCGAACAGCGCCAGCCTTTCCACTCGGTGGGTTTGCGACAGTGTTTCCAGGTTTTTGCACAGTGTTTCAGGGTTGCACGAGATATACAGAATGCGCTCGTAGCCCTGCACCATTTTTTCCGTTTCGCTGTCCAGGCCGCTGCGCGGTGGATCGACGAAAATGGTGTTGCACTCATAGCTCTTCAGGTCGATACCCTGGAGACGATTGAATTCGCGCACGCCGTTCATCGCTTGGGTAAATTCTTCAGCCGACATACGGATAATCTGCACATTATCAATGTGGTTGGCCGCAATATTGTACTGCGCGGCTGCCACCGACGGCTTGGCGATTTCGGTTGCCAGCACGCGACGGAAGTTGCGTGCCAGCGCCAGCGAGAAGTTGCCGTTGCCGCAGTACAGCTCCAGCAAATCGCCTTCTGAACCCTGTGTGACCTCAAGCGCCCATTCCAGCATCTGGATGTTCATGGCTGCATTGGGCTGGGTGAAGCTGTTTTCCACCTGGCGGTAAATCATTTCTCGCCCGCCAACCGGCAGGCGTTCGTCAACGTAATCCTGGTCCAGTTCAATCTTGGTTTTGGTGGCTCGACCAATGAGATGCACGTTGAAGCCCTTTGCCCGCAATGCATCGCGCAGTGCGCTGGCCTGCGCCTTCCAGTCATCGCCCAACGCGCAGTGGTACAGCAGCGTCACGATGGCCTGGTTGCTTTGCGTTGTCAGGTAATCAATCTGAAATAGCTTGTGGCGCAGGACTGGGTTATCGCGCACAGCCGTGAGCATTTCGCTCATCAGCTCGTTAATCAGTGAACTCGCTGCCGGGAAGCTGTCCACGCGGATGCGCTGGCGCGTCTGTTGATCGAAGATAATGTGGTACAGGTCGTCGCCGTCGTGCCACAGACGAAATTCGGCCCGCATACGGTAATGCAAAGGCGCAGAGCGAAACACTTCCGGGACCAGCGAGGAAAAGGGGGCCATCAGGCTTTGCAGACGGACCACCTTTTCAGCCAGCTGTGCGTCGTACCGTTCGGTCGGTAGATGTTCGGGCGTCATTGTTCGCTCCAGGTGATGAAAATACGCGGGGGATTGTAGGGAATAGCACCGTGATGTCCAGCCCGGATTGCCGTTTCTGCCGCCAGTGGAAGTCTGGACATCTATATGTTGCTGCCTGTAGCATGCGCACACCGGTCTCTGTATGAGTGAAAAGGGAACCCAGTGCAACTCTGGGGCTGACGCGCAGCGGTAAGGAATTAATGACGGGATGAGCACACTGCTGAGTTAAGTGGGAAGTCATCATCCTCTAATCGTCTCCAAGCCCGAAGACCTGCCGGAATCACGTCGCAATAGGTGTCATCATCGCGTGCTATGGATGAGACCTGCGGCATCCTTTGTAGAGTGTGGATGCTTTAACAATGATGATAAAAACTTCGCTGCTGACGGCACTTTCCGTCGCGGCATTTTCTGTATGGGCGCAGGATAGCGCCGATTCTTTGGTGGTAACAGCAAATCGATTTGCCCAGCCGGCGAATACCGTGCTTGCGCCGGTAAGTGTGGTGACGCGTCAGGATATCGACCGTTGGCAGTCAACCTCGGTTCCTGATGTGATGCGCCGTTTGCCCGGCGTGGATATTGCACAAAGTGGGGGCATGGGGCAGCAGTCGTCTTTATTTGTGCGCGGCACAAACTCCAGCCATGTGCTGATTCTGGTAGATGGGATCCGCCTTAATCAGGCAGGGGTCAGCGGGTCATCGGATTTAAGCCAGTTCCCTATTTCGCTGGTACAGCGCATTGAATATATCCGCGGGCCACGCTCGGCGATTTATGGCTCTGATGCCATTGGTGGTGTGGTTAACATCATCACTACGCGCGATAAAGACGGCACTACGCTCAATGCAGGCGTTGGGTCGCATGGTTACCAGAATTACGGTGCCAGCACCCAGCAAACCCTGGGAGATAACACGCGCGTAACGCTGGCAGGGGATTATACGTATACCCGTGGTATTGATGTGGTTGCCGACGGCAACACTGGCGAACTACGCCAGCCGGATCGCGATGGCTTTATGAGCAAGGCTCTCTACGGTGCGCTGGAGCAGCGTTTCACCGACCAGTGGAGCGGTTTTGTGCGCGGCTATGGTTACGACAACCGCACAAATTATGACGCTTACTACAGTTCATGGACGCCAGGTGTGTTGGTCGATACGCGCCAGCTCTACAGCCAGACCTGGGATGCCGGGTTGCGCTTCAGTAACGATATTTACCATTCCCAGCTACTCTCCAGCTACAGCCACAGCAAAGATTATAACTACGACCCACGTCTGGGGCGCTACGACGCCACAGCGAGGCTTGATGAAGTCAAACAGTACAATTTGCAGTGGGCGAACTCCGTTGATATCGGCCACGGCAATATCGGCGCAGGTATCGACTGGCAAAAGCAAAGCACCGAACCGGGAACGAACTATGTGAACAACGGCTACGACTTGCGCAATACCGGGGTGTATCTCACCGGTCTGCAAAAGTGGGGTGACGTTATTCTGGAAGGCGCTGCCCGCAGTGATGACAATTCACAATTTGGCCAGCATGCGACCTGGCAGGGCAGTGCGGCGTGGGAGTTTATTGAGGGGTATCGTTTTATCGCGTCTTACGGAACTGCGTATAAAGCTCCCAACCTCGGCCAGCTTTACGGCAACTATGGCGAGCCGAATCTCAACCCAGAAGAAAGCAAGCAGTGGGAAGGCGCGTTTGAGGGCTTAACGGCGGGCGTTAACTGGCGCGTGTCGGGCTACCGTAATAATGTGGATAATCTTATCGATTATGACAACGCCCGTATGCGTTATTACAACGTTGGCAAAGCCAATATTAAAGGCGTGGAAGCAACGGCGTCTTTTGATACTGGCCCGCTGACCCACAATGTGGGTTATGACTATGTTGATGCCCGCAACGGTGTGACCGACCAGCCGCTGGCGCGCCGTGCCAAACAACAGGTGAAGTATCAGCTCGACTGGCAGGTATACGACCTTGACTGGAGCCTGACTTATCGTTATCTCGGCACCCGCTATGACACGGATTTCAACACCTATCAGACGGTTAAAATGGGTGGCGTGAGTTTATGGGATATTGCGCTGTCATATCCAGTCACCTCCCATCTCACCGTTCGTGGTAAAATAGCCAATATGTTCGACAAAGATTACGAGACAGTTTATGGCTACCAAACTGCAGGACGGGAATATACCTTGTCTGGCAGCTACACCTTCTGATGCAAAGCCCACCGTGCTGGTGTTTGACTCCGGCGTCGGTGGGCTTTCTGTGTATGACGAAGTTCGCCAGCTTCTGCCCAATCTCCACTATATCTACGCGTTTGATAATGTCGCTTTCCCTTATGGCGAAAAGAGCGAGGAGTTTATTGTTGAGCGCGTGGTGGATATTGTTGGCGCTGTGCACCGTCAGCATCCAATGGCGATGGCGATTATTGCCTGTAACACGGCCAGTACCGTCTCGCTGCCAGCCTTACGTGAGAAGTTCGATTTCCCGGTCGTTGGCGTAGTGCCCGCTATCAAGCCTGCGGCACGTTTGACGGCAAACGGCATAGTTGGCCTGCTTGCTACACGCGCCACGGTGCGCCGCCCTTATACGCATGAGCTTATCTCTCGCTTTGCGACGGAATGCCGCATTGAAATGCTGGGCTCTGCCGAGCTGGTGGAGATGGCAGAAGCGAAGTTGCACGGTGCTGAGGTACCGCTGGACGAGCTACGCAAAATATTGCGTCCCTGGCTACGTATGCCTGAGCCGCCGGATACTGTGGTACTCGGTTGTACTCACTTTCCTTTGCTGGCTGATGAACTGATGCAGGTGTTGCCTGAGGGAACGCGTCTGGTGGACTCCGGGGCGGCGATTGCGCGTAGAACGGCCTGGCTGCTTGAGAACGAAGCGCCGCAGAGATTATCCGCTGATGAAAATAGTGCGTTTTGTATGGCACTAACGCATGAAACAGCGCAACTGCTGCCAGTTTTGCAACGTTATGGCTTTAACTCACTGGCAAAACTGGATGTTTAGTCACCGTTTGAGCAAAAAAAAGACGGTCAGTTAAGATTTCTGAAATCAGCACTTGCCAGCGTCTGAATACTCCCTATAATGCGCCTCCACTGACACGGCACAACGGCTTACAAACCGGCCCGTCAGGCAGACGACAGCGAAAATAATCGCTTGACTCTGAAGAGGAAGGCGGTAATATACGCCACCTCGCGACAGCAGGCTCAACGCCATGTCGCACTGCTCTTTAACAATTTATCAGACAATCTGTGTGGGCACTCGAGGCACTGATATCTCAACGTCGAAAGACGCTAAATGAATATCAAGTCTCAAGAGTGAACAACAGTTAATTCATTACGAACTAACAGTTTAATTCTTTGAGCATCAAACTTTAATTGAAGAGTTTGATCATGGCTCAGATTGAACGCTGGCGGCAGGCCTAACACATGCAAGTCGAGCGGCAGCGGGAAGAAGCTTGCTTCTTTGCCGGCGAGCGGCGGACGGGTGAGTAATGTCTGGGAAACTGCCTGATGGAGGGGGATAACTACTGGAAACGGTAGCTAATACCGCATAACGTCGCAAGACCAAAGAGGGGGACCTTCGGGCCTCTTGCCATCGGATGTGCCCAGATGGGATTAGCTAGTAGGTGAGGTAATGGCTCACCTAGGCGACGATCCCTAGCTGGTCTGAGAGGATGACCAGCCACACTGGAACTGAGACACGGTCCAGACTCCTACGGGAGGCAGCAGTGGGGAATATTGCACAATGGGCGCAAGCCTGATGCAGCCATGCCGCGTGTATGAAGAAGGCCTTCGGGTTGTAAAGTACTTTCAGCGGGGAGGAAGGTGTTGGGGTTAATAACCTCAGCAATTGACGTTACCCGCAGAAGAAGCACCGGCTAACTCCGTGCCAGCAGCCGCGGTAATACGGAGGGTGCAAGCGTTAATCGGAATTACTGGGCGTAAAGCGCACGCAGGCGGTCTGTCAAGTCGGATGTGAAATCCCCGGGCTCAACCCGGGAACTGCATTCGAAACTGTCAGGCTAGAGTCTTGTAGAGGGGGGTAGAATTCCAGGTGTAGCGGTGAAATGCGTAGAGATCTGGAGGAATACCGGTGGCGAAGGCGGCCCCCTGGACAAAGACTGACGCTCAGGTGCGAAAGCGTGGGGAGCAAACAGGATTAGATACCCTGGTAGTCCACGCCGTAAACGATGTCGATTTGGAGGTTGTTCCCTTGAGGAGTGGCTTCCGGAGCTAACGCGTTAAATCGACCGCCTGGGGAGTACGGCCGCAAGGTTAAAACTCAAATGAATTGACGGGGGCCCGCACAAGCGGTGGAGCATGTGGTTTAATTCGATGCAACGCGAAGAACCTTACCTGGTCTTGACATCCACAGAAGTTCCCAGAGATGGGAATGTGCCTTCGGGAACTGTGAGACAGGTGCTGCATGGCTGTCGTCAGCTCGTGTTGTGAAATGTTGGGTTAAGTCCCGCAACGAGCGCAACCCTTATCCTTTGTTGCCAGCGATTCGGTCGGGAACTCAAAGGAGACTGCCGGTGATAAACCGGAGGAAGGTGGGGATGACGTCAAGTCATCATGGCCCTTACGACCAGGGCTACACACGTGCTACAATGGCGCATACAAAGAGAAGCGACCTCGCGAGAGCAAGCGGACCTCATAAAGTGCGTCGTAGTCCGGATTGGAGTCTGCAACTCGACTCCATGAAGTCGGAATCGCTAGTAATCGTGAATCAGAATGTCACGGTGAATACGTTCCCGGGCCTTGTACACACCGCCCGTCACACCATGGGAGTGGGTTGCAAAAGAAGTAGGTAGCTTAACCTTCGGGAGGGCGCTTACCACTTTGTGATTCATGACTGGGGTGAAGTCGTAACAAGGTAACCGTAGGGGAACCTGCGGTTGGATCACCTCCTTACCTTAAAGATACAGTCTTCGCAGTGTCCACACAGATTGTCTGATGAAAAAATAATGAGCAGGACGGCTGCGAAGTCGTGACACTATTCGTGTCCCCTTCGTCTAGCGGTTAGGACTCCGCCCTTTCACGGCGGCAACAGGGGTTCGAATCCCCTAGGGGACGCCAACCTGCCTGGTGACAAGTGAAAGATGTTGCCAACCGATATCTCAAAACTGGCTTTCGAGTCATGTTTGAGATATTTGCTCTTTAACAATCCGGAACAAGCTGAAAATTGAAAATCCATAGACGGTTTAACCGTTTATATGGGTCTCTCAAGCTCACACACGATGATGTTTTGAAACATCTTCGGGTTGTGAGGTTAAGCGAATAAGCGTACACGGTGGATGCCCTGGCAGTCAGAGGCGATGAAGGACGTGCTAATCTGCGAAAAGCGTCGGTGAGGTGATATGAACCGTTATAACCGACGATGTCCGAATGGGGAAACCCAGTGTGACCTGTCACACTATCATTAACTGAATCCATAGGTTAATGAGGCGAACCGGGGGAACTGAAACATCTAAGTACCCCGAGGAAAAGAAATCAACCGAGATTCCCCCAGTAGCGGCGAGCGAACGGGGAAGAGCCCAGAGTCTGAATCAGTTTGTGTGTTAGTGGAAGCGTCTGGAAAGTCGCAGGGTACAGGGTGATACTCCCGTACACGAAAATGCACAGACTGTGAGCTCGATGAGTAGGGCGGGACACGTGGTATCCTGTCTGAATATGGGGGGACCATCCTCCAAGGCTAAATACTCCTGACTGACCGATAGTGAACCAGTACCGTGAGGGAAAGGCGAAAAGAACCCCGGCGAGGGGAGTGAAAAAGAACCTGAAACCGTGTACGTACAAGCAGTGGGAGCATCCTTCGGGGTGTGACTGCGTACCTTTTGTATAATGGGTCAGCGACTTATATTCTGTAGCAAGGTTAACCGTATAGGGGAGCCGCAGGGAAACCGAGTCTTAACCGGGCGTTAAGTTGCAGGGTATAGACCCGAAACCCGGTGATCTAGCCATGGGCAGGTTGAAGGTTGGGTAACACTAACTGGAGGACCGAACCGACTAATGTTGAAAAATTAGCGGATGACCTGTGGCTGGGGGTGAAAGGCCAATCAAACCGGGAGATAGCTGGTTCTCCCCGAAAGCTATTTAGGTAGCGCCTCGTGAACTCATCTTCGGGGGTAGAGCACTGTTTCGGCTAGGGGGTCATCCCGACTTACCAACCCGATGCAAACTGCGAATACCGAAGAATGTTATCACGGGAGACACACGGCGGGTGCTAACGTCCGTCGTGAAGAGGGAAACAACCCAGACCGCCAGCTAAGGTCCCAAAGTCATGGTTAAGTGGGAAACGATGTGGGAAGGCACAGACAGCCAGGATGTTGGCTTAGAAGCAGCCATCATTTAAAGAAAGCGTAATAGCTCACTGGTCGAGTCGGCCTGCGCGGAAGATGTAACGGGGCTAAACCATGCACCGAAGCTGCGGCAGCGACACTTAGGTGTTGTTGGGTAGGGGAGCGTTCTGTAAGCCGTCGAAGGTGGCCTGTGAGGGTTGCTGGAGGTATCAGAAGTGCGAATGCTGACATAAGTAACGATAATGCGGGTGAAAAACCCGCACGCCGGAAGACCAAGGGTTCCTGTCCAACGTTAATCGGGGCAGGGTGAGTCGACCCCTAAGGCGAGGCCGAAAGGCGTAGTCGATGGGAAACGGGTTAATATTCCCGTACTCGGTGTTACTGCGATGGGGGGACGGAGAAGGCTATGTCATCCGGGCGACGGTCGTCCCGGTTTAAGCGTGTAGGTGTGCATTCCAGGTAAATCCGGTTTGCTTTAACACTGAGGCGTGATGACGAGGCACTACGGTGCTGAAGTGACAGATGCCCCGCTTCCAGGAAAAGCCTCTAAGCTTCAGGTAACAACGAATCGTACCCCAAACCGACACAGGTGGTCAGGTAGAGAATACCAAGGCGCTTGAGAGAACCCGGGTGAAGGAACTAGGCAAAATGGTGCCGTAACTTCGGGAGAAGGCACGCTGATGTGTAAGTGAAGCCCCTGCGGGTGGAGCTGAAGTCAGTCGAAGATACCAGCTGGCTGCAACTGTTTATTAAAAACACAGCACTGTGCAAACACGAAAGTGGACGTATACGGTGTGACGCCTGCCCGGTGCCGGAAGGTTAATTGATGGGGTTATCCGTAAGGAGAAGCTCTTGATCGAAGCCCCGGTAAACGGCGGCCGTAACTATAACGGTCCTAAGGTAGCGAAATTCCTTGTCGGGTAAGTTCCGACCTGCACGAATGGCGTAATGATGGCCAGGCTGTCTCCACCCGGGACTCAGTGAAATTGAACTCGCTGTGAAGATGCAGTGTACCCGCGGCAAGACGGAAAGACCCCGTGAACCTTTACTATAGCTTGACACTGAACACTGGTCCTTGATGTGTAGGATAGGTGGGAGGCTTTGAAGCGTGGACGCCAGTCTGCGTGGAGCCAACCTTGAAATACCACCCTTTAATGGCTGGTGTTCTAACGTAGACCCCTTATCGGGGTTGCGGACAGTGTCTGGTGGGTAGTTTGACTGGGGCGGTCTCCTCCCAAAGAGTAACGGAGGAGCACGAAGGTTGGCTAATCCTGGTCGGACATCAGGAGGTTAGTGCAATGGCATAAGCCAGCTTGACTGCGAGCGTGACGGCGCGAGCAGGTGCGAAAGCAGGTCATAGTGATCCGGTGGTTCTGAATGGAAGGGCCATCGCTCAACGGATAAAAGGTACTCCGGGGATAACAGGCTGATACCGCCCAAGAGTTCATATCGACGGCGGTGTTTGGCACCTCGATGTCGGCTCATCACATCCTGGGGCTGAAGTAGGTCCCAAGGGTATGGCTGTTCGCCATTTAAAGTGGTACGCGAGCTGGGTTTAGAACGTCGTGAGACAGTTCGGTCCCTATCTGCCGTGGGCGCTGGAGAATTGAGGGGGGCTGCTCCTAGTACGAGAGGACCGGAGTGGACGCATCACTGGTGTTCGGGTTGTCATGCCAATGGCATTGCCCGGTAGCTACATGCGGAAGAGATAAGTGCTGAAAGCATCTAAGCACGAAACTTGCCCCGAGATGAGTTCTCCCTTGGACCTTGAGTCCACTGAAGGAACGTTGAAGACTACGACGTTGATAGGCCGGGTGTGTAAGCGCAGCGATGCGTTGAGCTAACCGGTACTAATGAACCGTGAGGCTTAACCTTACAACGCCGAAGGTGTTTTGGGTTTGAGAGAAAGACGATTTTCAGCTTTGTTCATGGATTAGCGCTTATGGTTGCGGAAGAGAGCAACGGTAAGTGAAACAGAATTTGCCTGGCGGCGACAGCGCGGTGGTCCCACCTGACCCCATGCCGAACTCAGAAGTGAAACGCCGTAGCGCCGATGGTAGTGTGGGGTCTCCCCATGCGAGAGTAGGGAACTGCCAGGCATCAAATTAAGCAGTAAGCCGGGGCAACAAACCGGTAGTTGTAGAAAAATTCGGTGGAGCGGTAGTTCAGTTGGTTAGAATACCTGCCTGTCACGCAGGGGGTCGCGGGTTCGAGTCCCGTCCGTTCCGCCACCCTAATTAGGGGCGTAGTTCAATTGGTAGAGCACCGGTCTCCAAAACCGGGTGTTGGGGGTTCGAGTCCCTCCGCCCCTGCCAGAAAATAATCCTTAGCATCTGCTAAGGATTTTTTTTGCCTGTCTACTTTCCCTTTCTTAATGCTCATTGCCATCATTTTATACGATGGGCATTGCTCCATTATCAATAGCTTAAATAGCCCATATCCTCATTCAGGCAAAGACGTTTTAATAATGCTTTTGATCTGGTCTAGCTTATCGCTGTTCTGTAACCATATGGCATAGAGTGGGCGAATAACGTCGGTGCTGTCGCTGACTTTCGCCAGACCTGGCTGGTTTGCGGCCCACGCTGTCGGCAGCCACGTATAGCCATTAAGCTGCGAGAAAAGCTGTGTGGCAATCTCAGCCGATCCTGTTGTCAGCAAGGGCACATCATCTATTGCCAACAATCCAGCCTCATGTTGTTGAAAATCGGGACCCCACTCAAGACGCAGGTAGGTTAATTCCCGCGCCGGACGTGCGGGGGCGTTGCAATACAGTGCCAGGTTAAACTGGCCAATGATCTGGCTTCCCAGCTCATCCATCTTGGGTGCTTCGGTCGTCACCAGCAAATCCAGCTGGCGCTCATGAAGCTGTTTTACTAGCGACTGACGCTGGGCGATGCGTGCCTCGAATTGCATGCCGTCCTGATCTTTATAAAGCTGTTTGAGCCAGGGCGATAACATACATTCCCAAAGCGATGCGCTCGCGCCAATAGAGAACTCGTTGTGTCTGAACGCCTGTGAGACCTCTTTTCTTGCGGCAAGCCAGGTTGTGATAAGTGTCTCGGCGTAAGGTAACAGCCGTTCACCCGCGGCCGTGAGGCGGATATTGTTGCGATGGCGAGTGAAAAGATTCACGCCAAGCTGGTTTTCCAGCTGCCGTATACGGAAGCTTATCGCTGACTGAGTGAGATACAGAGCCTCTGCCGCGCGCCCAAAATGGCGAGTTCGGCTTACTTCCAGAAAGGTTTTCAGCAATTCTGTATCCACAGATTTCTCCAAAAAAATTTTTGTCGTAATGATTTAAATGTTTTGTTTGACGCTCTGTCAAGCGTAACTAATACTCCGCGCCATAAATAGCTCGGCCAAGAGAATCAGGAGCGTATAGGATGGCGGAAAGCTTTACGACGACTAATCGATTTTTCGACAACAAACATTATCCGCGTGGGTTCTCTCGCCATGGTGATTTCACCATTAAAGAGGCTCAGCTGCTTGAGCGTCACGGCTTCGCGTTTAATGAGCTGGATCTTGGTAAACGTGAGCCAACAACGGCGGAAGAGACGCAGTTTGTGGCTGTGTGCCGTGGACAACGTGAGCCGGACACAGAAGCAGAACGCGTCTGGAGCAAATATACCGCACGCATCAAGCGCCCGCGTCGTTTCCATACTCTGTCAGGCGGTAAGCCTCAGATGGATACTGTAGAAGATTATTCAGATAGCGATGATTAAAAACAGGGGCTGCGGCCCCTTTTTTTATCCCAGCATACCTCTCAAGTGAATCAATAACCTGTCGATAGCGCGATAGCTGAGTGCTTCCTGTAAATGACGGCGCCGGATGGATTCAATGCCTTCAATATCTGCGATGGTGCGTGCAACTTTAAGCAGCCTTTGCCATGCGCGAACGGACAGCCCCAGGTGTGTTAGCGACTGTTCAAGCCACTCGGCATCGCCTGTGTTAAGCGGGCAAAAAAGACGGATGTCATGATTATCCAGGTGAGCATTCAATCGCCCCTGACGCTGTAGTTGTAGATTGCGTGCTGATTCAACGCGTTCTCTTACGATGGCACTGGTTTCTCCCGGTTGCTGATGTTGACTGAGCGTACCTGGTGGCAGTAACGGAATTTCCAGAGACATATCAAACCGGTCCAGAAATGGCCCGGACAACCTGGCAAGGTAGCGCAGAACTTGCTCTGGACTGCTACGGTTATGGGTTCCCTGATAGTGGCCTGTTGGGCTTGGATTCATGGCAGCAATGAGTTGAAAACGTGCCGGATAGGTGATTTTGGCGCGCGTTCGGGAAATAAGTATCTCGCCGGATTCTATCGGCTCTCTGAGAGCGTCAAGCACGCGTTTTTCGAACTCAGGCAACTCATCAAGAAACAGTACACCATTGTGTGCCAGTGAGATCTCCCCTGGTGCCGGTATTGCACCGCCTCCCACCATGGCGGAAAGTGAGGCGCTATGGTGCGGTGAGCGAAACGGGCGCTGACGCCACTGCTGCTGCACGTGTTGTGGATTCACCAGACTCAGAATGGCCGCACTCTCCAGCGCTTCTGCGTCGCTCAGTGCAGGAAGTAACCCACCCAGGCGAACTGCCAGCATCGTTTTGCCTGTGCCCGGCGGTCCCAGCAGGAGAAGGTTATGACCACCGGCAGCAGCGATTTCCAGCGCGCGTTTTCCCTGCACCTGACCAATAACTTCACACAGGTCTTCGCGTGCTCCAGGCGTCGTAGACGCAAGCTTTGGGGCCGCAGGTAACTCGGTTCTGCCTTCAAGAAATGCACACACTTCGGTGAGATGTCGAGCGATAAAACAGCCTTGTTGTTCAATCAGGCTCACTTCTTGTGCGTTCTCACTCGCGACAATAATGTGCCGTCCGGTATTTAGTGCCGCCAACGCCGATGAAATTGCCCCAGGAACACCTCTGAGCGCGCCTGTAAGCGCCAGTTCTCCCACATATTCGTATCGCTCCAGTCTGTCGGTGGAAAGCTGTTCTGAAGCGGCCAGGAGCGCCAGAGCGATGGGTAAATCATATCGTCCTCCCTCTTTAGGCAGATCCGCAGGTGCCAGATTTATGGTGATTTTACGGGCCGGGTAGGTATAACCACTGTTAATAATCGCGCTGCGCACTCTGTCCCTGGCTTCTTTTACGGTGGTTTCCGGCAGCCCCACCATCGTCAGGCCGGGTAGTCCCTGGCTGATATGTACCTCGATGGTAACCAGCGGAGCGTTAACGCCGAGGGCTGCGCGCGTATGTACAATTGCCAGTGCCATTCTCGCTCCTTGTGAAAGCATTATGATGGAATGCACATGCGCGGGAGGGAAGCAGCCTGAGTTCTTTCTGCGAACATGTTTCCCGAATTAAAATGTGAATTCACTTTTTTTCATGACTTTTACGCGCTGGATCGCGACATAACAGGTATTGAACGCTCTCCGGAGGGGGGCTTCTGGCATGAGCATTTTTCATTTCTTTCTTATCCTGATGAAAACAAATAGTTTTAACGAAAATCATTAGCCTGCTTACTGCTGATAAATTAAAAAAAACTTGTCACCTCTGTGATCTCTGTGGTAACTCTGTAGGCATTACTTCGAACGAGTTGAAAGAACGAACACCAATGAAAGCCCTTCTACTAGTGATTAGCCTTGTCGTGATTAGCGTGGTGGTGATTATTAAACCGCCGTGCGGGGCTGCGCTCAGGAGAAGAAAGGCTTAGAAATCAAGCCAGAATCGAAAGAACCCCCGCACCGAAAGGTCCGGGGGTTTTTTGTTGGACCAAAGATATCGACCTGAGGAACAGACTATGTGTTGCAGAACAAAATGCTGTTTTTCCCCTATGAAGACGGGAGAATAACGATGACCGGAGCACAGTGGGTAGTACATGCGTTGCGAGCGCAGGGTGTTGAGAAAGTTTTTGGTTATCCTGGCGGAGCAATAATGCCGGTCTACGATGCGTTGTACGACGGCGGTGTGGAACACCTACTGTGTCGGCATGAGCAAGGCGCGGCGATGGCGGCAATTGGATTTGCACGTTCGACGGGTAAAACTGGTGTCTGCATCGCGACTTCTGGTCCTGGCGCAACCAACCTGATAACCGGCCTTGCTGATGCGCTTTTAGATTCGGTTCCGGTTGTTGCTATTACAGGTCAGGTTGCTGCACCGTTTATCGGTACAGATGCTTTCCAGGAAGTTGACGTTCTGGGTCTGTCTCTGGCCTGTACCAAACACAGCTTCCTGGTTGAATCGCTCGACGACCTGCCACGCATCATGGCTGAGGCCTTCGAGATTGCACAGTCTGGCCGCCCAGGCCCGGTGCTGGTCGACATCCCCAAAGATATTCAGCTGACAGAAGGCGAGCCTGAGCCTTTCCTGAGCACCGTTGTGGATGACGAGCCGCTGCCATTGGCGCAGCTTCAACACGCTTACGAGATGTTGGCGAGCGCCCATCGCCCAATGCTTTACATTGGTGGTGGGGTGGGCATGGCACAAGCGGTTCCGGCACTGCGTGAATTTATCCGCATCACGCAAATCCCGTCTACCTGCACGCTTAAAGGGCTTGGCGCCGTCGCGCCAGACGACGCAGGCTATCTCGGCATGCTGGGTATGCATGGTAACAAGGCCGCCAACCTTGCAGTGCAGGAGTGCGACGTGCTGATTGCCATCGGCGCGCGCTTTGATGACCGTGTTACCGGCAAGCTCAACACCTTTGCGCCGGGCGCGAAGGTGATTCATATGGATATCGATCCGGCTGAAATGAACAAGCTGCGCCAGGCAAACGTGAGCCTGCAGGGAGATTTAAAAGCGCTGCTGCCTGCGCTGCAACAGCCGCTGGAGATTGACGCCTGGCGTAAGCAGGTCGCACACATGCGTGAAGCGTTCGGCTGGCGCTACGATCATCCGGGCGAGGCCATTTTCGCGCCGCTGCTGTTAAAACAGCTGTCTGAGCGCAAGCCGCAAAACTGCGTGGTTACCACCGACGTCGGTCAGCACCAGATGTGGGCGGCACAGCACATGTCATTTGAGCGCCCGGAGAACTTCATCACTTCCAGCGGCCTTGGCACAATGGGTTTTGGCCTGCCGGCGGCGGTAGGTGCGCAAATCGCACGTCCTGATGATACGGTTATCTGCATTTCCGGCGATGGTTCATTCATGATGAACGTTCAGGAGCTGGGCACTGTGAAGCGAAAGCAACTGCCTCTTAAAATCGTCTTACTGGATAACCAGCGTTTGGGCATGGTTCGCCAGTGGCAGCAGCTGTTTTTCAACGAGCGTTACAGTGAAACCAACCTTTCCGATAACCCTGATTTCCTCGTTCTGGCCAGTGCTTTTGGTATCCCTGGCCAGCGAATTACCCGTAAAGACCAGGTAGAAGCAGCATTAGAGACCCTGCTCAACAGCAAGGGGCCATACCTGCTGCATGTCTCAATTGACGAGCTTGAAAACGTCTGGCCTCTGGTGCCGCCTGGCGCCAGCAACTCTCAAATGCTGGAGAAAGTATCATGATGCAACATCACCTTGCCGTGCAGGCGCGCCTGCGCCCGGAAACGCTGGAGCGTGTTTTGCGCGTGGTACGCCACCGTGGGTTTCACATCTGCGCCATGAATATGGAAACCGCGCCGGGTACGAATGATATTAATATCGAAATGACCGTTGCCAGCCCCCGTCCGGTCGAATTACTGTTTAGTCAGTTAAGCAAACTGGTGGATGTCGCGCATGTCGAGATCCAGCAACCCACATCGCAACAAATACGCGCCTGAGAGCGCAAACAGGAAGATAAAAAAATGTCGACGAAGAAAGCTGATTACATCTGGTTCAACGGTGAGATGGTTCCGTGGGGAGAAGCGAAGGTTCACGTTATGTCGCACGCGCTGCATTATGGCACGTCGGTCTTTGAAGGCATCCGCTGCTACGACTCTCACAAAGGGCCGGTGGTGTTCCGTCACCGCGAACATATGCAGCGTCTGCATGATTCAGCCAAAATTTACCGTTTCCCGGTTTCCCAGAGCGTGGATGAACTGATGGAAGCGTGCCGCGCGGTACTGCGTAAAAACAACCTGACCAGCGCCTACATTCGCCCGCTGGTTTTTGTGGGTGATGTTGGCATGGGCGTAAACCCGCCTGCCGGTTACACCACTGACGTTATCATTGCCGCCTTCCCGTGGGGCGCGTATCTGGGTGCAGAAGCGCTGGATCAGGGCATCGACGCGATGGTGTCTTCCTGGAACCGTGCGGCACCGAACACCATTCCGACCGCCGCGAAAGCGGGCGGTAACTATCT
Organism: Enterobacteriaceae bacterium 4M9; assembly: GCA_010092695.1. GTDB lineage: Bacteria > Pseudomonadota > Gammaproteobacteria > Enterobacterales > Enterobacteriaceae > Tenebrionibacter. Next base: position 82,354 of record JAADJJ010000001.1, on the reverse strand, counting down.
GTCCTCTCTGCTGGTTGGCAGCGAAGCGCGCCGCCACGGTTATCAGGAAGGGATCGCGCTCGACGTTAACGGCTACCTGTCAGAAGGTGCGGGTGAGAACCTGTTTGAAGTGAAAGATGGTGTGCTGTTCACGCCGCCGTTCACCTCTTCTGCACTGCCAGGCATCACCCGTGACGCCATCATCAAGCTTGCGAAAGATCTCGGCATCGAAGTACGTGAGCAGGTGCTGTCGCGTGAATCGCTGTATCTGGCAGACGAAGTGTTCATGTCCGGCACCGCCGCTGAAATCACGCCGGTGCGCAGCGTTGACGGTATCCAGGTCGGCGCAGGTCGCTGTGGCCCGGTCACCAAGCGCATCCAGCAGGCGTTCTTTGGCCTGTTTACCGGCGAGACCGAAGACAAATGGGGCTGGCTGGACGCGGTTAACGCTAAGTAATTATTCGCCCGGGCGGCAATGCACCGCCCGGGCAATCTGACAGACGGGAGTAAACAGAGCATGCCAAAGTATCGTTCCGCCACCACCACTCACGGCCGTAACATGGCGGGAGCCCGCGCGCTGTGGCGCGCCACCGGGATGACCGACGCTGATTTCGGCAAACCCATCATTGCGGTTGTTAACTCTTTTACCCAGTTCGTACCGGGCCATGTGCACCTGCGCGACCTGGGCAAACTGGTTGCCGAGCAGATTGAAGCCGCTGGCGGCGTGGCGAAAGAGTTTAATACCATCGCCGTGGACGACGGTATTGCCATGGGCCACGGCGGCATGCTGTATTCACTGCCGTCGCGCGAGTTGATTGCCGACTCCGTGGAGTACATGGTTAACGCCCATTGTGCTGACGCCATGGTGTGTATCTCCAACTGCGACAAAATCACCCCAGGGATGCTGATGGCCTCCTTGCGCCTCAACATTCCAGTGATCTTCGTTTCCGGCGGCCCGATGGAAGCCGGTAAAACCAAATTGTCTGACCAGATAATCAAACTCGATCTGGTCGATGCAATGATTCAGGGTGCAAACCCGAACGTCAGTGACGAGCAAAGCGACCAGGTGGAGCGCTCGGCGTGTCCGACCTGCGGCTCCTGCTCCGGTATGTTTACCGCCAACTCCATGAACTGCCTGACCGAGGCACTGGGCCTGTCCCAGCCGGGCAATGGCTCGCTGCTGGCGACCCACGCTGACCGCAAAGCGCTATTCCTGAACGCCGGTAAACGCATTGTTGAGCTGACCAAACGCTACTACGAGCAGGATGACGCCAGCGCGCTGCCGCGTAATATCGCCAGCAAAGCGGCGTTTGAAAACGCTATGACGCTGGATATTGCGATGGGCGGCTCGACCAACACCGTACTGCACCTGCTGGCTGCGGCGCAGGAGGCGGAAATCGATTTCACCATGAGCGATATCGACCGCCTGTCGCGCAAAGTACCGCAGCTATGCAAAGTGGCACCGAGTACCCAGAAATACCATATGGAAGACGTGCACCGTGCGGGCGGCGTTATCGGCATACTTGGCGAGCTGGACCGCGCTGAGTTGCTGAACCGTGATGTGAAAAACGTGCTGGGCCTGACGCTGCCGCAGACTATCGCGCAGTACGACGTGACCGTGACCGACGACGACGCGGTGAAACGCATGTTCTCAGCGGGGCCAGCCGGCATCCGCACCACAAAAGCGTTCTCGCAGGATTGTCGCTGGGATTCACTCGATGTTGACCGCGCCGAAGGCTGCATCCGCTCGCTGGAGCACGCCTACAGCCAGGACGGCGGTCTTGCGGTGCTCTACGGTAACTTTGCTGAAAACGGCTGCATTGTGAAGACCGCAGGCGTTGACGACAGCATTCTCAAATTCCGCGGCCCGGCCAAAGTCTACGAAAGCCAGGACGATGCGGTAGAGGCTATCCTCGGCGGCAAAGTGGTGGCTGGTGATGTTGTAGTGATTCGTTACGAAGGGCCGAAAGGCGGGCCAGGCATGCAGGAAATGCTTTATCCGACCACCTTCCTTAAATCGATGGGGCTGGGTAAATCCTGTGCGCTCATCACTGACGGGCGTTTTTCCGGCGGTACTTCCGGGCTGTCTATTGGTCACGTCTCGCCGGAAGCGGCTAACGGCGGCAGTATCGGTCTTATTGAAGACGGCGATATAATTAATATCGACATCCCGAACCGCGGCATTCAGCTTGACGTCAGTGACCAGGAGCTGGCCGCCCGCCGTGAAGCACAGGACGCACGCGGTGCGCAGGCCTGGACGCCGCGCAATCGTCAACGTGAAGTCTCCTTTGCGCTGCGTGCCTATGCAAGCCTTGCCACCAGTGCAGATAAGGGCGCGGTGCGCGACAAATCGAAACTCGGAGGCTAACGATGAGCGTGCCACAGCCATTGTCAGCCGCGCCGGATGGCGCGGAGTATCTGCGTGCAATCCTGCGCTCGCCGGTTTATGAGGCGGCACAGGTTACGCCACTGGAGCGTATGGAAAAACTCTCTGCGCGTTTGGATAACGTCGTGCTGGTTAAGCGTGAAGACCGCCAGCCGGTACACAGCTTCAAATTGCGCGGCGCTTACGCGATGCTCGCCGGGTTAACCGCGGAGCAGAAAGCGCGCGGCGTGATTACCGCCTCGGCGGGCAACCACGCACAGGGCGTGGCGCTGTCATCCAGCCGCCTTGGCGTTAACGCGCTGATTGTGATGCCGGTCAGCACGGCAGACATCAAAGTCGATGCCGTGCGTGGCTTCGGCGGCGAAGTCTTGCTGCACGGCGCGAATTTTGATGAGGCAAAGGCACGCGCGATCGAGCTTTCTGAGCAGCAGGGCTACACCTACGTGCCGCCGTTCGATCACCCGGCAGTGATTGCTGGACAAGGCACGCTGGCGCTTGAGTTGTTGCAGCAGGATGCACACATTGACCGCGTTTTTGTACCGGTTGGCGGCGGCGGCCTGGCATCCGGTGTTGCGGTGCTAATCAAGCAGCTGATGCCGCAAATCAAGGTCATTGCCGTGGAGTCGGAAGATTCAGCCTGCCTGCGGGCGGCACTGGAAGCGGGCGAGCCGGTGGACTTGCCGCGCGTCGGGCTGTTTGCCGAAGGCGTGGCGGTTAAACGCATCGGCGACGAGTGCTTCAGGCTATGCCGTGCCTACATTGATGACATCATCACCGTTGATAGCGACGCTATCTGTGCGGCGATGAAGGATATTTTTGAGGATGTGCGCGCAGTGGCCGAGCCTTCTGGCGCGCTGGCGCTGGCCGGGATGAAGAAATACGTGCAGATGCATAACATCCACGGCGAGCGGCTGGCGCACGTGTTGTCTGGTGCCAACGTCAACTTCCATGGCCTGCGCTACGTTTCCGAGCGTTGCGAACTGGGCGAGCAGCGTGAAGCACTGCTGGCGGTAACCATCCCGGAAGAGAAGGGCAGCTTTCTGAAGTTCTGCCAGCTGCTGGGCGGGCGCTCCGTAACCGAGTTCAACTACCGCTTTGCCGACGCGAAATCTGCCTGCATCTTTGTGGGCGTGCGTCTGAGTCGCGGTCTGGAAGAGCGCGAGGAAATTCTGCGTCTGTTGAGCGAAGGCGGCTACAGCATGGTGGACCTGTCCGATGATGAAATGGCCAAGCTGCACGTGCGTTACATGGTGGGCGGTCGCCCGTCGCATCCGCTGCGCGAGCGGTTGTTCAGCTTTGAGTTTCCGGAGTCCCCCGGTGCGCTGCTGAGGTTCCTGCAAACGCTGGGTACCCACTGGAACATTTCGCTGTTCCACTACCGCAGCCACGGCACCGACTACGGACGCGTGCTGGCGGCGTTTGAATTGGGTGACCACGAGCCAGATTTCGAAACCCGTCTCAATGAGCTGGGTTACGACTGCCATGACGAAACCAACAACCCGGCGTTCCGCTTCTTCCTGGCCGGTTAACACAGGTCTGGCAACAGGCACCTGAAGGCATTAATCAGCGGCTCATGCAGCCGCTTTTTTGTACGCAAACGCCGGGATCATACGGTGGGTTTTCCTCGCTGTGCACCAGAATCCGTGGTTAATGCAGGCCAGGCAGCAGTTTCCTGAAGGCATTAATCAGCGGCTCATGCAGCCGCTTTTTTTGTGCGCGAACGCCGGGTTCAAACGGCGTTTTCTCATTACTGTGCGCCAGAATCCGTGGTTAACGCAGGCCAGGCAGCAGTTTCCAGAAGGCATTAATCAGCGGCTCATGCAGCCGCTTTTTTTGTGCGCAGACGCCGAGTTCAAACGGCGTTTTCTCGTCGCTGCGTTCCAGAATCATCACGCGGTTGCGCACCGGTTCAGGACTGTTTTCCAGCACCACTTCCGGGATAAGCGCCACGCCGCAGCCAAGTGCGACCATCGACACCATCGCCTCATGCCCGCCCACTGTCGCGTAGATAAACGGGTTGGTGATGCGCTGGCGGCGAAACCACAGCTCAATGCGTCGGCGTACTGGCCCCTGGTCTGGCAGAATAAACGGAATCTGCTGCCAGTCTGGATCGGTCTGGTTGACCTGGCTGCGTACCGGGCAGGGCAGCGCCGGGGCAATCATCACCACCGGCAGATTATCCAGCATCGAAAACGCAATCGCGGCGGGCAGCGTCTCCGGCTTACCGGCAATGGCGATATCCGCTTCGCCAGACAGCGCCTTTTCTACCGCGTCGGCAGCGTCACCGGTGGTGAGCTTGATTTCTACCGACGGATGCTCGGCGCGAAAACGGTCAAGGATCGGCGGCAAATGGCTATAGGCGGCGGTAACTGAACAAAACAGATGCAGTTCGCCGGAAAGCGAGGGGCCGCGCTGGTCGATGGCATGACGTAACTGCTGGTACTGCAACAGCGTTTGCTGGGCAAACAAACGCAGTTCTTCGCCGGCCTCGGTTAGCGTTACCGTGCGGTTATCACGAATAAACAGTGGCTGGCCCAGGTCGTCTTCCATTCTCTGGATCTGGCGCGACAGTGTGGAAGGGCTAACGTGCATGGCGCGGGCGCTACGCCCGAAGTGGCGGCTCTCGGCCAGGTGCAGGAACATTTTCAGGTCGCGAATATCCACAGATAAGCTCTCCGGATTAACGTTGCGTGATCTGCAACACAATGTTGTTAATATATCAATTTTCGCAACGCCTTTCCTGTCATATAGTGGGAGTCATTCAGCAGCCCGGCGCTGCATAAAAACGAACGCATCACGACACCGACGGAGTATCACATGGCTAACTATTTCAACACATTGAATCTGCGCCAGCAGCTGGCGCAACTGGGTAAATGTCGCTTTATGGCGCGTGACGAATTCGCCGATGGCGCAAGCTACCTGAAAGGGAAAAAAGTGGTCATCGTTGGTTGTGGTGCTCAGGGTCTTAACCAGGGTCTGAACATGCGCGACTCCGGTCTGGATGTTTCCTACGCATTGCGCAAAGAAGCCATCGCTGAAAAGCGTGCGTCATGGCGCAAGGCCACCGAAAACGGTTTCAAGGTCGGCACCTATGAAGAGCTTATCCCGCAGGCTGACCTGGTGGTTAACCTGACGCCGGACAAACAGCACTCCGACGTGGTGCGTGCGGTACAGCCAATGATGAAAGACGGTGCGTCGCTGGGCTACTCCCACGGTTTCAACATTGTGGAAGTGGGCGAGCAGATTCGTAAAGACATCACCGTGGTGATGGTGGCGCCGAAGTGCCCGGGTACGGAAGTGCGTGAAGAGTACAAGCGTGGCTTTGGTGTGCCGACCCTGATTGCGGTTCACCCGGAAAACGATCCGAAAGGCGAAGGTATGGCTATTGCCAAAGCCTGGGCCGCGGCGACCGGCGGCCATCGCGCGGGTGTGCTGGAATCCTCCTTCGTGGCAGAAGTGAAATCTGACCTGATGGGCGAGCAGACCATTCTGTGCGGTATGCTGCAGGCAGGCTCTCTGCTGTGCTTCGATAAGCTGGTGGCAGAAGGTACGGACCCGGCCTACGCCGAGAAGCTGATTCAGTTTGGCTGGGAAACCATCACCGAAGCGCTCAAGCAGGGCGGTATCACGCTGATGATGGACCGCCTGTCCAACCCGGCGAAACTGCGCGCGTACGCGCTGTCCGAGCAGCTCAAAGAGATCATGGCACCGCTGTTCCAGAAGCACATGGACGACATCATCAGCGGTGAGTTCTCCTCTGGCATGATGGCTGACTGGGCCAACGATGATAAGAAACTGCTGACCTGGCGTGAAGAGACCGGTAAAACCGCGTTTGAAACCGCACCGCAGTACGAAGGCAAAATCAGCGAGCAGGAATACTTCGATAAAGGCGTGCTGATGATTGCGATGGTGAAAGCGGGCGTTGAGCTGGCGTTCGAAACCATGGTGGATTCCGGCATCATTGAAGAGTCTGCGTACTATGAGTCGCTGCACGAACTGCCGCTTATCGCCAACACCATTGCGCGTAAGCGTCTGTATGAAATGAACGTGGTGATTTCTGATACCGCAGAATACGGTAACTATCTGTTCTCTTATGCCTGTGTGCCGCTGCTGAAAGGCTTTATGGCCGAGATTCAGCCGGGTGACCTGGGTAAAGCGATTGCCGAAGGCGCGGTAGATAACGCCCAGCTGCGCGATGTGAACGAAGCGATTCGTGGTCACGCCATTGAGCAGGTGGGTAAGAAACTGCGCGGTTATATGACCGACATGAAGCGTATCGCGGTGGCGAGCTAATCGTCCCTGATACAAAAAAGGCGCTGCGGCGCCTTTTTTATTACCTGCAATATCGTGTTTCGGTGGGACAATATGGTCAGAAGCCACATGCTTTAGCGAAGCGACAGCGTCCCTGTCGTGTTACCGGGATTATTTACGATACAGCACTTTAATGATGTGATAGCCAAACTGGGTGTGCAGCGGGCCAGTCGGTTCAAGCACCGGGCAGGAGAATACGACTTTATCAAAAGCCGGGACCATCTGTCCCTGTCTGAACTCGCCTAAATCACCGCCTCGTTTACCTGACGGGCAGATGGAGTGCTTTTTCGCAAGCTTTGCAAAATCGCCGCCGTTTTTAATCTGCTCCAGCAGATCCAGAGCCAGTTTCTCTTCTTTGACCAGAATATGCAGTGCTGCCGCTGTTTTTGCCATGATTAAGCCTTGAATACGAGAAGTGAGGGGCGGGATTTTAGCATGGGTTAGCGCCGGTACAGCACCTTGATGATGTGCCAGCCGAATTTGGTTTTTACCGGTCCGTAAGGCGTGAGAAGTGGGCAACTAAACACGGCTTTATCAAACGGGCCAACCATCATGCCTTGCTTAAACTCGCCCAGGTCGCCGCCTTTTCGGCCCGACGGGCAGCTGGAGTGCAGTTTTGCCAGATGCTCAAAACTGGCACCTTTTTCCAGCTTTGCCATAATGTCCTGCGCTTTGGTTTCGGTTTTGACCAGAATATGCAGCGCGGCGGCGGTTTTAGCCATGTTCTCTCCCGTAAAATTTTAGTGCCGCGCCGTCAGGCGCTTAGCGTTTGTCTGTGCAAAGCCCGTTAAATCCCGCGCCTGCTTTTGCTACAATCCCTGCCCCGTTCATTGTCTTAGCAAGCAGGAAGTCATGCGTCTTAATCCCGCCCAACAAGAAGCTGTTGAATTTGTTACCGGTCCCTGCCTGGTACTGGCCGGTGCGGGCTCTGGCAAAACGCGTGTTATCACCAATAAAATTGCCCACCTGATCCGCGGCTGCGGCTATCAGGCGCGCCATATTGCGGCGGTGACCTTTACCAACAAGGCCGCGCGCGAAATGAAAGAGCGCGTGGCGCAGACGCTGGGGCGCAAAGAGGCGCGCGGGCTGATGATTTCCACCTTTCATACGCTGGGGCTGGATATTATCAAGCGCGAGTATAACGTGCTGGGCATGAAATCCAATTTCTCGCTGTTTGACGATACCGATCAGATGGCGCTGCTCAAAGAGTTGACCGACGAGTGGCTGGAGCAGGACAAAGATTTGTTGCAACAGCTGATCTCAACCGTCTCCAACTGGAAAAACGATCTCTTAACGCCACCGCTGGCTGCCGCCCGCGCGCAGGGCGAGCGCGAGCGCCTGTTTGCTCAGTGCTATGCGCTGTACGATGCGCACCTTAAAGCCTGCAACGTGCTCGACTTTGACGACCTGATTATGCTGCCGACGCTGCTGTTGCAGCGCAACGAAGAGGTACGCGAGCGCTGGCAAAACCGCATTCGCTACCTGCTGGTGGATGAGTATCAGGACACCAACACCAGCCAGTACGAGCTGGTAAAGCTGCTGGTAGGCACGCGGGCGCGCTTCACCGTGGTGGGTGATGACGACCAGTCTATCTACTCCTGGCGCGGCGCGCGGCCCCAGAACCTGGTGCTGCTGAGTCAGGATTTCCCGGCGCTGCGGGTGATTAAGCTTGAGCAAAACTACCGTTCTTCCGGGCGCATCCTCAAGGCAGCGAACATCCTGATTGCCAATAACCCACATGTGTTTGAAAAACGGCTGTTCTCTGAACTGGGTTACGGTTCGGAGCTAAAAGTGGTGATGGCAAATCATGAGGAGCATGAGGCCGAGCGTGTAGCTGGCGAGCTTATTGCCCATCACTTCATCAACAAAACTCAGTACAAGGATTACGCCATCCTGTATCGCGGCAACCACCAGTCGCGGGTGTTTGAAAAAGTACTGATGCAAAACCGCATCCCGTATCGTATTTCCGGCGGGACATCGTTCTTTTCACGCCCGGAAATCAAAGATCTGCTGGCTTATCTGCGTGTGTTAACCAATCCCGATGACGACAGCGCTTTCATGCGTATCGTTAACACGCCACGGCGCGAAATTGGTCCGGCTACGCTGCAAAAGTTGGGCGAATGGGCCACCCAACGTAACAAGGGCATGTTCAGCGCCAGCTTTGATATGGGGCTTGGCCAGACGTTGACCGGGCGCGGGCTGGAGGCGTTGCAGCGCTTTACCGCCTGGCTTGGTGAAATTGCCCAACTGGCAGAGCGCGAGCCAGTAGCCGCCGTGCGTGATTTGATTCGCGGCATCGATTACGAGTCCTGGCTGTATGAAACCTCGCCCAGCCCGACCGCCGCAGAGATGCGCATGAAAAACGTCAACACCCTGTTCGGCTGGATGACCGAAATGCTTGAAGGCAGCGAGCTGGAAGAACCAATGACGCTCACCCAGGTGGTCACGCGCTTCACGCTGCGCGACATGATGGAACGTGGTGAAAGCGATGAAGATGTTGACCAGGTACAGCTGATGACGCTACATGCCTCAAAAGGACTGGAGTTCCCGTACGTTTATCTGGTGGGCATGGAAGAAGGGCTGTTGCCGCACCAGAGCAGCATAGATGAAGACAATATTGATGAGGAGCGGCGTCTGGCCTATGTGGGTATCACCCGCGCCCAGAAAGAGCTGACCTTTACGTTGTGCAAAGAGCGCCGTCAGTACGGCGAACTGGTGCGCCCGGAACCCAGCCGCTTTCTGTTAGAGCTGCCGCAGGATGATGTGCAGTGGGAGCAGGAACGTAAAGTGGTCACCGCGCAGGAGCGTATGGAGAAAGGGCAGGCGAGTATCGCTAATATGCGGGCAATGCTTGCGAAATCGCGCGGTGGCTAACGCCTGCCGCGGGGTGATTTATCAGGAATTCACGTCCAGCGACCAGTGGACATAGCTTTGCCACAGCACTTCCTGGCTCAGCATTTCTGCACCCAGCGGATGACCACTCAGCCAGCATTTCGGCAATGCCATGCGCAGGGTTTCACCTTCGGCCTTTAACGTAAGCTCAGGCACGCAGTCATCGCGCCGCCTGCTGGCAAAAATAATGGCCAGACGCAGCAAGCGGCAAAGGTGTTCTGCCGCGCGCGGTGGAACCGCATTTTGCTGGTGCAGGGAAGACAAATCGACCGGATTCGTCTGGTTGAGAAGCAGCGTTGCCAGCAGCTTTTTCTGTGCCGGCGTGAAGCCTGGCAGGTCGAGGTTGCGCACCAGATAGGCCGCATGCTGGGGTGCCTGTTTAAAGTCGATGCTCAGGCCAATTTCATGCAACAGGCAGGCGCTACTCAATAGCTCCAGGCTTAACGTATCCAGCTCCCATTCGGGAGAAACCTGCTGCGCCAGCGTTCTGGCGAGGCTTTCCACCCGTGTCGCCTGAGCGGCATCAACCATAAAACGGCGCTGAACGTTGCGCAGCGTGCGGCTGCGGATGTCCTGATCGACTGCCAGGTGCAGCATGCCGTAGACCAGCCCTTCGCGCAGTGCGCCACCGGCAAGCGTCATGCCTTCAATGCCCAGCTCGGTAAATACCGCAATCAGGATGGCAAGCCCGCTTGGGAACACCAGCGCGCGTTCAAGCGTCAGGCCTTCAATCTCAAGTTCTTCAAGGCGTCCGCACTGAATGGCGCGTTGTTTAAGCTGCTGGAGTTTCAGCAGCGTAATGCGCTCATCCATGCCCTGCGCCATCATAATTTCCTGCAATGCCTGCACTGTGCCGGAAGCACCCACGCAGACTTTCCAGCCGTGATAGCGCAACTCATCAACCTGCGGGCGCAGCACATCGCGCGCGGCCTGCTCGGCTGCGGCAAAGTTTTCTTTGGTCAGAGAACGGTCGGCAAAATAGCGCTCAAGCCAGGTGACGCAGCCCATCGGCAGGCTAAACAGCGACGTGGCCTGTGCGCCTGTGCCGGTCACAAGCTCGGTACTGGCACCGCCGATATCCACCACTAAGCGACGGTCATCGCCGCCGGTGGTGTGCGCCACGCCCTGGTAAATCAGGCGTGCTTCTTCTTCGCCGCTGATGACCTGAATCGGGCAACCAAGAAGTGTTTCTGCGCGCGCAATAAACGCGTCGGCGTTGGTCGCAAGACGCAGTGTGGCGGTGGCGACGACGCGGATTTGCGCCTGGGGAATGTCCTGAAGTCTTTCTGAGAACAGTTGCAAACACTGCCAGCCGCGCTCCATCGCCTCTTGCGACAGGCGGTTGCTGCTGTCCAGACCCGCGGCCAGTCGGACTTTGCGTTTGACGCGGGTCAGTGTCTGAATACTTCCTGCTACTTCACGGACCACCAGCATGTGAAAGCTGTTGGAGCCAAGGTCAATTGCCGCATAGAGCGAGGACGTATTCAGCATGGCGCATTAACCCGTACGACGACGATTGCGCGAGTTATTGTTACGACGTGGGCCGTTGCCGGAACGGTTACGCACCAGGCGTTTCGGCGGCGGTAGCTCGCTCATCAGCGCGTCCGGATTGTATTTACTCACCGGAATAGCATGGCCGATATAGGTTTCAATCGCCGGCAGATTCAGCGCGTACTCTTCACAGGCAAGGCTGATGGAGTGCCCACTGGCGCCCGCGCGGCCGGTACGGCCAATGCGGTGCACGTAGTCTTCACAGTCGTCCGGCAGGTCGTAGTTAAAGACGTGCGTCACGGCAGGAATGTGCAAACCACGGGCGGCAACGTCGGTTGCAACCAGGATATCCAGGTCGCCCTGGGTGAACTCTTCGAGAATGCGCAGGCGTTTTTTCTGTGCCACGTCGCCAGTCAGCAGGCCCACGCGGTGACCGTCGGCGGCCAGATGGCCCCAGATGTCTTCGCAGCGGTGCTTGGTATTAGCAAACACGATAGCGCGATCCGGCCACTCTTCTTCAATCAGCGTTTGCAGCAGGCGCATCTTTTCTTCATTGGAAGGGTAGAACAGCTCTTCTTTGATGCGGTGGCCTGTTTTCTGCTCTGGCTCTACTTCTACGTATTCGGCGTTGTTCATTTGCTCGAACGCCAGTTCACGTACGCGGTAAGACAGTGTCGCGGAAAACAGCATATTGAGGCGCTGGTCAGCGGCCGGCATGCGGCGGAACAGCCAACGAATGTCTTTAATAAAGCCGAGGTCGTACATGCGGTCGGCTTCGTCGAGCACCACAACCTGGATAGTGCCAAGGTTAATGTGGTTTTGCTTGGTGTAATCAATGAGGCGACCGGTGGTGCCGATAAGGATATCGACGCCTTTTTCCAGCACTTTAAGCTGTTTGTCGTAGCCATCACCGCCATAGGCGAGGCCGAGCTTCAGGCCAGTGGCCTGCGCAAGTGGCTCTGCGTCTGAGTGAATCTGCACCGCCAGTTCGCGCGTGGGTGCCATGATCAAGGCACGTGGCTGATTCGTCTGGCGGCCTTCTGGCGCCGGATGTGAGAGTAAATAATGAAACGTTGACGTCAGGAACGCCATCGTTTTGCCAGTACCGGTTTGCGCCTGTCCGGCCACGTCGCGGCCCGCAAGGGTCAGCGGAAGTGCCAGAGCCTGAATAGGGGTGCAGTTGTAAAAGCCTTTCTTTTCAAGGGCTTCAACAACCTTCGGGTGCAGGGCGAAGTCGGAAAACTTCTGTTCAGTTAAATGTGTTTTGCTCATAGTGTGGTAGAATATCAGCTTACTATTGCTTTACGAAAGCGTATCCGTTGAAATAAAGTCAACCTGACTGATGTAAAGGCTGCGTCCCATCGTCATGAACTGCACTGTGCACGATTATGTGGCACAGCTTACATTTACACCAGCAAAGCCAGGCATAATCCTGTGGAGTTAAGTATGAGCGATAAAATTATTCACCTGACTGATGACAGTTTTGACACGGACGTACTTAAGGCAGAAGGGTTGATTTTGGTTGATTTCTGGGCAGAGTGGTGTGGTCCTTGCAAAATGATCGCCCCAATTCTGGACGAAATTGCCACTGAATATGAAGGCAAACTGACCGTTGCCAAACTGAATATCGACCAGAATCCGGGTACTGCGCCGAAATACGGCATTCGCGGTATCCCGACGCTGCTGCTGTTCAAAAACGGTGAAGTCGCGGCTACGAAAGTGGGCGCGCTGTCCAAAGGGCAGCTTAAAGAGTTCCTGGACGCTAACCTGGCGTAAAGTATCTCCGCCGGTGTGTCTGGTGGTCCGAAATTTCTGCGGACCGCTGGACGCCCGGTGCCAGCCATGCTAAGTTACCTGAACTGCATTCTTAACTTACCTTAGTTTGAATCTTGTAATATTCGAAATCTCTTGCCAGCTCTGCTCCAGGCGTGAGAAATGAAGTCGCTTTCGGGCCTGCTCCCAATCCGTTTTGTCGTTCCAGTTCTGAGCGTCTGTAACCAGGCCGCGATCGGACACGGGGTGATGGCCATTAACAGGCATGGACTACCCTGCCTTACCATTTACATTACAGTTCGAGAATTACCCCGAGTTTAAGAACCCACCATTATGAATCTTACCGAATTAAAAAATACGCCGGTTTCAGATCTGATAACTCTCGGCGAAAACATGGGGCTGGAAAACCTGGCCCGTATGCGCAAACAGGACATCATTTTCGCCATACTCAAGCAGCATGCTAAGAGTGGCGAGGATATCTTTGGCGATGGCGTGCTGGAGATTCTGCAGGATGGATTTGGATTCCTCCGTTCCGCAGACAGTTCCTACCTCGCCGGTCCCGACGACATCTACGTATCTCCCAGCCAAATCCGCCGCTTTAACCTCCGCACTGGTGACACCATTTCAGGCAAGATCCGCCCGCCGAAAGAAGGTGAGCGCTACTTTGCCCTGCTGAAGGTTAATGAAGTTAACTACGACAAGCCGGAAAACGCCCGCAGCAAGATTCTGTTTGAGAACCTGACGCCGCTGCACGCCAATTCCCGCCTGCGTATGGAGCGCGGTAACGGCTCAACAGAAGACTTAACCGCTCGCGTGCTGGACCTGGCCTCCCCGATTGGCCGCGGCCAGCGTGGTCTGATTGTGGCGCCGCCGAAAGCAGGTAAAACCATGCTGCTGCAGAACATTGCGCAGAGCATTGCTTACAACCATCCTGACTGTGTGCTGATGGTACTGCTCATCGACGAACGCCCGGAAGAAGTCACCGAGATGCAGCGTCTGGTGAAAGGCGAAGTGGTGGCGTCAACCTTTGACGAACCGGCTTCCCGCCACGTTCAGGTCGCCGAGATGGTGATTGAAAAGGCCAAGCGTCTGGTTGAGCATAAAAAAGACGTCATCATCCTGCTCGACTCCATTACCCGTCTGGCGCGTGCGTATAACACCGTGGTGCCGGCATCCGGTAAAGTACTGACCGGTGGTGTGGATGCGAACGCCCTGCACCGTCCGAAGCGTTTCTTCGGTGCTGCGCGTAATGTGGAAGAGGGCGGTAGCCTGACCATTATCGCCACCGCGCTCATCGATACCGGTTCGAAGATGGATGAAGTGATTTACGAAGAATTTAAGGGCACCGGTAACATGGAACTGCACCTTTCTCGTAAAATCGCTGAAAAACGCGTCTTCCCGGCTATCGACTACAACCGCTCCGGTACGCGTAAAGAAGAATTGCTCACCACGTCTGAAGAGCTACAGAAAATGTGGATCCTGCGCAAGATTATTCACCCGATGGGCGAAATCGATGCCATGGAGTTCCTCATTAATAAGCTCGCCATGACCAAAACCAATGACGAATTTTTCGACATGATGAAACGTTCGTAATTGCAGCAAACTCGGGGAAGCGCCACGTTTTGACGTGGCGTTTTTCTTTTGTGCTTTATACGATTGTGCTGTCGCTGCTATATTTGACAGGATTTCACGGACGATGCCTTTGGCAGGGTAAAATTAATACAGTCAGAGTGAAATATAACGCCGTTTGTCCCGCAGCATCGGTGCTTCTTTGGGCAGTCCAGGGAGACAGCCGAGGCATTAGTACGGGGCGTACATTTTGCAGAGAGCGCTCATTGTGAATTTAATCTCCGCTGGTACTGAATTGCTCAGTATTTTTCTGTTCACAACCGTCTTCCTTTTTTTTGCACGCAAAGTCGCTAAAAAAATTGGTCTGGTCGATAAGCCTAACTTCCGCAAACGTCATCAGGGTCTCATTCCTCTGGTCGGCGGCATTTCTGTGTATGCGGGTATCTGTTTTACCTTCTGGCTTGCGAATTACTACATCCCACATGCAGCGCTCTATTTGGGCTGTGCAGGCGTGCTGGTGTTTATCGGTGCGCTGGATGACCGTTTTGATATCAGCGTGAAAATTCGCGCCACGATTCAGGCCTTAATTGGCGTCATCATGATGGTGGTCGGCAAGCTTTATCTCAGTAGCCTGGGTTACATCTTTGGTTCGTGGGAGCTGGTGCTGGGGCCGTTTGGTTATTTCCTCACGCTGTTTGCGGTCTGGGCGGCGATTAATGCGTTCAACATGGTTGATGGTATCGACGGCCTGCTCGGGGGATTGTCGTGCGTCTCTTTTGCCGCAATGGGCATGATTTTGTGGTTCGACGGCCAGACCAGTCTCGCGATGTGGTGTTTTGCCATGATTGCCGCCATTCTTCCGTACATCTTCCTTAACCTTGGCATACTGAGCCGTCGTTACAAAGTGTTCATGGGCGATGCCGGTAGCACGCTGATTGGTTTTACCGTTATCTGGATCCTGCTGGAAACCACGCAGGGTAAAACCCATCCGATTAGCCCGGTTACCGCGCTGTGGATAATCGCTATCCCGCTGATGGACATGGTGGCAATTATGTATCGCCGCCTGCGCAAGGGCATGAGCCCCTTCTCACCGGACCGCCAGCATATTCATCATCTTATTATGCGGGCGGGCTTTACCTCCCGGCAGGCTTTCGTGCTGATAACGCTTGCAGCCGCGCTGCTGGCCGCCATTGGTGTGACGGCAGAATATCTGCATTTCGTTCCTGAGTGGGCAATGTTGGTATTGTTTTTGCTAGCATTTATGCTCTATGGGTATTGTATCAAGCGTGCCTGGAAAGTGGCCCGCTTTATCAAACGCATTAAACGCCGCATGCGCCGCAGTAGCAGTCCTGCATGAGCAACGTAAACGGGGAAGAGATGAGACAACACATACCTGGTGATAGCCTGGCGGTGACGGAAAACGAGCTTGATATCCGCGGCCTGGTTCGCACTCTCTGGCGCGGTAAGTTCTGGATAGTGGGCTGTGCGCTGTTACTTGCTGTCGCGGCACTGGTTTATACTTTTTTTGCGCGCCAGGAGTGGAGTGCAACGGCCATTACCGACAAGCCAACAGTGAGCATGCTCGGCAGCTACTATTCTCAGCAGCAGTTTCTGAGCAATCTCGACGCGCGCGCCAGCCAGGCGCCGCTGGATATACCGTCTGCCATGGGCGAGGCCTACAAAGAGTTCATCATGCAACTCTCCTCGTGGGATACGCGCCGTGATTTCTGGAACCAGACGGATTACTTCCGCCAGCGTCAGTCCGGTAACAGCAAGGCTGATGCGGCGCTACTTGATGATCTAATCGATAATATTCAGTTCACCGCAGGCGACATTACGCGCAACCTGAACGACAGCGTGAAGCTGGTGGCAGAAACCGCGCCGGATGCCAACAACCTGCTGCGCCAGTACGTGGCGTTTGCCAGCCAGCGTGCAGCAACGCATCTCAATGATGAACTCAAAGGCGCCTGGGTGGCGCGTACTACGCAAATGACAGCGCAGGTCAAACGCCAGGAAGCCGTGGCGCAGTCCATTTACGCACGCCGCCTGAACAGCCTGGAGCAGGCGCTGAAGATTGCTGAAAAGCACAATATCAGCCGCAGCGAGGCGGAAGTACCCGCCGACGAACTGCCGGATTCCGAACTGTTTACGCTGGGCCGCCCGATGCTACAGGCGCGCCTGGAAAACCTCCAGGCAGTCGGTCCTTCGTATGATGTGGATTACGATCAAAACAAAGCCATGCTGGCGACGTTAAACGTAGGTCCCACGCTTGAGCAGCGTTTTCAGACCTATCGATACCTGCGCACTCCCGAGGAGCCGGTTAAGCGCGATAGCCCGCGTCGTGGCTTTCTGTTAGTGATGTGGGGAGCCGTTGGCGCGCTGGTTGGCGCGGGTATTGCTCTGGCACGTCGCCGCTCGCACTCCTGATTTTTTGATGGCAATGAAGACGTCCTGTGGGCGTCTTCATCCTGTTTAATCAAGGCAGAGATACACCGTGAAAGTATTGACCGTTTTTGGTACGCGCCCTGAAGCAATCAAGATGGCGCCGCTGGTTCATGCGCTGGCTGAAGATCCCTTTTTTGAGTCGAAAGTCTGCGTGACGGCCCAGCATCGTGAGATGCTTGACCAGGTTTTGACGCTCTTTTCCATCCAGCCTGATTATGATTTGAATATCATGCAGCCAGGCCAGGGACTCAGTGAAATCACCTGCCGCATCCTTGAGGGGCTAAAGCCGGTGCTGGAATCGTTCCGCCCTGACATCGTGCTGGTGCACGGTGACACCACCACCACCGTTGCCGCGAGCCTGGCGGCGTTTTATCAGCGCATTCCCGTGGGCCATATTGAGGCCGGGCTGCGTACGGGCGATATTTATTCACCGTGGCCAGAAGAAGCTAACCGCACGCTCACCGGTCATCTGGCGAGGCTGCATTTTGCGCCGACGGAAACCTCGCGCCAGAACCTGCTGCGGGAAAACATCCGTGACGACAGCATTTTCGTCACCGGCAACACGGTGGTTGATGCTCTGCTGTCAGTGCGCGAGCGCGTGCTGAATGATGAGACCCAGCGCGCGGCCCTTAACGCCCGTTATCCTTTCTTGCAGCTTAACAAAAAGCACATTCTGGTCACCGGCCACCGCCGCGAGAGTTTTGGCAGCGGTTTTGAAAACATCTGTCATGCGCTGGCCGAGCTTGCGGCGCAAAACCAGGATGTACAGATTATCTATCCGGTGCATCTCAATCCCAATGTCAGCGAGCCGGTAAACCGTATTCTGGGTCATATCGACAACATCATTCTGATTGAGCCACAGGACTATCTGCCATTTTTCTGGCTGATGCATCACGCTTATCTCATCCTGACCGACTCAGGCGGCATTCAGGAAGAGGCGCCATCACTCGGTAAACCCGTACTGGTGATGCGCAATACCACAGAACGCCCGGAGGCCGTGCAGGCAGGCACGGTACGGCTGGTGGGCACCGATACGCAGAAGATTGTCGCGGAAGTCACGCGTCTGCTGAACGACGAAGACGCGTACCTGGCCATGAGCCGCGCCCATAATCCGTACGGCGACGGTAAGGCCTGTGAACGCATTATTACTGCATTGAAAAATAATCGAGTCACTCAATGAGTTTTAACACTATTTCCGTGATTGGTCTGGGCTATATCGGCCTGCCGACCGCAGCGGCTTTTGCTTCGCGCCAACAGCGCGTGGTGGGCGTGGATATCAATGAAAACGCGGTTGCGACTATCAACCGGGGTGAAATTCACATTGTCGAGCCGGATCTCGGCCTGGCGGTGAAAGCCGCCGTTGAAGGTGGCTACCTGAGCGCGCGTACGACACCGGTTGAGGCAGATGCTTACCTGATTGCCGTGCCGACGCCGTTTAAGGGCGAGCATGAGCCGGACATGGCCTACGTTAAGGCGGCGACCGAAGCCATTGCGCCAGTGCTGAAAAAAGGTGCGCTGGTGATTCTGGAGTCCACTTCGCCGGTAGGTGCCACTGAGCAAATCGCCGAATGGCTGGCGCAGCTGCGTGGCGATCTGAGTTTCCCGCAGCAGGTGGGTGAAGCGGCAGATGTTAACATCGCCTACTGCCCGGAGCGCGTGCTACCGGGCAAAGTGATGGTGGAACTGATTCAAAACGACCGTGTGATTGGCGGGATGACGCCCGCGTGTTCCGCACGTGCCAGTGCGCTTTACAATATTTTCCTCAAGGGCGAATGCGTGGTCACCAACGCCCGCACGGCGGAGATGTGCAAGCTGACTGAAAACAGCTTTCGCGACGTCAACATCGCCTTTGCCAACGAATTGTCGCTTATCTGTGCCGATCAGGGGATTAACGTCTGGGAACTGATTCGCCTGGCTAATCGCCACCCGCGCGTCAACATTTTACAGCCAGGGCCGGGGGTTGGCGGTCACTGTATCGCGGTCGATCCGTGGTTTATCGTGGCCCAGAACCCGCAGCAGGCGCGACTGATTCGTACCGCACGCGAGGTGAACGACGGTAAACCGTACTGGGTGATTGACCAGGTGAAGGCCGCCGTGGCCGACGGCCTGGCCGAAAGCGGCAAGCGCGCCAATGAGCTCACCATCGCCTGCTTCGGCCTGGCGTTTAAGTCAGATATTGACGATCTGCGCGAAAGCCCGGCAATGGCTATTGTCAGCGAGCTTGCCGACTGGCACCGAGGTGAGCTGCTGGCGGTCGAGCCGAATATTCATACACTGCCGAAAAAACTTCAGGGTCGCTGCGAGCTTGCTACCACGCAGGATGCGCTGGCGCGTGCGGACGTGCTGGTGCTGCTGGTGGATCATCGCCAGTTTAAGGCCATCGACGGTGCGCAGGTGGCGCAGCAGTATATTGTCGATACGCGCGGAGTGTGGCGTTGAGTCGCTCTGCGTTAACCGTTATCCAGGCAAGCGTTGAACCGCTTGCCTGGGAGAGTGAATTCTTCGGGCTGACGAGCGGGATTGTCCGTTTTTCTGATTCAGCGCCGCCGTTGGCTATGGCGCAATTGCAGCCCTTTGAACGCGTGCAGGCAAAGATTGCGGCACAAGACACCGTGCTGCTCGATGGCTTACAGGCGTTGGGCTTTCGGCTGGTAGAAGGTGAAGTGGAATTAAGTCTGGACGTTGGCACCAATAACGCCAGTCCTGGACTGAATGTGGCCGACATTGCCGATATCCCCACACTGCGGGCTGCGGCCGGCGTATTCAGCCAGAGTCGTTTTCGTGCGCCGTGGTATCGCGCCGGTGAAAGTGAGCGCTTCTACGCCCAGTGGGTGGAAAACGCGGTGCGCGGCAGCTTTGACCACCAGTGTCTGGTATTGCGCGACGGCACGGCATGCGCAGGTTTTGTCACGCTGCGCCAGCTTAACGAACAAGAAGGGCGCATCGGTCTGCTGGCCGGGCGTGGCGCGGGCGCGCTGTTGATGCAGGCAGCGCGGCACTGGTGTGAAACACGCGGGCTTTCCCGGCTGTGGGTGGCAACCCAGGTCAGCAACCGGGCAGCGCTGCGCCGATATATTGCAAGCGGTGCGACGATTGAGCGCTCCGCTTACTGGTTATACAGGTGAGAACATGATTCCTTTTAACGCTCCGCCAGTGGTTGGCAGTGAAATCGACTATATGCGCTCTGCGATGGAGAGTGGCAAACTGTGCGGTGATGGCGGTTTTACCCACCGCTGCCAGCAGTGGATGGAGCAGCGTTTTGGCAGCCGTAAAGTGCTGCTGACGCCATCCTGCACGGCCTCGCTGGAGATGGCGGCGCTGTTGATTGATATTCAGCCCGGCGATGAAGTTATCATGCCGAGCTACACCTTTGTTTCCACGGCCAACGCCTTCGTGCTGCGCGGTGCGCGTATTGTCTTTGTTGATGTACGCCCGGACACCATGAACATCGACGAAAGCAAAATCGAGGCGGCCATTACGGATAAAACCCGCGCCATTGTGCCGGTGCATTACGCGGGCGTTGCCTGTGAAATGGATACCATCATGCGCATTGCGAAGCAGCATAAGCTGTGGGTGATTGAAGATGCGGCGCAGGGTGTGATGTCAACCTACAAAGGCCAGGCGTTAGGCGCTATCGGCCACATTGGCTGCTTTAGCTTTCACGAAACTAAAAACTACACCGCAGGCGGTGAAGGCGGCGCGACGCTGATAAACGATCCGGCACTGATTGAGCGTGCGGAAATCATTCGTGAAAAAGGCACCAACCGCAGCCAGTTCTTTCGCGGCCAGGTTGATAAATACACCTGGCGCGATATCGGTTCCAGCTACCTGATGGCCGATTTACAGGCTGCCTACCTGTGGGGGCAGCTTGAGGCGGCAGAGCGCATCAACCAGCAACGGCTGGTGCTGTGGCAGAACTATTACCATGCACTGCTGCCGCTGGCGCAGAAAAAGCGCATTGAACTGCCGGTGCAATCCGGCGGCTGCGTTCACAACGCACACATGTTTTACATCAAGTTGCGCGACGCCGACGATCGCAGCGCACTGATTGACTGGCTTAAAGATGCCGACATTCTCGCGGTATTCCACTACATTCCGCTGCACAGCAGCCCGGCGGGCCAGCAGTTTGGCGAATTTCACGGCGAAGACCGCTTCACCACTGTGGAAAGTGAGCGCCTGCTGCGCCTGCCGCTCTTCTACAACCTTGCCCCGGCGGACCAACGCACCGTGATTAATTCGCTACTGAGCTACTTCGCCTGATGTCGCTGGCGCGGGCTTCGGTGTGGACGGCGGCGTCTACGCTGGCAAAAATTGTTGCTGGCCTGCTGGTGGTCAAACTGCTGGCGGTGTCCTACGGGCCTGATGGCGTGGGGCTGGCGGGTAACTTTCGCCAGCTTATCACCGTGCTTGGGGTGCTGGCGGGAGCCGGTATTTTTAACGGCGTGACTAAATATGTCGCGCAATATCGCGATGAGCCACAGCAGCTGCGTCAGGTTATTGGCACGTCGTCAGCGATGGTGCTCGGTTTCTCGACCCTGCTGGCGCTGGTGTTTTTGCTGGCGGCACGTCCCATCAGCCTGGGCCTGTTCGGCCACGCTGACTACCAGGGGCTGGTTCGGTTAATCGCGCTGGTGCAGATGGGCATTGCCTGGGCCAACCTGTCGCTTGCCATCATGAAAGGCTTTCGTGATGCCGCAGGTAACGCGCTGGCGATTATTGCCGGTAGCCTGATGGGCGTGCTGGCTTATATCGTCTGCTGGCGCGTTGGCGGTTACCAGGGCGCGCTGCTCGGTGCGGCACTGCTGCCTGCGCTGGCGGTTATTCCCGCAGTGCTGATGCTAAAACGTCGCGCCCATCTGCCACTGGGCTGGCTCAAGCCCGTCTGGGACAAGGCCATTGCCAGCAGCCTCGGTAAATTCACGCTGATGGCGCTGATGACCTCCATCACCATGCCGGTCGCCTATGTGATGATGCGTAACCTGCTTGCCGGGCACTACGGCTGGAGCGAGGTCGGCATCTGGCAAGGCGTGAGCAGCATTTCTGATGCTTACCTGCAATTTATCACCGCGTCATTCAGCGTTTATTTGTTGCCGACGCTGTCGCGCCTGAGCGGCAAAGTAGAAATTGGCCGTGAAATCGCTCGGGCGCTGCGTTTTGTACTGCCCGCGGTGGCGCTGGCGAGTCTGGCTGTCTGGCTGCTGCGTGATTTTGCCATCTGGTTGTTATTTTCAGACAAATTCACCTCCATGCGTGACCTGTTTGCCTGGCAATTGACGGGCGATGTGCTTAAGGTTGGCGCCTATGTTTTTGGCTATCTGATTATTGCGAAAGCCTCGCTGCGGCTGTATATCGTGGCGGAAATCAGCCAGTTTGCGCTGCTGACCGGCTTTTCTCGCTGGCTTATCCCGGCACATGGCGCGCTGGGGGCGACACAGGCCTATATGGCGACGTATATCGTTTGGTTCTCCCTGTGCGTCTGCGCATTCCTTATCTGGCGTAAACGAGTATGACAACACTGATTCACGTTCTGGGATCCGACATCCCGCACCATAACCGCACCGTTCTTGAGTTCTTTGCACAGACGCTTAACGCGCCCGCGCAGGGCAAAACGTTTATGGTGGTGAGCCAGGATGCTAAGTTGGTGAGTGCTTACCCGCAGCTGGATATCACGCTTTTTGATAGCAAAACATCGCTGGCAAAAGCCGTTGTGGCACAGGCCAAAGCCGACCGGCAGCAGCGGTTCTTTTTTCACGGCCAGTTTAACGCCGCGCTGTGGCTGGCGCTGCTGACCGGCGGCCTGAAGCCTGCGCAGGTGAACTGGCATATCTGGGGCGCTGACCTGTATGAGGCCTCTACGCGCCTTAAATTTCGCCTGTTCTATCTGTTACGCCGCCAGGCGCAAAAGCGCGTGGGGCGCGTATTTGGCACCCGTGGTGACCTGCTCTATTTCATGACGCACTATCAGAAAGTGGCAACCGAGCTGCTTTACTTCCCAACGCGCATGGATCCCGCACTCAACAACATGGCCAGTGTGCGTGAAAATCACCCGCAGCTGACCATTCTGGTGGGCAACTCGGGCGATCGCAGCAATCTGCATGTGGATGCACTCAAGAACATCCACCGCCAGTTTGGCGACAGCGTGCGCGTTATTGTGCCAATGGGCTATCCAGGCGGCAACGAGGCGTACATTGCAGAGGTTGAAGCGGCAGGAAAGGCACTTTTCAGTGGCGACAACCTGTCCGTATTACATGAAAACCTGCCTTTTGATGACTATCTCGCGTTGCTGCGTAGCTGTGACCTCGGCTACTTTATCTTTGCCCGCCAGCAGGGCATCGGTACGTTATGCCTGCTGATTCAGGCGGGCGTACCCTGCGTGCTGAACCGCGAAAATCCCTTCTGGCTGGATATGGTCGAGCAGCAACTGCCAGTATTGTTTAGCGCCGATGCGCTCAATGAGGCGGTAGTGCGTGAAGCGCAGCGCCAGCTACAAAGTGTGGACAAAAGCCGCATCGCCTTCTTTAGCCCGAATTACATTGCGGGCTGGCACAACGCGCTGCGCGTGGCGTCGGGAGAGTCGGCATGAGTTTACCGGAGTTCGGCGGGCTTTTTGTTATCTGGCTATTGTCGGTGCTGTTTATCGGCACGCTCACCTGGCGTGAGTTTCGCCGCGTGCGCTTTAATTTCAACGTCTTCTTTTCACTGCTGTTCCTGCTGACGTTCTACTTCGGCTTCCCGTTTACTGCAACGCTGGTGTTTCGTTTTCACGTCGGCGTGGTGTCCGCCGATATTCTGCAACAGGCGCTGCTCTCGGCGAGTGGTTTTTACGCCGTGTATTACACCGCGTATAAAACCCGGCTGCGCCCGGCGCAATCGACACCGGTACGGCGGCTGTTCAGCATGAACCGGGTTGAAACAAACCTGACCTGGATGATTTTGCTGGCAGTGGCGCTGGTGAGCGTCGGTGTGTTCTTCCTGCACAACGGTTTTTTGCTGTTTAAGCTGCAATCGTACAGCCAGATTTTCTCAAGCCAGGTAAGCGGCGTTGCGCTCAAGCGCTTCTTTTACTTCTTTATTCCGGCAATGCTGGTGGTGTATTTCCTGCGGCAGAGCAAAATAAGCTGGCTGTTCTTTCTGGCGAGCACCGTTGGGTTTGGCCTGCTGACCTACGCTATCGTTGGCGGCACGCGCGCCAACATTATCATTGCTTTCGCCATCTTCTTGTTTATCGGCATCATCCGCGGCTGGATAACGCTGTGGATGCTGGCGGCCGCCGGGGCGTTTGGCGTGGTGGGGATGTTCTGGCTGGCACTCAAGCGTTATGGCCTGAATGTCAGCGGCGATGAAGCGTTTTACACCTTTTTATACCTGACCCGCGATACCTTCTCACCGTGGGAAAATCTGGCGTTGCTGATTCAGAATTACGACAAAATCGACTTCCAGGGTTTAGCGCCGATTGTGCGCGACTTCTATGTCTTTATTCCTTCCTGGCTGTGGCCGGACCGTCCGGCGGCAGTGCTGAACAGCGCCAACTACTTTACCTGGGAAGTGCTGAACAACCACTCTGGCCTGGCTATTTCTCCCACGCTTATCGGCTCATTGCTGGTGATGGGCGGCGTATGGTTTATTGTGCCAGGCGCCATAGCCGTCGGGCTGATTATCAAATGGTTCGACTGGCTGTTTGAGCGCGGCAACCGTGAGACCAATCGTTACAACGCGGCTATTCTGCACAGCTTCTGCTTTGGCGCCATTTTCAACATGATAGTGCTGGCGCGCGAAGGGCTGGACTCGTTTGTCTCCCGCGTGGTGTTTTTCCTGCTTGTCTTTGGTCTTTGCCTGCTGCTGGCAAAGCTCATTTTCTGGCTGCTGGATAGCGCCGGGCTGATTCATCCCCGGCTGCGCGCGGGCGGCGAGAATTCATCACTGACCTCTGTAACTGACAAGAAGACCTATGAATAACGGGACTGATGCGCCGGTATATACCATTCGTGGCCTGAACCTGCTGGGCTGGCGCGATATGAATCATGCGCTGGATTATCTGAGCGCGGGCGGCGTGATGAAGCAAGGCACGCTGGTGGCGATTAACGCTGAAAAAGTGTTAGCGGCAGAAAACGACGCCCAGGTGCGTGAGCTGATTGCGGCTTCGGAGTTCAAATACGCAGACGGCATCAGTGTGGTGCGCTCAATTCGCAAAAAATATCCGCAGGCGCAGGTGTCCCGTGTGGCGGGTGCGGACTTGTGGGAAGCCCTGATGGAGCGTGCCGGGCGCAACGGTACACCGGTGTTTCTGGTGGGCGGGCGCCCGGAGGTGCTGGCACAAACCGAGCAGAAGCTGCGCGCGCAATGGAATGTGAACATTGTCGGCAGCCAGGACGGTTATTTTAACGCGCAGGCGCGTGAGGCGTTGTTCGAGCGCATCCGCGACAGCGGCGCGCAGCTGGTTACCGTTGCGATGGGGTCGCCGCGCCAGGAAATCCTGATGCGTGACTGCCGTCGTGTCCATCCGCATGCCCTGTATATGGGCGTTGGCGGGACGTATGATGTCTTTACCGGCCACGTGAAGCGCGCACCAAAAGGCTGGCAAAATCTCGGTCTGGAATGGTTGTACCGGTTGTTAACGCAGCCGAGCCGCATTACGCGCCAGCTACGGCTGTTGCGCTACCTTGCCTGGCACTATACCGGGCACCTCTAGTCTACAGGGCGGCGTGTTGTCGCCTTCTTCTCTGATATTTGTTATTTCTGCTTCAGACGGCTGGGTTTCCGGGCGTCTGATTTGCTATTTATAGCAAAATACGAAACCATTGCTGCCGCCTGGCGCTGCTGTGCACGCCTGGGTTGCAACTCTGGCCACAATAATAACCGGTGAAACCGGAACGGCTTTGCGAAAAGATTAAGAGGGATTATGGCAAAAAATAAACCCGAGCTTCAGCGTGGTCTGGAAGCTCGACATATCGAACTGATAGCCCTTGGCGGCACGATTGGCGTTGGCCTGTTTATGGGCTCTGCCAGTACGCTCAAGTGGGCTGGCCCATCGGTGTTGCTGGCATACATTGTGGCCGGGCTATTTGTGTTCTTCATCATGCGCTCTATGGGCGAAATGCTGTTTCTGGAGCCAGTGACCGGCTCATTTGCCGTCTACGCACACCGCTACATGAGCCCGTTTTTTGGCTATCTTACGGCCTGGTCTTACTGGTTTATGTGGATGGCGGTGGGGATCTCGGAGATAACCGCCATCGGCGTGTATGTGCAGTACTGGTTCCCTGATGTCGTCCAGTGGATACCAGCGCTGATTGCCGTTGGGCTGGTGGCACTGGCGAACCTTGCCGCAGTGCGCCTGTACGGCGAGATAGAGTTCTGGTTTGCTATGATTAAAGTCACAACCATCATTGTGATGATTGTGGTCGGCCTGGGCGTTATTTTCTTCGGTCTGGGCAATGGCGGTATTCCTACCGGCTTTGGCAACCTGACGGAGCACGGCGGCTTCTTTGCTGGCGGCTGGAAGGGCTTTCTGACGGCGCTGTGTATTGTGGTGGCGTCATATCAGGGCGTGGAGCTGATTGGCATTACCGCAGGCGAGGCCAAAAATCCGCAGGTTACGCTGCGCAGCGCGGTGGGTAAGGTGCTCTGGCGCATCCTTATTTTCTACGTGGGTGCCATTTTTGTTATTGTCACTATCTTTCCGTGGAACGATATCGGTACCAACGGCAGTCCGTTTGTGCTGACCTTTGCCAAAATTGGTATTACGACGGCGGCGGGTATCATTAACTTTGTGGTACTGACGGCGGCGCTGTCGGGATGTAACAGCGGCATGTACAGCTGTGGGCGTATGTTTTACGCGCTGGCAAAGAACCGCCAGCTGCCCGCAGTTATGGGGAAAGTGTCGAAAAACGGCGTTCCGGTGGCCGGTGTGGCAATTTCTATCCTGATTCTGCTGATTGGCTCCTGTCTGAACTACATCATTCCAAACCCGCAAAGTGTGTTTGTGTACGTTTACAGCGCCAGCGTTTTACCCGGAATGGTGCCGTGGTTTGTGATTCTGATTAGTCAGCTGCGGTTTCGCAAAGCGCATAAAGAAGCGATTGCCAGCCATCCGTTCCGCTCGCTGATGTTCCCGTGGGCTAACTGGCTGACGATGGCGTTTTTGCTCTGCGTGTTGGTGGGGATGGGCATTAATGACAGCACCCGTATGTCGCTGATTGTGGGCGTTCTGTTTCTCGCCATGGTGACGGTGGCCTACAAGATTCTGGGGCTGGGAAAGCACGTAGAATCAACAAAACAGGGCAGTTGAACCGCAGAATGCGCAAAGCATAACCAAACGCGCATTTTGTGAAAAAAAGCACTAGACAGCAGGGCGCGAAGTCCGTAGTATCCCCCTCCGCAACGGCGCTACGCGCCCGTAGCTCAGCTGGATAGAGCGCTGCCCTCCGGAGGCAGAGGTCTCAGGTTCGAATCCTGTCGGGCGCGCCATTAATTTCAGGCGTTAGAGCTGCGGTGGTACAAACAGGTAGTATCGCGTGAAGTGTTTCAGTGGTGGCTATAGCTCAGTTGGTAGAGCCCTGGATTGTGATTCCAGTTGTCGTGGGTTCGAGTCCCATTAGCCACCCCATTAATTTCGTGGAATGCGAAGGTGGCGGAATTGGTAGACGCGCTAGCTTCAGGTGTTAGTGTCCTTACGGACGTGGGGGTTCAAGTCCCCCCCCTCGCACCACAACCTTTGTAGTAAAGTAGTAGCAGTAGAGTTGAAAAGAAAACAGATGTCGGCGAGTAGCGCAGCCTGGTAGCGCAACTGGTTTGGGACCAGTGGGTCGGAGGTTCGAATCCTCTCTCGCCGACCATTTCTTTCCTCTTATCTGATATAAGCAGACCTTAGCGTCTGCTTTTTTGTTTTTGTACTTTCTCTCTCTATCCTCATTTCACATTCATTCTCTTCGTCTTACTCGATCTCGTCTGTTGATAGTCTGATGCACAACCTCAATGCCATTGTCGGTGCTATGCGACAGATTGCTTTTCCATTGTCTCTGTATGGAGACATCTAACATTATGATTTTAATGAGTAATGCGATTACGTGTTCTGTCTGTCGCTTTATAGCGACAATTGTGTGTCCTTTTTGGGCTTGTCCAGGCGCTATTAGCCATGACCTGCTGATTTAAAAGGTCTTTTATTTCTGGCATGGAATATGCATTATACAGTCCGTAGATGCTCATTCCATTTCTTATGCTTGCCTTTGGCTTCATAAACCCGGGAATGATGCAGAGCCATTTACGGTGCTTATCGTCCACCAACAGATGTCGCGGCTTGTCCGCCTCATCAGGCATCATGGACACCACGTTGAGTGAAGCACCACTATGTTGTCAAACAGACCTGTTTTAGTTACCCGCCTTATGGCGGGTATTTTTTTGCCCCTTCTTCCCCTTCATACTTCGGGCTACAGGCACGTTGGCTGCGCGTGCTTACCCCGGTCACGTACTCATGTAAGCTCCCGGGGATTCACCCACTTGCCGCCTTCCTGTAACCCGAATTATTTTGGGGAAGTTCATACTTCGAGATAAAGATGCGTTGGCTGCGCAAGCTCACTCCGGTCACTTACCGATGTAAGCCCCGGGAATTCCCCCGCTTGCCGCCTTGTTATCACCTCCATCATTTTAGGGAAGCCCTCCTTACGGTTGCATGCGTTGTGTTATCTATCCCCGGGCTGTATGCCTTGCTCATATCAAAACACTGTGGCCGCAGAGCAGGCATAAAAAAGGCGGCCCGAAGGCCGCCTGTTGTCAGCAGGAGAGTCAGACTTCCTGATTATTCTTTAGCGTCAGCAGCAGGCCGTCGCGGCGCATTGCGGCTGCTTCTTCCGGCTGATTAAGCTTATCCAGCGTATCGGCAAGCCAGGCGTAATCATAGGCATCCGGGCGCTGCTTGAGCGCGGCGCGGAACGCAAAGCTCGCCTCACGCCATTCAGCATGCTTCATCAGCATCTGACCCAGCGTGCTCCACAGCAGCGGGCGATCGCCGTGGGCTTTAATAAGCTGGCGCAGGGCTTTCTCAATCGGCTCCGGGTTAGCCGTTTGCAGGCGCGGGATCAGCATCGCCAGTGCATCACTGTATTCGCGCTTCAGACCTTCCAGAATGATTTGCTGGGCAGTGTCGTAGTCTTCACAGACAATCAGGTGTTCAGCCATGGCGACCTGCAGTGCCGGATTGTGGCGGGTTTTACGGCTCTGGTTTTTCCACCAGGCTTTCAGCCCTTCGCTACCCTGTTCAGCACGCGCCTGATCCATAAGACCAATCCATGCCTGCTGCTCAAGCGCGCTGCGGTGCGCGTCGTCGCCGACCTGTGCTTTTTCCATGGAGTACAGAATATCCAGCAGTGAGCTCCAGGCGCCGGTGCGGATATACGCCTGCTCGGCAAGGCGCAGCACTTCAGGATGACGCGGTGCAACTTCCAGCAGTTTATCAACGCCGTGGCGGGCAGCATGGTTTTCGTTACGGGCAAGCTGCAGACGCACGCGGGTGATTTCGACCGGAATCGGGTCGGCGTTTGACATCTCAGCAGCGCGGGCCAGGTGCTGGCTGGCGCGTGCATCGTCACCGCGCTGTTGAGCGGCTTCGGCGGCCAGTAGATAATTCACCACTGGCTGCTCGGCGTGATCGGCATTCTTCGCCAGCAGCTTTTCCACCTGCTGGTAATCGCCTTCGGCGAGTTTCATCAGCGCGAGGTTGGTTTGCTTACTGGCGCGACGGCGTTTGCGCCCGACAAACCAGCCGCGGGTGCGCGAGCCGGTGCGGAAAATACGGCGCAGCAGCCATTCGAGCGCGAACAGCACCAGAATCAGCGCAAACAGCATAATGCCAAGCGCGGTAATGCTGGTTTCGATGTTCCAGGTGTTGGTCTGGATAAGCACGTAGCCCTGATGACCGGCCAGCATTGGCCCCAGGATGATGCCTGCGATCAGCAGGAGGAACAGCAGGAGAACTTTTAACATCATCATTCTCCCTGCGGTGCTGCTGCATTTGGCTGTGCCGGCTGCGGCTCGGAAACGGCGGGCACCGGTGCAGGCTGTGATGTGGCCATACTGCGCATGCGGCTATTCATCAGTTGCTCCAGCACCGGCTGGCTTTGCAGCGAATCCGGCACGTCCATTTCAATGCTCTGCTGGCTCAGGTTGTCCAGTTCGTCAAGAAACGCTTTGGTTGTGGCGTCATTGGTGTCGTAGTACGCGCGCACCCAGCTGGCGACGGTATCAATCGACTGCTTATAGGTTTCGCTTTGATGGCGCGGTACAGCCTGTGCGGCAACCAGCAGGCGCGAGCGGATATTTTCGCGCAGGTAGATATCCTGGTTGGGCGCCAGCAGAGGCACATCGCTGGTGTCACGACGGCGGATAGTAATAAAGTTATCCATAAAGTTGCGCCAGCTTTTGGTCAGATTCTGACGCCAGTCACTGAGTGAGCCGGAGATTTCCGGGCTGTCGGCATCCATCGGTGCAGCATCGTCATCGTTATCGCTCAGGCGCAGGTCATCAATCTGGTTTGATAGCTGGTTAAGCTTAAGGATGATGCCGTCAAAATCCACCTGGGCTACGCCTGCCAGACTTGAAATATCCGCAGTGAGCGTGCGGCGCGCATTAATCAGGCTCGGATCGTTCATCTGCGCCAGGCTTTCATCGGCGCTTTTCAGCAGCGCAACGGCAGTGGTGATGTCCTGGTCGCTCCACAGCTTACGCCCGGCAAGCTTCACCAGAAAGTCAGCCTGGGCCAGCAGCCAGGTTTTAGCATCGTTACTGGAAATCGCGGTGAGTTTATCGCGCGTTTCGTCCAGCGACTTCGCCATATCCGTCATGCGGGCTTGCGCCTCATCAAGGCGTGTCGCCTGCTGCTTGACCAGCGCTTCCAGCTCGCTTTTCTGCTGACTCTGCTGCTGCACAAGGGCGGCAAGCTGCGTATTCAGCGTTTTGTTTTCCGTCTGCTGGCTGTCGGTTTGC
This sequence comes from Enterobacteriaceae bacterium 4M9, assembly GCA_010092695.1. Lineage (GTDB taxonomy): Bacteria > Pseudomonadota > Gammaproteobacteria > Enterobacterales > Enterobacteriaceae > Tenebrionibacter. The sequence continues at coordinate 51,534 of JAADJJ010000001.1, read as the reverse complement.
TTTTTACCCCAGGTATAAGCCCCGGCGCCTGCGGCCAGCGCAATCGCGATAGCTATTACGCTCAGAGCAATGCTTGCAGCACCACCGCGGTTTTTCTTTGCCACGGGTTCCGTTGAGACCGGCTGCGTTACGGTTTCAACCGTTGCAGGGGTTTCTTCCGGCATGGCGGAGGATTCTTTTTGTTCCGTCATTATTCATCCCATATTTCATGTTGTTGTAGCGCGCGCAGCAGCGCGTCGTTATCTGCATTATCCGCAACTCTGACGTCCTGCCAGCCTGATTCCCTGGCCTGGGATGCCAGACGCTCGCTGACGACCACCAGTCGACAGCGTAATAACCAGTTGTCACGATACCACTGTGGAATCATTGTCCAAAGCTGTGTCAGCATCTCACCGCTGGTAACGACCAGCGTATCAACGCCGCGTTCACGCCAGCGATGGGCTTCTTCTGCGCCATCATAGTGTCTGGCGCAGCGCTGATAGCATTCGCAGTATGTGACCTGTGCGCCGCGTGCGCGCAGGGTGTCTCCTAATAACTCACGCCCACCGTTACCGCGCAGGATGAGCGCTTTCTTACCGTCAATAGCTTGTAATTCAGGTAATTGTAGCAAGACTTCGCTAATTTCCCGATCGCGCGGATAATTTATCGTCAGCGCGCTGACTTTGTGCAGCGCCAACGCCGTCGGGCGGCCAATGGCAAACCAGGCGGGCGCGCTGGGCCAGCGCAGGTTTTCACGCGTGAGCAGCGCGTTGGCGTGCTCAACGGCGTGCTGAGACAGTACAAACCCCAGATCGCCTTCACCCAGTGTCTGTAATAAGCCTGGCAACGTGGCCAGTTCGCGTCCGGGAGAAAACTCGATTAAAGGAAGGCTCCAGGCCTCCCGCCCCAGCGCGCGCAGGCGAGCGACCAGCTCATCGCCAGCCGGGGAAGGGCGGGTGACCAGAATACTCATGCAGGCGCGTTCCCGTCGTAAACGTCGGTCAGAATTTCCCGGGCGCCGTTGTTCAGCAGTTCTTCTGCCAGAGACACGCCCAGCGTTTCGCCTTCTTCCGGTTTGCCGCGGCGTTCGCCACGCACAATCTGTGAGCCGTCCGGCGCGCCGACCAGCGCACGCAGCCACAGCTCGCCGTCTATGATTTCAGCATAACTACCTATAGGTACCTGGCAGCCGCCTTCAAGGCGCGTGTTCATGGCGCGTTCGGCACGCACGCGCAGCGCGGTTTGCGGATGATTGAGCGGGGCAAGTAGCGCCCGGGTCCATTCATCGTCAAGGCGACACTCGATACCCACCGCGCCCTGGCCAACCGCCGGAAGTGAGACTTCCGGCGCCAGCGCCTGGCGAATGCGGTCTTCCATCTTCAGGCGCTTAAGCCCGGCAACGGCAAGAATAATGGCGTCGTACTCACCGGCATCGAGTTTGCCCAGGCGGGTGCCAAGGTTGCCGCGCAGCATGCGGATTTGCAGGTCCGGACGCGCGCTGAGTAGCTGGCACTGGCGACGCAGGCTGGAGGTGCCGACCACGCTGCCCTGCGGCAGGTCGTCGAGACTGGCGTAATGATGAGAGACAAACGCATCGCGCGGGTCTTCGCGCTCGCAAATGGTGACCAGCCCAAGCCCTTGCGGGAACTCAACAGGCACGTCTTTCATAGAGTGCACGGCAATGTCGGCACGACCTTCCAGCATGGCCAGTTCCAGCTCTTTGACAAACAGACCCTTGCCTCCTACCTTTGCAAGCGGTGTGTCCAGTAGAACATCGCCCCGCGTTACCATAGGCACCAGTTCTACACTCAGGCCAGGATGCAACGCCAGCAGGCTGTCTCTGACGTAATGTGCCTGCCACAGAGCCAGTGGACTCTGGCGCGTGGCGATTCGTAATACTTTGTCTGACATGCTTATTACCGTAATAACCGTTTACTGCCCATCCTACATGGTTACTCCAGGGCTGTCAGTTGCAACGGCGCTGTGCAAATAGATGCAGGTAGGAAACTTTTCAGGAGAATGAAACCGTTGGATAGATGCTACACTGTGTGTAGTGCATCTTTCTTTACGGTCAACCGGCAAGGTGTTAAATTGATCACGTTTCCAGCAATTGTCAGCCAAATTACGATAACCATTCATGGCAGTCATTGGAAACGGGTCTATCCAACATACTGAAACCATCAGGCGATACGTCTTGTACCTCTATATTGAGACTCTGAAACAGAGGCTGGATGCCATTAATCAGCTGCGCGTGGATCGCGCACTGGCGGCGATGGGACCTGCATTCCAGCAGGTCTACAGTTTGCTGCCTGTGCTGTTGCATTACCATCATCCGCTGATGCCCGGTTATCTTGACGGTAACGTTCCCTCCGGCATATGCCTCTACACGCCTGATGAAACCCAAACCCACTATTTACAGGAACTGGAACTGCGCCGCGGTTTACCGGTGCAGAAAACCCTGTCTGGCGAACTGCCGATAACCGGCGTCTACTCGATGGGCAGTACCTCGTCCATTGGGCAAAGCTGTTCGTCTGACCTGGATATCTGGGTGTGTCACCAGTCCTGGCTTGATAATGCTGAACGCCAGCTATTGCAGCGCAAGTGCAGTCTGCTGGAAAGCTGGGCAGCGTCTCTTGGCGTTGAAGTCAGCTTCTTCCTGATAGACGAAAACCGCTTTCGCCATAACGAGAGCGGCAGCCTCGGTGGCGAAGACTGCGGCTCTACCCAGCATATATTGCTGCTTGATGAATTTTACCGCTCGGCGGTACGCATGGCCGGTAAGCGTATTCTGTGGAATATGGTGCCGGTCAATGAAGAGGCGCATTACGACGATTACGTGATGACGCTGTATGCGCAGGGCGTGCTGACGCCAAACGAATGGCTCGATCTCGGCGGGCTGAGTTCACTGTCGGCAGAAGAGTACTTTGGTGCCAGCCTGTGGCAGCTTTATAAAAGCATCGACTCACCGTATAAAGCGGTACTGAAAACGCTGCTGCTCGAAGCCTATTCCTGGGAATACCCCAACACCCGCCTGCTGGCCGAAGACATCAAACAGCGCCTGCATGACGGTGAAATCGTCTCTTTCGGTCTTGATCCGTACTGCATGATGCTTGAGCGCGTCACCCATTATCTGACCCAGATTGACGATACCGCACGCCTTGACCTGGTGCGCCGTTGTTTCTATCTCAAGGTGTGTGAAAAGCTGTCGCGCGAGCGCGCCTGCGTGGGCTGGCGACGCGAGATCCTCACCCAGCTGGTGAAGAGCTGGGGCTGGGACGACGAACGTATCAGCGTGCTCGACAACCGCGCTAACTGGAAGATTGACCGGGTGCGCGAAGCGCACAACGAACTGCTCGACGCCATGATGCAGAGCTATCGCAACCTGATTCGCTTTGCGCGGCGTAATAATCTGAGCGTCAGCGCCAGCCCGCAGGATATTGGCGTGCTCACCCGCAAGCTGTACGCGGCCTTTGAAGCGCTGCCGGGCAAGGTCACGCTGGTCAATCCGCAGATTTCGCCGGACCTGTCTGAGCCGAACCTGACCTTTATCTATGTGCCGCCGGGTCGCGCTAACCGCACCGGGTGGTATCTGTATAACCGCTCGCCGAGCATGGACTCGATAATCAGCCATCAGCCGCTGGAATATAACCGCTATCTTAATAAGCTGGTGGCCTGGGCCTGGTTTAACGGCCTGCTGACGTCACGCACGCATCTGTACATAAAAGGCAACGACGTTTGCGATTTAGCCAAACTCCAGGAAATGGTGGCAGATGTGTCGAGCCACTTTCCGCTGCGCCTGCCTGCGCCCACGCCAAAAGCGCTCTACAGCCCGTGTGAAATCCGCCATCTGGCGATTATCGTCAACCTGGAATACGACCCGACGGCGGCGTTTCGCAACCAGGTCGTCCATTTTGATTTCCGTAAACTCGATGTGTTCAGCTTTGGCGAGCAGCAGCAGTGCCTGATTGGCAGCGTTGACCTGCTGTATCGCAACTCGTGGAACGAAGTGCGCACGCTGCACTTTAACGGCGAGCAGGCGATGATTGAGGCGCTAAAAACCATTCTGGGTAAAATGCACCAGGACGCGGCACCGCCAGACAGCGTGGAGGTGTTCTGCTACAGCCAGCACCTGCGCGGCCTGATGCGCACGCGCGTTCAGCAGCTGGTGTCGGAATGTATCGAACTGCGCCTGTCCAGCACACGCCAGGACGCCGGGCGCTTCAAAGCGCTGCGCGTGGCCGGGCAAACCTGGGGGCTGTTCTTTGAGCGCCTGAATGTCTCGGTACAGAAGCTGGAAAACGCGGTGGAGTTTTACGGCGCGATTTCCAACAACAAACTGCACGGCCTGTCGGTGCAGGTTGAAACGCATCATGTGCAGTTGCCACCGGTAGTGGATGGCTTTGCCAGCGAAGGGATTATTCAGTTCTTCTTTGAGGAAACCGGGGAGGCGCAGGGCTTTAACATCTATATTCTCGATGAAAGCAACCGCGCCGAGGCCTATCACCACTGTGAAGGCAGTAAAGAAGATCTGGTACGCGATGTGAGTCGCTTCTACTCCTCATCGCACGACCGCTTTACCTGGGGCACCAGTTTTGTGAACTTTAACCTGCCGCAGTTCTACCAGATAGTGAAGGTTGATGGCCGCCAGCAGGTGATTCCATTTCGTAATCAGCCGCTGCGCCCGGTTGTGGCCGAGACAGCGCCCGACGACGATGCCGCCGAGCCGCCGCTGATGCAGCACTATCTGTCCTGATTAGCGAAAGCTGACCGGCTCGCCCGCCTGCTGGGTGCAGGCCTGCTCCAGCAGACTCCAGAACTCTTCGCCTGAACGGTCGCACATCCAGCTGCCGTCTTTAAGGCTGAAATGGTAGCCGCCGCTTTTGGTCGCAAGCCACACCTGGTGCAGTGGCTCCTGGCGGTTAATAATGATTTTGCTGCCGTTCTCAAAACTCAGCGTCAGCACGCCGCCGTTAATTTCGCAGTCAATATCGCTGTCGCCATCCCAGTCGTCCAGGCGCTCTTCAATGGTCAGCCACAGGCCATCGGCCAGGCGGTGAAATTCACTGTCGTTCATATCGGTTTCTCGTTGCAGGTTGTGGCGGCAGTATAAAAGTAATGCCGGAGCATGGGAACCGTGCGCCGTTGCGCCAGTCAGGCAAAAGATATTGCTTTTCAGTGTTCACCTGCGATGATAGTCAGAAGTACGAATAATGACAGGCAACCGATAATGAACAAGATTTTCTGTCCGCTGGCGTTTGGGCTGGCACTTTTTACTCTGGCCGGTTGTGGGCTCAAGGGACCACTCTATTTCCCTCCTGCCGATAAAACCGCACCGGACGCGCACCCTACCACGCAGCAAACTCAGCAGTCGACGATTGAAACAACCGTACCCGACAGGAACGATCGTGCCGAAGGTGACGGTCCGACACAGGTTATCTATTAACAAACACAAGGTCGCCGCGCAGTATGGAGCAGAAAATGCAGTTCTCTAAGATGCATGGCCTTGGCAACGACTTTATGGTCGTCGACGCGGTAACGCAGAACGTCTTTTTTTCCCCGGAGATGATTCGCCGCCTGTCAGACCGGCACCTTGGTATTGGCTTTGACCAGTTGCTGGTGGTTGAACCACCGTACGATCCTGAACTTGATTTTCACTATCGTATTTTTAACGCTGACGGCAGCGAAGTGTCGCAGTGCGGCAACGGTGCGCGCTGCTTTGCCCGCTTTGTGCGTCTGAAAGGGCTGACCAACAAGCGCGACATTCGCGTCAGCACCGCCAACGGGCGCATGGTGTTGAGCGTGACCGAAAACGAGCTGGTGAAGGTCAATATGGGTGAGCCGAAGTTTGAGCCGTCCGATGTGCCGTTTCGTGCCAACAAGGCAGAAAAGACCTACATCATGCGTGTCGAGGGCGAAACTGTGCTGTGCGGTGTGGTGTCGATGGGCAACCCGCACGCCGTGATTCAGGTGGATGATATCGACCTGGCGCCGGTCGAAACACTCGGCCCGTTGATGGAAAGCCATGAGCGTTTCCCGGAGCGCGCTAACATCGGTTTTATGCAGGTGGTTAACCGCCAGCACATCCGTCTGCGCGTGTTTGAGCGTGGCGCGGGCGAAACCCAGGCCTGCGGCAGCGGCGCCTGTGGTGCGGTGGCGGTTGGCATCCAACAGGGATTACTGGAAGGTCAGGTGCGCGTGGACCTGCCCGGAGGACGACTCGATATCGCCTGGAAAGGGCCAGGTCAGCCGCTGTTTATGACCGGTCCGGCGGCCCATGTTTACGATGGATCCATACAGCTATGAAAAACGTCGAGGAACAGCAGGAGACGCTTGTCGGGCTGGATGACGCAGCGGTGTGTGACTACCTGTTACGTAACCCTGAGTTCTTCATCCGCAACGCGCGCCTGGTCGAACAGATTCAAATTCCCCACCCGGTGCGCGGCACCGTGTCGCTGGTTGAGTGGCACATGGCCCGCGCGCGCAATCAAATCCGCGCGCTTGAAGGCGACATGTCGCTGCTCATTGAGCAGGCCAGCAGCAACGAAGCCCTGTTTTCCAGCCTGCTGAAACTCCAGGCGCGCCTTGCCGCGGCCGACAGCCTGCACGACATGCTTAACCGCCTGCACCGCTGGGCGCGCGATCTTGGCCTTGCGGGTGCGCATATTCGGCTGTTCCCGGAGCGCTGGCGTATCGGAGCGCCGTCTGACTTCACACACCTGGCGCTGAACCGCCAGTCCTTTGAGCCGTTACGTATTCAGCGCTTTGGCAACGCACGCCACTACCTGGGGCCGTTGCATGGCCCGGAACTGCTGGTGATGCTGCCGCAGGCAAAGGCGGTAGGTTCGGTAGCGATGTCGCTGATGGGCCAGCATGGCGATTTGGGGGTGATTATCTTCACCAGCCGCGATCCGCAGCACTACCAGGCAAGTCAGGGCACGCAGCTACTTGAAGAGCTGGCGCAAATGCTGCCCACGCTGCTGGAACGCTGGATTGAGCGCCAGTGACCGACTCACCGCTTCAGCCCGCCGTTGAGGGCTTTCTGCGCCACCTCAAGGTTGAGCGCCAGCTTAGCCCCATCACGCTGATTAACTACCGCCGCCAGCTTGAAGCGCTGGTGGCGATGCTCTCTGAAATGAAAATCGCCGACTGGGCGCGCTGTGATACTGCCGCTGTACGCTCGCTGGTGGTGCGCAGCCGTCGCCACGGTCTACAGGCCGCAAGCCTGGCGCTGCGGCTCTCAGCGTTGCGCAGCTTCTTCGACTGGCAGGTTTTTCAGGGCCAGCTTGCGGCCAACCCGGCGAAAGGCGTCTCTGCCCCCAAAACACCGCGCCACCTGCCGAAAAATATCGACGTTGATGATGTTAATCGCCTGCTGGAGATTGATATTAACGATCCGCTGGCGGTGCGCGACCGTGCCATGCTGGAAGTGATGTACGGCGCAGGTCTGCGTTTGTCTGAACTGGTTAACCTTGACTGTAAGCATCTCGATTTAGCGAGCGGCGAAGCGTGGGTAATGGGCAAGGGCAGCAAAGAGCGCCGTTTGCCCATTGGCCGTACGGCGGTGGCCTGGGTTGAGCACTGGCTTGACCTGCGCGAGCTGTTCGGGCCTGACGACGACGCGCTGTTTCTGGCGAAAACCGGCAAGCGCATTTCCGCGCGCAACGTGCAAAAGCGCTTTGCCGAGTGGGGCATCAAACAGGGGCTGAACAGCCACGTCAATCCGCACAAGCTGCGCCACTCGTTTGCCACCCACATGCTTGAATCAAGTGGCGATCTGCGTGCGGTGCAGGAGTTGCTGGGCCATGCCAACCTCTCTACCACGCAAATTTATACCCATCTCGATTTTCAACATTTAGCGTCGGTGTATGATGCGGCGCATCCGCGAGCTAAACGGGGGAAAAGCTGATGCATTTTTATCGCCCGCTGGGGCCGATAGCCGCGCTGACGTTCGATCTCGACGACACGCTGTATGACAACGGCCCGGTCATTACCCGCACCGAGCGTGAGTCGCTGAGCTTCGTCCAGCGCTATCACCCAGGCTTAAGCGAGCTACAGACGCCGGATTTTCAGCGCCTGCGCCAGCAGCTACGCCTGGAAGAGCCGGAGATTTATCACGATGTCACCGAGTGGCGCCGCCGTGCGGTTGAGCGCGCCATGCTGGAAGCCGGGCTGTCGGTAGAAGAAGCCAGCGTCGGTGCCGATGCCGCCATGGAGAATTTTAACCAGTGGCGCAGCCGCATTGATGTGCCGCAGGAAACCCATGACACACTGGCGAAGCTTGCACAGAAGTGGCCGCTGGTGGCGGTCACCAACGGCAACGCCGACCCGCAGCTGTTTGGCCTTGGAGACTACTTCGCGTTTGTGCTACGCGCCGGGCCGCACGGACGTTCCAAGCCTTATGGCGATATGTACGCGCTGGCCGCGCACAAGCTCGGCGTAGCGCCCGCGCAGATCCTGCACGTGGGCGACGACCTCACCACCGACGTGGCGGGGGCGATTCGCAGCGGCATGCAGGCCTGCTGGATTATGTCGCGTGACAATAACCTGATGCAGGCGCGTGAGGCGCGTTTGCTGCCGCATCTGGCAATTTCACGGTTGGCATCCCTTACTGCGCTGATATAATCCCCACTTCTCTGTATAAAATGCCAGGGGTTACGGCCCCTGTCCACCTACGGCGGTGCCAATGGACGTCTCTTACCTGCTCGACAGCCTTAATGATAAACAGCGTGAAGCCGTTGCAGCTTCGCGCAGCAATATGCTGGTGCTGGCAGGCGCGGGCAGCGGTAAGACGCGCGTGCTGGTGCACCGTATCGCCTGGCTTTTGACGGTAGAGAACTGCTCGCCGTATTCCATCATGGCGGTGACCTTTACCAACAAAGCGGCGGCAGAGATGCGCCACCGCATTGGTGAACTGCTTGGCACCAGCCAGGGCGGCATGTGGGTCGGTACCTTCCATGGCCTGGCGCACCGCCTGCTGCGCGCGCACCACATGGACGCTAATCTGCCCCAGGACTTTCAAATTCTCGACAGCGAAGACCAGCTGCGTCTGCTCAAACGCCTGATTAAGGCGATGAACCTTGATGAGAAGCAGTGGCCGCCGCGTCAGGCGATGTGGTACATCAACGGTAAAAAAGACGAAGGGTTGCGCCCGCAGCATATTGAGAGCTACGGCAACCCGGTAGAGCAAACCTGGCAGAAGGTGTATCAGGCCTATCAGGAAGCCTGCGACCGCGCAGGGCTGGTGGATTTTGCCGAGCTTCTGCTGCGTGCGCATGAGTTGTGGCTCAACAAGCCGCACATTCTCAACCACTACCGCGAGCGCTTCACCAACATCCTGGTGGACGAATTCCAGGACACCAACAGCATTCAGTACGCCTGGGTGCGCCTGCTGGCGGGCGATACCGGTAAGGTCATGATTGTTGGTGATGACGATCAGTCAATCTATGGCTGGCGCGGCGCGCAGGTAGAAAACATCCAGCGCTTTCTGAACGATTTCCCCGGTGCGCAAACCATTCGCCTGGAGCAAAACTACCGCTCCACCAACACCATTCTCAGCGCGGCTAACGCCCTGATTGCCCACAACGCCGGTCGCCTGGGCAAAGAACTCTGGACAGACGGCAGCGACGGCGAGCCGATTTCGCTTTACTGCGCTTTTAATGAACTCGATGAAGCGCGTTTTGTGGTTAACCGTATCAAGGCGTGGCAGGAGAACGGCGGTGCGCTGACGCAGTGTGCCATTCTCTATCGCAGCAACGCCCAGTCGCGCGTGCTGGAAGAGGCGCTGTTACAGGGCAGCATGCCCTATCGTATTTACGGCGGCATGCGCTTCTTCGAGCGCCAGGAAATTAAAGATGCGCTCTCTTACCTGCGCCTGATTGCCAACCGCAACGATGACGCGGCGTTTGAGCGCGTGGTCAACACGCCGACGCGTGGCATTGGCGATCGCACGCTGGACGTGGTGCGCCAGACCGCGCGCGACAGCCAGCTTACGCTGTGGCAGGCCTGCCGCCGCTTATTGCAGGACCAGTCGCTGGCCGGACGTGCGGCATCGGCGTTACAGCGTTTTATGGAACTGATTGACGCGTTGGCGAGCGAGACTGCCGACATGCCGCTGCATGTGCAGACCGACCGCGTGATTAAGGACTCCGGCCTGTTCATGATGTATGAGCAGGAAAAAGGCGAGAAGGGCCAGACGCGCATCGAGAACTTAGAAGAACTGGTGACGGCAACGCGCCAGTTCAGCTACAACGACGAAGACGAAGATTTGATGCCGCTGCAGGCGTTTTTGTCCCACGCGGCGCTGGAAGCGGGCGAAGGGCAGGCAGACACCTGGCAGGACGCGGTGCAACTGATGACGCTGCACTCTGCCAAAGGGCTGGAATTCCCGCAGGTGTTTATTGTCGGGATGGAAGAGGGCATGTTCCCAAGTCAGATGTCGCTTGATGAAGGCGGGCGTCTGGAAGAAGAGCGCCGCCTGGCCTACGTGGGCGTCACCCGCGCCATGCAGAAGCTGACCATTACCTATGCTGAAACTCGCCGTCTGTATGGCAAAGAGGCCTATCATCGCCCATCGCGCTTTATCGGCGAATTGCCGCCAGAGTGCATTGAAGAGGTGCGCCTGCGTGCTACGGTCAGCCGCCCGGCAAGCACCGTGCAGCGCACCACCACGCCGCTGACTGAAAGCGATACCGGCTTTAAACTCGGCCAGCGCGTGCGCCACGCTAAGTTTGGTGAGGGCACCATTGTTAACCTGGAAGGCAGCGGCGAGCACAGCCGTTTGCAGGTGGCGTTCCAGGGCCAGGGTATCAAGTGGCTGGTGGCCGCTTATGCCCGACTGGAAACGATGTAACGACGCGAAATTCTGTGCTTTTCTGCCTCTTGTTGACGCTTTATTTAGGCTGGCGTAACATGCGCGCACGATTACACTAAGAGGACATTCGCCTTGGACACACCCAGTCGATGCTGGCTCATTAACCTGTTAAGCAGGTGCAACTCCTAAGGCTTTCCTCTTATGCTGATGGCCTTAGCGGTTGTCAGCGACCGTGTTTTTCCTGTCGCATGAGCCAGTCTGTTTCAGGTCTGGCGCGCCCAGATATCGTGTGTTCTGCGAACTGTCCCATTTATTTCTTCATTGGGAGCCACGGTCATGCTGAGCGCATTTCAACTGGAAAATAATCGCCTTTCCCGCCTTGAGGTGGATGAAAGCGAACCGCTGGACAACTCTGTCTGGGTCGACCTGGTCGAGCCGGATGACGAAGAGCGCCAGCGGGTACAAACCGAGCTGGGCCAGAGCCTGGCAACGCGCCCGGAACTGGAGGACATCGAAGCCTCCGCGCGTTTCTTCGAAGACGAAGACGGCCTGCACATCCACTCCTTTTTCTTTTTTGAAGATGCCGAAGACCATGCCGGCAACTCGACGGTGGCTTTCACCATTCGCGACGGGCGTCTTTATACGCTGCGCGAGCGTGAACTGCCGGCGTTTCGCCTGTACCGCATGCGCGCCCGTGGCCAGACGATGGTGGACGGTAACGCCTTTGAACTGCTGCTCGACCTGTTTGAAACCAAAATCGAGCAATTGGCAGATGAAATCGAAAACATCTACAGCGACCTGGAAAAACTCAGCCGCGTGATTATGGAAGGCCGCCAGGGCGATGAATACGACCAGGCGCTGTCTACGCTCGCAGAACTGGAAGACGTGGGCTGGAAGGTGCGCCTGTGTCTGATGGATACCCAGCGCGCGCTGAACTTCCTGGTGCGTAAGGCTCGCTTACCGGGCAATCAACTGGAGCAGGCGCGCGAGATCCTGCGCGATATCGAATCTCTGCTGCCGCACAATGAATCGCTGTTTCAGAAGGTGAACTTCCTGATGCAGGCGGCGATGGGTTTTATCAACATCGAGCAGAACCGCATTATCAAAATCTTCTCCGTTGTGTCCGTGGTGTTCCTGCCGCCGACGCTGGTGGCGTCGAGCTACGGGATGAACTTTGAGTTTATGCCGGAGCTGCACTGGAGCTTCGGTTATCCGGGGGCGATTGTGTTTATGATGCTGGCGGGGCTGGCACCGTATTTGTACTTTAAGCGTAAGAACTGGTTATAAGAAGAGGTGGCCGCAGGGCGGCTTCTTTTGTAAGGCGCAGAGCCAGCGTTCGGGGAACCGGAGGCTGGCTTTTTTGTTTCTGGGGGCCAGAGAGTTGTGCCGCATTGTTTGGTGATTTTTTTGGTGTGGTGGAATGCCCCGTTCACTTTGCGCTGTGCTCGAACTTTGGCACTTTTGTCCTGTGGAATGTTCCGTTCACTATTAAGTCTGCATGCATCTGTGGGCTATGGCGTACGTGAACGGCAAAAGGAGGCTCGCCGCCGCCCCCTTTTGAATCCCGGCTCCCGGCAAAGAAAATCGCCTCCCTTCGGGAGGTGCCCTGCGCTTATCGCCGTCTGGCTTGTCGGGGACGGGCGCGATGCTGCGTCCCTGCAAGTCGCGCCCTCGGCCCGCATCCCTGCGGGCCGCCCCGGCCAGCCGCGAACGCTTCGGCGATTTTCAGCCGGACAAAACCACCGCTGACAGCCCGCTGAAATAGGTGTTTTTCTTTGTCGCTGTAAGGGATGTAAGGGCTGTAAAGAGCAGAAGGGCAGAAGGGCAGAAGGGCAGAAGGGCAGAAGGGCAGAAGGGCAGAAGGGCAAAAGGGCAAAAGGGCAAAAGGGCAAAAGGGCAAAAGGGCAAAAGGGCAGAAGAGAAAAAGGGCAGATGTGGAAAGGGGAGAAATACCGGCTTTCCTCGTTGGGGAGAAAAGCCGGTCTGTATTACAGGCCGCGGCGGGTGCGGCGTTGGGTGTAGACGGCGTCCATAATGAACAGCGCCAGTGCCGCCCAGATAAAGCCGAAGGTGACCATTTTATCCTGGCCGGGCACTTCGCCGTAGAACGTGACCGCCAGCAGGAACATCAGCGTCGGGCCGATGTACTGGAAAAAGCCCAGCGTTGACAGGCGCAGGCGGTTGGCGGCGCCGGTAAAGCACAGCAGCGGTATGGTGGTGACGATACCGGCGGCAATCAGCAGCAGGTTAAGGCTAACGGGGTTCTGACCCATGTCACTGGTGGCGCTGTTGGCGATACCAAACAGATAAATTGCCGCCAGCGGCAGCAGCCACAGCGTCTCAATCAGCATGCCGCTGCTGGCATCGACCGCAATGCGTTTACGCAGCAGACCGTAGAACGCAAAACTAAAGGCGAGGCCGAGTGCAATCAGCGGCACGGAGCCGAAGGTCCATAGCTGCACCAGCACGCCGCACACGGCAAGCAGCACGGCAACCCACTGCATCCGGCGAAAACGCTCGCCAAGGAAAATCACGCCTAACAGCACATTCACCAGCGGGTTAATAAAATAACCGAGGCTCGCTTCCAGCATGTGGTGGTTGTTCACCGCCCAGATAAACAGCAGCCAGTTGCCGCCAACCAGCACGGCAGACAGTCCCAGACCCAGCACCTTCTTAGGCGTGCGCAAAACCTGGCGCACCTTTGACCACTGCCGCCCAAGCGACACCAGCACCAGCATAAAGAAGAAAGACCAGATAACGCGGTGCGTCAGAATCTCATCGGCGGGAACATAATGAATCAGCTTGAAATAGGCCGGGGCAATACCCCAAATAAAATAAGCGGCAAGAGCGAGTAATATGCCCTGCCGCGTTTGCTTCGCATCCATGAATTAACTTTGGTTTACAAATGGGCCCCCAGTGTAACAAAGCTACGGTTAGCCCACCATATACGTTGCCGTGGCGCTGGCGATGTGCAGCTGGGCTTCGTTGTGCAACTCCACGCGTGCTACAGCCACTTTATTGCCCGCACGCAGCAGGCTGCTGGTGGCGGTAAAGCGCACGCCGCGTCCGGGGCGCAGATAATCCACCCGCAAATCAATGGTGCCCATGCGCGACAGCCGCTGGCGTAGTTCTTCTTCAGCAATGGTTTCATGGCGCGTTAGCGTATTACCCACGCACACCAGCCCGGCGGCCACGTCCAGTGCGGCAGCAATGGCACCGCCGTGCAAAATGCCCTGCGCATGATTGCCCACCAGCATGGTCTGATGATTAAACGCAAGCTGCGCAAAGGTCGATTCGTAGCGCTCAAGCTCCAGGCCCAGCGCCCGGTTAAAGGGCATCTGGTAGACGAAGACGTCGCCAACAAGTTTCAGTACGGTTTCTCGGGTAAGCAGGTTGCCTGACACAGGGCTCTCCGGTGATGTTCTCACGGTATTGTTATGGTGGTTTTGATTCTATGTTCCATTAATGTACCTTTTCAATTTATTAATAAACGGAGACAATTCAGGCGCTAATAGCACATGTAAAATGTTGCCAGCTAAAAAATAATTCAGAATTTCTTATTCGTTCGGGAGAACAAGGATGATGCACAAATTAATGGGCGGCGTGCTGGCGGCGGCGCTATTACCCGCCTCGGTTCTGGCAGAAGAGGCAAAAACAACCAACAACACCGCTGCGCGCGGCAGCGTGACCGCCAATCTGCTACAGGATAATGGAAACTTCCTCACGCTCTACCCGTATGAGAGCAACTATGTGCTCTACACCATGACCGACCACATCAATAAAAATGCTATTGAGTCCTATGACTGGGCGCAGGATGCCCGCCGTGACGAACTCAAGTTCCAGTTTAGCCTCGCCTTCCCCATCTGGCGTGGCATTGCCGGTGAGAACTCGGTGCTGGCTGCCTCTTATACGCAACGTTCATGGTGGCAGTTAACCAACGGCAATCACTCCGCACCTTTTCGTGAAACCAACTACGAGCCACAGTTGTTCCTCGGTTTTGCCACCGATTACCAGCTTGGCGGCTGGACGCTTCATGATGTTGAAGTCGGCTTTAATCACCAGTCGAACGGCCACGCAGAGCCGACCTCGCGTAGCTGGAACCGCGCTTATGCGCGTCTGATGGCACAAAACGGCCCGTGGCTGGCAGAAATCCGTCCGTGGTATGTGGTGGGGAATACCGATGACAATGCGGATATCACCCGCTACACCGGTTACTACCAGTTGAAAGTGGGCTATGCGCTGGGTGAAGCGGTACTGAGCGCGAAGGGCCAGTACAACTGGAATACCGGCTACGGCGGTGCGGAGTTGGGCGTAAGCTATCCCATCACGCAGCACGTGCGCCTTTATGGCCAGGTCTATAGCGGCTACGGCGAGTCATTAATTGACTACAATTTCAACCAGACACGCTTCGGTTTGGGAATCATGCTCAACGATATACTTTGAGGCATTGCAGTTTATCTCTCAGGCGCTGAAAATAGCGCCTGTTTCTTTTTAAGCAGGTGGGGTGAACGTGGCGCAGGCGGAAGTATTAAACCAGGAATCGCTGGCAAGACAGGTTTTGCAGGAAACCTTCGGCTACCAGCAGTTCCGCCCAGGCCAGGAAACCATCATCAGTACGGTGCTCGGTGGGCGTGACAGCCTGGTAGTCATGCCGACGGGCGGCGGTAAATCCCTGTGCTATCAGATCCCCGCGCTGGTGTTCAGCGGGCTGACGGTGGTGGTCTCACCGCTTATCTCGCTTATGAAAGACCAGGTCGACCAGCTTCTGGCTAACGGCGTGTCTGCCGCCTGTCTGAACTCCACGCAGAGCCGTGAGGAGCAGATGGCGGTGCTGGATGGCTGTCGCAGCGGCCAGGTGCGCCTGCTCTACATTGCCCCCGAACGCCTGATGATGGATAACTTCATCGACAGGCTCTCGCAGTGGAACCTGTCGCTACTGGCGGTGGATGAAGCGCACTGTATTTCCCAGTGGGGCCATGACTTTCGCCCGGAATACGCGCTACTCGGCCAGTTGCGCGCCCATCTGCCGCAGGTGCCCTTTGTCGCGCTGACGGCAACTGCCGATGAAACGACGCGCCAGGACATTGTGCGCCTGCTGGGGTTGCAGGACCCGCTGATTCAGGTCAGCAGCTTTGACCGCCCCAACATCCGCTACATGCTGATGGAAAAATTCAAACCGATGGACCAGCTGCTGCGCTACGTGCAGGAGCAGCGCGGTAAATCCGGCATCATCTACTGCAACAGCCGTTCAAAAGTTGAAGATACCGCGGCACGCTTACAGGCGCGCGGCATCAGCGCCGGTGCCTATCACGCCGGGCTTGATAACGCGGTACGCGCGAACGTGCAGGAGAAATTCCAGCGCGATGACCTGCAAATTGTGGTAGCGACCGTGGCTTTTGGGATGGGCATCAACAAGCCCAACGTGCGCTTTGTGGTGCACTTTGATATCCCACGTAACATCGAATCGTATTACCAGGAAACCGGCCGCGCCGGGCGCGATGGCCTGCCGGCTGAAGCGATGTTGTTTTACGATCCGGCCGACATGGCGTGGCTGCGCCGCTGCCTGGAAGAAAAACCCGCCGGGCAGTTGCAGGATATCGAACGCCACAAACTCAACGCGATGGGCGCGTTTGCGGAGGCCCAGACCTGCCGGCGTCTGGTACTGCTCAACTACTTTGGTGAAGGCCGCCAGCAGCCGTGCGGCAACTGCGATATCTGCCTCGATCCGCCGCGCCGCTACGACGGCCTGGTGGAGGCGCAAAAAGCGCTATCGACGATTTATCGCGTCAACCAGCGCTTTGGTATGGGCTATGTGGTGGAAGTGCTGCGCGGTGCCAATAACCAGCGCATTCGCGAGTTCCAGCACGATAAGCTGCCGGTTTACGGCATTGGGCGCGACCAGACCCAGGAGCACTGGGTGAGCGTGATTCGCCAGCTGATTCATCTGGGTGTGGTGACGCAGAACATCGCCCAGCATTCCGCACTTCAGCTTACCGAAGCGGCGCGTCCGCTGCTGCGTGGTGAAGCACCGCTGATGCTTGCAGTGCCGCGCGTACAGGCGCTTAAAGCGCGCGTCAGCCAGCGCGCCGCCGTGGGCAACTACGACCGCAAGCTGTTTGCCAAGCTGCGTAAACTGCGTAAGGCGATTGCCGATGAAGAAAATATCCCACCTTACGTGGTGTTCAACGACGCCACGCTGATTGAAATGGCCGAGCAAATGCCGCTCAGTCCAGGGGAAATGCTGAGCGTCAATGGCGTAGGCACGCGCAAGCTGGAGCGTTTTGGTATGCCTTTCATGACGTTAATTCGCGAGCATGTTGACGGCCCGGATGAGTAACCCGTAGTCAGACCTTTCTAAACGTGGCAGGATGGAGGCTCTCTTTTTTCATCCTGAGCATATCTATGTTGATGTTATTCCTGACCGTGGCGCTGGTGCACATTGTGGCGCTGATGAGCCCCGGTCCTGATTTTTTCTTTGTTTCACAGACCGCCGTTAGCCGTTCGCGTAAAGAAGCGATGATGGGCGTACTGGGTATCACCTGCGGCGTGATGGTCTGGGCGGGCGTGGCATTACTCGGCCTGCACCTCATTCTTGAGAAAATGGCGTGGCTGCACAACATTATCATGCTTGGTGGCGGCCTCTATCTGTGCTGGATGGGCTGGCAGATGCTGCGTGGGGCGCTTAAGAAAAAAGTGACGTCGCTGAACCGGTGCCGCAGGTGGAACTGGCGCGCGGTGGACGTAGCTTCGTAAAAGGCTTACTGACCAACCTGGCTAATCCAAAGGCCATTATTTACTTTGGGAGCGTCTTCTCGCTGTTTGTTGGCGACGACATTGGCGTATCTGAGCGGTGGGGCATTTTTGCACTGATTGCGCTGGAAACGGTGGCGTGGTTTACCCTGGTGGCAAGCCTGTTCGCGCTCCCGGCAATGCGTCGTGGTTATCAGAAAATGGCGAAGTGGATTGACGGAGTGGCCGGTGCGCTGTTTGCCGGTTTTGGCATCCATCTGATCATTTCTCGCTAACTGCCCGATGCCGGGCTGCGCCCGGCATCTTCTCAGGCATGGCGAGCACTTGCCAGCAGTGCGCCTACCAACATAAACAGCGACCCAAACACCCGGTTCAGCGCGCCCATCTGGCGCGGTCCTTTCAGCCAGCCGGCGATACGTTTAGCCAGTGTGGCGTAGCCAATCATCACCAGAATATCGACGGCAACGGTCGTCACGCCGAGAATCAGGTACTGCATCGCCTGGGGCTGATGCGGCACGATAAACTGCGGGAACAGCGCCGCCAGAAAGACAATGCTTTTTGGGTTGGTAAGGTTTACGAACACGGCACGCCGGAACAACTGGCTGCGCGGTTGGGTTCGCGCCAGCGTATTCAAATCAACCGCCCCTGCCGCACGCCATTGCTGGATGCCAAGCCAGATAAGGTAAGCGGCACCGGCCCATTTCAGTACCTCAAATGCCAGAATCGAGCGTGAGAACAGCGCGCCCAGCCCGGCACCGACCAGCACAATGTGAATCGACAGGCCAAGCTGCAAACCGCTAATTGATGCCACGGCACCGCGGTAGCCGTGACTGATGGCGGTGGTCATGGTGTTAATTGCGCCTGAACCCGGGGACAGGCTCAGAATCAGGGTGGTAAGCAGGTAGGTACACCACCATTCAAAACTCATGTGAAACTCCCGCTGGGCGTCTGTTTATGCCACAATACGGTATTGTTTATGGTTATTCCATGAGCCAGAAAAAAAGCGATATTCCACGCGCGGAGGCGGCAAGAATGCCGGAGTCTCAGCATAAAAAGAGTTGGCTGAACAGGGAGAAAGCATTTGCTGCTTTTACCATGGGTCCATTGATGGACTTCTGGCAGCAACGGGAAGAGTGCGAACTGGTCGGCGTGGACGGCGTGCCGTTGCGCTTTGTGCGTTTTCTGGCGCCACAGCATGACCGCGTGGTGCTGATTTCGCCAGGTCGCATTGAAAGCTATGTGAAGTATGCGGAGCTGGCCTGGGACTTGTTCCACTGCGGTTTTGACGTGTTGATTATTGACCACCGTGGCCAGGGGCGCTCCGGGCGCATGCTGTCGGATACCCACCGCGGCCACGTGGTGCACTTCAGCGACTATGTGGATGACCTGGAACTGCTGTGGCAGCGCGAAATCGCGGGTGGCCCGTGGCGTAAGCGCTATGCGCTGGCGCATTCCATGGGTGGCGCGATTACCACGCTGTTTTTGCAGCGCAACCCGCAGGCGTTTGATGCCGTAGCGCTGTGCGCGCCGATGTTTGGCATTGTGCTGCGGCTGCCGGAGTGGATGGTGCGCCATATCCTCGACTGGGCTGAAGGCCATCAGCGTATCCGCGAAAATTACGCCATTGGCACCGGCCGCTGGCGCGCGCTGCCGTTTGGCCTTAACGTGCTGACCCACAGCCGTGAGCGCTATCGCCGCAACCTGCGTTTTTATGCCGACGATCCGAGCCTGCGTGTCGGGGGGCCGACCTACCACTGGGTGCGCGAAGGTATCCTGGCGGGCGAGCAGGTCATTGCCAACGCGGCCCAGACCACCACGCCGATGCTGCTGATGCAGGCAGAGGATGACCGCGTGGTGGATAACCGGATGCACGATCGCTTCTGCGCCGAGCGCGCGGCGGCAGGTAATCCCTGCGAAGGGGAGACACCGTTAAAAATTACCGGTGCGTTTCACGAGATCCTGTTTGAAACGGACGAGATGCGCGCTATTGCACTGAATGCCATTGTTGATTTTTTCGACCGGCACAACTGATTGATTGACTCCAGAGGTAGAATGAACCCTATGTACCAGGTTGTTGCATCTGATTTAGACGGCACGCTGCTGTCGCCTGCCCATGTCCTTACGCCTTACGCAAAAGAAACCCTGAAATTACTGATCGAGCGCGACGTGCATTTTGTCTTCGCCACCGGTCGTCATCACATTGATGTGGCCCAGATTCGCGACAGCCTGGGAATCCGCGCCTACATGATTACCTCCAACGGTGCGCGCGTGCACGACACCGATGGCAACCTGGTGTTTACCCACGATCTGGACCGCGACATTGCCGCCGACTTATATGGCGTGGTGCGCGACGATGCCCATATCATCACCAACGTTTATCGCGGCGACGACTGGTTTATGAGCCGCCATCGCCCGGAAATGATGGAGTATTTTCAGGAAGGTGAGTTCAGCTATCAGCTGTTTGAGCCAGGTTTGCTCGAAACCGACGGCGTCAGCAAAGTGTTTTTTACCTGCGACGATCACGACAAACTGCTGCCGCTGGAGCAGGCCATTAACGCACGCTGGGGCGACCGGGTGAACGTCAGTTTTTCAACCGTGACCTGCCTTGAAGTGATGGCGGGCGGCGTTTCCAAAGGCCATGCGCTGGAGGCGGTGGCTAAAGCAATGGGCTATGGCCTTAAAGAGTGCATTTCGTTTGGCGACGGCATGAATGACAAAGAGATGCTGTCGATGGCAGGTAAGGGCTGCATCATGGGCAACGCCCATCAGCGCCTGAAAGATTTACTGCCGGAGCTGGAAGTGATTGGTACTAACGCTGATGATGCTGTGCCGCATTACCTGCGCCGCTTGTTTCTGAACGCGGAGTAATTCCTGCCTGACGAATGGTTGAATATCGACCATTCGTCAACCTCATTGTTCGCTACAATGCTTGCCTCATTATGATTCAACAGGCCCAGACACTCTGGAGCCTGCGGCGGAGCACAACGTGGCACTACTTATCATTACCACTATTCTGTGGGCGTTTTCCTTTAGCCTGATTGGCGAATATCTGGCGGGCCACGTGGACAGCTATTTCTCCGTGCTGATGCGCGTGGGGCTGGCGGCGCTGGTGTTTTTGCCGTTTCTGCGCGTGCGCGGCTATCCGCTTAAAACGCTGGTGATGTACATGCTGGTGGGCGCGCTACAGCTGGGCATTATGTATTTGCTGAGCTTTCAGGCTTATCTCTATCTTTCTGTATCTGAGTTCCTGCTCTTTACCGTGCTCACGCCGCTGTACATCACGCTTATCTATGACCTGATGAGCGGGCGCAGGCTGCGCTGGAGCTATGCGTTGAGTGCGCTGCTGGCGGTGCTGGGTGCGGCCATCATTCGTTACGACCGTATCAGCGATCATTTCTGGACCGGCCTGCTGCTGGTGCAGCTTGCTAATATCAGTTTTGCTATCGGTATGGTGGGCTATAAGCGGTTGATGGAAGTCAGCCCTATGCCGCAACACTGCGCCTTTTCCTGGTTCTATCTGGGGGCATTTCTTGTGGCGCTGGTTGCATGGTTTGCGCTGGGCAATCCGCAGAAATTACCGAGTACCGGCTTGCAGTGGGGCATTCTGGTATGGCTGGGTGTGGTCGCGTCCGGGCTTGGGTATTTTATGTGGAACTACGGTGCAACTCAGGTGGATGCCGGCACGCTTGGCATCATGAATAACATGCATGTCCCGGCGGGGCTGCTGGTCAATCTCGCCATCTGGCAGCAGCAGCCCCACTGGCCGAGTTTTCTCATGGGTGGAGCGGTGATACTGGCTTCGCTGTGGGTGCATCGGCGCTGGGTCGCTCCGCGCTGCGCACAAACGGCAGATTCTCACAGGCGTGATTGCGCGCCGAACGAATAAACGCCTCCGTCACTGGCTGGCGCTGCTCGCCGTCGCGCACGGCGGCGTATAGCCGGCTCCACAGTCCTTCGCCCAGGGTTTTGGTAACCACCAGACCCTGGCGCTCAAAGCTCTCCACCACCCAATGCGGCAGCGCGGCGATGCCCATGCGCGCCGACACCATCTGAATCAGCAGTAGCGTGTTATCCACACTTTTGAGTGCCGGGCTGACTCCAGCCGGTTGCAGGAAGTGACGCCAGATATCAAGACGGCTGCGCTGCACGGGGTAAATCAGTAACGTCTCGTTTGCCAGATCTTCCGGCTGGATGAGGGCTTTGCTCGCCAGCGGATGATCGCTTGCCAGCACGAGGCGCACTTCATAATCGAACATCGGCGAATAGTGCAGGCCGCTGCGCGGCAGGATGTCAGACGTTAACACAATATCCAGTTCGTCCTGTTGCAGGGCAGGCTGCGGATCGAAAGTCACCCCAGAATGAAAATCCATTTCTACCTGTGGCCACAGTTTGCGGAACTGCTCAAGCGCAGGCGTCAGCCACTGAATGCAGCTATGGCACTCAATGGCCAGGCGCAGCCGGGTTTGCTGCGGTTCGTTGCAGGACTGTAGCGCACGGCTGATTAGCGGTAGGACCTGCTCTGCCAGGCGCAGCAGAATCTCGCCCTGGGCCGTAAAGCGCAGCGGCTGGCTTTTACGCACAAATAACCGGAAGCCGAGGCGCTGTTCCAGGTCGCTGAACTGATGCGACAGCGCCGACTGCGTCTGATGCAGCACCGCCGCCGCCCCCGCCAGCGACCCGCTACTGCGCAGCGCCTGCAAGGTTCGCAGATGTTTTATCTCAATCATGAAAGTCCTTCACTTGGCCATGAACAATTTGCGCTTGAGGAATATACAGTACCCGGCAAATATAGATGTGTAAACATCCAGACGTCCAAATCCTTCGTCTTTCGAATTCATGGTGCGTTGGCTGCGTTCGCTCACACCGGTCACTTACTTGAGTAAGCTCCCGGCGATTCACGAACTTGCCGCCTTCCCTGACTCCGAAAGCCTTTGGATTACGAGGAAAGGAAAAACGTTTTCCTTCGTCTTGCACATTCATGGTGTGTTGGCTGCTTTCATCAATCTGCCAGCGCCCAATACTCAGAATCCGTTGGATTCACCGAATATGAGGCCAAACAAATGACTATTCGCAACCATACTCTCGGTTTCCCTCGCGTCGGTTTGCGCCGCGAACTGAAAAAAGCGCAGGAAAGCTACTGGGCGGGCAACAGCTCGCGTGAAGAACTGCTGGCCGTTGGCCGCGAGTTGCGCGCTCGCCACTGGCAGCAGCAGAAAGACGCGGGTATTGACCTGCTGCCGGTTGGCGACTTCGCCTGGTACGATCATGTGCTCACCACCAGCCTGCTGCTGGGTAACGTGCCTGTGCGCCACCAGAACAAAGACGGCGCTGTGGATATCGACACGCTGTTTCGCATCGGCCGCGGTCGCGCGCCGAGCGGTGAGCCTGCGGCGGCGGCAGAAATGACCAAATGGTTTAACACCAATTATCACTACATGGTGCCAGAATTTACCAAAGGCCAGCAGTTCGCCCTGACCTGGACACAATTGCTTGATGAGGTGGATGAAGCGCTCGCACTGGGCCATAACGTGAAGCCGGTGCTGCTGGGACCGGTCACCTACCTGTGGCTGGGCAAAGTGAAGGGCGAAGCGTTTGACCGTCTGTCGCTGCTTAACGATATCCTGCCGGTGTACCAGCAGGTGCTGGCAGAACTGGCAAAACGCGGTGTGGAGTGGGTGCAAATTGACGAACCGGCGCTGGTGCTGGAACTGCCGCAGGCGTGGCTGGATGCGTTTAAACCGGCTTACGCCGCGCTGACGGGTAAGGTTAAGCTGCTGCTGACCACCTACTTTGAAGGCGTCACACAAAATCTCGATACCATTACTGCACTGCCGGTGCAGGGGCTGCACGTAGACCTGGTGCACGGCCACGATGACGTGAACGAACTGCATCGCCGCCTGCCTGCCGACTGGCTGCTCTCCGCAGGGCTGATCAACGGACGCAACGTCTGGCGTGCCGATCTGACAGAAAAATACGCGCAGGTTAACGCGCTGGTGGGCAAACGCGCGCTTTGGGTGGGGTCTTCCTGCTCGCTGCTGCACAGCCCAATCGACCTGAGCGTGGAAACGCGTCTGGATGCTGAAGTGAAAAGCTGGTTTGCCTTTGCGCTGCAAAAATGTGAGGAACTGGCGCTGCTGCGCGATGCGCTCAACAGCGGCGATAGCGCAAAAATCAGCGCGTGGAGCGCGCCGATTCAGGTCCGCCGCAATTCCAGCCGCGTGCACAACCCGGCGGTGGAAAAACGACTGGCGGCTATCACCGCCCGCGACAGCCAGCGCGCGAATCCGTACCCGGTACGCGCCGAAGCCCAGCGTGCACGCTTCAAACTGCCGGACTGGCCGACGACGACCATTGGCTCTTTCCCGCAAACCACCGAAATTCGCGGCCTGCGCCTCGACTTCAAAAAAGGCAACCTGGATGCCAACCACTACCGTACCGGCATCGCAGAGCATATCAAACAGGCGGTGCAGGAGCAGGAGCGCCTGGGGCTGGACGTGCTGGTCCACGGCGAAGCCGAGCGTAACGACATGGTGGAATACTTTGGTGAGCACCTGGACGGCTTTGTCTTCACCCAGAACGGCTGGGTGCAGAGCTACGGTTCGCGCTGCGTGAAGCCGCCGGTGGTGATTGGCGATGTGAGCCGCCCGCAGCCCATTACCGTGGAGTGGGCAAAATACGCACAGTCGCTGACCGATAAGCCGGTGAAAGGCATGCTGACCGGGCCAGTAACGATTCTGTGCTGGTCGTTCCCGCGTGAAGACGTGAGCCGTGAAACCATCGCTAAACAGATTGCACTGGCGCTGCGTGACGAAGTTGCAGACCTGGAAGCCGCCGGTATTGGCATTATCCAGATTGATGAACCGGCTCTGCGTGAAGGGTTGCCGCTCAAGCGCAGTGACTGGGAGGCGTATCTGAGCTGGGCGGTGGACGCGTTTCGCCTGAATGCGGCGGTGGCTCGCAACGAAACCCAGATTCACACCCACATGTGTTACTGCGAGTTCAACGACATCATGGACTCCATCGCCGCGCTGGATGCCGACGTGATAACCATCGAAACCTCTCGCTCGGATATGGAACTGCTGGAGTCGTTTGAAGAGTTCGACTATCCGAACGAAATTGGGCCGGGCGTGTATGACATCCACTCGCCAAACGTGCCGAGTGTGGAGTGGATTGAGGCGCTACTGAAAAAAGCGGCGCAGCGCATCCCGGCAGAGCGCCTGTGGGTGAACCCGGACTGCGGCCTTAAAACCCGCGGCTGGCCGGAAACCCGTGCAGCACTCGCCAACATGGTGCAGGCCGCGCAAAATCTGCGTGGTGCGTAAAACGCCACCGGGAGGCACATGGCCTCCCGGTAGTCTTATCAGCCTCGCTTGCACGGCGGGGCGTTATGCTTTACCGGCACCGTAGCGCTCAAACCACGCCAGCATGCGCTGCCAGCCATCCTGTGCCGCTTCGGCATCGTAGCTCGGGCGATAGTCGGCGTTGAACGCATGACCCACATCGGGATAGACCACAATCTCCGCTTTTGCATTGGCCGCGCGTAGCGCCTGGCGCATGGTATCGACCGATTCAAGCGATATCCCGGTGTCTTTTGCGCCGTACAGGCCCAGCATGGGCGCGCTGAGATCAATGGCGATATCCACCGGATGCTTGGGCGAATTCAGCGATTTATCGCCGGTCAGGCGGCCATACCACGCAACGGCGGCTTTAAGCTGCGGATTATGGGCGGCATAAAGCCATGCGATGCGCCCGCCCCAGCAGAAACCGGTAATCAGCAGGCGGTTGGCGTTGCCGCCGTGGCGCGCAGCCCAACTGGCAACATGATCGAGGTCAGCCAGCACCTGCGCATCCGGCACCTTCATCACCAGCTCGTTGAACAGCGTGGGGATATCGTCATAGTCGTTCGGGTCGCCCTGGCGAAAATACAGTTCCGGCGCGACAGCCAGATAGCCCTGCTGCGCCAGGCGACGGCAGATATCGCGAATATGTTCATGTACCCCAAAAATCTCCTGCACCACGATAACCACCGGCAGGTCGGTGGTTTCGCCTTTCGGGCGGGCAAAATACGCGGGCATGCTTTCGCCGCGTGTGGGAACGGTGGTTTCACCAGTGTGCAGGTTGTCGTCCGGGGTATGAATGGCAGTGGGGGAGGCAGGTGATACAGCCGGTGCGAAACTGCCGCCCGGTTTATTTTGTGTTGTGTTATCTGTCATGGGTCTCTCCGTACCTGTTTTAGCGCAGTCAGCTAACTATAGCCCGAACAGCATTAACAGTTGTGTGGCAAAAGTCGCCATACCTCGGCGGGTATACAGAATTTGCCCTCTGTTTTGTGACTCGTATCGCTAATAATAGTTCGGGTGATGCAACGCGTTTCATTCATGGTGAAATGCATCACGAAAATTTATCCGTAGCTTCGTTACAGTACCGCTTTGCTACACTCATATCCGATTCCACAAGGAGCCTGTCATGTCTCAGTCTGATGTCTTTCATCTTGGTCTTACCAAAAACTGCCTGCAGGGCGCGACGCTGGCTATCGTGCCGGGGGATCCTGAGCGGGTGGAGAAGATAGCGGCGCTGATGGATAACCCGGTGAAGCTGGCATCGCACCGTGAATTTACCACCTGGCGTGCCGAGATTGACGGCAAAGCGGTCATTGTGTGTTCTACCGGCATTGGTGGCCCGTCGACGTCCATTGCTGTCGAAGAACTCGCGCAGCTGGGCATTCGCACTTTCCTGCGCGTGGGCACCACCGGGGCGATTCAGCCACATATCAACGTGGGTGATGTGCTGGTGACCACCGGCTCCGTGCGCCTGGACGGTGCCAGCCTGCATTTTGCACCCATGGAATATCCGGCTGTTGCCGATTTTGCCTGCACCACCGCGCTGGTTGAGGCGGCGAAGGCCGTAGGAGCGACCACCCACATTGGTATTACCGCTTCTTCGGATACGTTCTATCCGGGCCAGGAACGCTACGATACCTTCTCAGGTCGCGTTGTGCGCCGCTTCCAGGGGTCAATGGAAGAGTGGCAGCAGATGGGCGTGATGAACTATGAGATGGAGTCCGCTACGCTACTGACCATGTGTGCAAGCCAGGGGCTGCGCGCGGGCATGGTGGCAGGCGTTATCGTTAACCGTACGCAGCAGGAAATTCCTGATGCGGCCACCATGAAGCAGACTGAAAGCCACGCAGTGAAAATCGTGGTGGAGGCTGCACGTCGTCTGATGTAACGTGTTAGCGCATTCCGGATACGCCGGAATGCGCCACCTTCATCAGATAAATGAACAAAAAGGTTCCAGGGATGCGTTCTACTTTTCAACAGCGCCGTTTCGGGGCGCGTCATTCGCAAGATACGTCCAGAATTCAGGATAAGCTCAACACCATGGCGACACGTTTTCGTACTGCCATGGCGCAGGAGGATTACGCGGAAGCCGCACGTTGCTGTGAGATAGTGCTTTCTGAAATGCCGAATAATCTTCAGGTGAAAAGCGATTACGCACTCTGCCTGATGCGGTTAAAAGACTATGAAAAGTCCTACAAAGCGTATCGCCGTATTTATCAGTCGCCGCAGCGCGACAGCGCTTCTGAAACCTGGCTGGATGGTTTTACTGAGGTCTGCGGCTGGCTGAAAAAGGACGATGAAGTGCGCCGCTACGGCTGCGAGTCGCTTAGCCAGGCGGATGCCCGCTTTAGCCGCACGCCTGCGTTAGCCTTGCCTGACGGCGCGCCGAAGCCGTTTGATGCCGCGCATCCGGAAAAAAACATTATCTCTTTTAGCCTGTACGGTGCACAGCCGCGCTACTGCGAAACGATGGTGAAAAACGTCGATGTCGCGCGTGAACTATTTCCGCACTGGACCTGCCGCGTTTATCTCGATGACTCCGTGCCACAACATGTCTGGCAGCGTTTACGCGCACGCGGCGCGCAACTGGTCGATATGAGCGCGGAGAAAACCCTTTTCCCAACGCTGTGGCGCTTTAGCGTGGTCAGCGACCCGGCCGTTGAGCGCTACATTGTGCGCGATGCCGACTCGCTGCTGTCCGAGCGCGAGCAGGCGGCGGTCGAGGCGTGGCTGGCATCGCCTTATTATTTCCACCATATGCGCGATTACTTTACCCATACCGAGCTGTTGCTGGCCGGGATGTGGGGCGGCTGTGGCGGCATTGTTGCCGATATCGACGGTCTGATGCGCAGCTTTATCGAGCAGTACAAGGGCAGCATGCGTTTTACCGATCAGTACTTCCTCAAAAGCGTGCTGTGGTCGACGGTAAAACAAAGCCTGCTGAGCCATGACGAGATGTTTGGTTTTGCTGCTGCCCAGCCGTGGCCTGCCCATGCAGCGGTACGCTGGCCGCTGGACACTTTCCATGTTGGCAGCAATGCGGGCTATTCCGGTCTTGCTGGCGCCTCGACGCTGCCGGATGGCAGCCAGCAGCCGATTATTCTGACCGTGGATGGGGAGGAATGTCGTTATCAGGCAAGGGTTGAAGGCGGTCAGTGGACGTTAGGCGTGCCGTTTTTTATTGCTGAAGGCGTGCGTGAAGGCACGGTAGCCACGCGTCTGGTGCAGGACTGACTTCTGTCTGGTCACCCAATGCAGTGCAAAAACGCCCGATATTGTCGGGCGTTTTGCTTTTCTGAGTGCCGTGAATGTTGTGAGGTGCTGCGCAATCGGCTGGTCGCGCTGTGCACATCCTCAACACAACTTGCGTAATGTCGCGCATGTCTGGCTTTTTATCTGGACATCTATACAGTCCACTTTTATTTTACCGTTCATACTTAAGGTCATAACGACATCACGCTGGCAGGAGGCGTTTTGGATCTCTCCCTGGTTCTTATTGCGGCGGTGGCCCTGGCGGGCATCGGAATAGGCTGGCTGAGTGCCAGCCTGCGCGCGGCACAGCGCCTGGCGCAGGTTCAGGAGGAGCAGCGCGATATTTACGGTGAACTGATGGCGACGCGCCAGCAGCTTGCGCAGGGTGAGCATTGGCGTGAAGAGTGCGGTCACCTGAATAACGAACTGCGCCACCAGATGGAAATTAACCGCGTGCAGGAGGCGGACCTGCGTGAGATGACCACGCGGCTTGAAGAAACGCGCATTAATGCCGAAGAAAAAGTGCGCCAGATGATCAACAGTGAGCACCGCCTGAGCGAGCAGTTTGAAAACCTGGCGAATCGTATCTTTGAGCAAAGCAACCGGCGGGTGGATGAGCAGAACCGTCAGAGCCTGCATTCCGTGCTCTCACCGCTGCGCGAGCAGCTTGACGGCTTTCGCCGCCAGGTGCAGGACAGTTTTGGGCAGGAGGCACGCGAGCGACACACGCTGGCACATGAAATCCGCAATCTTCAGCAGTTGAACGCGCAGATGGCGCAGGAGGCGGTGAACCTGACGCGGGCGCTTAAGGGCGACAACAAAACCCAGGGTAACTGGGGCGAGGTGGTGCTCACGCGTGTGCTGGAAGCATCCGGGCTGCGCGAAGGCCATGAGTATGAAACGCAGGTTAATGTTCAACTCGACGACCGCAGCCGTATGCAGCCGGACGTGATTGTACGTCTGCCGCAGGGCAAAGATGTGGTGATTGACGCTAAAATGACGCTGGTGGCCTGGGAGCGCTTCTTTAACGCTGAGGATGATTACGCGCGTGAAACCGCGCTGGGTGAGCATATTGCCTCGGTGCGTAACCATATTCGCATGCTGGGGCGTAAAGATTATCAGCAGTTGCCCGGGCTGCGTTCACTGGATTATGTGCTGATGTTTATCCCGGTGGAGCCAGCGTTTCTCGCCGCCATCGACCGCCAGCCTGAACTGATTAGCGAGGCGTTGCAGCACAACATTATGCTGGTCAGCCCCACCACGCTGCTGGTGGCGCTGCGTACCATTGCCAATTTGTGGCGTTACGAACACCAGAGCCGCAATGCGCAACAAATTGCCGAACGTGCAGGGCGCCTCTATGACAAGATGCGCCTCTTTGTTGATGATATGTCGTCCATTGGCCAGGGCCTGGACAGAGCGCAGGACAACTACCGGCAGGCGATGAAAAAGCTGGCGAGCGGGCGCGGCAACATGCTGGCGCAGGCAGAGGCGTTTCGCGATCTCGGTGTGGAAGTGAAGCGCGAGATTAACCCGGATGTTGCCGGTAGTGCGCGCCAGAGCCATGACGACAGCGCGCCGCAGTTGGGTTCACAAGAGGCAGACTGGCCGCACCTTCACGATGGGCCGAGGCGTCAGGCAAATGAGGGCTGAGGAGCATATTGCTATGCTTAACCTTACACCGATTATCTGCTGGTTGAGCGCTTACCGGCTCACGAGCAACATATTCCAGGCTGGGTGAAACGTAGGGCAATTGAACCCAATCTGTTACACTTCCCGAACAATTTATTGATGAGCAGGCACTGAGATGGTTGAAGATTCACAGGAAACGACGCACTTTGGCTTTCGGACTGTCGCCAAAGAGCAGAAAGCCGACATGGTGGCGCAGGTTTTTCATTCTGTCGCAGCGAAATATGACGTCATGAACGACCTGATGTCGTTTGGCATTCATCGTTTGTGGAAGCGCTTCACCATCGACTGCAGCGGCGTGCGCCGTGGCCAGCGTGTACTGGACCTGGCGGGTGGCACTGGCGACCTGACGGCAAAATTCTCGCGTCTGGTGGGCGAAACCGGCGAAGTGGTGCTGGCAGATATCAACGCCTCCATGCTGAAAATGGGGCGCGAGAAGCTGCGCAACATCGGCGTGGTGGGCAACGTTAGCTACGTACAGGCTAACGCCGAAGCGCTGCCCTTCCCGGATAACTCCTTTGACTGCATCACTATCTCATTTGGCCTGCGTAACGTAACCGACAAAGAGAAAGCACTGCGCTCTATGTTCCGCGTGCTCAAGCCCGGCGGTCGCCTACTGGTGCTGGAGTTTTCCAAACCGATTATTGAACCGCTCAGCAAAGCCTACGACGCATACTCATTCCATATCTTACCGCGCATTGGTGAAGTGGTGGCACAGGATGCCGAGAGCTACCGCTACCTGGCCGAATCCATCCGCATGCATCCGGATCAGGACACGCTCAAGGGCATGATGGAAGAGGCGGGCTTCGAAAATACCTCTTACTACAACCTGACGGCGGGCATTGTTGCCCTACATCGCGGTTTTAAATTCTGAGGACGTGCCTGTGCCAATGACGCCTCTGATTACCGCCACCGCGGAAAAGATCCTCAACACCTTTCTCTGGCGTGATGATGCGCTGAAATCGCAGCGCCAGCGCCTTAAAGGCAAGGTGCTGAAAGTGTCATTGCCGGAGTTCAACTCGCCGCTGGCGCTGGTGTTCAGCGAGCAGCAGATAGATGTGCTCGGCGCGCGTGAAGATGACGCCGACTGCACGGTGACAGCGCGCCTGAGCACGCTGGCAAAGCTGCGCGACAGGCAACAGTTGACCAGACTTATCAAAAGCGGCGAGCTTGAAGTACAGGGCGATCTTCAGGTGGTACAGAATTTTGTCGCCCTGATCGACATGGCTGAACTGGATCCCGCTGAACTGCTCGCTCCTTATATTGGTGATATCGCCGCTGAAAGCCTTGGCAAACTGCTGCGCGGTGGTAGCCGCTTTCTGAAAAAGCGCCTTGCCCGCAACCAGCAGTATCTTGCTGAGGCGCTGACCGAAGAGTGGCGTCTGGCGCCAGGCCCGCTGGAAGTGGCATGGTTTGTAGACGAAACCGAGGCGCTGGCGCGTGAGGTTGAACAGGTTGCGAAACGGTTAGACAGGCTGGAGGATAAATGACGCCAGGAGAATTACGGCGCCTCTATTTCATCATCAGGACGTTTTTAGCCTACGGGCTTGATGAGCTTATCCCCAAAATGCGCATTACGCTGCCGCTGCGCATAGGGCGGCGCATGCTGTTCTGGATGCCGAACCGTCATAAAGACAAGCTGCTTGGCGAGCGTCTGCGTCTTGCACTACAGCAGTTGGGGCCCGTGTGGATCAAGTTCGGGCAGATGTTATCAACCCGACGTGACCTGTTCCCACCGCAGATTGCCGATCAGCTGGCGATGTTGCAGGACCGTGTCGCACCGTTCGACGGCGCGTTGGCAAAGCAGCAGATTGAAAAAGCGATGGGTGGCATTCCCGTTGAAAGCTGGTTTGATGATTTTGCCATTGAGCCACTGGCGTCTGCCTCTATTGCCCAGGTACACACCGCGCGTCTTAAAGAGAGCGGCAAAGAGGTGGTGATTAAGGTCATTCGCCCGGACATTCTGCCGATTATCAAAGCCGACATGCGCCTGATTTATCGCCTTGCTGGCTGGGTACCGCGCCTGTTGCCTGACGGTCGCCGTCTGCGCCCGGTGGAAGTGGTGCGCGAGTATGAAAAAACGCTGATTGATGAGCTGAATTTGCTGCGTGAGTCAGCGAATGCTATTCAACTGCGCCGTAACTTTGAAAACAGCCCGATGCTGTATGTCCCCGAGGTTTTCTCAGACTACTGTAGTCAGAACATGATGGTAATGGAGCGCATCTACGGTATTCCGGTATCTGACGTAGCGGCGCTTGAGAAAAACGGCACCAATATGCAGCTTCTGGCCGAGCGCGGCGTGCAGGTTTTCTTCACGCAGGTGTTTCGCGACAGCTTTTTTCATGCCGATATGCACCCCGGCAACATATTTGTCAGCTACGATCATCCTGAAGACCCGCAATATATAGGTATTGATTGCGGTATTGTCGGGTCGCTTAATAAAGAGGATAAGCGCTACCTGGCAGAAAACTTTATCGCGTTCTTTAATCGCGATTACCGTAAGGTCGCTGAGCTGCACGTGGACTCAGGCTGGGTACCGCCTGACACCAACGTTGAAGATTTTGAGTTTGCCATTCGTACCGTATGCGAGCCTATTTTTGAAAAGCCGCTGTCGGAAATATCGTTTGGTCATGTGCTGTTGAACCTGTTTAATACCGCGCGCCGCTTCAATATGGAAGTACAGCCGCAGCTGGTGTTGCTGCAAAAGACGCTCTTGTATGTGGAAGGCGTGGGTCGCCAGCTTTATCCCCAGCTGGATTTGTGGAAAACCGCCAAGCCGTTTCTGGAGTCCTGGATTAAAGATCAGGTTGGGCTACCGGCGCTGGTGCGCTCGCTAAAAGAAAAAGCGCCGTTCTGGGTGGAAAAAATGCCTCAGTTACCGGAACTGGTGTACGACAGTTTGCGCCAGGGCAAGCAATTACAGCTCAGTGTTGATAAAATCGCCCGGGATATTCAGGTCAGCCGTGCCAGGCAGGGGCAGTCTCGCTATTTGCTGGGCATTGGGGCGACGCTGATATTGAGCGGTACATTATTGTTGATTAACAAGCCTGAGTGGGGTTGGCTCC
Organism: Enterobacteriaceae bacterium 4M9; assembly: GCA_010092695.1. Lineage (GTDB taxonomy): Bacteria > Pseudomonadota > Gammaproteobacteria > Enterobacterales > Enterobacteriaceae > Tenebrionibacter. The sequence continues at coordinate 18,652 of JAADJJ010000001.1, read as the reverse complement.
CCGCATGGGCAATGGCGGGTGGTGTTGTCACGTGGCTGATTGGCTGGTGTCGCACTGCCTGAACGACGTTGTTATAGTCCGTCTGTGTGCCTGATTCAGGCCGCAGCGCAATTAAGCATCTCCGAGGAATCATATGGGTGGTATCAGTATTTGGCAGTTGATCATCATTGCCGTCATCGTTGTGCTGCTGTTTGGCACCAAAAAACTGAGTTCTCTTGGCTCTGACCTGGGCGCATCTATCAAAGGTTTTAAGAAAGCCATGAGCGATGACGATGCGAAATCAAAATCCACGCAGCAGGATGAAGATGCTGATTTCACAGCGAAATCGCTTTCTGAAAAGCCGCAGGATAGCGTAAACAAAGACGAAGCGAAAAATCACGACAAAGACCGGGTGTAATTCGTGTTTGATATTGGCTTTAGCGAACTGGTCCTGGTCTTTATTATTGGCCTTATCGTGCTGGGACCGCAGCGTTTGCCGGTGGCGGTGAAAACCGTTGTAGGCTGGATCCGTGCGCTGCGCTCTCTTGCGACGACGGTACAAAATGAACTCAGCCAGGAGCTAAAGCTCCAGGAGCTGCAGGACAGCCTGAAAAAGGTAGAAAAAGCGAGCATGGACAACCTGACGCCCGAGCTGAAGGAGTCCATGGATGAGCTGCGCCAGGCAGCGGAGGCAATGAAACGCTCTTATACGGCGGACGATCCGGAAAAGGCGAGCGATGAAGCCCATACTATCCACAATCCGTTGGTAAAAAACGCGCAGGACAGCCACGAAGGTGCCACGCCTGCGGCGGCGGCTCATCAGGCGAGTGCGCCCGAGCAGTCGCCCACAGTGGATGAGCCTCACGTAACGCCGTCGGTGGAGCCTGTTGCAGCAGCAGATACGGCGACCCGGCCTGCGCCGCAACGTCAAGACACTGTGCCTTCTCAACCCCAGAACGATAAATCCTGAACATGGCCGTCGAAGATACTCAACCGTTAATCAGTCACCTGATTGAGCTGCGTAAGCGGCTGCTGAACTGCATTATCGCCATACTGGTGATTTTCCTGGCGCTGGTTTACTTCGCCAACGATATCTATCAGCTGGTTGCCGCGCCGTTGATTGCTCAGCTGCCGGCGGGGTCGACGATGATTGCCACCGATGTGGCCTCGCCGTTCTTTACGCCTATCAAGCTGACTATCATGGTGTCGATTATCCTGGCGGCACCGGTGATTTTGTATCAGGTCTGGGCGTTTATCGCGCCTGCGTTGTATAAGCACGAGCGCCGTCTGGTGGTACCGCTGCTGGTGTCCAGCTCGTTGCTGTTCTACCTGGGTATGGCTTTTGCCTATTTCATCGTCTTTCCGCTGGCCTTTGGCTTCCTGACCAAAACTGCGCCGGTCGGCGTGGTGGTTTCAACAGATATTGCCAACTACCTCGACTTTGTCATGGCGCTGTTTATGGCGTTCGGTGTCTCTTTTGAGGTACCGGTGGCGATTGTGCTGCTGTGCTGGATGGGCGTTACAACGCCGGAAGACCTGAAGAAAAAACGTCCTTATATTCTGGTGGGCGCGTTTGTTGTGGGTATGCTGCTGACGCCGCCGGATGTGTTTTCACAAACGCTGCTGGCCATTCCGATGTACTGCCTGTTTGAAATCGGCGTTTTCTTCTCGCGTTTTTATACCGGCAAGCGCAGGCCGCCTGCGGAGGAAGACGAAGGCGAGGAAGAGACCGCCGTCGCGCCAAAAGAATAATGCTGACAACCGCCCTTCGGGGCGGTTTTTTATGGGGAAAAGCGATGTTTGATATTGGCGTTAACCTGACCAGCGCGCAGTTTAATAAGGATCGCGATGACGTGGTCCGCCGTGCCACGGCGGCAGGGGTACGCGGTATGCTGCTCACAGGCACCAGCGTTGCAGAAAGCGAAGCCGCAGCAACGCTTGCTGCGGGCTATGCACACTGCTGGAGCACGGCGGGCGTGCATCCGCACGATGCCAGCGGCTGGAGCGAGGAAGGCGAGCAGCGCATCCGTGAGCTCGCGGCCAGGCCGCAGGTGGTGGCCATTGGCGAGTGTGGTCTGGATTTTGACCGCAATTACTCCACGCCCCAGGAGCAGGAGCGGGCGTTTAGCGCGCAGCTTGCGCTGGCAGCTAAGTTGAATATGCCGGTTTTCCTGCACTGCCGGGCGGCACACGCGCGGTTTGTCGAATTGCTCGATCCCTGGCTTGATAAGCTGCCGGGGGCGGTGTTGCACTGCTTTACCGGCAACCGTGAAGAAGCACAGGCCTGTCTTGAGCGCGGATTGTATCTTGGCATAACGGGTTGGGTGTGCGACGAGCGCCGTGGGCTTGAGTTGCGCGAGCTATTGCCGATGATACCGGCACAGAGGCTGATGCTGGAAACCGATGCGCCGTGGCTGCTGCCACGCGACCTGAAGCCAAAGCCCACATCGCGACGCAACGAGCCTGCGCTGCTCGCACACATCCTGTCTCAGGTCGCGCTCTGGCGCGGTGAAGACACGCAATGGCTTGAGCAGGTAACGAATGAAAACGTACAGCGCGTGTTTGGTGTTACGTTTTAAGACGCCGTTAAATCTTCTGGAATTCGGTGTTTTTGACGCTTTGTAGCACCTGGCGGTTGAGCAGGTTCAGCAGCAGCATGGAGCGTGCTTCACCGTCTGGCTCTTTAAAGATGGCTTCAAGGCCTTCAAAAGCGCCGTCGGTGATAACCACACTGTCGCCGGGCCACGGTGTCTGTGGGTCGGTGATGTTTTCGGGCTGGTAATGGAGTAAATCATGAATCACTGCTTGCGGTACTGTCGCAGGTTGAGAGCCGAAACGCACAAAATGACTGACGCCGCGCGTTGAATTCACCGTCGTGGTATGAATATCCTCTGGATCAAACTCGACAAACAGATAGTTTGGAAACAGCGGCTCGCTTACGGCTGCACGCTTGCCACGCACTATCTTTTCAAGCGTGATCATCGGCGTCAGGCAGTTTACAGATTGCCGCTCCAGGTGCTCTTTAGCACGCAGCAACTGACCCCGCTTGCAGTACAGCAAATACCAGGATTGCATAGTGGTTCATCATCAAATCAACAGGCGCGAAAGCATAGCAAAATGCCCCACAGAGTGACAGTTTCGTCTTGTATTATGGCCGCTGCGCGCCAGCGCAGCTAACAATTCACGACAATTTAACAAAACTACAGCGACTTTGCGTCGAAGCTCGTATAATGACGCGTTCAACCGGAAGTCTGACATCACTTATGAAATATCACGATTTACGCGAATTTCTTACGCTGCTGGAGCAGCAGGGCGAACTCAAACGTATAACGCTGCCCGTAGACCCGCACCTGGAAATGACAGAGATTGCTGACCGCACGCTGCGCGCGGGCGGGCCAGCGCTGCTGTTTGAAAACCCCGTTGGTTACAAGATGCCTGTGTTGTGCAACCTGTTTGGTACGCCAAAGCGCGTGGCGATGGGTATGGGGCAGGACGATGTCTCTTCGCTGCGTGAAGTGGGCAAGCTGTTAGCCTTCCTGAAAGAGCCCGAACCGCCAAAAGGTTTTCGCGATCTTTTTGACAAACTGCCGCAGTACAAGCAGGTGCTGAACATGCCAACGAAGCGGTTGCGCAGCGCCCCTTGTCAGGAAAAAGTGCAAACTGGCGCTGACGTTGATTTAACCCAGATTCCCATCATGCAGTGCTGGCCGGAAGACGCCGCGCCGCTGATTACCTGGGGGCTGGTCGTTACGCGTGGGCCGCACAAAGAGCGCCAGAATCTGGGCATTTATCGCCAGCAGTTGCTGGGGAAAAACAAGCTGATTATGCGCTGGCTGTCACACCGGGGCGGCGCGCTGGATTTTCAGGAGTGGTGCACGGCACATCCGGGTGAACGCTTCCCGGTGTCAGTGGCGCTGGGTGCTGATCCGGCGACCATTCTCGGTGCGGTAACGCCGGTGCCGGATACGCTTTCTGAATACGCCTTTGCCGGATTGCTGCGCGGCACCAAAAGCGAAGTGGTGAAGTGCCTGTCTAACGATCTGGAAGTGCCCGCCAGTGCGGAAATCATCCTTGAAGGCTACATTGAGCCAGGCGAGATGGCACCGGAAGGGCCATACGGCGACCATACCGGTTACTACAATGAAGTGGATAATTTCCCGGTCTTTACCGTAACGCACGTAACAAGGCGCGAAGACGCAATCTATCACTCCACTTATACCGGCAGGCCGCCAGATGAACCAGCGGTGCTCGGCGTGGCGCTCAATGAGGTCTTCGTGCCCATTTTGCAAAAGCAGTTCCCGGAGATTGTCGATTTCTATCTGCCGCCGGAAGGGTGTTCATACCGCCTGGCCGTCGTCACGATGAAAAAGCAGTATGCGGGCCACGCCAAACGCGTAATGATGGGCGTGTGGTCTTTCCTGCGCCAGTTTATGTACACCAAGTTTGTCATTGTCTGTGACGATGACGTGAATGCGCGTGACTGGAACGATGTAATCTGGGCAATCACCACGCGCATGGACCCGGCGCGTGATACCGTGTTGGTCGAAAACACGCCCATTGATTATCTCGATTTCGCCTCACCGGTTTCCGGGCTGGGGTCGAAAATGGGAATGGATGCGACCAACAAATGGCCAGGAGAGACGGACCGCGAATGGGGCCGTCCGATTAAAAAAGATCCTCAGGTCATTGAGCGCGTTGACGCTATCTGGGAAGAACTGGCTATTTTTAAGTAACGATAGCAGGGCGGGCCGCCCTGCCGTTGATGTTATTTTGACGACCCGACCAGAGGGAACGCATGACAATCTTAAGCTGTAAAGTGACATCGGTGGATGCGATTACTGATACTGTTTATCGGGTCCGCCTGGAGCCTGAAAGTGATGTGTCCTTTCGCGCGGGCCAGTACCTGATGGTAGTGATGGATGAGCGTGATAAGCGTCCGTTCTCAATGGCTTCCACGCCATCAGAGCACCAGTTTATTGAACTTCATATCGGCGCGTCTGAGCTTAACCTGTACGCGATGGCGGTGATGGACAGAATACTGCAACGCCAGACTATCGAGGTCGATATTCCTCATGGCGATGCGTGGCTGCGCGATGACGAAGAGCGCCCGCTGGTGCTGATTGCCGGTGGCACGGGCTTCTCGTATGTGCGCTCTATTTTGTTAAGTGCGCTGGAGCGTAATCCACAGCGTGAAATCGCCCTGTACTGGGGCGGACGTGAGAGTAAACATCTTTATGACCTGGCAGAGCTGGAATCGCTGTCGGTTAAGCATCCGGGGCTGCGTATTGAGGCGGTGGTGGAGCAGCCGGAAGAAGGCTGGCGCGGGCGCACTGGCACGGTGTTGACTGCCGTGATGCAGGATTACGGTTCGCTTGCCGAGTGTGATATCTACATTGCTGGTCGTTTTGAAATGGCAAAAATCGCCCGCGATTTGTTTTGCAATGAACGCAGCGCGCGCGAAGACCGCATGTTCGGCGACGCTTTTGCCTTTATCTGATTCAGACATAAAAAACCCGCCTCACTGAGGCGGGAAAAACGACAACTAACTTTTGCACAATGCGCGCATCAGACGCGCTCAAACACTGTGGCAATCCCCTGACCTAATCCGATACACATTGTCGCCAGCCCGAACTGAGCGTCCTGGCGTGCCATCTGATTAAGAAGTGTGGTGGTAATACGTGCACCTGAGCAGCCAAGCGGGTGACCCAGTGCAATAGCACCGCCGTTCAGGTTTATTTTCTCATCGATCTTATCCATCAGCCCCAGATCTTTAATGCACGGCAGGATCTGTGCAGCGAAGGCTTCGTTCATCTCAAACAGGTCAATGTCATCCACGCTCAGTCCGGCTTTTTTCAGCGCCAGTTTTGAGGCAGGCACCGGACCGTAGCCCATGGTTGATGGGTCGCAGCCAGCAACAGCCATAGAACGCACGCGTGCTTTCGGCGTCAGGCCCAGGGATTTAGCACGCGATTCGCTCATCACCAGCAGTGCCGCTGCACCATCGGAAAGCGCGGACGATGTCCCCGCCGTCACGGTGCCGTTAACCGGATCAAAGGCAGGCCTGAGTGCCGCCAGGCTTTCAAGACTGGTTTCCGGGCGAATGACTTCGTCGTAATTGAATGATTTGAGCACACCGGCTGCGTCGTGACCGGAGGTTGGCAGAATTTCATCGCGAAAACGACCGGCCTGCGTGGCAGCCCAGGCACGCTGATGTGAGCGCACCGCGAAGGCATCCTGCATGTCACGGCTGATGTCGTGCATACGTGCCAGCATTTCTGCTGTCAGCCCCATCATGCCTGCCGCTTTAGCAACCGTGCGCCCAAGCCCCGGATGAAAATCCACGCCGTGACTCATGGGAACATGGCCCATATGCTCAACGCCACCGACCAGGCAGGCATGGGCATCACCCGTCATAATCATGCGGCTGGCATCGTGCAGCGCCTGCATGGAGGAGCCACACAGGCGGTTAACGGTAACGGCAGGCACCGTCACCGGGATTTCGGCCAGCAGTGCGGCGTTGCGGGCAATGTTAAAACCCTGCTCCAGCGTTTGTTGCACACAGCCCCAGTAAATGTCATCCAGCGTGTGCTCTTCCAGCGCCGGGTTGCGCGCCAGCAGGCCGCGCATCAGGTGAGCCGAGAGATCTTCTGCACGTACGTTACGGAACGCACCTTCTTTTGAGCGGCCCATCGGCGTGCGGATTGCGTCAACAATGACAACCTTTTCCATATCTCACTCCTCAGGCGTATTTCGCGGCGCTGACCGGCTTTGCCGCAGCGACGGGGGGATAGTAGCTATCGTGGTGCTGCGCTTTATTACGCAGCCCGTCGGTCACTTCATACAATGCGCCGAGGTGCTGATACTGCTGGGCCATGTCGAGGAAGCGCGCGCTGCCCAGCGTGTCCAGCCAGCGGAAAACGCCGCCGTGGAAGGGCGGGAAACCAAGGCCATAGACCAGCGCCATATCGGCTTCTGCGGGGCTGGCAATGATGCCTTCTTCCAGGCAACGTACCACTTCGTTGACCATTGGAATCATCATGCGGGCAATGATTTCTTCATCGCTGAAGGATTTACGCGGCTGTGCGATATCCGCCAGCAGCGCATCGGTCGCGTCGTCTTCTACACGACGTGGTTTGCCTTTTTTGTCTTCTTCATAACGCCAGAAGCCTTTGCCATTTTTCTGACCGTAACGGCCAGCATCAAACATGGCGTCGACCGCGTCACGGTAATCTTTGGCCATACGCTGCGGGAAACCTGCGGCCATGACGGCTTGTGCATGGTGCGCGGTATCAATACCGACTACGTCCAGTAACTGTGCCGGGCCCATAGGCCAGCCAAATTTTTTCTCCATCACTTTGTCGACCTGGCGGAAATCTGCACCGTCGCGCAGCAGCTGTCCGAAGCCTGCAAAGTAAGGGAACAGAACGCGGTTAACGAAGAACCCCGGGCAGTCGTTCACCACAATCGGGGTTTTGCCCATTTTGCTGGCCCAGGCAACAATGCGCGCGATGGTGGATTCGGCGGTTTTTTCACCGCGAATAATCTCAACCAGCGGCATACGGTGCACCGGGTTGAAAAAGTGCATGCCGCAGAAGTTTTCCGGACGTTGCAGCACGCTTGCCAGCTCGTTAATAGGAATAGTGGAGGTGTTGGAGGCGATAATCGCATCTGGCCTGACTTTACCTTCAAGCTCCGCCAGCACGGCCTTTTTCACCTTCGGGTTTTCCACGACAGCTTCGACTACGGCGTCCACGCGCTCAAAACCGCTGTAATCCAGCGTCGGGTGAATGGTGGAGATGACGCCAGCGAGCTTCAGTCCGTCGATTTTGCCGCGCTCGAGCTGCTTATTGAGCAACTTGCTCGCTTCGCGCATACCAAGCTCCAGCGCTTTATCGTTGATGTCTTTCATCAGCACCGGCACACCTTTCCAGGCGCTCTGGTAGGCGATACCGCCACCCATAATGCCGGCACCGAGTACCGCGGCCTGGCGCGGTGGCTCGACATCCCGGGTCAGCTTTTTGGCAAGCCCTTTCAGATATTGATCGTTAAGGAAGATGCCAACCAGCGCGCGCGCTTCATCGGAATGGGCCAGCGGCACGAAGCTTTTATTCTCAAGAACCAGTGCTTCATCACGCCCAAGGCGGGCGGCAGCTTCAATGGTTTTCACCGCAGTGATGGGTGCCGGATAGTGTTTGCCAGCTACCTGCATCACCATTGCTTTTGCGGTGCTAAAGCTCATGGCGGCTTCAATTTTACTCAGCTTCAACGGCTGGTATTTCGGTGCGCGTTTTGCCTGCCAGTCGAGACTGCCGTCAATGGCCTGGCGCAAGACGCTCAGTGCCGCCTCCTGTAAGGCCTCTGGCGCGACAATGGCATCAACCAGGCCGCGTTTTAAGGCGTCTTTGGCATCCACATCTTTACCGGCCGCAATGATTTCCAGCGCGCTGTCGGCGCCCAGCAGGCGCGGCAGGCGAACCGAACCGCCAAAGCCAGGCATGATACCCAGTTTGGTTTCCGGCAGGCCGATGCGGGCATCAGGTGTGGCAATACGATAATCAGTGGCCAGCACGCACTCGCAACCGCCGCCCAGCGCGTAGCCATTAACGGCAGAAAGCGTTGGCACCGGTAAATCTTCCAGGCGGCTGAATACGCCGTTGGCAAAGTGTAGCCATTCTGAGAGCTGTGCCGCAGGTACCTGGAACAGCCCGAGGAATTCAGTGATATCTGCACCAACAATGAACGCAGCTTTGGTCGAGCGCAGCAGAAGCCCGCGCAGGTTGGTTTGTTTTTCAAGCACGTCGAGTGCCTGGGACAAGCTTGCGACCGTGGCGGTATCGAGTTTGTTTACCGAACCAGGCGCGTCGAAGACCAGCTCGGCAATGCCGTCGTCCAGCCAGTTGAGGTGCAGGGTGTCGCCTTGATAGAGCATGTCAGTCTCCTGAAACCAGCAGTGGGATCTGGTCATACCAGATGAAACGGAGTGTGGTTTTTTTGTTAAAAAAATGCAAATTTAAGTTTGCATATTTGCAGAAGAGATCACGGATGGTTGAAATCGATCGGCGCCACGATGGCTGTGCTAAGATGCGCAGGTTTATGGGCAAAAACAGAAGGGTAGACTATGGATTCGCTGGCTGAACAGTACAAAGCACATCTGGCAACGCTGCAGGAACGCACCCGCGACGTGCTGGCGCGTTTTAACCTTGATGCGCTGCTTATACACTCGGGTGAGCTGTTTAATGTTTTTCTCGACGACCATCCCTATCCTTTTAAAGTTAACCCGCAGTTCAAGGCGTGGGTGCCGGTAACGCAGGTGCCTAACTGCTGGCTGTTGGTTGACGGTGTTAACAAACCTAAGCTGTGGTTCTACCTGCCGGTAGATTACTGGCACAACGTTGAGCCGCTGCCGGAAAGCTTCTGGACCGATGAGGTGGAGCTGATTGCGCTGCCGAAAGCCGATGATATCGCCAGCCAGCTGCCAGCTGCGCGTGGCAACATCGCCTATATTGGGCCGGTGGCCGAGCGTGCGCTGCAGCTTGACATTACGGCGCAAAATATCAATCCGCAGGGTGTGATTGATTATCTGCACTATTACCGTGCGTATAAAACGGACTATGAGCTGGCCTGCATGCGCGAGGCGCAGAAGATGGCTGTGGCCGGGCATCGTGCTGCACACGAAGCATTTTTGTCTGGCATGAGCGAGTTCGATATTAACCAGGCCTACCTGACGGCAACAGGGCATCGCGATACCGATGTGCCTTACAGCAACATTGTGGCGCTGAATGAACATGCCGCTGTGCTGCATTACACTCGCCTTGATCATCAGCCACCGTCAGAAATGCGCAGCTTCCTGCTGGATGCCGGTGCGGAATATAACGGCTATGCCGCCGACCTGACTCGTACCTGGGCGGCGCACAGCGACAGCGATTTTGCCCATCTGATTAAAGATGTTAATGATGAGCAGCAGGCGCTGATTGCCACCATGAAAGCCGGTGTGCGCTATACCGAATACCATGAGCAGTTCCATCAACGCATCGCAAAGCTGCTGCTGCGCCACCAGATTGTGTCTGGCATGAGTGAAGAGGCGTTGGTCGAGACGGATATGACCGGGCCGTTTATGCCGCATGGCATTGGCCACCCGCTTGGGTTGCAGGTGCACGATGTGGCGGGCTTTATGCAGGATGACCGCGGTACGCACCTTGCAGCGCCGGCGAAATATCCCTACCTGCGCTGCACCCGCATGATGGAGCCGGGCATGGTGCTGACGATTGAGCCGGGGATTTATTTTATCGAGTCACTGCTTAAGCCGTGGCGTGAAGGACAATACAGCACGCATTTCAACTGGCAGAAGATTGACGCGCTGAAGCCTTACGGCGGCATTCGTATTGAAGATAACGTCGTCATCCATGAAAAAGGCGTGGAAAATATGACCCGAGACCTGAAGCTGGCCTGATGGATAGTTGGTGGGTTCCCGCAGCACCGGTAAGCGTGACCGAGGAAATTAAGAAAAGCCGCTTTATTACGCTGCTGGCGCATACCGATGGTGTGGAGGCGGCGAAAGCTTTTGTGGAGAGTACCCGCGCTGAGCATCCGGATGCGCGCCATCATTGCTGGGCGTGGGTGGCGGGAGCGCCGGACGATTCACAAAAGCTTGGGTTTTCTGATGACGGCGAGCCTGCTGGCACGGCGGGCAAGCCAATGTTGGCACAGCTTATGGGCAGCGGTGTGGGTGAAATTACCGCGGTTGTAGTGCGCTACTACGGCGGCATTAAACTTGGCACTGGCGGGCTGGTCAAAGCTTACGGCGGTGGCGTGCAGCAGGCGATTAATCAGTTGGTGACCTCTCGTAAAGTCCCGCTTACGGAATATACTTTGCGCTGTGATTACGCGCTGCTGGCAGGTGTTGAAGCGTTGCTCAAACAGTTTGAGGGGCTGATTGTGCAAAGCGATTTTGGGGCCGAGGTCGCACTGAATGTGGCGTTGCCGCACAATAAAGCGGCCGACTTCTCGGCGCGGCTCGCGGATATGAGCCGCGGTGTGTTGCATTTATCGCCCGTTGAATAATAATCCTCCCCTCATTTTCTTCGACTTCAAAGGAAGCGGCTGAAATGCATTTTCGCGCCATAACCCGAATTGTGGGCCTGTTGGTTATTCTTTTCTCCGGCACGATGTTTATTCCTGGGCTGGTGGCGCTTATCTATCGCGACGGCGCAGGTCGCGCATTTACTCAAACCTTTTTCGTGGCGGTGGTGATCGGGCTGATGCTCTGGTGGCCGAACCGACGCCAGAAAAACGAATTAAAGCCGCGCGAAGGGTTCCTGATTGTTGTGTTGTTCTGGACCGTGCTGGGTAGCGTAGGTGCGCTGCCGTTTATTTTCTCCGAACGGCCTAATCTTTCCATTACCGATGCGTTCTTTGAATCCTTTTCCGGGCTAACCACCACTGGTGCAACCACGCTGGTCGGGCTGGACTCCTTGCCGCACGCGATTTTGTTCTATCGCCAGATGCTGCAATGGTTTGGTGGCATGGGGATAATTGTGCTGGCGGTGGCGATACTGCCAATTCTTGGCGTGGGTGGGTTGCAGCTTTATCGGGCAGAAATGCCCGGCCCGCTGAAAGACAACAAGATGCGCCCGCGTATTGCCGAAACCGCGAAAACGCTGTGGCTGATTTATGTGCTGCTGACGGTGGCTTGTGCGCTGGCGCTGTGGTTTGCCGGCATGCCCGCCTTTGACGCGATTGGACATAGCTTTGCCACGATTGCGATTGGTGGTTTTTCTACTCATGACGCCAGCGTCGGTTATTTTGCCAGCCCAACCATCAACACGATCATTGCCATCTTTTTGCTGATCTCTGGCTGTAACTATGGCCTGCACTTCTCGTTGCTGAGCGGACGTAGTCTGAAGGTGTACTGGCGTGACCCGGAATTTCGCATGTTTATCGGTGTGCAGTTTTCGCTGGTGATTATCTGCACGTTGGTGCTCTGGTATCACAGCGTCTACGGTTCCGTGATGCAGACGCTAAACCAGGCCTTCTTCCAGGTGGTTTCAATGGCAAGCACGGCGGGATTCACCACAGACAGCATTGCCCGATGGCCGCTGTTTCTGCCGGTGTTGCTGCTTTGCTCGGCATTTATTGGTGGCTGTGCGGGTTCGACCGGTGGTGGACTGAAGGTGATTCGCATTCTGCTGTTGTTCAAGCAAGGCAACCGTGAGCTTAAACGTCTGGTCCACCCGAATGCAGTTTACAGTATTAAGCTTGGTAACCGCGCGCTGCCGGAGCGAATTCTCGAAGCCGTATGGGGATTTTTCTCCGCTTATGCGTTGGTGTTTATTATCAGTATGCTGGCGATTATCGCGACCGGTGTGGATGATTTCTCGGCCTTTGCTTCCGTGGCTGCCACGCTCAATAACCTGGGGCCCGGTCTCGGTGTGGTTGCGGATAACTTTGCCAGTATGAACCCGGTCGCAAAGTGGATTCTGGTAGCCAATATGCTGTTTGGGCGACTGGAAGTCTTCACGTTGTTAGTGCTGTTTACGCCAACCTTCTGGCGCGAATAATCGGAGAGAGATGTGAAAACCCTGATATTGTTTTCGAGCCGGGATGGGCAAACCCGCGAAATTGCGGCCAGCATTGCAACTGAATTGCAGGAGAAAGGGGTTGAGACGCAGTTATCTAATCTCCATCGCGCCGGGGATGTGGACTGGAGCACCTACGATAAAGTCGTTATTGGTGCGTCCATTCGCTACGGCCACTTTCATCCGTCACTAAAAGCCTTTGTTGAAAAGCACGCTGATGCGCTAAATGCGCGCCCGGGAGCGTTCTTCTCCGTTAACCTTGTTGCACGTAAGCCGGAGAAGCGCTCACCGCAAACCAATTCCTATACCCGAAAGTTCCTGATTGATTCTCCCTGGCGCCCTGACCTCTGTAGCGTGTTTGCTGGCGCGCTGCGCTATCCCCGTTATAAATGGTATGACCGCTTTATGATTCGGCTCATCATGAAAATGACGGGCGGGGAAACGGATACCAGTAAAGAAGTGGTTTATACCAACTGGCAGGATGTGACGGTATTCGCTCACGATATTGCTCAGTTAACACGCAATAAGTAGCATTATTCGGCGTTGTGCCCGAAAAGTAAGCGAACAGTAAATTTTTTTCAATTAACGCTTGTCTGCATCTGAATACTCCCTATAATGCGCCTCCACTGACACGGCACAACGGCTTACAAACCGGCCCGTCAGGCAGACGACAGCGAAAATAATCGCTTGACTCTGAAGAGGAAGGCGGTAATATACGCCACCTCGCGACAGCAGGCTCAACGCCATGTCGCACTGCTCTTTAACAATTTATCAGACAATCTGTGTGGGCACTCGAGGCACTGATATCTCAACGTCGAAAGACGCTAAATGAATATCAAGTCTCAAGAGTGAACAACAGTTAATTCATTACGAACTAACAGTTTAATTCTTTGAGCATCAAACTTTAATTGAAGAGTTTGATCATGGCTCAGATTGAACGCTGGCGGCAGGCCTAACACATGCAAGTCGAGCGGCAGCGGGAAGAAGCTTGCTTCTTTGCCGGCGAGCGGCGGACGGGTGAGTAATGTCTGGGAAACTGCCTGATGGAGGGGGATAACTACTGGAAACGGTAGCTAATACCGCATAACGTCGCAAGACCAAAGAGGGGGACCTTCGGGCCTCTTGCCATCGGATGTGCCCAGATGGGATTAGCTAGTAGGTGAGGTAATGGCTCACCTAGGCGACGATCCCTAGCTGGTCTGAGAGGATGACCAGCCACACTGGAACTGAGACACGGTCCAGACTCCTACGGGAGGCAGCAGTGGGGAATATTGCACAATGGGCGCAAGCCTGATGCAGCCATGCCGCGTGTATGAAGAAGGCCTTCGGGTTGTAAAGTACTTTCAGCGGGGAGGAAGGTGTTGGGGTTAATAACCTCAGCAATTGACGTTACCCGCAGAAGAAGCACCGGCTAACTCCGTGCCAGCAGCCGCGGTAATACGGAGGGTGCAAGCGTTAATCGGAATTACTGGGCGTAAAGCGCACGCAGGCGGTCTGTCAAGTCGGATGTGAAATCCCCGGGCTCAACCCGGGAACTGCATTCGAAACTGTCAGGCTAGAGTCTTGTAGAGGGGGGTAGAATTCCAGGTGTAGCGGTGAAATGCGTAGAGATCTGGAGGAATACCGGTGGCGAAGGCGGCCCCCTGGACAAAGACTGACGCTCAGGTGCGAAAGCGTGGGGAGCAAACAGGATTAGATACCCTGGTAGTCCACGCCGTAAACGATGTCGATTTGGAGGTTGTTCCCTTGAGGAGTGGCTTCCGGAGCTAACGCGTTAAATCGACCGCCTGGGGAGTACGGCCGCAAGGTTAAAACTCAAATGAATTGACGGGGGCCCGCACAAGCGGTGGAGCATGTGGTTTAATTCGATGCAACGCGAAGAACCTTACCTGGTCTTGACATCCACAGAAGTTCCCAGAGATGGGAATGTGCCTTCGGGAACTGTGAGACAGGTGCTGCATGGCTGTCGTCAGCTCGTGTTGTGAAATGTTGGGTTAAGTCCCGCAACGAGCGCAACCCTTATCCTTTGTTGCCAGCGATTCGGTCGGGAACTCAAAGGAGACTGCCGGTGATAAACCGGAGGAAGGTGGGGATGACGTCAAGTCATCATGGCCCTTACGACCAGGGCTACACACGTGCTACAATGGCGCATACAAAGAGAAGCGACCTCGCGAGAGCAAGCGGACCTCATAAAGTGCGTCGTAGTCCGGATTGGAGTCTGCAACTCGACTCCATGAAGTCGGAATCGCTAGTAATCGTGAATCAGAATGTCACGGTGAATACGTTCCCGGGCCTTGTACACACCGCCCGTCACACCATGGGAGTGGGTTGCAAAAGAAGTAGGTAGCTTAACCTTCGGGAGGGCGCTTACCACTTTGTGATTCATGACTGGGGTGAAGTCGTAACAAGGTAACCGTAGGGGAACCTGCGGTTGGATCACCTCCTTACCTTAAAGATACAGTCTTCGACGTGTCCACACAGATTGTCTGATAGAAATGAAGCAGCAGTGAAAACCTCTACAGGCTTGTAGCTCAGGTGGTTAGAGCGCACCCCTGATAAGGGTGAGGTCGGTGGTTCAAGTCCACTCAGGCCTACCAATTTATTCTGAATACTGCGTTGCGAAATAACTCGCATACTTCAGTATGCTTCGTCATTCCGCGCCTTGTCTCAGAATAAATGACATTCTCCCGAAGAGTGTCAGGTACGTAAGGTTTTAACTACTTTATGGGGCTATAGCTCAGCTGGGAGAGCGCCTGCTTTGCACGCAGGAGGTCTGCGGTTCGATCCCGCATAGCTCCACCATAAAATACTTCAGAATGTACTTTAACAGTGCATTGTGAAGTTCTGCTCTTTAACAATCCGGAACAAGCTGAAAATTGAAAATCCATAGACGGTTTAACCGTTTATATGGGTCTCTCAAGCTCACACACGATGATGTTTTGAAACATCTTCGGGTTGTGAGGTTAAGCGAATAAGCGTACACGGTGGATGCCCTGGCAGTCAGAGGCGATGAAGGACGTGCTAATCTGCGAAAAGCGTCGGTGAGGTGATATGAACCGTTATAACCGACGATGTCCGAATGGGGAAACCCAGTGTGACTTGTCACACTATCATTAACTGAATCCATAGGTTAATGAGGCGAACCGGGGGAACTGAAACATCTAAGTACCCCGAGGAAAAGAAATCAACCGAGATTCCCCCAGTAGCGGCGAGCGAACGGGGAAGAGCCCAGAGTCTGAATCAGTTTGTGTGTTAGTGGAAGCGTCTGGAAAGTCGCAGGGTACAGGGTGATACTCCCGTACACGAAAATACACAGATTGTGAGCTCGATGAGTAGGGCGGGACACGTGGTATCCTGTCTGAATATGGGGGGACCATCCTCCAAGGCTAAATACTCCTGACTGACCGATAGTGAACCAGTACCGTGAGGGAAAGGCGAAAAGAACCCCGGCGAGGGGAGTGAAACAGAACCTGAAACCGTGTACGTACAAGCAGTGGGAGCATCCTTCGGGGTGTGACTGCGTACCTTTTGTATAATGGGTCAGCGACTTATATTCTGTAGCAAGGTTAACCGTATAGGGGAGCCGCAGGGAAACCGAGTCTTAACCGGGCGTTAAGTTGCAGGGTATAGACCCGAAACCCGGTGATCTAGCCATGGGCAGGTTGAAGGTTGGGTAACACTAACTGGAGGACCGAACCGACTAATGTTGAAAAATTAGCGGATGACCTGTGGCTGGGGGTGAAAGGCCAATCAAACCGGGAGATAGCTGGTTCTCCCCGAAAGCTATTTAGGTAGCGCCTCGTGAACTCATCTTCGGGGGTAGAGCACTGTTTCGGCTAGGGGGTCATCCCGACTTACCAACCCGATGCAAACTGCGAATACCGAAGAATGTTATCACGGGAGACACACGGCGGGTGCTAACGTCCGTCGTGAAGAGGGAAACAACCCAGACCGCCAGCTAAGGTCCCAAAGTCATGGTTAAGTGGGAAACGATGTGGGAAGGCACAGACAGCCAGGATGTTGGCTTAGAAGCAGCCATCATTTAAAGAAAGCGTAATAGCTCACTGGTCGAGTCGGCCTGCGCGGAAGATGTAACGGGGCTAAACCATGCACCGAAGCTGCGGCAGCGACACTTAGGTGTTGTTGGGTAGGGGAGCGTTCTGTAAGCCGTCGAAGGTGGCCTGTGAGGGTTGCTGGAGGTATCAGAAGTGCGAATGCTGACATAAGTAACGATAATGCGGGTGAAAAACCCGCACGCCGGAAGACCAAGGGTTCCTGTCCAACGTTAATCGGGGCAGGGTGAGTCGACCCCTAAGGCGAGGCCGAAAGGCGTAGTCGATGGGAAACGGGTTAATATTCCCGTACTCGGTGTTACTGCGATGGGGGGACGGAGAAGGCTATGTCATCCGGGCGACGGTCGTCCCGGTTTAAGCGTGTAGGTGTGCATTCCAGGTAAATCCGGTTTGCTCTAACACTGAGGCGTGATGACGAGGCACTACGGTGCTGAAGTGACAGATGCCCCGCTTCCAGGAAAAGCCTCTAAGCTTCAGGTAACAACGAATCGTACCCCAAACCGACACAGGTGGTCAGGTAGAGAATACCAAGGCGCTTGAGAGAACCCGGGTGAAGGAACTAGGCAAAATGGTGCCGTAACTTCGGGAGAAGGCACGCTGATGTGTAAGTGAAGCCCCTGCGGGTGGAGCTGAAGTCAGTCGAAGATACCAGCTGGCTGCAACTGTTTATTAAAAACACAGCACTGTGCAAACACGAAAGTGGACGTATACGGTGTGACGCCTGCCCGGTGCCGGAAGGTTAATTGATGGGGTTATCCGTAAGGAGAAGCTCTTGATCGAAGCCCCGGTAAACGGCGGCCGTAACTATAACGGTCCTAAGGTAGCGAAATTCCTTGTCGGGTAAGTTCCGACCTGCACGAATGGCGTAATGATGGCCAGGCTGTCTCCACCCGGGACTCAGTGAAATTGAACTCGCTGTGAAGATGCAGTGTACCCGCGGCAAGACGGAAAGACCCCGTGAACCTTTACTATAGCTTGACACTGAACACTGGTCCTTGATGTGTAGGATAGGTGGGAGGCTTTGAAGCGTGGACGCCAGTCTGCGTGGAGCCAACCTTGAAATACCACCCTTTAATGGCTGGTGTTCTAACGTAGACCCCTTATCGGGGTTGCGGACAGTGTCTGGTGGGTAGTTTGACTGGGGCGGTCTCCTCCCAAAGAGTAACGGAGGAGCACGAAGGTTGGCTAATCCTGGTCGGACATCAGGAGGTTAGTGCAATGGCATAAGCCAGCTTGACTGCGAGCGTGACGGCGCGAGCAGGTGCGAAAGCAGGTCATAGTGATCCGGTGGTTCTGAATGGAAGGGCCATCGCTCAACGGATAAAAGGTACTCCGGGGATAACAGGCTGATACCGCCCAAGAGTTCATATCGACGGCGGTGTTTGGCACCTCGATGTCGGCTCATCACATCCTGGGGCTGAAGTAGGTCCCAAGGGTATGGCTGTTCGCCATTTAAAGTGGTACGCGAGCTGGGTTTAGAACGTCGTGAGACAGTTCGGTCCCTATCTGCCGTGGGCGCTGGAGAATTGAGGGGGGCTGCTCCTAGTACGAGAGGACCGGAGTGGACGCATCACTGGTGTTCGGGTTGTCATGCCAATGGCATTGCCCGGTAGCTACATGCGGAAGAGATAAGTGCTGAAAGCATCTAAGCACGAAACTTGCCCCGAGATGAGTTCTCCCTTGGACCTTGAGTCCACTGAAGGAACGTTGAAGACTACGACGTTGATAGGCCGGGTGTGTAAGCGCAGCGATGCGTTGAGCTAACCGGTACTAATGAACCGTGAGGCTTAACCTTACAACGCCGAAGGTGTTTTGGGTTTGAGAGAAAGATGATTTTCAGCTTTGTTCATGGATTAGCGCTTATGGTTGTGCGAAAGGCACAACGGTAAGTGAAACAGAATTTGCCTGGCGGCGACAGCGCGGTGGTCCCACCTGACCCCATGCCGAACTCAGAAGTGAAACGCCGTAGCGCCGATGGTAGTGTGGGGTCTCCCCATGCGAGAGTAGGGAACTGCCAGGCATCAA